>JBATUQ010000046.1:0-104498 GCA_049671285.1 Leeuwenhoekiella sp. | reverse complement strand
GGGTTATATAGCTCTATATAGTACAGATCGTTATCTGGATCGATCATGATTTCTGTTATCTGAACATCACCACCGGTTGTAGGGTTTGTAGTTGGTGATTCTGAGTCCGCGCTATAAAGATAACCAGAAAGCTGCATAATGGCTTTGCCATTATTTATAAATGGGTTGTTATCCAGACTATTGCCTTCGTAGACTCTCTGATTATTGTTTTTCTTAAAATCATAAACGTATAGTCTAAGCGTGATCGTTTCACCCTGCACCTTTAACGCGTCGTCAGTCAAGTCAACAGTAAATTCCTGACCGCCTTTAAAAGTAGTATCATAAAGGGAAGAGCCGTATGCATCTACACTAGTATGCAAAGAGAAGGTTGCAGGACCACTGGCATTGGGTACAGATAGTTTAAATCGTAATTCTGTTAATTCTAGTGTATAAAATTCGTCTGCCGATATCGTCCATTGTATGTAGTGATCATTGGCAATTGCCTCTGCTTCCGTATTGCTTGTAAAGCCTGATGTACTAAAATAGGAATTACCACTCGTGGTATTGCTGATGTCGCCACCGGTCTCTATTGCTGTAGCACTCGCTTTGCTCACAACGTCAACAGCATTAGGACCGTAAGATGCCAGTAGGCGCTCTACATACGAAGCGTTTTCCGTAGGAAGGATCTCTCCTGTAACGCGCACCACAGTAGTTCCGTTTGAAAAATCGGCACCAAGTGTATTGGCAAATAAATGATGCAGACTAGCCTGATTATGGTTAAACTTATACCCGTACAATCTAAATGTTGCCTTCCCGCCGTTGAGGGTGATGGGATCATCCAGATCGATAACTGGATTAAAGATACTCTGGTTTCCGGATTCATAAAGTTTGGTAGAACTATTGAAGTCGTCCGTACTAACGTACAATTCTAAGATTGCATTTCCCGACTGGCTAGTATTTACCGAAAAAGACAATTCTACTTGTTCCAGAATCATATTAAAACCTTCCCTTGAAGATACAGACCATTCTATATAGTCATTGTTACTGATTGCCTGACCTATATTATTGCTACTCCAACCATTTACCTGCAAGTAATAATTCTGAATGTTAGGAACATCTAGCCCATTGCCAACAGAAAGGTTTGAGGCGGTACCATTCTCTATGGCGTTATTTTGATTTGGCCCGTAAGAGGCTAAGATTTCTTGAGCCTGTACATTACCACAGATCCACAATGCGGTAAGTACAAAAGCTGTGCGTATTAATTTTTTCATTTTAAAGTGTATTGAGGTGTATTATTTATATAGGGGCAAGTTAGGATGACAATGGACATATCCTATATATCTAATTGACTGATTACGGCGTCGCTATAATTTTGTGATCCGTTTGTCATACACTGGTTATTATACGGTTCAAATACAATTTAGTTTCGTTGAATGGCAATTTACCGACCGTGAACTGAATTCAGATTCATAAAGCTGATTAATCTCTTAAAATATAATATGTACTATATTGATCGTTTTTCTAATGGTCATATTCTAGTTTGGCTTATTTACGCTTAAATACAAATTTTAAAAACCCCTTTAAATAAAGGGATACAAGGCTATATTTGTTTTTAATCGACAAAATACACAGCATTCTTAAAAGTATTATATTACCATTGTACTACTCAAACTTGAATTTAAATTTCATTTAATCGTCAGGCTACACAACAAATCGCTTAAGGACATTATTCTGTCAGTTTGAACTGAATAATTCTTATAAATCCAATAAAATAAAAATGTTAATATATGACCTGATATGCACCTGTTTTGAGTTACAAAGCCGATGAAGTGCATTTTACGGTATTTCCAGAAAGCCGGATGAGGAATAATCGTTCAAACCCTGCTCAAAATTCAAATTCTACAAGATCTGGGTAGCCGGTGTACTGAACAAACGCAGGAATGTCAAAAATTTACGTTCGTGTACCGCCAAATCTGATTTACAGCAAAGTTCTGAGTATATAGAAAGAAGAATATGTGGGGGCAGTGTAATAGAGTATGCCTTTGGCTTAGTAGGCCAAAAAAAAAAAACCGCCTCGCGACGGTTCTCTGGTTTGATAAAATAACTATTCATACCCTTAGGGTCAGCACAGTCTATCTACTTTGCTTAGGATCAATCTTGAATTACTCCTGATCAGTACGTCTTAGCTTGTTGGCTCCAAGTAGCGCAGCTGCTGCAACACCAAGTGCAACAAAACCACCGATTGGGGAATCGTCAACATCAGGATCACCGTCTGGAATATCAATCTGTGCAGAAGCGGCGATACTAACAAAGAAGACCAAGCATGCGGTAAATATAATATTCTTGAATTTAAAATTTTTCATAGGTTCAAGTATTAAACTAGGGGTTATTAATTATTGTTTGATGATTCGGTGAGCATCTGTGGTCTCCCCATCGCTTATGGTCAAAACATAGACACCATTTGCCATCTTGCCATCTGTGGGCAGTGTCAAAGAAGCCTCCTCGAAGATCAGGGAATCAGCATAAACGGTACGACCCACAAGATCCACCATTTTAATGCTCACGGTCTTGCCAATAAGTTTGTTTGCCGTGATTGTCAGGCCATCACCTGCAACTGGATTGGGATATACCGCGGTACCCAATACGTTTTCAACAGAAAGACCAAGGCTGTTTTCAAATACAAGGCTGAAACGGTCTTCTGCAACGCTGGCACCATCAGCACTGATGGCAAAATCGATCAAGTTGACACCTTCTTCCAGTACGGTACGAATTCCCGTAAAATTGTCAATGAATACTGGAGTAACATCACCATCCAATTTCCCTACGCGTAATCTATACGTATATCCTTTGGCTTTCAAATTACTCACAAATAGAGGAACAACATCCCCTGCCTTGGGCATCGCGCGACGGTCTATGGAAAAAGTTTGGTCATTGTACTTTATACCTATATTTTCTCTACTGTTCAAGGGCTTAGGACTGTCTTCCCGCATGGAAGGCTCATTCGAGTAATTTTGGTCAAACTGAAGTATAAACCCATCCCGTGCATTTTTACCTATAGCCAACGCTTCTGGTAAATATAGATTACCAGTTATGACAGGAGTTTGGAACAAATCATCGTATTTTGATCGTATTGCAACAAATTGATTGACAGATTTGTGGGATTCTTTAAAAACAATTCTACTTGGTGCTATGGTATTGACATTCATATCAAGCAGAACCTGAAATGCCTGACCAGGCTGTAAAAATTCGTTACCATTTGAGGTACCCGGCAGTGGGTCGGTTGTAACTCCTGGTGACGGCTCAATTGTTGCAGTTCCTTCTGGCAACATAATTGTAACATACGCACCTTGAACACTAGTCGTAGAAGGATCGCCATCCACTAAGGCATCGTAAATATAATACTGATTTTTAATAATATTTAAATTATCACCATTTGTATAGGGAGCATTTCCTAAAACTTTATTCATATTTAATGTTGCCTGATAAGGATTACCAAACATTCCGTAGAATGCAGACTTGTCAACATTTGGAGCGACCCTGTTATCGACAATATCACCAATTAACAACTCACCGGTAGCCCTCAAAGTTGTTGGAGATGCACTACTTTGATTTTGCAAATTTATGGTTCTGTCCCCCCTTACAAATGCCAGATATGGATAACCAGCCTGCAAAGCCACCTTTGTGGAGGCTATAGGTTCAAAAACTTGAAGATCATGTTTCAGATAAAACATAGACGGATTCTGACTGGTCGTCACATCAAAACCGTTTGGGCCGTTTGCAGTGTTTATGGGTGTTGAAAAGAAACTACCAGTTATATGCATACCAAAGCCTGGTGTTACTTCCGGAGGATATAAACCTCCCTCTTGCCAATTTTTTCTAATCGTTTCACCTCCGCCAGCAGTAGTTACCGAACTTGTAATCATACTAAAACTTCTTGCCGCATTGTAATAAGCTTGAGCAATCACATCACCATAATACGATATTGAGGAAGGAATTTCATCCAGTTCACCATTCCCGCTTACATCGCTCCTAAATCTCAAATCTCCTCGCACGGTAAGACTTCTACTGAGTTTCAGACTTCCCCCTGATGGAATATTTACGGTCGCGCCAGAACGTACTTGAAGACTTTTTAAAATTACATTCTCCGTCGGAAAGGTAACATCACCATCCACAACTAGCGCATTCATATTTGTGGTGGTATTGCTTGGGACGACAGGTGACCAAGTGAAACCATCATAAATTGTTATATTTTCTATTTGAGGATTTAAAACAAGCGGATCAGCGGTTGGATCTTCATATTTTCCAATATATTGTTCTTGACCATATTCACCAGGACTTCCAAATCCAGATCCTATCGTAAAACCAAACCCTTCCTTTTGATCGGCAATGGCCCATAAATTTCCGTTATTATTATCCTCTTGCTCAAGACCTATATAAACATACGCCTTACCTTCCTCCAATTGAGGCCAGGAAACGTCTCCTAATGGCGTGTACTCTACCGCATCTATAAATACTCCGTTTTCATCTTCTAAGATTATTGCATCACTATTCAAATTTTCCAATTCAAAATCACTGTGCGAATATTCATAATTAACATTAACATTGCCATTGCTTCCAGGAGCCATATTCACACCTAGTACAAAAAAACTATATGGTGGGATATCAAGATTTTCTTCGTCAGAAACGGGAACCAATATCCTTACTTCTTCGCCAGAATTATCAGAAAGATAATACCCTTGTATATTGATTGTATTGGCGGTAGTGTTATACAATTCAATATATTCACCGTTTTCATCTGTGACACCATCTTGAGCCACCATGAACTCTGTGATAATAATTGGTGTCCCAAATGTGAGCTCAGTCACGGATTCCAGCCTTTCTTTTGCGCCAGGAACTCCTCCGTGCATATCGCCTGGGTCTAAAAAATCTGGATTGGAGTAGATTGGGTTGTTATTATCATCAATTCTCATATAGTTAGTAAGAGAATTTGTAGTCAAAACCTCTTTTGCCACTGCCAGACTAGGAAAACTATAGTTTCCTTTATATATGACATTATCATATTCATCATCAGGTGCCGCACTTTTTCCAAAACTTAGTATGGAAGTATTTGGCGAAACAGTTGACAATGTATTGTTTGAACCCCTCTTAGGAATATCAGTAGTCACGTCGTTCGTTGAAATACCGGTAAAGGTGGTTGTGTTTGAAGAGTAATTTAAAAGAAAAATAAATCTAGGATCGGTACCAAGATCACCTGACCCTTTGGGCTGGAAAGCAATAATTTGATCGCCATCAACTGTCAAATCAAAAGAATCGGCATTCTTACCAAAATTATCCTCAGACACCACCCTAGTGAAACCTGAATCTCGTGTAAACAATATAACGCTCCCTACAGCAAGCCCAGACGATGGAGCTTCATATCTGATCAAACCTTCATCACAGGGAAGATTGAACGAGGTGGTAGGATTTCCAGAAGCTGTGCTATCGCCATCCGGACCAAAAGTACCACAATCTGTAAAATAGATAACCGTATTGGGTGCTAATTCCACGAAGTTCACAAATGCGAAATCATCGTTTCCGACATCACCTTCAGCATGAATTATGGCAATATCCCCGCGTCCTAATGAAGTCTGGGCATTAACTTGCCACACAGGCAATAAAAGCAAAGTGAATAGTGCCCCAAGTAAAAGTTTTTTCATAATCATTGATTTTGTATTTAAGTGTTTTAAATTTCACCAAAAAGGGGTGTTGGCTCCATTTGGGGGTGAAAATAATATTAATACACGCGCCATACCAATAATTGATTGACATTTAGCATTATAATCGATCAAACATCTTTATCGTCGATTAACTGTCAAATCACCCCCTTCTAAAGTTCAATAAAAACCCAAATGAGGAAAATCTTACCTAGATAAGATAATATTAAGGGTTAATTTGTTTATACATCTGCTGTAAGATTTAAACAGTATGTATATAAATTTGTGTCTTGTCAATCAATAATGCATTTTGATGAATATTCCAGCTAACAATTGCCCATAAAAAAAACCATCCTTTGGATGGTTTTTTTTATGCATCTGTACATGACCTCAACTTTACGAACCTAC
Organism: Leeuwenhoekiella sp.; assembly: GCA_049671285.1. Lineage (GTDB taxonomy): Bacteria > Bacteroidota > Bacteroidia > Flavobacteriales > Flavobacteriaceae > Leeuwenhoekiella. The sequence goes on along the minus strand of JBATUQ010000046.1, from coordinate 98,418 downwards.
ATTATGCATTGCACGAATTATCAATAAGAAGTACGTGCAATTCTTGTCTTAGTTAGGCACGGTAATGGGACGGGGCTGGGCTGTCACTGGTTCTTCGGCAGCTTCGCGCCTGTCAAAAATTCTCAGTTGGTGGGATAGCATGGTTCCCAATTCTGTAACAATGCCTACAATAAGACCAACTAGTGCGGCCAATCCAAATAAAAGAAATGCAAGGCTCTTAAGAATGTACATTACGATTAGGGGCTTTTTCATAAACAATAAAATTTTAATTAATGATTTAGGGGTATCTCAATTTAAAAGGAAAACGTTGTATGTATTATTTGGTCGAATTTATGTGTTTTTAATCGGACTTATGATAATTTAACATTTTTTTCGATGAAATTCATACTTTCGTCAGAAATATTTTTTCGCTGCATACTTTACGAGATTTGCACAATTTTCCGAACAATTGGACTATGCACTGAATACGAGCGCATTAAGGGTCTGAAACAGCAGTTTTCCCGCCTGGACAATTCCAATTACAGATGCTACAAATCCCAAGGATTTAACGCCCGCGCTCAGCAACTATTGCTTGATGATCTTATGCACTGCGGTCATGCCTGAAGTTTCCAGATGTACCAGATATACACCACTTGAGAGGTATGCTTTTGTGCTTAAGGTTATTGCAGGCTCGATGGCCGTTAACTCTTCTTGGTGCACCGTTCTCCCTGAAACATCAACAACAGCGACCTTTACCGCATTCCCAATAGCATCTGGCACGCTTATGATAAGCTGGTCACCTACCACTGGGTTGGGATAGACCGAAGTTCCTTCCAGCTGGTGGGAAGCCACATTTAGTATATTGTCAAACTGCAACTGAAAACGGTTGGGACTGCGGCTGTTCTCATCTTCGGTGATCTGGAAATCGATTAAATTGTCCCCGGCTTCCAGTGCCGTTCTTTCTCCTGTAAATGCGTCATATAAAATAGGCTGAACACCTTCAAATGCGCTGGCAATAATTTTAAGTACATACTGCGATGACGTATAATTGACGCCGTAGAAATCAATCACATCCCCAGCTTTGGGCAGGGAACGGTGGTCAATGGCCAGAATGTCATCGTCCTGAACGGTCGCGATGCTTTCGTCAAAATTAAAAAGCTTCGCAGCGTCCAAAGCAGTGCGTTCGTTCTTGTATTTTTCGCCAAAACAAATCAGTACACCGTCCTGAGGTTTTTTACCGGCATCAAAATTCCCTTTTGTAAACAACTGGGCCACAACAGTAAGCACCTTATTTTGACCATCACTCACCCCCGCAGTATCACCGGGTGTTTTGTGATCCTCTTTAAAGACCAACGCGGTATCCACATTATCGGTCAATATTTCTACTTGAAAGGCCCGCCCGGGCAAAATACGTCCCGCTCCGGTATATGCAAAAGCAGATGCACCGTTCTGGGCTGCAATGGCAACGTATGCGCCCTGCCCTTCCCCATTGCCCAAAGTAGGGTCTAACACATAGTAAAAATTGGGATTGATATTTTTATTTTCGGGTGTTGCCAAAAGGCGCTTGGCAGAAATTGTACTCGCATATGGATTGCCAAATTGCGCTAGATTACGGGTATGCCCTTCGTTGTCCACATCAGCAAATGCAGCAATCTCCTGAACCACATCCCCGCGCTGAAGGCTTCCCCTTGTTCTCAAGGTTGTGGCCTGGTGTCCTTCCTCACCAGCTTTGCTAAGATCTACTGTGCGGTCTCCACGTATCAGCATCATAAACGATTCGCCGGCAGACAAGGAGGTACTGTTGGTATTGTCAACAGGCTTTAAACGTTGTTGTTCAGCATCCATATAGAACATTGAGGGCATTATTTGCGGGATCGCATCAAAACCATTTGCAGTGATGGTTCCCAAGCTGCCATATTCTCCGGTAATGTGAGTGCCATATTGAGGATTGAACTTTCCGTCTTCCTGCCAATTTTCGAATATAGTCCCTCTACCCGTACTTACGGGGCTGCTGACCCAGCTGTATGCTGACTCACCGCTGTGGTAAGTTTCTACAACAACATCGCCATAATAAACAGCGTCTTCCGGAAGCACGCCCAGCTCACCGCGTTTTGCCCCACCTGCCTTAAAAGTGAGGTCCCCCTTTATTATAAGGTGTCGGCTTACGGTCAGGACTGCTCCCACATCAACCGAAGTACCGTGGCGCACCTGCAAACCTGCAAGGTTCACATCATTGCTCAAGACCGGGCTGCCTTCAACCACGATCGCATAGAGGTCTCCGGTAGTAGCATCAGGAGAAACCGTCCATTTTCCATCTTTAAAAACTGTTATCTTCTCTTGTATTTCTGGCGCCAAAATCTGCTCTGCACCGTTGTGCCCAGGAGAACCCAGATCGCCAGCCAGACCTTCTGAAACACTCGACAGGGACCATAATCCCCCGTGATTATTGTTTTCATCATCCATACCCACGTAAACCAGCGCCTGACCGTTGGGTCGATAAGGCCAGGTAATGTTTTTGAGCAGGTCATATTCTACACGATCGTGTTCTTCACCGGATTTGTCCAAAAGAATGATTTTATCATCGTAATTGCCCAGCCTAAAATCGTCATATACATAGTCCACCTCGACCCCGCCATTTAGTGCCATATCGCCATTGATGCCAAGTACCAAAAAATCCTTGGGTGCAATCACGACCCCTTTTCCATTGTTGGCAATGGTGTGCTGGTCGCCGTCTTCATCAGAAAGTACCCAACCTTCAATATCCACGGGTACGTCCTCTTTATTATATAGCTCAAAATACTCACCCTTTGTATCGCTTACTGTTTTGGGATTGGGCATGATTTCTGTAATCCTGATCGGAAAGCCTATCGTTAAGCGATCTGGAATTGCCTGGCTGTAACTGACATAATCCTCAGAAGAACTGTCATCACTTCCGTGGAAATTTAACGAGTAAGTAATATGCTGAACGGCATCTTCCAGTGTCTGAAACAAATAAGGTCCTTCGTAAACAGAGTTTTTCCAGGCATCTTCCCTACCGTTACCACGCCCCAGGCCCAATGCCGTACGTGGATTGGCAGTGTCATATAAGAGGAATGGTAAACTTGTCTGATTGACATCGTTTGGGTTAGAATTCTTATCAAAATGGCGAGAGGCCAGATTGACTGCGTAAATGAAATAGGGTTCGGCACCGGCAGGAATATCATTGGTATTATCCATATCCTGAAAAATCAGCAATTGATCCCCATCAACATCCCATTCCATCTTTCCCGTAATTGCAGAATCATTGTAGGTCTTGAAATCAGGATTATCGATAAAATGCACGATTTCTCCGGTTTTTAAACCGTTTATCGGCACAATATATTTGATCGCACCTTCTGCACAGGGCAGGGTCAATCCTTTTTGAAATGCACCGCAATCGGTAAAATAAAGAGTTGTTCCCGCGGGTAAATCCCGAAAAGTAACAAATGTAAAGTCGAAAGCTTCGGTGCTGACGACACGGAGGATTGCCAAGTCTCCAGAATCCAAGAGCCTATGGGAATTGTCATTAACTAAATCATAATGAGAGGATTTAGCGGATAAATACGGAGCGATCGAAAGCGAAATAATTAAACTCGCCAAAATTGGAAGGTAGTTGTTTAGTCGTAAGTTCATGATTTTTTTGGTTGTTGTTAAAAAATCAATCAGCGTGTTGGGCGCCATCTGATGACCGGATACAAATCTAGACAACAAATATTGTTTCAAGAAATTTTTTGGAAGAAAATTTCAAAAAATTTTACAGTTCGACTACATTAATGTACCATTCATCGACACTTAAGTGTAATTAACCCTTATTCAATCAGTTTGGTAGGATTAATATTGTTAATTTTTAGATGCTTATATATACAGGAATTAAATTGGTTATTGGTGGAAATAAAATATATTCTCACTGCAAGACCACCAACTTAAAGGCGCTACATTTGGGCAATTCATTATATTCGTTGATCAATTTTGGGATTATGCGTATTTGCCGTTGGTTTCTCTATTTGGGGCTTATATCCCCTACCCTCTATTCACAAACCGTTCAAGAATTGACCGAAGCGGGCATTGCCGCCCACGATGCAGGCGATTATGGCGAGGCCATTGCGAATTACCACAAGGCACTTAAAAAAAGTCCGGAAAACAATTTGCTCTATTACGAACTGGCTTTTAGCTACAGTGCCTACAAAGAGTATGATAAGAGCATTTACTATGCCGATAAAATCCTAAGAACCAATAATGATCAGAATCTTGGCGCATACTTGGTAAAGGGCGCAGTGCTTGATAATATGGGCGAGACCAAAAAATCTATCAAACTTTTTAAAAAAGCGATCAAGCAATTTCCAGACGAATACTTGTTGCATTACAATTTGGGCTTGGACTATTATAGACTAAATGATTTTAAAAAAGCCGAAAAACACCTTACACTGAGCTTGCAGCATAATTTTGACCACGCTTCTTCACACTTGCTGATGGCTTACACCCAAGACGCGCAGAACAAACCAAAACCTTTCAGCTTACTACCGCTATACTACTTCCTCATTCTTGAGCCCGATGGTAGCCGGGCAGATCAGGCCTACACAGCAATCCAAAAAATCTATACTAGGGATATTACCATAACATCTAAAGAAGATGGCATACCCAAAACGGTAAACATATCGATCAATCCCAAAAAGAGGGATGGAGGATCAGCACTTATGCTTGCCCTTTTACAAGCCAGCCAGACCACGGAGGAAAATAAAGACAAACCGGAAATAGAACTTTTTAAGGACAAAACCACACGTTTCTTCAGCTCTTTAACTTCAAGTAATTTTAAAAAGGATGAACTGTACACGGCGTATTACCTACCTTTTTTTAAAGCGCTTTCCAAAACAAGTTATATGGAAGTTTACTGCAACCTGATCAGTATGACGGGCATTGAGGGCACCAGTAATTGGCTGAACTTCCACCTGCGGGAACAAGAAGCGCTTTATAATTGGAAAGAACAAAACAAACCGTGAGCATAACTCCAATAGCTTTTATACGGGTATTGCTTGATTTTGGGCTTGTCGTGCTTATTTGGCTGGTACAGCTTGTAATCTATCCCGGGCTTTGCCGGTATGCAATTACCGAATTAAAAATTTGGCACAAGGCTTATATGAAGCAGGTCTCTTATGTGGTAATGCCACTTATGGTGGGGCAGCTGGGTGTTGTGGTATATCAGCTCATACAGGTTAGGGACGTTTACACTGTGGGCAGTCTGGCCATCATCCTGCTGCTCTGGGCGAGCACATTTTTTCGTTTTGTGCCACTGCACCAAAATATCGAAACAAGTGCAAACTGTGAGGAACTTACCCGCAAACTCGTCTACCGCAATTGGTCACGTACGCTATTGTGGACACTGCTTTTTATGTGGAGTGTTTTTGAAATTTGGTCTTGATCCTTAAAAACGGCACTTCATAACTACTGCGAAAGGTATCGCGAAGCGAAAAAATCACAACTAGGTTGCCTATTTTAGATATGAGAAATACTTTATAAATACTCGCCGTAACCACCGAAGCCAGCGTGGCTAACGCACCTGCTTTATCTCACTGAACGCGATATTCAGGGATTTTTCAAACTGCTTCAGCTGTTTGTATTCCTCGCTGTTTACCAAAGCCAGGGAGACACCTTCCTCCCCGGCCCTTGCCGTACGGCCACTGCGATGGGTATAATACTCTTCGTGCTCGGGAAACTGGTAATGCACCACATAGGCAAGCCCGCGCACATCTATGCCGCGCGCTGCAAGATCTGTGGCGACCAGCAACCGCAAGCTCTTGTTCTTAAATGCCCGCATCGCCTTGTCCCGCTCCTTTTGCAAAAGGTCTCCATGAATGGCATCTGCCGAAATATTTTTGGCAATCAACTGTTTGGCCAGTTTTGAGGTGGCATTTTTGGTCCTGCAAAAAACGACCCCGCGGCCATTGGGTCGGGTTTTCAAAAAGTCAAGCAGCACGGGCAATTTGTCAATCTCCTCACAACGCAGGAAACGGTGTTCTATATTTTTATTGACGACACTGTCCCTACCGGTATTGATCTTTAGCGCCTCTGGCGAAAGATATTTGTTTACAATCTGCCGGATACCCTCTGGCATGGTCGCTGAAAATAGCCACTTGTTCTGCACATTGCTCAGGGTGTCAAGAATGGTATTCAACTCTTTCTTAAAACCCATGCTCAGCATTTCATCGGCTTCATCCAAAACGAGGATATTCACCTGGGAAAGATCCAGAACCTTACGCTTTTGAAGATCGATCAAACGGCCTGGAGTAGCTACGATGACGTGCGTGGGCCGCGACAAACGTTTGATCTGAATATCGATTTTTTCGCCCCCAAAAACAGCTTCGGTAAAAATCTTATCCGTGTATTTGGTGTATTTGAACAACTGCTTGGCGACTTGTTGACAGAGTTCACGGGTAGGGCTTAAGATCAAGGCCTGTACCTTTTTTTTGCTTGGATCTATACGCTCCAGAATGGGGATACCGTAGGCAGCGGTTTTTCCTGTGCCGGTCTGGGCCTGGCCTACGAGGTCCTGACTTCCCTCCAGCAATCTTGGTATAACAGCCTGCTGGATTTCCGTGGGATTTACTATTCCCATTTCAGAAAGTCCCTTGATCAATTTCGGCGTAACCCCTAAATTTTTGAATGTCTCCATATTGATTTTTACCCGGCAAAGGTACACAAGTCCCAACGACTACAAGGTGAACAGTCGCTGAATAGCGATAACGTTTGAGACTAAATTTCTGTTAAAAAAATAGTAACCCTATTGCTTTATGATAGTATTACTATTATAATTGCCGGGTGATTTTATAGCCTATGGATTTGCTGAACAACATTAGGATTACCATTAACCAAAGCCTTTATCTTAAGGATCCCGAAACCACAGATCTGGGCAGGCGCATTGTCGAAGATGGCATCCTGCTGATCGATGAAGTGGGATTTGAGAAGTTCACCTTCCGTAAACTTGGGGTGCGCATCAATTCCAATGAAAGTTCAATCTACCGCTATTTTGAAAATAAGCACAAGTTTTTGCTCTACCTTGCCTCGTGGTACTGGGGATGGATGGAATACCGTTTGGTTTTTGCCACGCACAACCTCCCAGATCCCAAAGAAAAATTGGTCAATGCGATAAAGATACTCACAAGAAAAGTGGAACAGGACTCCACCTTCACACACATCAACGAGGTGATGCTCCACACCATCATAATCAATGAATACAGCAAATCCTACCTTACCAAAGAAATGGACCGGGAAAACAAAGAAGGTTATTTTGCCATTTATAAGAGACTGGTTGAACGATTGAAAAATATGATTATTCAAGTCAACGGGTCTTATGGCTTTCCGGCCTCCCTGGCCAGCACCCTGATTGAGGGTTCACTGCATCAGCATTTTTTAAGGGACCACTTTACATCCTTGACAGATTGCGCGGATTCCCGGGATAATTCCGCATTTTTTACCAACATGATCCTAAACGTACTAAACCCATCTTATGTCTAATAAAAAATTAACGCCCTGGGAGCGTTTCATTGGTCTCCTTCAACTCGAACGTAAGGACATTCTGCAGATATTCTATTACGCGATCTTTGCCGGGGTGGTAAGCTTGTCCCTGCCCTTGGGGATACAGGCCATCATCAATCTCATACAGGGCGCAAGGATGAGCACTTCCTGGATTATCCTGGTTATCCTGGTAACCATTGGGGTAGCCTTCGTGGGTATTCTTCAGTTGATGCAGATACGCATCCTCGAAGACCTGCAGCAAAAATTGTTCATGCGGTCTTCCTTTGAGTTCGCATATCGCTTCCCAAAGATAAAAATGCAGGAACTCCGTGATTATTACCCCCCCGAACTTGCCAACAGGTTTTTTGATACGCTTACTGCACAAAAAGGATTGTCAAAACTGCTCCTTGACCTTCCCACAGCGCTTGTACAGATTATTTTTGGGCTACTGCTGCTGTCGCTTTACCATCCGTTTTTTATAGTTTATGGCCTGCTGTTGCTATTGTTGCTCTATGCATTGTTTAAGTACACCGCAAAAAAAGGGCTTGATACCAGCCTTACAGAATCAAAATACAAGTACAAAGTTGCGCACTGGATTCAAGAGGTTGCCCGTACCATCGTAAGCTTTAAACTTTCAGGAAGGACCAACCTGTCTCTGAGAAAGACAGATGCCCTTGTGGTGGACTATATCGATTCTAGGGAAGGGCACTTTAAAATTCTCAAACTACAGTTTATACTTCTGATCGGGTTTAAGGTCCTGGTGACTGCGGGACTACTGGTTATAGGAGGTGCGTTGGTCTTTGAACAAGAAATGAACATAGGCCAGTTTGTTGCCGCAGAAATCGTTATACTTCTGATCATTGGCAGTGTAGAGAAAATCATTACAGGCCTTGAGTCTTTTTATGACATGATCACTGCCCTGGAAAAAATTGGCCAGGTGGTTGACAAGGAACTGGAAAGCCAGAGCGGAGAAACACCGCTATCTGCAGAGGAAGACCTCAAGGTAGAATTGAGAAATTTATCCTACAAAAACTTCAGTGGGGATAAGTTTATAATTCACGATATCTCGATGACCATCACCCCGGGGGAGCACACGTTGCTGTCAGGCCCCAATGGCTCAGGTAAATCAACACTGTTAAAGATTATCGCGGGCGTCCTTGAGCCGGACAGCGGTCAGATTTATGTAAACAACCATCCCCTATCCAATATAAATCTCAATCATTACCGGGGCCTTTTGGGGCAATCGCTAAACGATGAAACCCCTTTTGAAGGCACCCTGCTTGACAATATTACCTTTGGCGATGCCAGCGTGCCTTCCAAGGATGTTCAATGGGCCATAGACAATATAGGTTTATCTGATTATGTAAAGCAGCTTCCCAAAGGCCTGAACACCATGATCTATCCAGAAGGAAAGCAAGTTTCCTACACTGTGGCCAAGAAGATAATCCTAGCAAGGAGCATTGTCAGAAAGCCCCACATCCTGATTTTGAAGGATCCTTTAAACCAGATGGAAACCACCGAGGAAACCAAAATTCTCGATTTTCTTTTCGACAAGACGCAACCGTGGACCATCATCGTAGCTACCAAGGATCCCGCCTGGAGGAAATATTGCCAGCGTCAACTAATCCTGGATCAAGGCACCCTAACACAAAAACTCTAATCACCATGCTTAACATCACCCATAATAAACTCAATGAAACAGTGATGCTTACCGGTTTTGATTCGGGTAAAAAAACCTTGCTGAAAACCCACTATAAGTATTTCAACCGTTTTTTGCTCGCATTTTCCATAGTGCTCGTGCTCATACTTTTCCTACCGTGGACGCAGACCATCACCACCACGGGCAATGTTACCACCCTGACCCCAGACCAAAGGCCGCAGACCGTGCAGTCGCCCATTCCTGGCCGTATAGAAAAATGGTATGTACAAGAAGGGGATTCGGTCGTGCAGGGAGATACGATTTTGTTTATTTCTGAAATTAAGAATGAATATTTTGATCCGGATCTTGTTGACCGGACCGGCGTACAGATCGATGCCAAGGAACGATCGGTCAAGAGCTATGCCGAAAAGGTCAAGGCACTGAATAACCAGATCGGGGCCTTACGTCAGGAACGCGAGCTTAAATTAGAACAGGCCCAAAACAAACTTAAACAGGCCCGGTTAAAAGCAATTAGCGACAGCATTGATCTGGAAGCAGTAAAAACAAACCTTTTTATCGCTGAGCGCCAATTTGAACGTACCGAGCAATTGCGCGAAGAAGGCTTGAAATCACAGGTCGACCTCGAGGATAAAAGAGCCAAGCTTCAGGAAATGCAGGCCAAACGCATATCGCAGGAAAACAAACTGCTTACCTCACAGAACGAGATTATAAATGCCAAATTAGAGATCAGTACCGTCAGCTCCTCATATACAGATAAGATTTCAAAGGCGCAGAGCGATCTTTATTCGGCAGAGTCCAATCAGCTTGACAGCGAAGTCCAGGTAAGCAAACTGGAAACTGACTTTACCAACTATTCCATGCGTAAGGATATGTACTACATCAAAGCGCCACAAAGCGGCTTGGTCAACAAGGCAATAATTGGGGGAATAGGAGAAACATTCAAGGAGGGCCAGCCACTGGTGGATATTATGCCGATCAATGCCAATCTCGCCGTTGAGATGTTTGTAAGGCCCATAGACCTTCCGCTTGTACACTTGGGGGAGCAGGTACGCGTTCAGTTTGACGGCTGGCCCGCCATTGTATTCAGCGGTTGGCCCAACGTTTCGTACGGAACCTACGGCGCCAATGTGGTCGCCATCGGCAACACGATCAGCCCCAATGGCAAGTACCGTATTCTCCTGCGTCCCGACACCAGCGACCACGACTGGCCTAAAGGCATTCAAGTGGGCTCTGGGGTATATGCCATCGCACTGCTTGAGGACGTACCCATTTGGTACGAACTCTGGCGAAAACTCAACGGTTTCCCTGCTAACTTTTACCAGCCTGAAGGTGGGGATAAATCCATGACGAAAGACAAGAAATGAGAACTTTATTCCCAATTTTACTTTTTTTCTTCGGAATCCTCGCAGGATACTCCCAGGCGGATACCTTGGTGCTTGACTTCCGGGAATATCTGGCACAGGTAAAAAGATTTCATCCCGTTGCCCGGCAGGCCCAGCTTACCTTGAATGCCGGTGAAGCCACCCTGCTACGGGCACGTGGTGGTTTTGATCCAAAACTGGAGGCAGACTTCGACAAAAAGAATTTTAAAGGTGATGAATACTTCGACATTTTTAACGCCACCTTTAAAATACCCACATATTACGGCCTTGAATTTAAGGCGCAGCTGGAACAGAACGAGGGCATATTCCTCAATCCACAGAACAACGTACCTACAGATGGCCTTTACAGTGCCGGAGTGAGCGCCAGCCTGCTCCAGGGCCTTTGGATCAACGACCGGATGGCTACACTGAGGAAAGCGAGGCTCTTTCAAAATCAGACTGCCGCAGAACGGGACCTGTTGATCAACCAGATTTTATTTGAAGCCTCACGTGCCTACTTTGATTGGGTGATGGCATTCCGGGAATACACAGTGTATTCTAATTTTGTGCTGAATGCCCAGATACGCTTTGAAGGTGTCAAGCGAAGTGCTTTGGCCGGAGACCGCCCAACCATTGACACCACCGAAGCCCTGATCACTGTAAACAACCGGTTGCTGAGCTTGGAACAAGCGCGGGTTTACCTTATAAAGTCAAAACTGGAGGTCAGCAACTACCTGTGGGTAGGCGACAACATTCCCCTGGAACTTCAGGATAATGTGATCCCCGAGGTTCAACTGAACCAGGAAATTGATAAGGCCTTTGAAATTGAAGGACTGCCCCTCACCGAGTATACCGTAGAAAACCACCCCAAGTTACGTGCCCTCGACTTTAAGGTTCAGCAGCTGGAAGTGGACCGCCGCTTAAAGGGAAACAAACTGCTGCCCAAACTGGATGTGAGTTATAATTTTCTAACCGCCACCCCACAGGATGCAAATTCGCTCAACACGGAAAATTATAAGGCCAGTGTGAAATTTGCGCTACCGCTCTTTCTGCGAAAAGAACGTGGTGCCTTTCAACTGGCAAAGATCAAGGCCCAGGATGCGCGTTACGATCTCAGCAATGCCGAACTTCAGATCAGGAACAAGATCTTGGCAATATACCGCGAGCTGGAATCCTTTATAAACCAGAACCTGCTTATCGATCAAATCGTACGGGACTATCAGAGGCTTGTTTCGGCAGAGGAACGCAAATTCAGTTTTGGTGAGAGTTCCCTGTTTTTGGTGAATTCCCGGGAAAAAAGCCTTATAGACGCCCAGTTGAAAGCTATTTCGGTACAAAACAAATTCTTTTCGGCGAAAGCCAAATTGTTTAATAGTTTAGCTAAAAATCCTTCAAATTTCTAAATGATGTTAAACAATTTTTAGAAAATAATAATCTTGTATTCAATTTTTGTACTTTTGGGCATACTTATTTTTGCAGATGATCATACCCAAAACACCTGAACAGATTGAACTTATGCGCGAAAGCGCCCTGATTGTTTCCAAAACCTTAGGGATGCTGGCCAAAGAAGTAAAACCTGGGGTCACGACCTTACAGCTGGATCAACTGGCCGAAGAATTCATCAGGGAACACGATGCTGTTCCTGGTTTTTTGGGACTGTACGACTTTCCCAATACCTTGTGCATGAGCCCTAACGAGCAGGTCGTGCACGGGTTCCCAACAGGTGAACCTTTATTGGAAGGTGATATCATATCCATTGATTGTGGCGCTGTGAAGAATGGCTATTACGGCGATCACGCATACACATTTGCAGTAGGTGAGATAAATGAGAAAACAAAGAAACTCCTTGAAGTCACTAAAGAATCCCTTTACATTGGCATTGCAGAATTTAAGGCAAACAACCGGGTGGGCGACGTTGGCTATGCGATACAGCAGCACTGTGAGAAGCACGGCTATGGTATTGTACGGGAACTCGTGGGCCACGGTCTGGGAACAAAAATGCACGAAGATCCAGAAATGCCCAATTATGGCCGCCGGGGCCGGGGCAAAAAATTTGTGGAAGGCATGGTCGTTGCCATAGAACCAATGGTCAATATGGGTACGCACCGCATAAAACAGCATCGGGACGGGTGGACGATAACTACGCGAGACAACCAACCAAGCGCTCATTTTGAGCACAATGTCGCACTTGTTAATGGCAAACCTGAACTGCTATCTACCTTTCAGTACATTTATGACGCCTTGGGCATCACCTCTGATGAGGAAGAGCCATTTCGAAATGTACAACTGGTCATTTAGCCCAATACAAAACAAACAACCAAACCAACCAAATTATGCAACTTGAATCTTGGAAAGATTACCGGGAAGAAAACTGGGAGAAAGACTATACCATTGGCCTATCTAATTACGGTAGGGTGCGCTCCTACCACTCAGATCCCCAAGGGGCCATTATTAAAGGGGGCAGTATAAACGGCTATACTACGGTCAACATCAAAATGGCCGGGGGCAAAAGACGTAATTTCTACCTGCACAAATTAATAGCCAAAGCCTTTTTGGAACAGAAAGAGGGACAAAAATCAGTTCTGCACATCAATCATGACAAGCGGGACAACCGGTTGACCAATCTAAAATGGGCCACGCATAAAGAGCGTTACGCCCATCAAAAAACGAGCCCATCAGACATTAAGCGGCGTACTTCTGGAGAAAGGCACTATACCAAGCTTTCATTTGCCGAAGCCACCATACTTAAGAAAAAACTGCTTGATCCCAACCGTCGTACCCGGTTAAAGGTTCTGGCAAAACAATTTGGTGTAAGTGAAATGCAACTGCACCGCATCAAGACCGGCGAAAACTGGGGGGACATTAAAGTATGATACAAAAGGCTTTTAAGAAGCTCCTCAATGTAGTGCCGCGGCCATTGCTTATTCGATTGAGTTATGTTGCCCGGCCTTTTTTAGCTTTCGCTTTACGCGGAAAAACCCATACCGATCCCATCGACGGAAAAAGTTTTAGGAAATTCCTGCCCTACGGCTACGAAGTACAACGCGAGAATGTACTTTCACCTTCCACCCTGTCGTTAGAACGCCACAGGTTGCTTTGGCTTTACCTCGTACGCCATACCGATTTTTTTACCAGTCCAAAAAAAGTTCTCCACTTTGCTCCAGAACAGGCGTTTTACCAGCGCTTCCGGAAGATGGAGAACTTGGACTATACCACAACGGACCTCAATTCACCATTGGCAGATGTACACGCCGATATCTGTGACTTGCCGTTTGAATCAGACACCTACGATGTACTATTCTGTAATCACGTGCTGGAGCATATACCAAACGACGGTCTGGCCATTCAGGAACTCTTCCGGGTTTTAAAACCGGGCGGAATGGCCATTCTACAAGTACCCCAGGATTTAAACCGGGAACAGACCTTTGAGGACAATACCATCACTGATCCCAAGAAACGGGCAAAGATTTTTGGGCAATACGATCACGTGCGGGTTTATGGCAGGGATTACTTCAATAAGCTACGCGAAATAGGTTTTGAAGTGCAAGAAATCTTTATGGCTAAAAAACTTACCCCTGAAGAAATTGACAAGTACCGTTTGAGCCCCACTGAAATACTCCCCGTATGTTTTAAACCTATTTTGAAAGAAAAAGACTATTAATTCTTCTTGTTTCCGCATAAAACCCGCCGATTTAACACACCTCTTCGATCAGAAATGGCTAATTTTCATCAGTGAAAAAGATAGCCGGCATTCTCCTGTTTTTCTGTGGCTTTTTGGGGTATTCCCAAAACCCCAATGACTGCGTTAATGCCATTGAAGTCTGTGGGGACCTGCCCATAGGTATTGTACCCGATGGAATAGGCATCAACGAATTTGACCTACCAAGCAATCCCGACCCACCGTGCAATTACAGTTTTAACAGTCAATCCGTATGGTTCAAATTTGAAATTGTTGGAGATGGCTCTCTCGCCTTTGATCTTGCACCAGACAACAAAACGGACGATTACGACTTTGCCATTTACCAAAGTCAAAAATGTGACAGCCTGGGTGAGGTGGTACGTTGCTCAACGACCAGCCCTTGGCAGGCACCGTTTCATACAGAAGATGCAATAACAGGATTGGGTTTTAATAGTGACGATTTTACAGAAGGCCCCGGTTCGCGCGGAGACGGCTACGTCCGCTTTATTGATGCCGTTGCCGGGGAAACCTATTATTTGCTTGTGGACCGCGCCCAAGGTTCTGGCAGTTTTCAGTTGCAATTGACCGGGACAGCGCAGCTGCCAGCCCAGCCCTTGTATAACACGCCCCAGACCGTAAGCTTTCTGGATGATGATTTTTGCACCAGCGATCAGCGGCACCGCTTTGACTTGAATGAGCAGCGTGACCTCATTACCAGCGGCTTCCCAGATACCCGTGTATCATTTCACCTTTCCCTTAACGATGCCAATTTGGGCATCAATCCTATTTTAGATGATTTTACCAACACCACAAATCCGCAGACCCTGTTTGCACGAATTTTTACCGAGACAGGCACTTGCACCGCCATTGAGGAAATAGATTTTGAAATTCTCACCACCGCAGGTTTAAACTACCCGGATCAGCATTTTATCTGTTCACCCTTACTACCATTGCGCTACGATCTTGCCGATTTGCGACAAGTTTTGGAAAATACGGACACACGAAATTTATCGATCAATTTTCACGACAGCTTTGGGGATGCCATTGCCCTTCAGGATGCCATTGAGGAACTCAATTTGACTGACCTGCCTTATTCCCTTTATATCTCAACGGTGCTCGTTGACGATCCAGAAAATTGTCCTGCCGTCAATACGATTACGCTCAGCAGCTCACCAAACCCAGAAATAGGTACAGTTTCAGATATTTTCCGGGAAGAGGTCTGTCTCGTTGATGGCGAAACGCTCACCATAAATTTTGAACAACAAAAAACCGAAATTTTAAACGGCAGGGACGCCAGTACATTTGCGGTAACGCTTTTTGCGTCTGAGGAGGACAGGACTGATCAAACCAATCCGCTTCCCCTTAATTACACTACAGACGACAGCCGGCAGATAATCTATGCACGACTGGTCGATTTGAGGACGGGCTGTTTTAGCGATACTGAGTTTAGGATTTTACCCCAGCGCATTTCAGCCTACAACGACCCGGGAAACCTCTTCACCTGTGATGATGAAACCCAAGATGGGCGGGCCGTTTTTGATTTGGGTACATTAAGCGATCTGGTCACGTCTGGTCACGACAGTACGGGTGTAAGCTTTCACCTTACCGAGGACGATGCCGTAATCGATAGTAACCCGCTTCCGGAAAATTACCTAAGTCTCAGCGAGGATCAGATCATTTATTTGCGGATTTACGACGAGGTAAACTCTTGCTTTTCGATAGAAAATATTCGTCTTATTATCAATGGCATTCTTCAACCTACAGAACCGGTCGAGGATACGATCTACCTCTGTGAAATTCCTACTACCAACTTTTCCCTGGCTGACTTCCTGGACGCACTGGAAGACCAGAATTCCGCCTACATCTATACTTTTTACAATACGGAAAGCGACGCATACGCGAAAAATAATCCGATTGATGGCATACCAGTAGTAAGTGATGAGACCTTTTTTTGGATTGCGACAGAAAACCCAAATTTACCCAATCGCTGCCCGTTAATTCAGCAAGCGTCAATACTTGTAGAGGATGCCACACCCGGAACGGTCCCCACAGTGCAAGGCTGTATTGATGGCAACAGTACATATCCCCTAAACCTTGAATTGGTCAAAGACCCTTTGTTGGATGGTCGGCCAGCAACAGAATTTCAGGTTGATTTCTATGCCACACCTGAAGATCGGGATACCAGGACAAACACCCTTCCCGATATTTTCGACATCCCATTGGGACGTTATACGATCTACGCTTCCGTACAAAACAGGCAAGCGGGTTGCACTGGTTTTGGTGAGTTTGAGGTGATCGTCAGGGAGGAAGTACAATTTGACCCACCCTTTGACAAATTCGTTTGTGATCCTCAATTTCCGGTTCAGTACGGGCTTGATGAAATACGGGCTGAGCTTTCAATGAAATATCCTGACCTTAGTTTTTCGTTTTTCGAAAGCCAAGCGGATGCCTCAAATCTTGAAAATGAAGTAAACGCTTTAACACTCAGCGCACTGCCGTTTGCCCTATACGTCGTTGCCGAAAATCCTGCTGAACCCTCCAGCTGTAGTTCAGTAGCAGTGATCAACCTCTTGACCGCTGCCCCGCCTGTCCTGAACCTTTCTTACGAAATAAGGCAAAACGAAATCTGCAACAGCAACCTCACCGAACTCAACCTAGACTTGGCAGAAATCCGCACCACCATTTTGGACGGTCGTGACGAAAGCCAATTTGAGTTGGTATTTTACGCTTCCGAAACCGATAGGGATCAAAATAGAAATCCGTTGCCAGATGATTACTTGACCAGCAACAACGAGCAATCCCTGTACATCCAGCTTTATGATGTGGATACCGGTTGTACGGCCAATGCCATCGTGGAAATCGTACCGGGAGACTTGGAAGCTTTCAATCTACCACAAGATCTGTCGGGTTGCGATGGGCTCGTTCAGGACGGGCAAACCTTTTTTGATCTGGCCGCACAGCGCGATGCAATTGCCGCGGGGTTTCAAGACATCGATGTAACCTTTCACCCTTCCTTGGCTGACGCCGAAAACAATAGCAATCCACTACCTCTTTCCTATCAGAACACGGCAGTTTCGGAAACCATCTACGCAAGAATTTTTAATGCAGGATCAGTTTGTTCAACTATCGAATCATTTTCGGTAACCGTCAATCCTGTGCTTACAAAACCCGACCCAACGCCGCCGGTACTCTACCTCTGTGAACCCAACTTTCCCGAAATTTTTTCGCTAGCGGATATTTCAAATACGCTCAACGATCAGGACGACACGCTCGATTATACCTTTTATACTTCCGAAGAAGATGCGTACAACGGTCAAAATTCCATTTCTGAATTAGCTGTCAACAGTATGACCGCAACATTTTACGTCAAAACTGAAAATCGCTCAAGCACCCAAAGTTGTCCTTTGGTGGAAGCCGTGATTGTAGAAAGTGTTTTTGCCCCCATTCCCGGTTTTACGGCACCTGTACAGGTCTGCGACGAAAACCGGCAGTTTATTGAAGTTGACCTCACCCAAACCAAACAGGCAATACTGGACGGAAGATCACCAGCTGATTTTGAGGTTCTCTTCTTCAGGTCTCAAGAGGATTTCAATGCTGGTCAGCCCGCGCTGCCGGAACTCCTTTCGCTACCCGCAACAGACTACATCTTCTACGCCAAACTTACTGATTTGAGAACAGGTTGTAATTCTTCGGCACCCATTTCCATTAAATCGCTTGCCTCCCCCAACTTTGCCATGAACGACCAGATTTACTGCATTGATTCTGGGATGCCTTATGCTTTGATTGCGCCAGAGGGATATGCCTATTACATCTGGAGCACTGGCGAGGAAGGTCCTGATTTACAAACTATTCAGGTTAACGAAGGTGGATCCTACAGTGTTACGGTCATTAATGATGAGAATTGTGACACCACACGCTCGCTCGAACTTCAAGTTTCAACGGCTCCGGTAATCGATGAGATCGAGGTCACCGCTTTTGAATATCCCAACAACACCGTGACTGTCACGGCCAGTGGTGACGGGCAATATGTTTATGCGCTTGATGATGGGGAGTTTCAGGAGTCCAATGTGTTTAAACCGGTACCACGCGGCTACCATACGGTTACCGTGCAGGATGTGAACGGTTGCGGGATGGCTTCGGAAGAGATTCTTGTTCTGGAATATACCCGGGTTGTTACCCCAAACAATGATGGTATAAATGATGTTTTTAAGATTATCGGCCTGGACGAATACCCCGGAAGCGAAGTAGTCATTTTTGACCGCTACGGAAAGATCATCGCTATACTTAATGCTGATTCTTATGGCTGGGATGGGTTGTATAACGGCCGTCCCGCTTTTATGACAGACTATTGGTTTGTCCTAACCCTGCCGGACGGTTTTGAAGTAAAAGGCCATTTTAGTTTGATCCGTTAGGATAATCACGCAACAATGGCCGAAAATTTTCAGTCATAAAAATATCTGTACTGTCTAAAACAGAGTAGGTAAGATAGGCTTTTACTTTTGGTAGCTTAGCAAGCATTGTTTTCGCATTTGCAAATCCCATAGCCATACAGGCAGTGGCGTAGGCATCTGCTTCTGCACAGGAAGTAGCAACAATGGTCGCCGCAAGGACATTACTCTGTTCTGCCTTTCCGGTAAGCGGATCAATGGTGTGTACATACCGCTGCCCGGTTTCCTCATCGACACGATACTTCCGGTAATTTCCCGAACCGGCCATGCCGCTGTTTTTAAGGTATATCACTTCGGTATAACCACGGTTGCTTTTATCGCTGTTAATGTCTTCAATACCTACTGCCCAAGGCTGTTCTTTTACGAGATTTTCTCCTTTGGCAAAAAGTTCACCGCCCAGCTCGATCAAATAATTTTCCACCCCGTTTGCATCGAGCATTTTTGCAACGCGATCCACGCAATACCCTTTTGCGATGCTGTTAAAATCCAGATAGACCTCAGGATATTTTTTTATGATCCGGTTTTCAGCATCAATCTTGACCAAATCCAGACCCACAAATTTACGGAGGGAATCGAGTACTGTACTGTCGAGTACCTTTGACGGTTTATCAGGCCCAAAACCATACGCATTGGCCAAAATGCCAACAGTCGGGTCAAAGTAGCCGTTTGAATTTTTGTAGACTTCTTTGGCAAGTTCAAACACCTCCCTGAACATCGCATCGACGACCACCGTACTGTCTCCTGCATTAATTCTGGAAATATCTGAATCCTGCTGGTACGTGCTCATCGACTGATTTACAGCATCAATAAGTGAATCGAATTTTTTCTCGACAGCAAAGGGATTTTCGGCATAGAATTTTACGGTATAGCCTGTACCCAAAGCCCCGCCGCTAAACGATCGAAGTACTAATTCTTGACGTTGCTGGCAGCCAATTGCCATAAAAGCTACTACCGCAACTATTAATATATTTTTCATCTTATTTAATTTCCTGGAGTCCGTTATAAACTACAGCATAAGCACTTTCTTGAGTTAACGGTTTGCCATAGTCCTGAGCATCGCCCAAACCTACGCCGGCATAAAATGTTTTAGCCTCAAATTTATCTGCGTGTACTTTCATTTTAGTGACAACCGCAAGATCATAATGATCGGGATTATCAGGATAACTCGTAGCACGCACTAAAATAAAATGTAGTGTTTTTTCCCTTAAAGCGACAAACTGCGGGTTCTTTTTTAATTTGGAATTCACTGCCAGAAACTCATAACCCTTTTCTTCCAAGTCTTTTCCCACGATATTCATCGCAAGATTGTGGAGTTCCTGTGGTGTGAGATTTAAGGACATTAATAGAAAAATTTCAGTGCAAATTTCAACAAATCAAAAATTCGGTTAAGCAAAAAACCTCACAAACTTTACAGCTGTGAGGTTTTAAATTATTTATAAAAGTTTAATGATTTATCCACCAAAATCATCAAATCGAATATTCTCATCAGGGATACCAAAATCCTCACCCATCTTCTGAACGGCTTTGTTCATCAATGGAGGTCCACAGAAATACAATTCAATCTCCTCCGGCTCTTCGTGTTTATTCAGATATTGCTCAATTACGGCATTATGAACAAAACCTACAAAGCCATCGCCCTCATCGTCAATATCTTCCTTGACCTTCCAGTTGTCTTCTTCCAAAGGTTCTGAAAGCACCAGATAAAATTTAAAGTTGTCAAATTCCTTTTCCAGATCGTAGAAGTGCTTCAGATAAAACAGTTCCCGCTTAGAACGACCGCCGTACCAATAGGTCACTTTACGACCTGTTTTTAGGGTTTTGAACAAATGGTACAAGTGGGAACGCATAGGTGCCATTCCTGCTCCACCGCCTACATAAAGCATTTCTGCATCAGACTCGTTGATGAAAAATTCTCCATAAGGTCCGGAAATGGTTACTTTATCGCCCTCTTTTCGGCTAAAGATATAGGAAGATGCAATACCTGGATTAACATCCATCCACTGGTTTTTTGCCCGGTCCCATGGCGGCGTAGCGATTCGCACGTTAAGCATGATTTCCCTTCCTTCAGCAGGATAGGAGGCCATGGAATATGCACGTTCTACGGTTTCCGGGTTCTTCATGGTTAATGGCCAAAGACCAAATTTATCCCATTCCGCCTGAAACTTATCTGGCGTTTCATGTTCTTCCGGATGTGCGGTAATATCGATGTCAGAAAATTTGATTTCGCATTTAGGAATTTCAATTTGAATATACCCGCCCGCTTTGTAATTCATATCCTCAGGAATTTTAACAACAAATTCCTTAATAAATGAAGCCACGTTGTAGTTACGCACAACAGTTGCTTCCCACTTCTTGATACCAAAAACTTCTTCCGGTATCGTGATGTTCATATCCTGCTTGACCTTTACCTGACAGGCCAAACGCGCTCCTTGAGCTAATTCCTTGCGGGTAAAATGTGGAGTCTCTGTAGGTAGGGCTTCACCACCACCTTCGAGCACATGACATTCGCACTGTATGCAAGTTCCACCACCACCACAGGCAGAGGGCAAAAATACTTTTTGGTTACCCAAAGTAGAAAGCAAAGTGCCTCCAGAGGCGACTTCTATTTTCTTTTCGTCATTTATAGTTATGGTTACCGGCCCGGAAGGGGACAGTTTTTCTTTGGTAAACAGCAAAAGCGCTACCAATAAAATGGTCAGGGCAAGAAACGCCACTACTGTTGCGATTACAACTCCTAAGGTGCTTGCTAAAAACATATCGCTTATTTAAGGGTTTGTGTTTGATCAACCATTGCAGTCTCTGTTGCTTGGTCTTCCTCGGGTTCAACCTCAAGTTTATTTGGAGCATCCGCTACTTCTGCAGCTTCTTCCATAGTGCTGTTTTCACTGCTTCCGGTCAACATACCACCAAAGCTCATAAAACCAATCGCCATCAAACCCGTGATTATAAAAGTGATTCCCAGCCCTCGCAACGGCGCAGGAACGTTGGAATAACGTATTTTTTCGCGAATAGCGGCAATCGCCAAAATCGCCAGGAACCAACCGATCCCCGAACTAACTCCATAATTAAGTGCCAATCCCAACGTTGGGATTTCACGTGATTGCATAAATAGGGAACCACCAAGAATGGCACAGTTTACCGCAATCAACGGAAGAAAAATACCCAATGAAGTGTACAATGAGGGCGAAAACTTTTCAACTACGATTTCCACCAGCTGCACCATTGTCGCGATGGTTGCAATAAACAGAATAAATGATAAAAAGCTAAGGTCAAAATCGGCGTATTCAGCACCCAGCCAAGATAAAGCTCCGGGCTGTAAGACATATTGATCCAGCAACCAGTTGAGCGGTACGGTTACCGCCAGTACAAATATTACCGCAGCTCCAAGGCCTACAGCAGTCGAAACTTTTTTAGATACCGCCAGGTACGAGCACATCCCCAAGAATGTGGCAAATACCATATTGTCTATAAAAATCGACTTAAAAAATAACTCTACGTGTTCCATATTTTTTTCAGTTTGCAGTAAACAGTCTCAGTAAACGTTAGGACAAAAATGCCTGCTGTCACCTACAACCGCAATCTTTTTTAATTCTCTTCGATCAGGGCTTTGTTTCGTGAACGTTGTACCCAGATGATAAGCCCCACCACGATCAATGCCATTGGTGACAGCAGCATAAAACCGTTGTTTTCGTAGCCAAGGGCATAAAGACCGGTTTTGGCAATGGGATCGCCCAGTACTTTAAATCCAAGCAAGGTTCCAGAACCCAAAAGTTCCCGGAAGAATCCTATGACAACTAAGATAAGACCGTATCCGGCCGCGTTTCCTATCCCGTCAAGGAAAGATTGCCAAGGTTTGTTACCCAAGGCAAACGCCTCAAATCGACCCATGATTATACAATTGGTTATGATCAGTCCCACAAAAACTGAAAGGGTTTTACTCAATTCGTAAGCGAATGCTTTCAACACTTGATCCACGATAATCACAAGGGCGGCTACAACTACAAGCTGAACGATAATCCTAATTTTTGATGGGATTATATTTCGCATTAGCGAAATCACCACATTACCAACACCCATAACAAACAATACGGAAACCGCCATCACGATAGATGCTTTTAGCTGTGCGGTGATCGCAAGGGCAGAACATATACCCAGGACCTGAATTGTAATTGGGTTATTGTCTGCAAGCGGGTCTAGCAGTAGTCCGGTTTCTTTCTTAGATAAAATCGCCATAACTATATTTTTAATTCTTTAATGTAAGGGATATAAAGGTTGACCGTGCTGTTGATCATAGCAGTAACACCATCTCCGGTAATGGTAGCTCCTGCCAGCGCATCTACCTGACCATCTCCTTTATCTTCGTTTAGCGGATCGTTATTTCCTTTAGCGACAGAAATACCCTGAAATTCGGTACCGTTCAAGATTTGCTCTCCGGTAAAATCATCCATAAAATAGCGTTCTTTAATGTTGGCACCTAGACCAGGAGTTTCTCCTTTGTGATCAAAATAGACGCCTTGTACGACATATTCGCTGTCAAGGGCCACATATCCCCAGATAGCATCCCACAACCCTTTTCCATACAAGGGAATGATGTAATAGGTTTTGCCATCATTCTCACCAACAAACATAGGCAGCTGTCGCGCATCCATATCCTTATTGAGTTCAGCCTTAACATCTAGCAAGTAGGCCATACTATCGTTCTTTATTTGACCGTCCTGAATAATTAATTGCTGCTTAATGTATTTAGAAAAATCCTGCTCTACCCTGTCAGTTGGTATAAAGTTTACAGACCCTTCTACATTCTCATTAATACCCATTGCATACAGAATATTCTGCTGCTTCTCATAGCGCTCGTTTTCGGTAATGGCCGGCTTCAGGCTGGAAGCGGTAAAAGCCAAAAGCGAGCCCACAACCACCACCATGATCACGGCAAAAATCACCGTATAGGAATTCTTATCAGTATTTGCCATCGTTATGCAGTTTTAAGTTTAAGTCGTTTCATACGTTGCTTTACATTCGCCTGTACCACATAGTGGTCAATGGTGGGTGCAAAAACGTTCATCAATAATATGGCAAGGAAAACACCCTCCGGATAGGCGGGATTAAATACACGGATCATTATCGAAAAGAATCCAATCAAAAATCCGTACCAATATTTTCCTTTGTTTGTCTGTGATCCGGAAACAGGGTCGGTGGCCATATAAACAATACCAAAGGCAATCCCGCCAATGATGAGATGCTGCCAAAATGGGGTACTCATCAGACCGTAAAATTTACTGCTTTCCGTGATCCAACCCTGATCAACAACGGCATTAAAGATGAGTCCCATAACCAAAGCACCAACAACGGCACTTGTCATAATTCTCCAGCTGGCCACTTTGGTGAACATTAAAAAGAGTCCCCCAATCAAGATAAGAAATGCCGAAGTTTCACCCACAGAGCCGGGAATAAACCCGAAGAACATATCAGAAAGGCTAAAAGGCACATCAGTGTTTTGAGCATAGCTTCCTAAAATGGTCTCGCCGGAAATAGCGGCAACGTCAGCGCCGGCAGCCGCAGCTTGTGTGCGATCTACAGCACCGTGCACCCATACCTTGTCACCACTCATCCAGGTGGGATAAGCAAAAAACAAGAAAGCACGAATGGTGAGTGCAGGGTTCAGTATGTTCATACCCGTACCACCGAAAACCTCCTTGCCGATCACCACACCAAATACGACAGCTACAGAAAGCATCCATAACGGGATGTCAATAGGCACGATAAGTGGCACGAGCATTCCGGTCACCAAATACCCTTCTTCTACTTCGTGTCCCTTTATGACAGCAAATATAAATTCGACCAAAAGGCCTACCCCATAGGAAACGATTACCAACGGAAGGACCGTCCAGGCACCTATCACAAAATTGTCCCAGGTCAAGAAATCACCAAGTACGGAAAATTCTCCATTCAAGGTTCCTTCTGCAATTGCTATAGCACGGTAATGCTGATAGCCTGCATTGAATATACCGAAGAGCAATACCGGGACCAAAGCCAGGATCACCGTATTCATCGTTCTTTTTAAATCATCAACTGCCCGTATGTGCGAGCCGTTATGTGTGGTCTCGTTGGGCGTATATAAGAAAGTATGCAGGGCGTTGAAGGCCGGAGCCATTTTCTTGCCTTTATAATTTTCCTTAAGCGTGTGTAATTTGTCTTTTAAAGCCATTGCTATCCTATTTCTTTATGCATTGTATCTAATCCTTGACGGATAATTGCTTGGTGCGGCTGTTTTGATACGCAAATAAATTCGGTTAGTGCGAAATCTTCCGGGGCTACCTCATACATTCCCATTTGCTCCATGGCGTCCAGGTCCTCGACCATACACGCTTTGAGCAACTGCAACGGATAGATATCCAGCGGAAAAACTTCTTCATAGATCCCGGTTACCACAAAGGCGCGGTGCTCCCCGTTGGTGTTGGTATCGAGATCGTATTTCTTATTGGGGTTCAACCACGAAAAGGTCAATGCCCGGCTTGGTGATATTTTATTGAAAACCGGCTTGTTCCAGCCAAAAAACTCATAATCATCCCCTTCCGGAATAGCTACAAACTCTTTGTGATAATAGCCTAAACTGCCGTCAGGCGGAACCTGCTCGCCGGTTAGCACATTGCCCGAAATCATTCGGCAATGCTCTTCTTTGAGTCCGGCATCGTAAACAAAGGTAGAAACCTCAGCGCCTATTTTGGTCTTATAATATTTAGGTGCCTTGATGCAGCTTCCGGAAACACTGATGATGCGTTCTGGGTTGAATTTGCCCGTCAATAGTGCTTCTCCAATTATGGGAAGATCTTCGGCAGCGACCGTCCATACTGTTTCCCCTTTATTGACTGGAGAAATCCTGTTGATCTGTGTCCCTACATTTCCGGAAGGGTGCGGACCCTTTACGGTATGAAGCACTATGTCGCGCATTTCAGAAAACACGGTCGTCCCGGCAGCGGTAGAAACATGCACCTTTCCTTCGGTAAGTTTGGACAATGCAGTTAAGGCTGCTTGTATTTCTTTTTCCTTACCTTTTAGCGTAAAATTGGCATCTGGTGCCAACGGTGCGCTGTTATGACCGGAAACATAAATCGCGAGCGGGGCTGTTTTTGTTTTGGCGATTACATCATAGGGACGCTGCTTAATAAAAGGCCATAGACCAGATTCCAGCATTCTTTCCTTAATGGCTTCCGCGGAAGCGGACATCACATCCAACTTGCCGTGATCGTGGCTGTTTTCCGTTCCATCAGCCGTAATGACAATATGGGTAATTACCCGTTTGGCGCCGCGTCGTATCTCGGTAAGGGTACCGCTGACAGGGGAGACAAACTTGATTGACGGATCTTCTTTGGCATAGAAAAGAGGCGCTCCCGCAGCGATGGCGTGGTCCTCCTTAATGATCATTTTTGGAGTAATGAGATGAAAATCGCTTGGCTTGATCGTGTACGTCCTGGATTTAGGAGCGGCTACGAGCTGCTGTTCTGCTTCGCCTACCAATTTTATATCAAGACCCTTTTTGATCTTAATGTCTTTTGACATAAGTAGAAAATGTTAAGGTTTTCAAAGTGACCCACCCCGATTGACCTCGGAATTTTGGGTGGGCAAATTTACATAAATTAACATGCTTTTACACGAACTTCAATGATAAAAAAAACTTCAAAATAGTTAAACTAACTGGCTATTTCGTTTGAATTTTCTGGGGAGGGCATCAAATTTGTAAGTATTCCCCACAAAGTAAAATCTCTCGGCAAAAATTTTGTTGTTATTTTTACCCATAATTCATTCTAATGAAAACAGCTTTTTCACTTGTTTGCCTGCTAACCGTAATAGCCATTGCCAACGCACAGGTAGCGGTAGAAGTACCTGCGCCAGCCTACATCAAAACCGTACAGTTTCAGGGAAATACCTTGCAGAGCCAACTACCGCTTATCGAGCTGGGCACTACGTTACGCCTTAGTTTTGATGATGTTATTGGGGACGAGGCCGATTATTACTACAATATTGACCATTATAATGCAGATTGGACCCCAAGCGTACTGGCCCAAACAGAGTATATGCGCGGCTATGACGGGATGCGTATTTTTGACTACACCAACTCTGTGGCGACACTGCAGCTCTACACCCATTATGAGCTTACCATTCCCAACCAGAATACCCAAGCCCTTATAAAATCAGGAAATTATCTACTTACCATCAAAGATGCTAATGATAAGGTGGTCTTTTCGCGAAAATTCATGATCTATGAGAACATCGCCACCGTGGGCGTTGAGGTTTTGCGAAGCCGCGATCCAGATATGATCGAGGTTAAGCAGGTGGTCAATTTTAAGGTAGATGGCGGCGACTACTTGCTTATCAATCCAGAAAAAAATGTGAAACCCTTAATTATTCAAAACAACAACCTGCACCGTACGATTTTTGATATCCCACCGCGCTTCAACATTGGCAACGTTTTGGAATATAGGTACGATAACGAGACCTCTTTTTTCGCCGGAAACGAATTTTTAAATTTTGAAAACAAGAATGTGCGAGCGGCAAATAACTTTGTTCAGTACATTGAGCTGGAAGGCCTTTACCACAATTACCTCTTTGCCAATATCCCCAGGGCTGACCAGATCTATACCTATAATCCAGACATAAATGGGAACTTTTTGATCAATACCATTAACGGTACCGATCCACGCACACAGTCTGAATACGTCTGGGTGCATTTCACCCTAAATATGCTCAAACTTCCCGAAGGTCAGGAGGTGTTTGTTACCGGGGCATTCAACAATTTTGACCTGACGGAAAGTGTAAAGATGATTTACAATCCACAAAAAAGGCGTTATGAACTTCCGCTATTGCTAAA
Source organism: Leeuwenhoekiella sp. (assembly GCA_049671285.1). Classification (GTDB taxonomy): domain Bacteria; phylum Bacteroidota; class Bacteroidia; order Flavobacteriales; family Flavobacteriaceae; genus Leeuwenhoekiella. The sequence continues at coordinate 70,898 of JBATUQ010000046.1, read as the reverse complement.
ACAGGGGTTTTATAATTACCGTTATTCGGTGACCGAGAACGGCCTGCCGCTGCCCTATCATATGATCAGTGGTGATTTTTGGCAGACCGAGAATGTCTATGATGTACTTATTTACTACCGCCCCCCCGGCGGAAGGTTCGACCAGATCATCGGGGCAGGGCAAGCACTTTCCACAAATATTTCAAACGTGAGAAGAAACTAGTTGGCAGTGGCAGCTAACTGTGGCGGTAGTTGATGATTGACATTTCAAAAAAGAAAAATAATCAGTTGTTGTTCCTCATCGTTCCTCTGCTAGAAGAATGTTGAGTTTTTTATCAGATTGCCCGAACTGTTGATTTTAAAATATATCAACTGCAAACCGAGAATAGCAAACTGTCATAAATTATCCAACTGATTCTTTGTTCCGTCTGCGCTGATGGTCCAGAAAAAGCCAACGAAAAAGAACTGGTCTGTGCCCGGCCGAAGGCTGCGTCTGGCAAAGTTCCCAGAGACATCCGGAGTACTGGCATATTGGTAGCCGTTGACGTTTTTGTAGCCCAAAACATTCTGAACGCTCAAATACAGGATTTTTTGCTGGTCAATAAGATACGCACAGTTTATGCTCAAGTTGTGAAAGGGTTTTGCAGTTGCCTGGAGAAAGCCGGGTTGATTTCTATCAGTATATGGCCTACCGCTGGCAAATTGATAACTAAAACCCAACTGACTTTTCCAATCTTCCATCCAGTATTTTCCCACGAGTGAAAAATTATGCGGTTGCCCAAACGTTGGCGTCGCCTGCTCCGGGAAGTTGCGGTATTTCCGTTCGGTATCCAGAAAGGAGTAACTCACCCAATAATCCAGGTTTTTGATCCCGCCGTTGTTTCGGTAAAACACGTCCACTCCCTGTGCATAGCCCGAACCTCCATTGCCATAAGTACTCGTGGGCAATGGCATTGAGGTATCAAAGGTCACCAGGTTGCTGTAGGTTTTCCGATAAACTTCTGCGCGAAAAATGGTGTTCTTTCCCGTTTTCAAATAGTTGAGGATGTAATGGGATGTTTTTTGATTCTGGAGATCGGTGGTGTATTTGAGAAACTCGCTTCCTGGATCTTGATAGAAATCCCCGTAGGCCAAGGAAAATTGACTTTTGGCTCCCGTTTTTAATGCTAACGAAAGCCTTGGCGATACCGTTAATGTTTCCAGCGCCGAAGTATATTCCGTACGTACACCGACTTTACTGGCCAGTTTTTTTGAAAAAATAAAATCCGCTTCCGCGAAAGCTGCTCCGATCCCGCCATTGTATGTAGTGGTGGCGTCCAGTGTATTGTTTAAAAACCTTTCGCTGAAAGCGGTAAAAAAATACTCGCTGCCCAGATTGAGCTTGATCCGGTTACTGAAGCGTTTCCGAAATTTCAATTTGGCGTGAGCGCTTTTTTCGTCGCTGTTCAACCTGGCATCATCGATATCCATTTTATTGGTGGCATAGGTAAAACTGGCACCTCCCAGCACGCTCCACGTCTCACCAATAGTTCCCTGATAGGTGGTGTTTGTGTACAGGTTGTTGTTTTTTAGCGCAAAATCGATACTGTCTGGAGCATTGATATCTTCTTGATTCAGCGAAAAATCCGTTACATCATAAGCGGTATAGAATTTAAAAATTCCGTTGCGCGTCTGTTTCCTAAAAACGCTTTCACCCGCAAAGGTCTCAAACGGTTTGTACCATTCGTTCCTGCCTGAAAAAACCGCAAAATAGGGCGCCAAATTGAGGTAGGACGTGTTGATGCTCAGCGAACTTTTATCCCACTTTTTAGTATGCCCAATCCCACCTCCCACGGTCATCAGGCTGATGTTGGTCTCGTCCTGATCCGGTTCATCAATGGTGTTGAGCAATAACACCGAGGAAAGCGCTTGGCCATATTCTGCAGAATAACCGCCTGTGGAAAAAGTGATGCCGTCAAACAAAAAGGGCGAATACCGGCCTCGGGTGGGTAAGTTGTTTGTGGTAGGTGTATATGGCGTGAATACGCGGATACCGTCAATAAAAATCTGGGCTTCACTTGCGTCCCCACCCCGCACAAACAGGCGACCATCTTCGGCCACCGTGCTGGTTCCCGGTAAGGTCTGCAAGGCACCCACAAAATCGCCCAAAGCACTTGCCGTGGTAACTATATCCAGTGGTTTTAGGGCGGTAACCTTGGCATTGTCACCAGCTTCAAAGGTACCGGCATTGAGGATCACGGCATCTAGTGCATTGACATCATCCTTAAGTTTAACGACCAGGCCATTCATCTGGCTCACATCTGCAAAAAACGTAAATGGCTCAAAGGACAGATAAGTGATCTTTAAAAGTTGCTGGCCGCGCTCAAAAGTTTGAAAGGTGAAGCTGCCATCTTCTGCCGAGGTGGCACCATCGTAGCTTCCGTCGATAAACACGTTGGCGCCTGCGATGGGATTTTGTCGACCGTTGGTTATTGTTCCGGAAATAACAGTCTGGGCTTTCGCCGAAAGGCAAATAACAAATAAGATAAAAATAGAGGTCAGGCGCATGGATGGATGGTTTTGTATGCGGACAAAGTTGGCTAACTGTGTTCTAATTTAAAAGGAGAAATGACCCAACCGTGACATTGGGACGATGAACTGTAGCCTGCATACTCCTGTTGAAAATACCGCATAAAAAAAACCACCGTTTCCGGTGGCTTTATCGCAAAAGGTCACATCCTTGATGCGCCGTTATTCGTAGGGATTACTTCTTCTTAGAAGCAGTCGCAGCGGGCTTAGGAGCTTGCTTTGCAGCAGGTTTACCTTGAGGAGCCTTCTTGTTTGACTTGTTGTCTTTCATTGTGGTCGTGTTTTTAAAACAATTAAATATACGTCACTCTTGCGCTGATTTGCACGCTGCGCTCCCTTGGTTTTAGTTAATTGTTTAGTAAAATTTTCATTGTATTTTTACAGTAGCACCAACACCTAACGATTTGAAAAACAGCGATAAGATTCAATACTTTTTTGATGAAAATTATAAATTTAAGGAAAGCCTTATACGCTTGCGCGAAATCGTTAAAAACACACCGCTGGTAGAGCAGTTTAAGTGGCGTGCTCCGGTATACACTTTAGACGGAAAAAATGTTCTGGGACTCGGAAGGTTCAAAAACCACTACGGTATTTGGTTCTTTAACGGCGTGTTTATCGATGACCCGGAAAATCTTTTGGAGAACGAAAAGGAAGGAAAGACCAAAGCCCTGCGGCAACTAAAACTTACCTCAGAAGATACCATTGATGAAAAACAGATTCGTCGTTTAATCGATCATGCCATTGCCAACGAGAAAGCCGGCAAGCGCATTGCCCCGGCAAAAGCAAAAAACAAAGTTCCCCTTCCCGAAGAACTGCTTCGTGCTTTAGATAGCGATGCCGCTTTAAAAAAATCTTTTTATGGACTGACACCCGGCAAACAGCGAGAATATGCCGAGCATATTGCAACTGCCAAGCAGGAGGCGACCCGCCAGCGCCGGCTTCAAAAATGCATCCCAATGATCTTGAACGGTACCGGGCTGCACGATAAATATAAAAACTGCAGATAATGTCCCAGAACAAAACCCAACCCACAGACGCAAGTCCATTGACATTTTTAGAAAGTGTCGATCACAAAAAACGAAAGGAAGACAGTCTAGAACTGCTAGAGCTCTTTAACAGTTGGCTGGACGAGAAACCGGTGATGTGGGGCGAATCTATAATCGGTTACGGGAAGTACACCTATAATTACGACAGCGGAAGGTCTGGCGACTGGTTCTATACAGGTTTCTCGCCGAGAAAGCAATATTTAGCGGTATATCTAATGACCGGATTTAAACCCTTTAAGGAGGAACTTAAAAAATTGGGGAAGCACAAGACCAGCAGTTCGTGCCTTTACATTAACAAGCTTGAGGATATCAACATCAAGATTCTGGAAAAGATGATCTTAAAATGTGTGAAAATCATGAAGACTTCTCAATAACGGCTACTCACTTTTACATAACATTCAATTAACACGCATTGTTTAGCCAGTACATATATGCCTTCGTATTTTTAGCCAACTAAAAATTCAAACCTAAGAATATGAGAAAATTTTACTTTTTACTTTTGTCAATGCTTATTACGGTGGGCTTAAATGCACAAGACCTGATCATCACCGGCGTGGTTGACGGGGATCTTACTGGTGGTTTGCCAAAAGTTATCGAACTTTATGTAGTAAATGACATTGCAGATCTTTCTAGCTATGGCTTTGGTTCTGCCAACAATGGCGGCGGTACTGATGGCGTTGAATTTCAACTTTCAGGAAGTGCCTCTGCCGGTGATTATTTATATATCGGCAGCGAAGTGGATGGCTTTACAACATTTTTTGGCTTTGCACCAACTTTTGATGCCGGCCAGGCTGCCGAAATAAATGGTGATGATGCCGTTGAACTTTTTGGTAATGTTGTCAACAACGCCGGGACCCTTGAAGGTACGGTAATCGATTCTTTCGGAGAACCTGATACCAATGGTGACGGCGAACCTTGGGACTATACTGACGGCTGGGCTTATCGCGTAAACGGGACTGGTCCTGACGGTAATACTTTTGTAGTTTCAAATTTTACGTACAGTGGACTAGGCGGTCTTGACGGCGAAAGCACTAATGCAGCGGCAGCAAAACCCTTCCCTGTAGGCTCATACAGCACAGAAGCGTCAACAACTCCAGAACTTACGATTGTTTCACCATCAGAAGGAGACGAACTGCTGCCATTTACTACCTCAACTGATCTTACTTTTGGAGTGATGAACGTAGATTTTGATATGGATGGCAATCAGGTAGATGCCACTGTCAATGGAACAAAGTTTACAGATGTTTCCAGTCCATTAACCATTGATGTGATGGATGGCGACAATGCGGTTTTGTTGGAACTCTTGGTTGCAAATACCGTAGTTGCAAGTAAAAGCGCAACCTTTAGCGTTCCTGTTCCTACCGAAGTAGCAGACATTGCTGCCTTGCGTGCAGGAAACACAGGAGATATTTACACTTTAACTGGTGAAGCTTTTCTTACCTATATCCAAAGTTTTCGTGGTCAAAAGTATTTTGAGGATTCCACAGGAGCCGTATTGATTGATGACAACGATGACACTTTAAATTCTGACTTTGAAATTGGTGACGGAATTACTGGTCTAACCGGAAGGCTAAATGAATTTGGTGGAACAATTCAATTTGATCCATTGATTGACGTAACGGCATCTTCAGTTGGAAATACGATCACAGCGCAAACGGTAACTTTGGCCGAACTCACTGCCAATCCCGAGGATTATGAGAGTGAATTAATAATCGTGAAGAATGTCACCTTCGCAGATAATACGGGAACTTTTTCAACTTCTTCGACAGACGATGCGAATACCGATGCCATTACTGATGCTACAGGAAGTTTCACGTTCCGCACCTCGTTTTTTTCCGCAGATTATGTTGGTGGCGAGGTTCCTGACGGTGAGACAGATATCCGTGGGATTATCAACGAACGTAGCGGTAACGAGTACTTCCTTACCGCAAGAAATCTTGCGGACTTTGGTGACAATCTAAGTGTAGGTGATGCTAAGATTGGTGTTCAACTTTATCCAAATCCCGTAACTGGTGGAAAGGTTTATTTCGCACAACCACAGTCGTATTCTCTTTTTGACATTCAAGGCCGAAAAGTTGCCGAAGATCAAGAAGCCCGAACTATCGATGTTAGTGCAATGGCATCTGGTACATATATTTTAAAGACTGTTTCAGGCGCTACCGAGAAGCTGCTTTTACAATAACTCATATTCTACTTATGCTGAAAAGCCTTTCCTGCCCGGGAAAGGCTTTTTTCTTTTTAGGAGCTGTTGATCGTCACGTCGCTGACATCTGGTATAAGTATCGTAATTTCAAATTTTGAATAATTAGTAATGAAAACCTATAGTTACATGTTGGTCCCGCAACATTTGAGCAGGCATCTCGTTTTGTATTTGTACTTTTACCCATTGATTTAAAATGACGAATGGCGCGCAAAAAATCGGCTACAAAGAAGACTAAAAAACAACCCGCAAAAAAACTAAGTTTCAGGCTTTCCAGACAGCAAAAGATCGTCCTTGGTGGCTTTCTTTTCTTTTTTGGGATCGCACTGTTTATAGCCCTCGTTTCCTATTTTTTTAACTGGCAGGCAGACCAGAGCTTGCTGGGCGACCTTGCAGATCGTGAGGAACCGGCAAAGAACTGGCTCAACAAATTTGGCGCTGCGGTAGGTCATTTCCTTGTCTATGAAGGTTTTGGCCTGGCCGCGCTCACACTTACTGTGCTGATCACCAGTACTGGAGGATTTGTGTTTTTTAATAAACCGCTAAAACCGTTGCAGGGCTTTTGGTTCTGGGGTATTTTGATGATGCTCTGGCTATCGGTGTTTTTTGGTTTTTTTGCCGAAAACAATACGCTTCTAGGCGGAAAGGTAGGTTTTGAAATCAACGATTACCTTCAGGATTATCTGGGTTTTGTTGGAGCGGTAATCGTGATGGCTTTCGTGGGAATGGTATATCTCGTGCTTCGGTTAGGGCTCTCGCCCGAATTGCTGGGCGCCTATCTTAAAAAGAAAAAAGAATCCATTGCATCAGATTTTGATACGGAAAATTCGGCGGAAACCGAAAACTTCAGGGATGATGAGGATAATGCTTTCGCCAAGGATAATATTGAAATTCCTACTGAAGTAACTACCGCAAAACCTTCCGAGGCCACAAAGAAAACATCCGCACCGGAAGCCGAAGATGACTTTGAAGTGACCATCGCGCCTGAGGAAGAAGAAACTACATTATCCCTTTCGCAGAAAAAAAATACTGCCCCTGGTCCGGAAGACGATGTGGAAATGGAAATTGAGGAGCCGGTCGAGGAGGACGAGGAACCAGAAAATACCAGTCAAAAATTGGTAAAGGAATTTGGTGAATTTGATCCCAGACTGGAACTGGGCAACTACAAATTCCCCACCATCGAGCTGCTCAAAGATTACTCTGGCGGGCAGGGCATCACCATCAATCAGGAAGAACTTGAAAACAATAAAAACCGAATTGTAGAAACACTTAAAAACTACAAAATCGAGATTGCCCACATCAAGGCAACGGTTGGCCCCACCGTTACCTTGTATGAAATTATCCCTGAGGCCGGTGTACGTATTTCCAAGATCAAGAACCTGGAGGATGATATTGCGCTTTCGCTCGCGGCTTTGGGAATACGTATTATCGCGCCCATTCCCGGTAAGGGAACGATAGGGATCGAAGTGCCCAACACCAACCCGCGAATCGTTTCCATGCGGTCGGCCATCGCCTCTCAAAAGTTTCAACAGGCCGAAATGCAGTTGCCACTTACTTTGGGTAAAACCATTAGCAACGAAACCTTTGTGGTCGATCTTGCTAAAATGCCTCACTTGCTTATGGCCGGTGCGACAGGTCAGGGTAAGTCGGTTGGGTTGAACGCCATCCTTACTTCCCTGCTCTACAAAAAACACCCTGCGGAAGTCAAATTCGTTTTGGTCGATCCTAAAAAAGTGGAGCTAACGCTTTTCAATAAAATAGAAAGGCACTATCTGGCCAAATTGCCGGACACCGATGACGCCATCATTACAGACAACACCAAGGTTATCCACACGCTCAATTCCCTGTGTATAGAGATGGACCAGCGTTACGACCTGCTGAAAGACGCGATGGTACGCAACATCAAGGAATACAATGCAAAATTTAAAGCCCGCAAACTGAACCCCAATGATGGGCATAAGTTCCTACCATACATTGTTTTGGTGGTCGATGAGTTCGCCGATCTTATTATGACCGCCGGCAAAGAAGTTGAAGCACCTATCGCCCGGCTGGCACAACTTGCCCGTGCGATTGGTATTCACTTGATTATCGCGACGCAGCGACCTTCGGTCAATGTGATAACGGGAATCATCAAGGCAAACTTCCCGGCGCGTATTGCTTTTAGGGTGACTTCTAAAATCGACTCGCGTACTATCTTGGACGGCCCAGGTGCAGATCAGCTCATTGGCCGCGGGGATATGCTTTTTACACAAGGAAACGAGATCATCAGGGTACAATGTGCCTTTGTGGACACCCCTGAAGTTGAAAAAATAACGGATTTTATCGGTGGACAACGCGCCTACCCTGATGCCCATCTCCTGCCAGAATATGTAGGTGAAGAGGGTGGCACAAGTCTTGATATTGATGAAAGCGATCGCGACGCGCTCTTTCGGGAAGCTGCAGAAGTCATCGTCATTGCGCAACAGGGAAGTGCTTCTTTATTGCAACGAAAATTAAAATTGGGCTACAACCGCGCCGGAAGAATCGTTGATCAGCTCGAAGCCGCTGGTATCGTAGGTCCTTTTGAAGGCAGCAAGGCCCGGCAAGTGCTCGTCAACGATCTTACAGAATTAGACAATCTTTTAAACAATTGATATGAAAACTATATATAGAATACTGTTGAGCCTTACCTTGATAATTACCGCTGGGCAGACTGGCTTTGCTCAGACTCAGGATGTCAAGGCTAAAACTTTATTGGATCAGGTCTCGGAAAAAGTAAAAAGCTATGACAATATGGACATCGGCTTTAAATACACCCTGAGTAATGATATGCAGGGCATCAATCAGGAAACTAAGGGAACCGTTGTACTGCAGGGCGAAAAATACAAGCTTAACCTATTGGGGACCACTCAGCTTTATGATGGCACCAAGCTGTACACCATTGTACCAGAAGATGAAGAAATTACCATATCGACACAAAATCCCGGTGACGATGATGCAATAACCCCTTCAAAAATGTTGACCTTCTTTAACAAGGGTTATACCTATAAATGGGACATTGACCAGAATGTGAATGGTCGAAAAATACAGTACATCAAACTCAGCCCGATAGATTCAAACAGTGAGCTGAAGCAAGTTTTGCTTGGCGTAGATGCACAGACCAAACATATCTACAAACTCATAATGACCCAGAAAAACGATACCAAGATCACCATCACGGTGACTGACTTCAAAATGGATCAACCCATGCCAACAAGCCTATTCATTTTTGATGAATCCCGCTACGGCGATTACTACATCAACAGGTTGGATTAATTGAGGATCCTAGACCGGTACATATTATCAAGTTTCGTCAAAACGCTGGCGAGCACCTTCATCATTTTGATGTTTATTTTTGTGCTTCAAACGATTTGGCTGTACATCAGGGAACTTGCCGGTAAGGATCTTGACTTTATGGTCATCCTTAAATTCCTGATGTATTTCTCGCCGCGACTGGTTACTATGGTACTTCCGCTGAGTGTACTGCTTACCAGTATTATGACCTTTGGCAACTTTGCCGAAAATTACGAGTTTGCCGCGATGAAATCTGCTGGGATCAGCCTGCAACGAGCGATGCGACCGCTCACGATGTTTATTTTGGGATTGGCATTTGTTTCTTTTTTATTTGCCAATTATGTCATCCCAGCTGCAGAATTTGAATCCCTGAATTTACGCCGGAATATTGCCAAAGTAAAACCGGCAATGGCGCTAAGTACCGGCCAGTACAATGAAATCGGCGAAGCTTACGTGATGAAGATCGCCGAAAAATATGGGGAACGTGATCAATTTTTACGGGATATTATCATTTACAAAAAACAACTTACCCGTACTGGAAATTTTACCGTTATAAAAGCTAAGGAAGGCGAATTGATAAGTGCGGGAGATGACAATGTGCTATCGCTAAAATTGTTTGAAGGAAATTATTATGACGAAGTTCAGCAAAAAGACTACAGCAAACAAAAGCGGGAGCCTTTCGTAAAAAGTTATTTTGAAACTTACACGTTCAACATCGATATTAGCGAACTTAATGATGTGGATATGGGTGAGAAAAGCATCGATAATGCGTACACAATGCTCAGCGCCGGTAAATTGAGCGATACCATTGTTGACCTCAAGGAACGCTACGGAAAATTTCTGAAGCAACAGGGCGCGAGTCAAGTCTCCCGTCTTAATATAGCTCCATTGGACAGCGCTGCCCTCCGTAACTATCTGCCGAAAAATATGGACACGGTAACAGCAGAAGAACCAAAAATCCAGTTTCTGGAAAATTTTGATATTGACAATCGTATTCAGATTGTGGGATTTGCAAAAAACCAAACAACCCAGAACATAAGTAGCCTAAGGTCGCGAAAGGAAGACAATAGTAGACGTATCAAGATGCTAAGTAAATATCAGGTGGCTTTTCATGAAAAATTCACATTGGCATTTGGTTGTATCCTGCTTTTTTTTGTCGGGGCTCCCCTCGGGGCGATTATTAGAAAAGGTGGCTTGGGACTGCCCATTGTCATCGGCGTCGTCGTGTTCCTCACCTACCACTTTATTGGAATTTTTGCCAAGAACAGTTCAGAAAACGGCAGTCTTGGCGCTTGGCTTGCCAGTTGGCTCAGCACGTTGATCTTACTTCCGCTGGGCATTTACCTTACCTATCGGGCCACCACCGATCAAGGGATTTTTGATATTGATAGTATTCTGCATCCTATCAAAAAAGCCTGGCAAAAGGTTACCGGGGCAAGACCAAAAGACTAGCAACCCTTATCTTTACAAAAAATTGAATATGTCAACATCGACACTGAGCGCTTCCATCAAGCTAAATAGCATTGAGGAGGCCTTGGAAGATATAAAAGCCGGCAAAGTCATTATCGTTGTGGATGATGCAGACCGGGAGAACGAAGGTGATTTTTTGGCTGCCGCCGAAAAAGTAACGCCAGAAATGGTCAACTTCATGGCAACCCACGGTCGTGGCCTGATCTGTACGCCGCTCACCGAAGAACGCTGCAAAGACCTGCAACTTCAGCCTATGGTAGGCACCAACACAGACCCAATGGAAACAGCCTTTACCGTCTCTGTAGATCTTAAAGGAAAGGGAGTGACCACAGGCATCAGTGCGGCAGACCGGTCAAAAACCATCCACGCGCTTATAGATAGCAAAACAAAATCCTGGGATCTTAGTCGCCCCGGGCATATTTTTCCGCTTAAAGCAAAAGAAGGTGGCGTGCTAAGACGTACCGGGCACACTGAAGCCGCTATCGATTTTGCCCGCCTCGCTGGCCTCGCACCTGCTGGTCTCATTGTTGAAATTATGAACGAGGACGGATCAATGGCAAGACTTGGGCAGTTGGTCGAAGTGGCCAGACAGCACGATCTCAAAATAGTTTCTATAGAAGACCTGGTTGCCTATCGTATGCAACACGACTCACTGATTGTGAAAAAAGACGAGTTTAAAATAAATACCCGCTTTGGGGATTTTGTACTTCGGGCATATAAGCAGACCACTAACGACCAAGTACATATTGCACTGACCAAAGGGCATTGGGAACCAAGCGAACCGGTATTGGTGCGTGTAAATTCCACCTTTGTGAACAATGATATTTTGGGTACGCTCACCAACGATGCAGATAAAAAACTCGACACCATGTTTCAGGCCATCAATGCCGAAGGTCGTGGGGCCATCGTATTTATAAGTCAGGAAACAATGGCAGACCGCCTGCTCAACCGTCTGGCCGAACTCAAAAAACTTCAGGAAGAAGGCTTGATGAAAGCCCCTGAAATTCAAATGGATACCAAGGATTTTGGTATCGGTGCCCAGATTCTTCACGACCTGAACATTTCAAAAATCAGGCTGCTATCTAATTCTATTTCGACCAAACGCGTAGGAATGGTTGGCTATGGGCTTGAGATTGTAGAACGGGTAAGTTATTGACCAGTCTTTATTCTTAATTGAATTACTATATTAATATTTACTTCAGTTTTAATTGAAAGTAAGTTCGTACAAAACAGGGGCTTCCGGCAATTTCTGGTTGCGTTGCAGAAACATTTGAATGGCTTCCTAATGAAGGTAAAATCATTTAAATAACAATTATGTGAGATTTGTAGGTTTGGGAAGCCCTTACGTCAAAAAAAAAACTCAAAACCTTCGGAGTCCAAATCCCGCTTTGACTTTACATCTTTGTACTTTTCACACATTATACCTGTAAACCCCATTTGATAATGAACAAAATAAAAATCGCGCTTGACTGGACAGCAAACGTTAATCACATAGGCTTGTACATAGCCAGGGATTTAGGCTATTATTCTGAAAAGAAATTAGAAATATCCATTCACACAGCAGATGAAGACCACTACAAAACCACTCCGGCAAAAAAGGTAGAACTTGGTGAGGTTGATTTTGCGCTCTGCCCTATGGAAAGCATTATCAGTTACCAGACCAAGCGAAATCATTTTGGTTTGATTGCCATTGCCACCATATATCAAAATGATCTCAGCGCAATTGCCTGTACTGCCCTGAGCGGTTTGAAAAAGCCCAAAGATTTAGATGGACGATCTTATGCCTCTTATGCTGCACGTTATGAGGATAAAATAGTTCAGGAAATGATTAAAAATGACGGTGGCAGTGGAAACTTGACCATTAAATATCCGCAAAAATTGGGCATTTGGGAGACATTGGTGACTGCTAAATATGATGCTACCTGGATTTTCACCAATTGGGAAGCACTTCAGGCAGAAAGCCGAAAAATTGATCTTAACCTGTTTAAAATGAGTGATTATGGCATACCCTATTCGTATTCACCAGTCATCGCCTGTGATACTAACAAGCTGAAAACAAAAGCCACGGAATATTCGGCATTTCTTAAAGCTTCGAAGAAAGGGTTTCTTTATGCGAAAAATAATCCGAAAGAAGCGGCAGCTCTCTTAGCGAAATACATTCCGGAAAGCGATAAAACCATTGACCTGGAACAGAGTATAAAAATCTCTTCTAAATCTTATGGAAGTGATACCGAATGGGGCACGATGTCAGCCTCTCGAATTACCGAATTTACAGATTGGCTTAAGCACAAAAACCTGGAACAAAATCCACCCGAAGCTGAAAAGCTTTTCTCAAATTCCCTATTGTCCTAACCTGATAAGATAACCAAAACGTACCCAAAATTTCGGTCAACCCTATAAGAACACGTAATTTTGCGTTATGCAAATTCAAGATACCATTGCCGCATTAGCAACAGCTCCCGGGGCCGGGGCCATTGCAGTAATCAGGGTTTCGGGCGAAAAGGCTTTAGAAATCACCTCCTCTATATTTGAGGCAAAAAGTGGCAAGCCCCTGCTCGAGCAGGCATCGCATACCTTGCATTTGGGCGCAATCCATGACAGAAACCGAATTATCGATGAAGTTTTAGTTTCACTTTTTCGCGGAAGCAGATCGTACACCGGCGAACCCACCACAGAAATTTCCTGCCACGGAAGCCCGTACATTCAGCAAGAAATTCTCCAGCTACTTTTTAGGAAAGGATGCCGCGCGGCAAAAGCGGGAGAATTTACCCTGCGTGCTTTCATCAACGGTAAAATGGACCTTAGTCAGGCCGAAGCCGTGGCAGACCTCATCGCCAGCGACAATGCTGGCGCCCACCAGATCGCGATGCAGCAAATGCGAGGGGGCTTTAGTCAGGAAATCGCCCAGCTTAGGCAGGAACTGCTCAACTTTGCTTCCCTCATCGAACTCGAACTCGACTTTGCCGAGGAAGATGTGGAATTTGCCGATCGGGAGGATTTTCAGCAGTTGATTTCAAAAATAACACGCGTCCTCAAACGGCTCATCGATTCTTTCGCCACCGGCAATGTCATAAAAAATGGTATTCCCGTCGCCATTGTGGGCGAACCCAATGTGGGCAAATCGACCCTGCTCAATGCGCTGCTCAATGAGGAACGCGCCATCGTAAGCGACATCGCTGGCACTACACGTGATACCATTGAAGACGAGCTTGCGATTGGCGGAATTGGTTTTCGATTTATCGATACCGCCGGAATACGCGAGACCACAGACGTCATTGAAGGCCTGGGAATTAAAAAGACCTTTGAAAAGATAGGTCAGGCGCAGGTGGTCATTCTTTTGCTAACTGTAAAAGAGTTTCAGGTTTCAGGTTTCAGGTTTCAAATGGAAGTAGACAAAATTCGAAATAGGTTTCCTCAAAAGCCGCTGATTTTGGTTGTCAATAAAATTGATCAAATCACGCTGCAGGAACAAAACGATCTACAGAAGGACCTGAAACAGATCGATAAAATAAGCTATGTGCTACTTTCCGCTAAAGAGAAACAGGGTGTAGACGCACTCAAAGACCAAATTCTAAAGTTTGTAAATACGGGTGCCCTGCGCCATAACGAAACGCTGGTGACCAATTCCCGCCATTACGACGCGCTCCTCAAAGCCTTGGAAGAAATCGAAAAAGTACAACTGGGCATCGACGCAGGATTGAGTGGAGACCTACTGGCGATAGACATTCGGGAGGCACTTTACCATTTTGGCGAGATCACCGGGCAGGTTACCAATGACGAATTATTGGGGAACATCTTTGCTAATTTTTGTATCGGGAAATAGTTGTTAATATTATTTGATTTAAATTGTGTTTAATTGCCTGTAAATCAAATGACTGTTAATAACTCTCGAAGTTTTACTTTCTCTTGGCTATCCGATTTTCATACTTTTATTACATCTAATTTACACCTCAAAATTATTTTTTACACCCGAGGTGTAAAAATTACACCTGCTATGAAAATCCATCTAAGAAAGAAGAAATTAAAAAGTGGAAAAACGAGCCTCTATATTGAATACTATAAAGGACATAAAACCACTTCCGAAGGAAAGATAAAGCATATTCGAGAATTTGAATATTTAGAGCTTTATCTCATTACTAATCCCAACACAGCTTCCGAAAAAAAGAAAAATAAGGAACAGCTTGAATTGGCCCAACAAATTCTGGCTATTCGTAAGGCAGAAATTTATCAAGGAAAATATAAGATTCAAAATAATTCCAGAGGACGGACGAGCTTTATCGATTTTTATGACCTCAAAAAAGAAGAACGCTATCAAACTAAAGGCAACTATGATAATTGGGATGCTGCTCAAAAGCATTTAGAAAGGTACTGTCCCAATCATATTACATTCAACGATATAGATATTGATTTCATCAAGGGCTTTAAAAAATACCTCGATACTGTTGCGGTTACCAAAAGCGAAAAAAACTTATCTCAAAACACGAAACATACCTATTTCAACAAATTCAAGGCGGCTATGCGAGCTGCATTTGATGAAGGATATCTAAAAGAAAATCTGATTACAAAAGTGAAAGGATTTGCGATGGGCGAATCCAAAAGAGAATATTTGACTTCCGACGAATTGAAAAGCCTGGCCAAAACACCTTGTAAAATTAAAGTTTTTAAGCAAGCATTTCTATTTTCTGCATTGACTGGCATAAGATGGTCGGATATTCATAAACTGACTTGGTCTGAAGTTAGGGATGAAGGAATTGATAAATCCGGTAATGAGATTTTTCGCATAGTCTTTAAACAGAAAAAGACCGAGGGTATGGAATATTTATATATCTCTAAACAAGCCAGAGGACTATTGGGCGAACGTTCTGAACCGAAAGACAGGGTTTTTACCAACCTACGTTATAGTGCGCATATGAATCTTCAACTACTGCGATGGTGTATGTTTGCGGGAATCACTAAGCACATTACTTTTCATTCTGCTCGCCACACTAACGCTGTCTTATTACTTGAAAATGGCGCTGACATCTATACAGTTTCAAAACGTTTAGGGCATAAAGAAATAAGGACGACAGAAATTTATGCGAAAATAATTGACAAGAAAATGAAGGAAGCTGCCAATTTAGTGCCGACTTTAGAACTCGATATTATGGAAACAGCTGTATAATTTGTTAATAACTACAGATTTATACTGTTTTCTTCAAACTAATGTAATATCAAAATCAATCATTTGATAATCAAATTTATTAGGTCAATAAAAATTAATTTCATTTGAACCTGAAAGTATATAAGTAACTGATTATATGAGTTTTGTGTATAACTAATGTCAGTTTTAATCTGCATTATCTTTCCTTCTTTATACCTTTAGTTTCAGAATTCTACTAAAAGAAACGATACACTTTATAGAATTTTGGACTTTAAATAAGTTAGGATGGACAATATTGAAATTCAAGAAAAACTCAATAGAATCGAGAGTCTATTGTTAGGTACAAAACAGGTGCTTACCTTGGAAGAAGCCTGTGATTATACTGGTATTTCTCGAAGTTATTTGTACAAGCTAACTTCCGCAGGAATTGTTCCCCATAGTAAGCCAAATGGTAAATTGATATTTTTTGATATCAACCGTCTAAATGAATGGCTACTTCAAAATAATCGTAAATCAAAGGCTGAAATTAAAGGCGAGGCATTGGATTACGTACTAAAGAAAGGATAGTTCATTCCAGAAAGTCATCTTCGACTAAGTGCATAGACTACTTTCATCCAATAAGATGCAGATGATGCTTTGGACAGCGTTGTCAATTTTTAGGCAAATTGTTTACCAGCTGTGAACATCTTCCATAATAATTTTAACATTTTAGAATTTCATTCCTCTACCTTTACAAGCTAAACTTTTTGCGTATGGTTTTAAAGGTCAAATGGATAGATTTCAAAAGTCAAATCGAATACATAATTGAGGGCGAAGCTCTGGTCGAAAAATATAAGTCTTCAAGAACTGAAAATGATTTAGAAAGGAAGAAAAGCAACGATGGGAAAACGAGGTTATAGACTATGTAAAAACTTCTTTTGAACCTGAACACACACACTTTAGATATGAATTCAAAGCCCAAAGAGGTTATAATAATGGCTTCAAATTAGGTGTTGACCAAAGGATTAAAAACATAATTCAAGCCCTAAAAGATGAAATCAATGGTCTTGACTACTACTTGAAAATGCTATTCATTTCAGATGCAGTAATAAGAGCTGAAGAAATTAATTTAGAAGAACGCAAGAATCTTGACACCGAAGGTAGGCTCGACCTCATTCTTAGCAAACTCTATGAGCTTTATGATGACAGATTATATCATTCTATCAAATGGATTCTGGAAGGCAATGGTATAAAGTTGAACAATCGCGGGGAAGATTGGGATTACGCCAAAATGCTTGAAAACAGAAATCTTATTGATACTATTACTACAAAAGATACAGGCGCCAGACTTACGCTGGAAGGAAAGTAAGCCATAGAACAGTCAAGAAAAGCACAAGTAACAGACTACTCAAAAATTAGTAGTTCTGATGAAGAACTAAAGGAACTGATTAAACAAGTACTCTCAGAAATTGAAAAATTAGGTTATGGCCAACAAATCATCTTTGATGAATTTGATGAGCTACGAGATGATATCCCAAAGCTAAGTAAGAAATCTTTCGGGCAATTGTTAAAGTCAAAACTCGGGGATTTAATTGCTGCAAAGGCTTTAGACAAAACACTTGCCAGCGAGATATTCAAGCAATTTACCGACCAAATATTGCCTTTTTAATCTATGAATATACTGGCGAGACTTAAAAAAACAATTAAGGTCTTCTTTCAAAAAGAACCACCGCCTAAATACGAGGTTACACAATTTGTTATTTCAGAGAGACAACTTATTACAGGTGCATCAAAAATTTCATTTTTTGTGAATAATCCTCAGCCTGGTGCAAGCGTGACCAGAACCTTTGAAAATGAAGACGATGTTATTAATTGGTTAATGAGCAATGCCGACTTTAAACATATACTTTTCAAAAATCTATTTTCATCATCCTCTGTCATCCATCATTGTGGCGTGAAAGAACCAATAACAGAACCTAAAAAGAAACCTGGCGACATTGACATCCTTCTTTACAAAGAAGGCAATGAAAGCAATGCAGTTGGCATAGAATGTAAAATAGTAAAATCAGAATCCTTAGAAAATCAACCGCCAAAAATCAACAAGATTACAAGCGTTCAGAAAAAAGGGACAAAGCAAGCAGATGGTTACATAAACATAGGTTTTAGTAGGGTCTTTCTTATGGTCATATTGCTGGACGATGGCAGACACTATAAAAATCCAAATTTCGTCTTTAGAACAACACCAACTGAAGAATTAAAAGAACTGTATGATTTCGACTGGAACACAAAAATGAATACGGAAGTTGGAATAATCTATGCCTATGTCAATCAACTTACATCAAACCATATCAACCAGACGAAAGGTCTGGGTTTAAGGATTGAACGAGAAGCCAAAGAAAGAATTCAATGTGATGGTTTAACTGAGAAAATTAAAAATCTTAATTACTAAGTATTAGTTGAAGAAAGTAGGAATTTGCAGAATCTGCGGTAAGTATGCAAAATTGACGTTCGAGCACGTTCCGCCACAAAGTGCCTTCAATTCTAACCCTGTATTCTTTCAAAAGTCTGTCCATCTTCACGACAAAAAAAGTTTTCTATACGGTAAAAAAATTCGAAGTAATCAAGGTGCAGGTGGATATTACTTATGCAAATCTTGTAACAATCTCACGGTTAGTTACTATGGGGACAGCTACAAAAAATTCGCCTATATGGGAATGATGGCGCTGACACATAGAATTTGGGCTTCAAAAGATATTACTTTTGAATATGCCTTACAGCCACTAAACATTCTCAAACAGACTTTAGCAATGTTTATGGCGATAGATACAAGCGACCGACTTTTAAATTTAGAAGGGCTTGCGGATTTTATTTTGGATAAAGATTCAAAGGCGCTTCCAGATAGCTTAAGGGTTTTTGTTTACCACACCGTTACAAAACAAGTTAGAAATGGTTGGGGAATGGCAAGAACCGAAAAAGGGTATCATCATCTTGGCGAAATTACCTTCCCACCATTCGGTGTTGTTTATGCTTTAGATTCTGAACCCACAAGAAAAGATTTTTACGAAATAACAGATTTCAAAAACTTCAATTTTAATCAAACCGTTCAAGCGAGATTATCAATCCCCTTTCTTACGCCTAAAACATATATTCCTGGACTATACAATTAAATATTTACGATATGGCCAAAAACGAACCCATCAAACAACACTACATACCACGTTCCTATCTGAAAAATTTTGGTGTTGAAGCCAAAAAAGGCAACTATTTAGTAGATGCTTATAGACTTGAAGACGACTTGCTACTTGAAAAGATTAGCACGAAAAGTATCTGTTTCAAAAAAAATCTTTACACAATTCCGAATGCTAAAGTTGATAGGAAATACGATTTAGAACACCATTACGCCGAACACGTAGATTCAGAATTTCCCAAAATATATAGACTACTTGTTGATGAAAGTGTGAAAATATTGACCCCTGAGCAAAAGAAACAGGTATTATACGTATGTCTATCTCTTTACTTTAGAACACCAAGATTTCTTAATCATCAAAATGCCTTTACTGACCAAATTTTAGATAGAATGCTACTGTATGCAGACGAAAATGGCGAGGTGAAATTTACGTTTGAAGAAGAAAGACACGAGTTCAATATAAAGGGTATAGATAAAGTTAGACAAGAATTTAAAGAGCGAAACAGGATTAAATTCTTGGTGCAGCACTTAGAGAAATGGAAAGAGTTTGTAGACTTCAAATATGATTGCACGATAAACGTACACCGAATCAATGATAAAAATGCACCGTTGATTACCTGCGATAATCCAGTATCTATACGGGGTATAAAATCAACGCGATTCGAAGGTCTTTTCAACCCAGACTCTGTGATAACCTTGCCTTTAGACACTCAATATTATTTGGAAATTTTTCCAAACAGCATTGCTGATGGTCAAACTATAATTCATAGAATGGTTCACGATAGGGATTATGTATTTACGACCAATGCTATCATTCAGAGTAATGCTGAGAAGTTGATAATTGGAAAACCAGGAACAATAGAAAAACATTTCGAAATTCAATCAAGTTATGAAGAATCTGAAAATGGCGAACAATTTGTTGAAAAGGCAAAATTTAAGTTAGAGGAACTTCAAAAGTTTCATCAAATTTGTGAAAAGACGGGATTAACTTCGACTGAAACAATTGGTCAGCTTAAAAAGATGCTTAACCATAAATATTTCAAAGATGAAGACCAACTCATCAAGATGAAAAGGCTTTTGATTGCAAATGGATATTGGAAATAAATGCTTCTGTGAAGCTTTTGAGCAAAATTAAATTTCTGTTAATCCCAATAATAACTGTTAAATTTTTGTAATTTTGCAACAATGAAACAAGTTTCCCATAAAATATTATCCATTTTGATGGCCTTTGTAGTGATGTTCTCTACAATGTCATTTACTGTTGATATGCATTATTGTGGGGATTCTCTTGTAGATTTTTCATTTTTCCAATCAGCAGAAACCTGTGGAATGGAAAAAGAGCAGTCAAGTATAGGTTGTGAAAATCCGATGCTTACCAAAAATTCCTGTTGCTCTGATGAGCAATTAATTATTGAAGGACAGGATAATTTAAAGCAAGACTTTACTAAGTTAACCTTTGAGCAGCAAACGTTCATCGCTGCTTTTACATATTCTTATATAAACCTTTTTGAAGGAACAGAATCTAAAGAAGTTCCTTTTGAAGATTACCCGCGACCCTTTGTCAAACGGGATGTGCAAGTGCTGCACCAGACTTTCTTAATTTGATTTGTTAGATTTTTAGAATGAAGCCCAACAGCTATGCTGTCGTGGGCTAAAACTCGTGTTTGCCATTTTTTGCAACACACAATTCCAATTATCTAATAATCAAATGCTATGCTGAATAAGAGCATTAAATTTCTCATAGAAAACAAACTTGTTGCCGTTCTACTACTCGCCCTATTTGTGGGTTGGGGCGTGGTCAACGCACCCTTTAATTGGGAAACGGGCTTTTTGCCTACAGACCCAGTTGCCGTTGATGCCATACCTGATATTGGCGAGAACCAGCAAATTGTTTTTACCAAGTGGCAAGGGCGTTCGCCACAGGATATTGAAGACCAAATCACATATCCGCTTACCACTTCCCTTCTTGGTATTCCAGGCGTAAAAACTATTCGTAGTTCTTCTATGTTTGGATTTTCCAGCATCTATATCATTTTTGAAGAAGACATCGAGTTCTACTGGTCACGTAGTCGCATACTCGAAAAACTGAACTCACTTCCTGCAAACCTCTTACCTGATGGTGTCAATCCATCTCTTGGGCCAGATGCCACAGGTCTCGGACAGATATTTTGGTACACGCTGGAAGGTCGTGATAAAGACGGCAACGTAACTGGCGGATGGGATTTACAGGAATTGCGTAGCATACAGGATTACTATGTGAAATATGGATTGTCATCGGCAAGTGGTGTTTCTGAAGTAGCTTCCATAGGTGGCTATGTTCAGGAATACCAAGTGGACATTGATCCAGAAAAAATGCGCCAGTACAATGTGAGTATGGGCGATGTGGTTAAAGCCGTCAAACAGAGCAATCAAGATATAGGCGCACAAACGCTCGAAATCAATCAAGCCGAATACCTCGTACGCGGATTGGGTTACGTCAAGTCCATCGCAGATATCGAAGATGCGGTGGTAGATTCTGAAAATTTCACTTCCATCCGCATCAAAGATGTGGCTAATGTTCATTTAGGGCCAGCGACAAGACGTGGTATTCTCGATAAGGAAGGCGCCGAAGTCGTAGGTGGTGTCGTGGTCGCTCGCTACGGTGCAAATCCGCTGGAAGTCATCAATAATGTCAAGGCTCAAATTGCCGAAATAAGCTCTGGACTTCCCACAAAAACTTTATCAGATGGACGCACTTCGCAACTAACCATCGTGCCGTTTTACGACCGTACCGAACTCATTCAGGAAACGTTGGGCACGCTCAATGAAGCCCTGACTTTGGAAATCCTGATTACCATTCTGGTCATCATCATAATGGTATTCAACCTACGTGCATCTATCCTCATATCTGGGTTGTTGCCGGTTGCCGTCCTTATGGTTTTTATCACGATGAAGCTCTTTAATGTAGATGCAAATATCGTCGCCCTTTCAGGTATTGCCATTGCCATCGGTACAATGGTGGACGTGGGCGTAATACTCGCCGAAAATATGATTAGGCACTTGGAAGATGAGAAATTACGCTTTCGAGAAAACGGAATAGAATACACCACCAACGAAATCATCTACAACGCAACTGCCGAAGTTTCTGGTGCTATACTAACAGCTGTACTAACGACCATAATTAGTTTCCTGCCCGTATTTACAATGATAGGTGCCGAAGGAAAACTGTTTCGCCCGCTGGCCTTTACCAAAACAATGGCACTCACGGCATCGCTCATTATTGCGCTGTTTCTCATTCCACCCATTGCGGCATTCCTTTTCCGTAAGACGAATTTGCGTGAACGGACACAGTACGTCATCAATGGCGCACTTGTTTTATTGGGAATTCTCGCCATCGTTTACGGCTTTTGGTTAGGACTAATTCTAATCGCCTTTGCCATCACATCATTTTTAAAGATGCGCGGTACGCTTTCGCAAAAGCGCAAAAACCTGCTTGACATCATCATTTCATCGGTTGCCATAGTGTTCTTGCTCGCTACGTATTGGCGACCATTGGGCTTTGACCGAAGCGTAGTAATGAACCTAATATTTGTTTCCATTATCTGTTTTGGACTGCTCGGTGTATTCTCGATTTTCAGGATATACTATGAACGTATTTTGCGATGGGCACTTCAGAACCGATATCTATTCTTAATCGTTCCGACTACGGTGCTCACGTTGGGTATCGTCATTATGCGCAATACGGGCAAGGAATTTATGCCAGCGCTGAATGAAGGTTCATTTCTTTTGATGCCTACATCCCTACCACACGCAGGTGTTGAAGAAAACAAGCGAGTCTTGCAACAGCTCGATATGGCGGTGGCGAGCATTCCTGAAATTGAAACCGTAGTGGGGAAAGCGGGAAGAACGGAAAGCGCACTCGACCCAGCACCACTCTCGATGTATGAGAATGTCATTCAGTATAAATCTGAATATATGCGAAATAGTTCTGGCAAACGACAACGTTATAAGGTCAATGATGATGGATTGTTTGTACTGAAGAACAACAAATTCATCATCAACCCAAATAATGAGATAGATGAAGATATTAATTATGATGAAGCATCGCTCAAGACTTCTGCCTCTCGGGAAGATTTAATTGAAGATGACGATGGCGAGTACTACCGAAACTGGCGACCAGACATCAAAAGTCCAGATGATATTTGGAACGAGATTGTACGTGTGACCAAGTTACCAGGCGTGACATCTGCACCCAAGTTGCAACCCATCGAAACACGATTGGTAATGCTACAAACGGGAATGCGTGCGCCTATGGGTATCAAGGTAAAGGGACCCGATTTAAAGTCCATAGAAAACTTCGGACTGGAATTGGAAGACATTTTAAAACAATCCGAAGGCGTTAAGGAACAAGCTGTTTTTGCAGACCGTATCGTAGGCAAACCCTACTTGCTCATAGATATTAAGCGAGACCAATTGGCTCGATATGGCATATCCATTATGGACGTACAGGAAATCCTTCAAGTGTCCGTGGGCGGAATGCCACTCACACAAACCGTGGAAGGTCGTGAACGCTATGCCGTGCGCGTGCGCTATCCAAGAGAGTTACGGGCAAATCCGGACGACCTTAAAAACATCTATGTTCCTGTTGAAAAAGGAAGTCCTGTACCGCTGGGCGAATTGGTAGATATTCGCTACGAGCAAGGACCACAGGTCATTAAAAGTGAAGACACTTTTCTTATTGGCTACGTGCTATTTGACAAACTCGACGGCTATGCCGAAGTGGATGTGGTAGAAAATGCCCACGCGCTGATTCAAGAAAATATTGATAACGGTTCGCTGGTCGTGCCGCAGGGTGTTAGCTATCGCTTTACGGGAACCTATGAAAACCAGTTGCGAGCAGAAAAAACGCTGTCGGTTGTAGTGCCGCTTTGTTTGCTCGTCATTTTCTTGATTCTGTATTTCCAATTTAGGTCGGTTTCTACATCGCTAATGGTGTTTACCGCAATCGCCGTAGCCTTTGCAGGTGGCTTTATAATGATATGGTTATATGGGCAAGAGTGGTTTTTCAACTTCGGCTTTTTTGGCGAAAATCTGCGGGACTTGTTCAATATGAAGACCATCAATTTAAGTGTGGCCGTATGGGTAGGTTTTATTGCCCTATTCGGTATTGCAACAGATGATGGTGTGGTAATGGCCACCTATTTAGACCAATCTTTCAAAAGCAACGAACCAGACAATAAAAAAAGTATAAGGCTCGCCACTTTGGAAGCCGCAGGTAAACGTATTCGTCCGTGTTTGATGACTACCGTAACAACGGTGCTGGCACTACTTCCCGTACTCACATCCACAGGCAAGGGAAGCGATATAATGATACCGATGGCGATACCCATTTTTGGCGGAATGATAATCGACGTTACGTCTTATTTCCTATTACCAGTTTTATACAGCTGGAAAAAGGAATACCAACTTAAAAAAGCAAACAGATGAAAAAATTAAAATATATACTCGTGTTTTTGTTTGTTTCCGCTTTCGCGAAAGCGCAACAACTACAATCCTACATCCAAGAAGCTGAAGCGAACAATCCAGAAATTCAAGCTTTTGAACTGCGCTATAATATCGCCGAAGAAAAGGTAAACGAAGCCAACTGGATTCCCAATACCGAAGTAAGTGCCGGCTACTTTGTGAGCGAGCCAGAAACCAGAGTGGGCGCACAACGTGCACGGATAGGTGTAAAACAGATGTTGCCGTGGTTTGGTACTATTACAGCTCGTGAAAATTATGCCACCGCAATGGCAGATGCCGAATATGTGGACATCACGATTGCAAAGCGCAAGCTCGCACTTTCGGTCGCACAATCCTATTATAGCCTGTATTCTATACGTGCCAAGCAAGCTGTGCTGGATGAAAATATACAGCTTCTGGAAACCTACAAGCAACTTGCACTCACATCTGTAGAAGTGGGCAAAGCGAGTGCCGTAGATGTATTGCGACTTCAGATTAGACAAAATGAATTACAACAACAAAAGGAAGTGCTGGAAGAAGAATTTACAGCAGAACAAACGGCTTTCAACAATTTGCTCAACCGCGAATCAATGATGACGGTTGACGTCGTTTCAGAAATGGAAATCCCGCAGGAAGACCCATTTTATTCTAATGATGCGCTATCACTCAATCCTGAACTGCTCAAATATGACAAACTCTATGAATCGGTAGCACAATCCGAACTGCTCAACCAGCGTGAGAGTTTGCCTATGATTGGTTTTGGTTTGGACTACTTGCCCGTAACGGAACGTAGCGATGTCAACTTCAGCGATAATGGGAAAGATGTGTTGATGCCTATGGTTTCGGTTTCAATCCCCATTTTCAACAACCGTTACAAATCCATTTCAAAGCAAAACGAACTGCGACAGCAAGAAATAGAAACCCAACGGGAACAGCGATTGAATGTGCTGGAATCCGCTTTCGCGAAAGCACAATCACAACGCAACCAAGCACGCATCGCTTATAGCACCCAAGACCGCAACCTGAAGCAAGCGCAAGATGCCGAAGAAATTCTGGTTAAGAACTATGAAACTGGCACTATCGATTTTAACGATGTGTTGGATATTCAAGAGTTGCAGTTGAAGTTTCAAATGAATCAAATCGATTCGGTGCAAATGTACTATGTACAATCGGCCATTATTAACTATTTAATCAACTAATTATGGTCAAGGATTTTTACATAAAGAATATGGTATGTGATAGATGCATCAAGGTTTTAAGGGATGTACTGGATAAACAAACTATCGAATTGTTACAAATCGAATTGGGTCGTTTGCGCCTAAACATCGAGAGCGATGATGAAATCGAAAAATTGAAAACTTTACTTGAAAGTAATGGATTTTCCCTAATTGGCAGTACCGAAGAAAAACTCACAGAGCAGGTTAAGGTAGAACTGATTAAAGCATTACAAAAATTGCCTTTGGAACTCGATAAGAAATTATCCGCTCACTTAGCCGATGCATTGGGTCACGAGTATTCTAAAATCAGTAAGGTCTTTTCAATTACCGAAGGCATTACCATTGAGAAGTACTTCATCAAATTGAAAATAGAAAAGGTAAAGGAACTGGTACAGGCCAAGGAACTCAACTTTACAGAAATGGCACAGCTGCTGGATTATAGCCATATCAACCATTTGAGTGGCCAGTTTAAAAGCGAAACGGGTATGAGCCTGACCGAGTATAAATCACAACAGAAAAACTTTAGGAATTCATTGGACAAAATTGTATAGATAACAACCATAATTATGACACAAGCTGTTGATTTACAGCAGTAATTTTATCCAAATAAAATTAAGAACTATGAAATATAAAATCACATTACTTCTAACAATGCTTATCACTTTTGGTGCAAAAGCCCAATGGGTAGCGAATGAAACTGAAGAAAATGTTGACAACTGGCCAGAACGGATTTATGACCTTACTATAGATTATAAAACCGTAAACTTTACGGGCAAGGATGTACAGGCAATGACCATTAATGGTGGCATACCTGGTCCCAATCTCGAGTTCAACGAAGGCGAGTTTGCCATTATCAACGTTACCAATAAAATGGATGTGGAAACATCTGTCCATTGGCACGGGATGATATTACCTAATTTCCACGATGGCGTACCGTATTTGACCACACCACCTATCCGTCCAGGGGAAACCTTTCAATACAAGTTTGCATTGAAACAATCTGGAACCTATTGGTATCATTCCCATACTGGGTTACAGGAACAACGTGGGGTGTATGGTTCATTACAGATAAATCCAAAGGAAACCGATTTAGAATATGACAAAGATTTGGTCTTAGTGCTTTCGGATTGGGTAGATGAAAATCCACAATCTCAACTTAAAAATTTGAAGCGTGGCAATGAGTGGTATTTAATTAAAAAAGGTCAGGTTCAAAGTCTGGATAAATTAATTGCCCAAGGCGCAGTAGGTGCCAAGTTAAAGATGGCGTGGCAACGTATGCCAGATATGGCTATTTCAGATAATTATTTTGACAAGTTTTTTATCAATGGTGGTACTTCACAGGAATATCCAGATTTTCAGCCCGGCGAGCGCGTGAGGCTTCGATTTGTAAACGCAGCCGCAGCGTCTTATTTCTGGCTCACATTTGGTGGCGAAGACCCAGTGCTCGTATCTGCCGATGGACTTGATGTGGTTCCAGTAGAACATAACAAAACTTTGATTGGCGTTGCCGAAACCTATGATTTTATAGTGACGATTCCAGAAAGTGGAAAACTTCAAGTAAGAGCTACGGCACAGGATGGTTCTGGCGAAGCTTCGGCATTTATAGGAACTGGAAATGTACTGGAAGCACCTGTAGTTCCAGAACCTAATCTTATAAAGAATATGAAGCAAATGATGTCTATGGGTATGAAGATGGGCGCACCTGCTTCAAAATTTAATCCTTCAAAAAACGATTCCATTCAAGTAATGGAAAAGTACAAAATGGATATGGGCGGAATGCAGATGAATAGTATGTCTATGATGGATGATAATATGAAAAAGGGTGAAATGGAAATGGATTCTACCAAGATGGCTCACAATAAAATGGACCATTCAAAAATGGATATGAAGGATGATAAAATGAAAATGTCCAAGTCAGAAATGAAGATGAACAAAGGCAAGGCCAATATGAAAATGGATGGCGGTATGGATATGGGCGAAATGAAAATGGGATATATGGTGCCAAAAGATAAAGTGGTAGGCGATAATATGAAAACGGGTGGTAATCCCGAGTTCAATTACAACTACTTAAGGGCTAAAGAACCTACCGAATTTGAAAACGATAAGCCCGTAAAGGAAATGCTTTTCAACCTTACAGGAAATATGAACCGCTACGTCTGGTCTATCAACGGTGTGCCCCTTTCAGAAACAGATAAGATAAAAATCGAGCAAGGCGAAGTCGTGCGTATCACACTTAACAATCTCACGATGATGCACCACCCTATGCACTTGCACGGCCACTTCTTTAGAGTATTGAACGAGAACGGTGAGTATTCACCACTAAAGCATACTGTTAACGTGGCACCAATGCAAAAAGTCGTATTTGAGTTTGCCGCTGATGAAACTGGTGATTGGTTTTTCCATTGTCACATCCTTTATCATATGATGAGCGGTATGGCAAGGGTTTTCAGTTACGATACACCTCGTGACGAACGATTAGAAGGCTACCCACTTACTAACCTTACCAACGAAGCAGACCACATATTCACTTGGGGCGAAATCACGGCTGCAAGTCATATGACCGAGCTTTACGCTACTGCAACAAATATCAGAAATCAATTTGCGCTAAGGGGCGAATATGGATGGAACAAAAATCTGGAAGCCGAGTTTACCTACGAGCGCTATCTCAATGATTACTTCCGAGTTTTTGGTGGTGTAAATGTAGAGAATGAAGGTGAGGACAGCCTTGAAGAAATAAACACAACCGCCATTGCTGGTGTACGATGGTTAATGCCATTGCTCATTAATTCAGATTTCAGAATTGACAGCAAACTGCGTCCACAGATAAGTTTTAGTACGGGCTTTATGATTTTTCCCCACCTTGGAATTTATGGCGAGTATGAATACCAGATGGACTTTGGCTGGGACGGCAAATTACCCGAAGGTCAGGACTTTGAAGAAGAAACCACGTGGCAAGTTGGACTTGAATACGTATTGAGCCGTGAGTTCTCATTAATGGGAAGCTATGACAACCGCTTTGGCGCTGGTGGTGGACTCTCATTAAGATTTTAGAACAATTATTAACTTAAATAAATAACAAAAATGAAAACAGTAAAAAGAACAATAGGTACAATGGCACTTGCTGCTATAATGGTGTTAACGGTTTCCTGCAAGGATGGAAACAAAAATGAACCTGCTGCACCTATGAGCAACGAGATGCACCAAGAATCTATGGATGACAAAGACAATATGGCAATGAATGACAACCAAGATGCAAAAGCAGTCCTACAAGACTACTTTAAACTAAAAGATGCACTTGTCGAGACGAATAATGACAAAGCAAAACAATTGGGTGCCACGCTGGCAAGCACTTTAGGCAGTTTTGATGCATCGAGCTATTCAGATAACGAGCAACAAGAACTCAAGGATATTTTGGAAGACGCAATTGAACACGCAGAACACATTTCAGAAAGTGATATGGCACACCAACGTGAGCACTTTAAGATATTAAGCAAGGATGTTACCGATATGGTTGCCATTACCGGAACTGAGATGAAGATATACGAGCAATTCTGCCCTATGTATAAGAATAATGAGGGTGGTGCTTGGCTTAGTATGAACGAAGAAATTAGAAACCCCTATTTCGGTGACAAAATGTTGAAATGCGGTAAAGTACAGCGTGAAATCAACTAATTGAAGTTTATAAAAATCATAGCGTGGCTTGCCCTTGTGGCATTGATAGTGATTCAGTTCTTTCCAATAACCCTGAACGAGAGCGATACTGTACCGCAAAGTGATTTTATGGTCGAAAATCAAGTGCCTGCAACGATAAAAAATCGGTTGCAGGTTTCTTGCTACGATTGCCACAGTAATAATACAGATTATCCGTGGTATAGTAAGATACAGCCTGCGGCTTGGTATCTGGAAGACCACATACAAGAAGGTAAGGACGAACTTAATTTTAATGAATGGGCAGAATATTCAGACCGGCGAAAGAACAGTAAACTTCGGTCTATCATAAGCCAAATTGAAGAAGATAAAATGCCATTGGATTCTTATACACTCATTCACAAGGATGCAATTCTTTCAGATGAAGATAAGAGGGTGATAATAGATTATATGACAGCGTTAAAAGACAGTTTGGAATAAAGTCCTGATATGGGAAGGGAAAGTTGATGGTTGGTTAGTTAGTAGCCCTTCCCTTGTCAGGCACAATAAAAAATATTAGAAAAATGAATAATGACATAAATGAATTTGAATAAAAACCCTTAAAAACAAACAGGATGAATGCACTTAGAAAAACTACAATATTCGCATTAATTATAATAGCAACAAGCCAAGTGTTCGGACAAGATACAAACACAGAAAAGCAAGCCGTACTTAAAGTAATGAAAACCTATAAGGATGCGCTGCAAAACCTAACGACTGAAGGTACCTTTGAGTTGTTCACAAACGACTCGGAAGTTTTTGAGTCCGGTGGTGTTGAGGGTTCCTATGCGCACTATATAGAACACCATTTGGGACCAGAATTAGGACACTTCAAGAAGTTTGAATTTTCAGATTATGAAATTGATGCAGAAGTAGATTTGCCCTATGCATTTACTACCGAAACTTACGTCTATACCATAGTTCTCAATCCCGATGATAATGGCAATACCCGAACTATAAAGAAAAAAGGGGTGGCGACTTCTATCCTTAAGAAGATAGATGATAAATGGCAGATAGTTAAAACACATTCATCATCCAGAAATGTTAAATAATTTTTAGCCAATCATAAAATGACACACACCTATCACATACACGGAATGACCTGTAATGGTTGTAGAACGCACGTAGAAGAAACGCTCTCTAAAGTTGAAGGTGTTACCAATGCAACTGTCAATTTAGAAAAAGCCGAAGCGACCATTGAAATGCAATCCCATATTCCCATCGAAAAATTTCAAGAGGCGCTGAAAACGAACGGTGGGCAATACAGCATCCATCAGAATGGGGAACATCATCATACCCACGATAAGAAGAAAGTAGAGAAACCCAAAGGCAAAGGAACGGGAACGTTCTATTGCCCGATGCATTGCGAGGGCGACAAGACTTACGACCAACCAGGCGATTGTCCTGTTTGCGGGATGGATTTGGTTGAAGAAGTGAACCTAACGGCTACTTCCGACACCCAATATACCTGTCCGATGCATCCCGAAATTATTAAGGATGAACCGGGAAGCTGTCCAATTTGTGGGATGGATTTAGTTCCTATGGAACCCGATTTATCCGCAGAAGAAAAGACCTATAAAAAACTGCTTAAAAAGTTCTGGATAGCGGTCGCTTTCACATTGCCCATTTTTATCATTGCAATGTCCGAAATGCTGCCCAACAATCCATTATATGATGTTTTAGAATTAAACTATTGGAATTGGATTCAATTTGCGCTCTCTATCCCTGTGGTATTCTACGCTACTTGGATGTTCTTTGAACGTGCCTACCGCAGTATAAAGACGTGGAACTTAAATATGTTTACGCTTATCGGTATCGGTGCAGGTGTTGCTTGGCTGTTCAGCGTGTTCGGGATGCTCGTTCCCGATTTTTTCCCAGACCAATTCAAGACCGAGGCAGGTACCGTTCACGTCTATTTTGAAGCGGCAACGGTCATTCTAACTTTGGTATTGCTTGGGCAGGTTCTGGAAGCTCGTGCGCATAGCAAGACCAATTCCGCAGTCAAGGAACTTTTAAAATTGGCACCTAACAAGGCTGTAAAGGTAGTTGATGGCGAGGAACAGGAAGTGGCCATCGATGAAATTGAATTGGGTGATATTCTGCGTGTAAAGCCGGGCGATAAGATTCCTGTGGATGGCGTTATTAGCGAAGGCGAAACTTCTATAGATGAATCGATGATTACGGGCGAACCCATTCCTGTAAACAAATCAGTAGATGATAAAGTAAGTAGCGGAACTATCAATGGCAATCAGTCCTTTTTGATGAAAGCTGAAAAGGTTGGGTCTGACACTTTGTTATCACAGATTATACAGATGGTCAATGATGCCAGTCGAAGCCGTGCACCCATCCAAAAGTTGGCCGATACCGTTTCGGGATATTTCGTGCCAATCGTTGTTATAATCGCTGTTGTTACATTCGGCGTTTGGGCAATTTGGGGCCCAGAGCCAGCCTATGTTTATGCTTTGGTCAATGCGATTGCCGTATTAATTATCGCCTGTCCCTGTGCTTTGGGGCTTGCGACACCAATGTCTGTAATGGTCGGCGTTGGCAAAGGTGCGCAGAATGGTGTGCTTATTAAAAATGCCGAAGCCCTTGAAAAAATGGATAAGGTCGATACTCTCATTGTCGATAAGACCGGAACGATAACTGAAGGAAAACCTACAGTTGAGAAAGTGGGTTCTTTTGAGAAGGGGTTTACCGAAACCGAAGTACTACAATACATTGTTTCCTTGAACAGCCAAAGTGAACATCCGCTGGCGGAAGCCACCGTAAAATATGGAAAAGAACAAAACGCAGAGTTTTTAAAAGCAGATGGATTTAACGCAGTAACTGGAAAAGGCGTTGAAGGTGAAGTGAACAATAAAGAAGTGGCTTTAGGTAACGCCAAAATGATGGAACAGGCAAATGCTACACTTACCGAAGCTATGGAAAACGAGGCACAATCCTACCAAAAACAAGGGAAAACGGTTTCCTATCTCGCTGTAGAAGGTCAAGTTGTAGGCTACGTCGTTATCGGCGACAAAATCAAGGAAACGAGTGCAAAAGCTATCAAGGATTTGCAGAATAAGGGAATTGCGGTCATTATGCTTACTGGTGATAATCACGACACCGCCCAAGCTGTCGCAGATGAGCTTAACCTTGCCGATTTTCAAGCAAGTATGCTACCAGAAAACAAATTGCAGGAAGTCGAGAAATTACAAGTGCAAGGCAAGGTGGTTGCAATGGCAGGCGATGGTATCAATGATGCACCTGCACTCGCTAAAAGTGATGTAGGTATCGCAATGGGAACAGGTACGGATGTTGCCATTGAAAGTGCAGCCATTACCTTGGTGAAAGGCGATTTACACGGTATCGTAAAGGCAAGAAATCTAAGTGATGCAGTAATGCGCAATATCAAACAAAACCTCTTTTTTGCAATGATTTATAACACGCTGGGTATCCCTATTGCAGCAGGACTACTGTATCCGTTTTTTGGAATACTCTTATCGCCAATGATTGCGGCTTTGGCGATGAGCTTCAGTTCGGTATCGGTAATTGCCAACTCATTACGTCTAAAAAGTAAAAACATATAATCTAACTAATTAAATACTTATGAAATATAAAATTTTGATAATCCTATTGGTAGTTGCTGTCAGCGGATGTAAAAATGAAGAAAAGAATAATACCAAAATAGAGACAGAGCACAATCATACCCAGAGTGAACCTAAATCTGAGAACAAAAAAACCCTAAGTCCACACACATCGGCAATGGCTATGATAGGTGATGCTCATATCCATATAGACTATTCGTCGCCAGGCGTAAGGAATAGAATTATTTTCGGTGGATTGTTGGCTTACGACCAAGTCTGGCAGGCTGGTGCCCATATGGCTACTTGGCTTGAAACAAATAAGGATTTAGAAATCGACGGTAAAGAATTGAAAGCTGGAAAATACGGGTTTTTTGTAATTCCGAATCAGGAAGAATGGACTGTCATTTTCAACAGGAATTGGAACCAACACGGTAAGGACGACTATACTGAAAATGATGATGTATTACGATTCAAAGTAACACCTAAAACTTCTGAAGATATCAAAGAACATTTAGAGTATAAAGTAAACAAAACAACAGAGACTTCAGGAACAATCTCAATGAGTTGGGAAAAAGTAACGATTGAATTTCCTTTTGAAATAAAGTAAAATGGTAAATAGAAAAACAGCGAAATGGATTAGAAAAGCACACCGCTATTTGGGTATCTTTTTAGGTATTCAGTTTTTGATGTGGACAATTAGCGGGATGTATTTCAGCTGGACGGACATCGACGAGATACACGGTGACCATTTTAAGAAATCGGCACCGGTGCAGACCTCTTTTGATAATTTGCTCGGTACATCCCAACTGGCTACAAAAGAATCCGTAAAATCTTTGGAACTACTGGAAATCGCAAATGAACCTTATTATTGGACTAATGAAGCACAGCTTTATAATGCAAGAACGGGACAAAGGAAAAATGGAATTTCTAAAGAAGAGGCACAACAAGTTGCAAATAGGTATATGTTGGACGATTTAGAAATAGCAAAAATTCAATTAGTCGATTCTGTAGGGTCACATCACGAATATCGCGGTCGCCCACTTCCAGCTTATGAAATCTTGTATGAGACACCACAAAATTTAAAAGCCTATGTGGCGGTTGAAAATGGCGCTTTTCAAACGGTGAGACACAGGGATTGGCGCTGGTTTGATTTTCTATGGATGACCCATACTATGGATTATCAGGGAAGGGATAATTTCAACACGTTGTTGTTAAGGGCATTTTCACTTTTGGGATTGATAACCGTCTTAAGCGGTTTCGTTTTATGGTACATCAGTTCCCCATCAATCAGAAAACTAAAAAAGAAAATTAAATAATTAGTAACAAAAAAACCAAAAATTATGAATTCAAACGAACACAAAAATTCAGGAAAATCAAAAAACCATTACACACGTTTTGTAGCGATGCTCGCTTGCTCTTTTGTAGCAATGTACATTACGATGTATTTAAACACTTATGAATGGGACCACGTTTGGTTTAGCCTAACGAGGTTTTATATGGTCTGCCTTGGTATCGCAGCTATGGCCATCATTATGTTTGTGGCAATGCGTGGTATGTACCAAAATAAAAAGAAGAATATCGCCATAGTCTTGGGAAGTATCGTTCTCTTTGTAGGTGCATTAGGACTCGTACGTGACCAAAAGTCAACCGTAGGCGATGTACTTTGGATGAAAGCAATGATACCACACCATTCCATCGCCATTTTAACAAGTGAACGGGCAGGTATTGAAGACCCTGAAGTCAAAAAATTGGCTGAAGAAATCATTAAAGCGCAACGTAGGGAAATTGCTGAAATGAAAGCAATGATTGAGCGTTTAGAAAATGAAAAATAAGATTATGAAAAAGAACATTCTATATATAGCAATAGCCGTTATCATAGGTTTGGGCGCAGGCTGGCTCATTTTTGGAAATAGCTCAGACAATGCAGCAAATAAGGATACGTCTGATATGTCCGACCACGACCACTCTGGCGAGAGCGCAGAACAGATGTGGACGTGCTCTATGCACCCACAGATTATGCAACCCGAAGCTGGTGATTGCCCAATATGTGGAATGGACTTAATCCCTGCTGAAGCTGGTGCAGATGGTCTCGCTGCAAACGAGATAAAAATGACTGAAAACGCAATGGCGTTAGCAAATATCCAGACTACTATTGTAGGAAATGCAAAAGCTGGCGATGATGATGGGATGATATCCCTTTCGGGAAAAATAGCGGCAAACAAAGAAAACAATACCGTACAATCCAGCTATTTCAAAGGTAGGATAGAACAACTCAACGTTAACTATGAAGGTCAGCAAGTAAATCGTGGTCAGTTATTGGCAACCATTTACGCACCAGACCTTGTAGCGGCACAACAGGAATTGATTACCGCAGCATCACTTAAGGAATCGCAACCTGCTTTATACAAAGCTGTTCGCAGCAAGCTCAAAAACTGGAAACTATCAGATACGCAAATCAATGCCATAGAAGAAAGTGGAACGGTACGTGAGAATTTCCGGATTTATGCAACGGTTTCCGGAACGGTTTCAGAAGTAATGGCAGCACAAGGCGATTATTTAAATCAAGGACAACCTATTGTGAAGTTGAGCAACCTCAATTCGGTTTGGGCAGAATTTGATGCCTATGAAAATCAAATAGCGCAATTCAACATTGGGCAAAAAATCAATATCACGACCAATGCTTATCCCAATAAGGAATTTGAAGGCACTATCTCATTCATCGACCCTATTCTAAATAATGCTACACGAACGATAACGGTACGTGCAACTCTGCAAAATAAGAATGACCTGTTTAAGCCAGGAATGTTTGTGACGGGTAAAGTCAAAGGCGCAACACAAACTATGGAAAACACCCTTACCGTGCCTGCAAGTGCTGTGTTATGGACGGGCGAGCGCTCATTGGTATATGTGAAAACCAATCCTAACGAGCCTGTATTTGAAATGCGCGAAGTAACCTTGGGCAATCGCTCTGGCGAAACTTACCAAGTATCGGCCGGATTAAATAATGGCGATGAAATTGTTACCAATGGAACATTTACAGTAGATGCAGCGGCACAGTTACAGGGTAAAAAATCAATGATGAATCAGCAAATGATGCAGGATGAATCGGCTATGATGGGTGATATGGAAATGAGTTTCAGTAATGCGTTTAGTTCTGACTTTAGTGAAGCATTACCGTCGTATCTCAAAATGAAAGATGCCTTTGTGGCAAGCGATGCTGGTCAGGTTTCCGCTTTCGCGAAAACGACGTCAGAAAAATTAAAAACAATATCGACTGATGATTTAGGTACGATGGAAAAACAACATTTAACCAAAAGTATTGAGATGCTGGATGCCATTGCAA
This sequence comes from Leeuwenhoekiella sp., assembly GCA_049671285.1. Classification (GTDB taxonomy): domain Bacteria; phylum Bacteroidota; class Bacteroidia; order Flavobacteriales; family Flavobacteriaceae; genus Leeuwenhoekiella. Next base: position 34,720 of record JBATUQ010000046.1, on the reverse strand, counting down.
ACAATGATAATCTGGAAAACCAGCGCGCTCACTTCGTCATTCTAAACGAGAATATCGTGCCTATTGCAATGAGCATAGAAAACTCGACAAATTATTACATTCAGAAATGCCCTATGGCAAATAACAATAAAGGTGCGGTATGGTTAAGTATGGAAGAAGAAATAAGAAATCCATACTATGGCGATGCAATGTTGACTTGCGGAAGTGTGATTGATTCGTTGTAAAAATCATTTGCAACACAGTTGCACCAAAATATTTTTATCTTTGCATTGTGAAAGTTGTAGCAATCATACTATCGTTTTATTTTTTGGCACTCAATGTAGTGCCTTGTAGCGATGCGACAAATAGTGCCGATGATACCCAAGTTGTTACAGTAATTGATATTGATGGCGACCACGACCAAGACTGTGAGTTATGCTCGCCTTTCTGTCAATGTCATTGCTGCCACGTTCATACCATAAATTTTGGGCTTGCTGCTTTTGAGACGCTACAGCCTGCTATTCCTCAAGAATTCTTTGCCCATTTCGATGACCTTGGCAAAGATATTCCCCATTCCCTTTTTCAGCCACCTCGGGCATAATTCAGTTTTCATAGGATAACTATATCCTTTTTTGAAGTTTTCCTAATGGGAATGCTCAACTATGTTTTTGCTACGCGAAAACGCAAACTCGTTTTTTAACTGAATTAATACATTAATCTATGATTAACAGAATCATTGATTTTTCAATCAATAACAAATTCATCATTGGTCTGTTCACGTTGACTCTTATAGGAGTTGGCATTTGGTCAATGGCAACAGTAAACCTTGGGTCTGTCCCAGATATTACCAATAATCAGGTGCAGGTCATCACGCAATCGCCCAATCTGGGAACGGAAGATATTGAACAGTTCGTAACCTATCCCGTAGAACTATCTATGGGTAATTTACCAGGCGTTACAGAAATAAGATCTATCTCACGCTTTGGCCTTTCCGTAGTTACTATCGTTTTTGAAGACGATATGGGAACCTATCTTCCTCGACAGCTGGTACAGGAAAAACTAAACGAACTGGGCGAATCTATCCCTGAAAAATTTGGAAGTCCATCTATGGGTCCCATCTCTACTGGTTTAGGTCAAATCTATGAATACACTATAAAGCCAGAGGAGGGTTTTGAAAACAAGTATTCGCCTATGGAACTGCGCACCGTGCAAGATTGGGTTATCAAACGACAACTCACATTACTGGAAGGCGTGGTAGAGGTCAACTCTTATGGAGGCAGTATTAAACAGTACGAGGTCGCTGTCAACCCAGATAAGTTGAATAGTTTGGGTATTAGTATTTCACAAGTGTATGAGGCTCTCGCTCGGAACAATGTGAATACAGGCGGTGCTTACATAGAAAAAAATAAAATGTCAAATTTCATAAGAGGTGAAGGTCTTATTCGCTCTTTGGAAGACATTAAAGATATTTCGATTATTAACGAGGGCAACATTCCCGTAACTATTGGAGATGTTGCAACACGCGTCCATTTTGGGAATCAGGTACGTTATGGTGCTTTTACGCAAGACGGTAAGGAAGCCGTGGGAGGAATAATAATGATGCTAAAAGGTTCAAACCCTAATGCGGTTATTCAAAATGTTAAGAATCGTATGGCAGAAATTGAAAAATCCCTGCCAGAAGGTCTCACTATCGCCCCTATCATTGATCGTAGTGAGCTAATTGCCAGAACGACCGATACCGTTAAAACCAATTTACTGGAAGGCGCCCTAATCGTGATATTTGCCCTTGTTTTATTGTTGGGTAGTTTAAGAGGTGGCATCATAACGGCCACGACCATACCGTTGTCCTTGCTTTTTGCCTTTATATTAATGAAGCAATTTAATGTATGGGCAAACTTAATGAGCTTGGGAGCTATAGACTTTGGGATTATTATAGATGGTGCCGTGATTATTATAGAAGGAACGGTATATGAGATCCAAAAACGGATTAGGTCTGGAAAGCTAAAATTCAATCAAGGCGTAATGGATAAAGTAGCCTATGATGCCGGAACCACGATGATGGGTTCTGCTTTTTTCGGGCAGATCATTATCCTTATAGTTTTTACACCTATACTTTTCCTTACAGGTGTAGAAGGTAAAATGTTCAAACCGATGGCATACACCTTTGGTTTTGCTATGATAGGTGCAATTATTCTGTGTCTTACCTATGTCCCAATGATGTCTGCGCTTTTTATGAAACCAGTTCAAAACACCAAAAGCTGGTTTGGCAAATTTGAGCGTTGGCTTGAAAAGATAAGTGATAAAATTATTGGTGCTATACATAGTGCTTATAAGCCATTATTAAAAGGTGCACTGCGGCTTAAGCTTATCGTGTTATCATCTTCTGCTGTTCTACTTATTATTGCTGGTTTTATATTTTCTAATATGGGTGGAGAATTTGTGCCGCAGCTCGATGAAGGAGATATAGCAATGCAGGCGTTTATAAGACCAGGAAGCTCGCTCACAGAATCCATTGAAGTTTCAAAGAAAATAGAAACTATCCTATTAGAAAATTTTCCTGAAATTAAAACGGTAACAGCACGTATAGGTGTGGCAGATATACCTACAGATCCTATGCCTATGGATATTGCAGATATGTACATCATTCTCAATAAGGATATGGACGAGTGGACAACTGCTTCTACTAAAGAAGGTTTGATTGAAGCCATAAGGGATAAACTGGATGATGAACTCGTCGGGGTTAATTTATCATTTACCCAACCGGTCGAATTAAGATTTAATGAGCTTTTAGAAGGCGTAAGAGAGGATATTGCAGTAAAGCTATATGGCGAAGATTTAGAGGTGTTATCAGACAAGGTTCAGGAAATGGCAGCTATTATAAAGACCGTTCCTGGCGCGGGCGATGTGAGTGCAGAACGTACAGCTGGACTACCACAAATGACCGTAAAGTTCAGACGAGATAAAATGGCGCAATATGGACTGGATATTCAAAAAGTAAATGATTACATAAGTACTGCTTTTGCAGGTGGTACCGCTGGCGTCATTTTTGAAGGCGAGAAACGATTTGATCTGGTGGTACGATTTGATGAAAGCCATAGAAAAAGTATTGATGACCTGCGCACGATGTACATCGATCTTAAGGATGGAAGCCAGGTACCCATTATTGAAATAGCAGAGATTGAATACGTGCCTGGACCTATGCAAATCTCACGTGACAATACGTATAGAAGAACCTATGTAGGTGTAAATGCTCGAGGAAGGGATGTGGAATCTGTAGTAAAAGACATTCAGAAAAGATTAGATGAAGAACTGGACTTGCCATCAGGATATTATATTACCTATGGTGGAGAGTTTGAAAACCTACAAAGCGCTAAGGATCGTTTAACAATTGTTGTGCCCATCGCCCTGTTCTTGATATTTGTACTGTTATACTTTGCCTTAAAATCCTTTTCACAATCGCTAATGATTTACATCGCGATACCCTTGGCGGCCATTGGTGGTGTGTTTGCTTTATGGCTTCGAGATATGCCATTTAGTATTTCGGCAGGTGTAGGATTTATTGTGCTATTTGGTGTCGCAGTTCTTAACGGGCTGGTACTTATTAACCGATTTAATTCTTTAAAGGAAGAAGGTGTTACAAGCATAAAGGATAGAATATTTCAAGGGACTAAAGAACGTATTCGCCCCATTATGCTCACGGCTACCACAGATATTTTTGGGTTTTTACCTATGGCATTTTCCACATCAGCCGGTGCAGAGGTGCAACAACCGCTCGCTACGGTAGTTATTGGTGGGATGCTTACAGCCACCCTACTCACGTTGATAGTACTTCCTGTACTCTATATCTTTATAGAAAAGCGACGTGAGCGCAAAGACCAGAACAAGATTGGTTCGTTTAATCCGCAAGCATTGACCACGATTTTAATACTTGGTTTTATGTTAGGTGGTACCGCTTTGGCGAAAGCGCAACAAACACAAGCACCTGTGCCAGACCTCATTGTTCAGGATAGCATTACACCCATTACCTTATCTCGGGCTGTAGAAATTGCCAAAGAGAATTATCCAGCACTCAAGACGAGCCAACTCGAAATAGAAAGACAGAGCGCACTCACGGGCAATGCCTATGACTTCGGTAATACTAAAGTATTTACAGGTGGCGAAGAAGTGGCAGATGGTCAGGGCATTTATACCTTGATAGGTATCGGTCAACAAAATATTGATCTATTGGGAATAGGTGCCAAAAAACGCTTGCAACAACAACGCATCCAGTTAGCCGAAACAGCTTTTGACCTATCTGAAATCCAGATAGAACTGGAAGTCAAAAAAGCCTGGTCAGAAGCTTTTCAGGCAAAGAAGAAATTTGTTCTTTATCGAGAACTGGACAGCATTTATGGTCAATTTGCACAATCTGTAGAACTCAATTTTGAAGTCGAAGCCATTTCGAGACTGGAATATGCTGCTGCGCGCAATCAAGCGTTACAGATAACCAACAGGTTTCAGCAGGCAGAAACAGATTATTTAATCGCATTACAAAAACTCAATCTTTGGTTGACACCAGATACGATGTACACCGTAGCTGATGAATTTGAAGCTACCGAAATTTCGGTGTTAGAGACTGATGATACATTGGATGAACATCCCGAGTTATCGCTTTCGCGAAAGCGTATAGACGAAGCACAAGCAAGCTATGATGCAGCAAGGGCAAGCTTACTGCCCCAGTTTAATCTGCAAGGTGGCCTGCAACGTGTAAATGGCGATAGTGGTTTCTACACCTATCAGGCAGGGATTTCCATACCGCTGTTTTCTGGCCCAGACCGCAGCCGCGCAAAAGCTGCTAAACTGGATGCACAGATTGCAGAAACCAATGCCGCATTCAAACAACGCGAGCTGCAATCCCAATATACACAAGCACAGCAAAATTATACACGATGGCGAGATACTTGGTTTTTCTATAAAACCGAAGCTCTGCCACTTGCCATAGACCAGCGCAAAGGCGCATTGCTCGCCTACAAAGAAGGTGCGCTTGATTATGCAGCATTCACGCAAATTATACGTGATGCCATACAGACCGAAATGGATGCACTGGACGCACTCGATAATTATTTAGAAGCCTTGTTTAAACTACAATATTTCCAAAACTAAAAAAAGATGAAAAAATTAAAATATATACCGATTACCACAATGCTTATGGCATTGACATTATTCAGCTGTGGCGAGTCAAAAACTGAAGATGGCCACGATGAAGCCACCCATTCTGAAACAGAAGAAAATCACTCTGAAGGGGAAGATGAAGAAGATAATATGGAAGGCGAAGCTAAGGAAGTAATGCTCACGGCACAGCAGTTTGAAGCCTTACAGATGGAAATTGACACGCTCTCACAACGTTATATGAGCGGTTATGTAGAAGCAAATGGCACGCTGGAAGTACCACCCCAAAACGAAGCATCCATTACCGCCATAACAGGAGCAAATGTGGCATCCATAGAAGTAATAGAAGGTGATGAAGTGAAAAAAAATCAAGCGGTTGCCTATCTCTCACATCCCAGCATCATACGGATACAGAGCGATTACTTAAATGCACACAGCAACAGTCGGTTTTTAAAACAAGAATACGAACGTCAAAAAAGGCTTTATGAAGCTGGTGTGGCATCTGGTATGAATTTCCAAAAGGCAACGGCAGACTATCAGTCATCTACCGCAATGGTAAACGGGCTGGAAGCACAATTGCGACAGTACAACATCAATGTGAATGGCGTGCGCAATGGCACTATCTACCAGCGTGTTGCATTGCGCAGTCCCATTGCAGGGGTTGTAGAAAAAGTTTTTATAAAAACTGGACAATATGTGGAGCCACAGACCAACCTAATGGAAATAGTAGATACAGACCACGTACACGCAGATTTAATGGTTTTCGAAAAAGATGTTGATAGGGTAAAAAAAGGTCAACAAGTACGATTTAGCGTTCAATCAAGACCAGGAACGGAACTCGTTGCCGAAATTTATTCAGTAGGAAAAACCTTCGAGCAAGATCCCAAAGCGGTGCACGTACACGCAGAAATTGAGAACAAAGGTGGTGGTCTTATCCCAGGAATGTACATTAAAGGTAGGATTGAAGTTGATAACGCTGAAACCGCTGAAACCGCATTACCAGAAAGTGCCATTATTACAGAAGGTGGTAGGGATTATGTGTTTAAAGCGCAAAGGGAAGGCAACGCTTGGAGTTTTATACCAGTAGAAGTCACTACGGGCGAGAAGGATGGTGACTGGATAGCCATACGTTTTTTTGAAACCCCAGACCCAAATACTCATTTTGCCTTTAATAATGCCTATTACCTTATGGGAGAGATGAAAAAAGGGGAACTTGGTGACGATGATTAAAATGGAATGAAAGAAAAAAGAAAGAAAAACTTAAAAGTAGCAAGAACCTTACAGATTTGGAACGTCATCTACGATGTTATTGAAGTTGCGGTCTCGCTTATTGCTGGATTTACGGCAAATAGTTCGGCTCTGATAGGTTGGGGATTGGACAGCACGATTGAAGTGGTTAGTGCGGGAACATTAGGCTGGCGACTACACGGCGAGATTAAAGGTATCGATGAAGAAAAAGTAAAACGAAGACAAAAAATCACGTTAAACGTAATTGCAGTTTCCTTTACGCTCATCTGTATTTTCATTTCCTACGATTCCATTACAAAGCTTATAAATAAAGAAACCGCAAACTGGAGCACGATGGGACTGATTATATTATTGGTTTCCCTGGTTGTAAATCCTATCCTGATCTATTTCAAAAGAAAGTATGGAAAGAAATTAGACAGTCCAGCCTTGCTGGCTGATGCTAAAGACACCTTTATTTGCTTATACCAAACCGTGGTCGTACTTATAGGATTGCTATTGGTCAACTGGTTAGGCTGGTGGTGGGCAGATCCTGTGGCGGCATTACTTATCGTTCCGTACGCTGCAAAAGAAGGCTATGAAGCCTACAATAAAGCTAAAAATATCAATGATAACACCGCACAAAATGACTGAAATTGAAAAAACATTAAATGACCATAACGTGCGTCCCACCGCAATGCGCATCTTGATTTATAAGTATATGGCCGATAGGGATGCCGCCATCGCCCTGACTGATATTGAGAATGCTTTCGCAAAAGCGGATAGAACCACATTGTACCGAACCCTAAAAACGTTTGAAGAAAAAAACGTGGTGCATCACATAGATGACGGAACTGGAATCTCTAAATACGCACTTTGTGAAGAAGGCTGTAATTGTGAAATAGAACAGGATTTGCATTTACATTTTCATTGCACTAACTGTGACGAAACAGTTTGTTTAACGGAACAAAAAATCCCGCATATCAACTTGCCAGATGGATATTTGGCAGAGGATGTTAATCTCGTGGTTACGGGAATATGCGAAAAATGCAGCAGTAATTTACTTTAATAAACAAACGAACAAATTAGATTGATTTTGAAAAAAAGCACTTTTATAATAACTAAAATGGACTGCCCTTCAGAAGAGCAGATGATTCGGATGAAGTTAGAGTCTTATGCTCAAGTAAAACACTTGGATTTTGATATTCCAAACAGAAAATTGGAAGTATATCACGTGGACGACGTCAAGGCGATAAAAACGTCTATAGCCAGCTTAAAACTTGGGGATTCCTTAGAAGGAACCACAGAAGCCGAACCACCCGTAATGGAAGACCAATCCAAACAAAAAAGAATCCTATGGTGGGTCTTGGGCATCAACTTTGGCTTTTTCGTTATCGAAATGACCACCGGTTGGATTTCTTCTTCGATGGGTCTTGTGGCAGACTCATTAGATATGCTGGCAGATTCCATCGTATATGCATTAAGCCTATTTGCGGTAGGCGGTGCCATTTCAAGAAAAAAGAAGGTTGCGAAATACAGCGGATACTTTCAGATGGCATTGGCAACACTTGGGTTTGCAGAGGTCTTGAGAAGGTTTTTTAGCAATACCGAAACACCCTTGTTTCAATGGATGATTATCGTTTCAATTTTCGCATTGGCAGGTAATTTGATATCGCTCTGGCTCATCAACAAGGCAAAGAGTCAAGAGGCTCATATGCAGGCAAGTGCCATTTTTACATCCAATGATATTATTGTTAATGGTGGTGTTATAGTAGCTGGGGTGCTGGTTTATTTTCTGAATAGTAAATGGCCCGATTTAGTGATTGGCGGCATCGTTTTCACTTTTGTAATGCGCGGTGCATTGAGAATATTGAAATTATCGAAGTAGTTTTTAAAATGATATCAAACTTGATTAGAACATATGAAAAAGAAAAAAGTAAACTTACGTGACTTAGAACCAAAAAAGCATCAAGGCGAGCACAGTCACGATGATGGTCATAACCATAGCAGCCCAGAACAGCTCTCTAACTTCACAACCTATCTACCGGCTATTTTCAGCTTTCTAATGCTGATTATCGGTATTGCGGTTGATTACTTTGATACCTTTCCTTTTTTTGAGGGCTGGATCAGAGTGGTTTGGTACACCGTTGCCTATATACCTGTTGGTTTTCCGGTGATAAGAGAAGGTTGGAAAAGTATCAAAAATGGTGATTTTTTTACGGAATTCTTCTTAATGTCCATAGCCACTTTAGGTGCATTTGCCATTGGCGAATATCCCGAAGGTGTTGCCGTAATGCTTTTTTATGCTGTGGGCGAACTCTTCCAAAATGCGGCCGTTAACCGTGCGAAAGGAAATATAAAAGCCTTACTCGATGTAAGACCCAATGAAGCTTTGGTTTATCGTGATGGCGACTTTGTTTCAGTAAATCCCGAGACTGTTGAAATTGGCGAAAAGATACAGGTACGTGTAGGCGAAAAAGTTCCGCTTGATGGTATTCTGCTTTCTGAAAAGGGTTCTTTTAATACTGCTGCCTTGACAGGCGAAAGCAAACCTGATACTATTGCTAAAGGCGATACCGTTTTTGCCGGAAGTATCAACCTTGATGGCGTAATCGAAATCGAGACTACTAAGGAATTTAAAGATAGTTCCATTGCACGAATTCTGGATATGGTACAGAATGCAACCGCCAGAAAATCAAAGACCGAATTGTTCATCAGAAAATTTGCTCGGATTTATACACCTATCGTTGTATTCCTTGCCATCGGACTTACGTTTTTACCTTACTTTTTTGTAGATGATTATGTGTTTAGGGATTGGTTGTACCGAGCGTTGATATTTCTTGTAATATCCTGTCCTTGTGCTTTAGTCATTTCTATTCCTCTCGGCTATTTCGGCGGATTGGGTGCGGCATCCCGCAACGGTATTCTTTTTAAAGGTGCATCCTTTCTCGATGCAATGACCCAAGTGAACACGGTTGTAATGGACAAAACAGGAACCGTTACCAAAGGGGTTTTTAAAATCAAGGAAATCAATTCCATCACATTTGAGGAAGCTGAGTTTATGAAATACCTGATGGCGATGGAAGAACAATCCACCCATCCTATCGCCAAGGCGATTCTCGAATATAAAGCAGACGGTTCAGATTATGAAGCGACCAATGTTTCGGAAGTTGCAGGAAAGGGATTAAAGGGAACAGTCAACGGAAAAGCCGTTTTGGTAGGTAACAAAGCCTTGATGACCTCAAACAGCATAGAAGTCCCTTCGGAAACAGATGGGATTGTAGAATCCATCGTTATGGTGTCCATAGATGGAACATTTGCAGGTTATGTAACTATTGCGGATGAATTGAAGGATGATGCGCACCAAGCCATTAAACAAATTAGAGATGCAGGGATTTCAAAAATCATAATGCTATCAGGCGACAAAGACTCAATTACACAACAGGTTGCAAAAGAGTTAAACATCGATTGGGCAAAAGGCGGACTGTTGCCCGAAGATAAACTCAATGAGGTTGAAGAGCTCAAAAAGCAACCCGAAACCAAAGTAGCATTTATTGGCGATGGTATTAACGATGCACCCGTTTTGGCAGCAAGTGGCGTAGGTATTGCGATGGGTGGTTTAGGAAGTGATGTCGCCATTGAAACAGCCGATGTTATCATACAGACCGACCAGCCAAGTAAGATTGCAAGAGCGATTAAAATTGGCCGTTCAACTCGAAGTATCGTATGGCAAAATATTGGGCTTGCCTTTGGGGTTAAGGTCATTGTACTAATTCTTGGTGCAGGTGGATTAGCCACGATGTGGGAAGCCGTATTTGCTGATGTAGGTGTTGCTTTGCTTGCTATTCTCAATGCCGTTAGATTGCAGAAAATGAAGTGGCAGGATTCTTAGAACGCTTATTACGGCCGAGCAAATAAAAGTAGTTTCAAATAAATTAAAGCTATCTTTATAAGTCAGAATAGGTCTTAATCAATGATTCATATTTTCACAACAGGCGGCACAATCGAGGGACTGGACTATACAGATGATGTTGGTATTACTTCATCCAACGTAGGGATTGAAGATTTTTTGAATAAAGCCAATATCGATTTTGAATACACCATAGAAAATGTTTTTAAAAAAGACAGTCGTGCCGTAACAGATGATGACAGAAAGCTGTTGGTGCGCAAGATAAAGGAAACTAATGCGACTAAGATACTGATTACCCACGGTACTTTCACGATGGAGGATACCGCAAAATATATAGGAAAACTCAATTTGAACAAAACAATCGTTTTAGTTGGGTCTTTCATTTTGGGTTCATCTGCAGATACAGATGCACCCTTTAATTTGGGGTATGCAATTAGCCCATTACAGCTTCTAAAACCGGATGTTTATATTGCTATGAACGGACAAATTTTTAATTGGGACAATGTTTCCAAGAATTTAGAAACCAACAAATTTGAGCGCAATGAGAAGTAGCGTAAATGTTTGGCACATCGATACATTGGACAACTTTTTTCTATCTATTAATAGATACGTTCATAGTATTGCTTACACTCTACTTTTCCAGAAAGAAAACGCGAAGTAGTCTAAGGCGTTTTCTCTACCTCGGAATCCTGTTTGTTGCTTATAATGCTACTGGTGGTTTTTTGCCAATTGACGACTTTCCTGGTCCATTTATTTTACAGTATATTATCACGTATGGTGTCGCCATTGCATTGTGCGTTTATATTGTTTACTATCTCTATAAAGAATACGATATTGTAGTTTTGAAATTCAATTCATCCATAAGAAACCTTGCTATACTCGCAAGCGTGAGTTTTGTAGTACTGTTTCTTATCCCTTATTTCCTGACAGATTCACTTAATTCTGCACGCTTTCTATTTACCATTCCTATATCTGCTTTCGCTTTTGTTTTTCTGTTTATTTTCTATCGTCGTATATCGAATCCCAGCAATCCAAATCCTTTCATAGTAAGACGAAACAAACTCTCAATGGTAAGTGTAGCAAGTATTGCCCTGTTGCCTATTTGCACAGTCATCGGCGATTATCAATGGATAACATTTACCGTAATGAACTTGGCTTTCTTTGCCATAACAGCAATTGAAGCAGATAGGTATTTGTACTTCATAGAAAACAATAACCGAATGTATGAGGTCTTTGCGTTGAAGAAAAAACAACGTGACGAATCGGTCGAGCGCAAAATCATCTATGAAGATTTGACCCGTAGAGAAATCGAAGTGGCTTTGTCAATTTTAAGTAATTTAAGCTACAGAAACATCGCCAAAGATTTATTCATTGCAGAAAGTACCGTATCAAAACACGCATCAAATATCTTCAAAAAAACGGGCGTAAAGAATAGGCGTGAATTTTTGAAGCGATTTCGGAAGAAAAAGTAAGTAAATTGAGTTTATATAAAAACCACTATTTGCAGTACCTAACAAATAATCCGTAGAAAAATACGGACTATTCCGTAATTATATACGGCACGTTTTCCTTGTACAATTACAAAGTAAAGCTACTTTACACATAGTTCCCTAAAATACAACAATGAGCCACAAATTTTATGTTCCGTGACTTTCATTTACATCATTTTGTAGGACTATGACAACCACCAATAAATCGTATCAACTAAATCCCATTTCTATGGTTTACAACGTTAAAGTTCCTGCTTATGAATTCGCAATTACAATCAAAAAAATTATTAAAGGATCTGGATGAGTTTAAAATTCAGAATGGAAATATTTTAGAACAGGCATATCTTTCCATCAAAGCCTGTCGCAAACTATTGAGTTCTTACAAAAAGGAAATCATTGACACTAAATTTCAGACGATACAAGATGAAATAAATTTCTTTAAAAAGGTAAAGCAGGTTCCTCTTATAAGGCTCATCTACTTTTCAGAAATACATTCCTTTGAGATTCAACTTCCAAAGGGCGATAAGGATGCCCAACTAAAATCGATTAAAAAGAAAATCAGCAAAATAAATCGCTTTTTCCTGTACAATATCGATTTTGGACGTTATGTAAATTCCGGTGCTACCCATTTTGACAAGGAATACTACACCAGAGATTATCTCGAAACATTCCATATAACAACTTCCAAATTTTACTTTCAAGACCCAGAGTTTTGCACACCAAGGGATATGCTACTTGGCAAATACAAGGCGTATGATTTGTTAGTGATATATTTGGATGAAAAAAAGCATCGAATTCGGAAAGGATTGAACGGCAAATTAAATGGTGCTAAACCAATTGAAAAGATACATTGGCCATTTTCAAATACAGATTATGTTGAACTCGTTTATGCACTCTGCTCAAAGGGATTGGGCAAACAGGATAATCAAGCCATAATGCAGGTTTCCAAAAAAATGCAACAGCTTTTCGATATTGAGCCAAAGGACATCTACAAAACCTATCAGGACATCAAAAACCGCAAGAACAGTAGGACACTATTTCTCGATGAGCTTTCCACCTCGTTACTGATAGAAATGGACAAAAGCGAAGAATAACAAGCTATTTTACTGTTAACAAAAGACCGTACTACGGTTGACCTACGGTCTTTTTATTTTGGAAGGCGTCTTCATATAATTTGATATGATTTAGCACACCGTTTCCACTTTAGAAGCACCATAATACTACAAAACCCATCAAATTTCAAAATGTTAAATTTTGACCGTAGTACGGTCGTACTGGGGAATAAAATCCAATAAACCTATTCAAATTTGTAGAACGAAAGTCAAATCAGGTCAGGGACTATCATTTAAAATCATAAACCCAGATAGTCCCTTTCTTTTAAAACCGTTCTATTATGCCAACAAGTATTATTACCACAGACGACCTTCGGGAATTCAAAATGGAATTGCTCGATGACATTAAACAATTACTTACCAGACAAGCCAGCGGGAAACTCAAAAAATACCTCAAATCTTCTGAGGTTATGGACTTGCTACAAGTAAGTCCAGGCACTTTACAAAATCTTCGTATCAATGGCACATTACCATACACCAAAGTGGGTGGCATTATCTATTACGATACCGAGGAAATTCAGAAAGTGATGGATGCCAACCGCGTACATCACGGTCTAAACTCTTAAGCGATGAACTATATAAAGCTACTGAATGCGGCTTTTGAAAAGTTCTATTTTGATGACCGCCTCAATCCTACGCATATCAGTCTGTATATGGCGCTGTTCCAAGAATGGAACAGTTGCCGCTTTATGGATGAATTTTATGTGAACCGACGAGATTTAATGCGATGTGCCAAGATAGGTTCTAAATCCACGTATCATAGATGTATTGTGGAACTGGATTCTTGGCAATACCTCTCATACTTCCCATCCAATAATCCATACAAAGGCAGCAAAATCAAGATGGCCGTTATCGGGACAAGTGATGAACCAGCTGTGGGACAGTACAATCCCATATTAGAACAACTTGCGGAACAGTATCATCCCAGAGGCGTACCGCTTGAGGGACACCACCATCCCAAAAATGGACAAGTTGTGAACCTACACCGTCCCATATATGGACAAGCATTGGTATCTACTACAAACAATATCAAACAAGAAAACTATATAAAACAGCCAAAGGGCTGGAAGGCCGTTTTTATTTTTTTTGAAGAAAAAGGTTTTGATGCTGATGAAGCAAAAAAATTCTTTGAGCATTACCAAACTCGAAATTGGCAAACTGGCGATGGAAAGGAAATTCGAGATTGGCGAGCCGTAGCCATCAACTGGATGGACAGAGCCGAAATATTCGACGAGGAAAACAAACCAAACAAAAAACAAGTGTCCCAAATCAAGGACAACTTGCGAACCACTAAAAACAAAGATTATGGACAACCCCTCTAAAATAACCGAAGGTGGCGTGGAATATTCGTTAGGAAAGTTTGATGGTAAAAGTGTACTTTACGATTTTCCAAAAATATTGATTTACCTGAATGCCAAGGGCAAACTTTTGTTCGGGAAAAAGTTCAGGATTTATGATGAGGATAAGGACATTCTGCTGAAGCTCTGTTCTTATTTCATCAAGGATAAAGACAACTGTCAAACGTACGGAATCGACATTGACAAAGGCATTCTACTTTCCGGACCTGTTGGCTGTGGCAAAACCAGTTTGATGAAATTGTTGCGCCATTTAGTGCCTTTGCAACGTCCTTATGAGATGATTCCTTGCCGAAATGTGACCTTCAGTTTTAATCATTTAGGCTTTAAAACCGTCGAGGAATATGGCAATACCAAATTTTATTGTTTTGATGATTTGGGTGTGGAACCATCTGGCAGATTCTACGGAAAGGATTTAAACGTGATGGGCGAAGTGCTCTTGTCCCGATACGAACTCTACCTTCAAACCAAACACAAAATTAAAACCCACGCCACCACCAATCTCAACGCCGAAGAATTAGAAGAACGCTACGGCAATCGTGTTCGTAGCCGGATGCGGGAACTATTTAATTTGATTGCTTTTGATACTAAAGCTGGGGATAAGCGAAAGTAATTCAACTTTTGAATGATTTATACAACAAAATCAATTCTGAAATAAATTGCAGTATAATGTCCTTCAAGCTCTTTGTTAACTCTAAAAAAATTTCTTTCATAATTCTATTGATTTTTTAATGGATAATAATATGGATAGTGCGATGTGTTCCATATTGTTGTTATTTGAAATATACCTGCCTTCATCCCAATTGGACAAAAAACCCAATTCTATTAATATAGCAGGACAATATTCTGTCGTTTGCCTCAGCACTTGAAAGTTGGCAAACTTTACACCTCGACTTTCATAACCAATTGCTTTACAAAGTGCGCTTTCAATTTGATAGCCTATAAAAACCGATGCCTTAGAGAATTTTTCTTGTATTCTTGATGCATAAACCTCTATCCCTCTCGCATCTGGATTATCAGAATGGTTGCAATGCAAGGACACAAATAAATCCGCTTTTAATGCTTTGGCCAGCTTAGTTCTGTCAGATAAAGAAATGAGCGTATCACTATACCTCGTTAAATAAATATCGAGTGGTTTTTCCAAGTCGTTATTTAACCTTAAAATGGCATTTGCAATGGACAAAACCACATCCTTTTCTTGGATGCCATTTATGCCATTTGCACCAGCGTCTTTTCCACCGTGTCCAACGTCAATTAAAATTCGTTTTTGAGCACCCGTTACTTGTCCAAAAACGATACACATTTTCAGAACCAAAATCACAAAACTGACGTTTTTGAGCAGATTTTTCATTTTCAATTTTCGGGTTATCAACAACTTCACTTCAAAATTTCATAGAATTTGATGTCAAATAACAGCAACGGAATTCAAACAATATCAAATAATATTTTATTCACAAATATTTGATTTTCAGTTATTTATGTTCAAATATATGTAAATTTCCAATAACGAAAATGAACCAAAAATTTAAACTGTTCCGTTATGAAAAAATCACACTATTTAGCATCCATTCTTTCGCTCTTATCCACTTCGCTTTTTGCTCAAATTGGTGGCATTGAAGATTCAGTTAACGATGTAGGCGATACCATCAGAACTATTTTTCCAATACTACTCGGTGTAATCTTCCTTGTAGGTTTCCTGTTCAACGCAGGACATTTTTTTGGGGAAAATGCAGATTTAAAAAAGGGGATTACCCGAGTTTTAGTATTTGTATTGATTGCAGGTGCAGTAGTCGGAATCTTTACTTACCTAATAGGAATCGTTGTATAAATGAAACGGTTCGAGGTCTATAAAAACATCAGGAAAAGGGCGGTCATTTTTGGATTGCCCATTTCCCTGTTTGCCTTGATGATGGTTTCTATTTTGGCTTCGTTGCTCATCATCATCTTCTCTTTCAGCTTTGGGATAATAATAGGTGTATTGGTCTTCAATGCTTCCCTATATGTGGTTTTGACAAGAATAACCCACAATCCGCAACTATTCCAAATGGCCAAAGCATTTCCGCAAATCATTAGTAACAAAAGAAACTCTGGCTTCGATTATGAACAAGATTAACCTTTCGGCATATCAACCCATTGCAGATATTCAGGACAATATCGTATTTGCCAACAATGGCAACGTTGTCCTATGCTATAAAGGTAATCTACCGGAAATCTATTCCTTATCTGAAAAGGATTTTGAAGATATGCACGGTGCTTGGTTTCAGGCATTAAAATCTTTGCCAGTTGGTACTGTGGTTCACAAACAGGATATCTACTTGAAGAAATCCTATACTTCAGAACAACTTCCCAATTCTACATTTTTAGAAAAAGCGACCCACGAGCATTTTAAAGGTCGTGGGCATATCGAGCACAGCTGTTATTTATTCTTCATCTTGACTAAAAATAAGGCGCTCAACAATCCGAAATATGTCAACCCTTTCAGAAAAGTTTCAAAGGGAATCGTACAGGAATTGGATGATAATATCAAGAGTTTCGCCAACTCGGTTAGTGATTCGGTTTCCTTTATCAATAATAGCCGAAAGATGGATTTTGTTTCGCTTAAAGCGGAAGAAATACAGCAACTGACAAGTGCCTATTTCAATGGCTTCAATGAAGGCTACGATACCGATATTTTACTGGACAAAAAAAGCGTCAATATAGGCGAAAACCATTTTGATGCCCTGGCCATCAATAGCGAACTGTGCTTTGGCGAAAGTGTGCAGAGTAGCAAGACCAATGAGAAATTCACTTCTGACGATTTTGTGTTTCATCAAGGGTTTATTGATGGCTTAGGGCTTACGCTAAACGAGAACCACATTGTCAATCAAATTCTCTATCTCGATGACAAACAAAAGTGGCGCAAACTACTTGATAAGAAGATTGAGGAACTCAACAAAAGTTCCAACTTCGGTTCGCAGAATAAAGTGGTTCTTGGCAAAATCCAGCACATTCTTGACCAAATCAATGCTGATGACAATGCGAGAATCATCCGTGGTCATCTCAATATTGTCTATTGGGCAAAGGAAGCTAAAGAGCTCGACAAGATAACTTCAAAAATAAAGACTGAATTTAAGGAATTGGATATCATACCATACTATCCAAGAGGCGAAGAACGCAAGAATTACATCCTTAATAGTTACTGCTGTTTCTCTTCCAATTTCTCAAAAAATGATTTATACGTAACAGATTTGAAGCACGCACTTTGCCTGTTCATCAATAACACCAATTACAAAAGCGATAACACCGGAATCATCTTCAACGACCGTGAGCATAACATTCCCGTCCTAAAGGATGTTTGGGATGAAAAGAAGAAACGCATCAAGGCAAGAAACTTCGCCATTTTTGCACCAACAGGCGAAGGAAAATCCTTTTTGGCCAATAACATTCTGCGCCAATACTTTGAAAGTGGTGTTCGTTTGGTCATTATCGACTTGGGTGGCTCTTACACCAAATTTGCAAAACTCTATCCTGAAAAATACACGGTGCTTCGCTATGAAAGTGGGAAGAACTTGGGAATTAATCCCTTTTACATAAGTGATACAAACGACTTGACACCTGAACGATTGGAAGACCTATCTGTATTTCTGTTCGAACTGTTCGCTTCAGACTTAAAAGTTACAAAAGCACAATCAGTTTCGGTCAAGAAGATACTGCGCCACTATTATGATAGCACTTCAGAACATCACTCTTTAGATAGTTTTTACAGTTTTATAGAAAGGAATCAGAACGACCTTCTGAGCAACCTAAAAATCCATCCCGACTACTTCAATGTCACGAGCTTCTTGCACGTAATGTCCGAATATGTCGGCGATGGTCTATATAGTTTCCTGTTTGAAGTCAGCGAGGACCAGACTTATAAAATCGAAGACAAACGCTTGATTGTTTTTGAACTGGATGAAGTAAAGGACAACAAGGAAATCCTTTCGGTAATGCTCAAGCTCATCAAGTCCGCTATTCAGAGAACCATTTGGAAAAACAGAGCTGAAAAAGGTATCATCCTGTTCGACGAGTTTGCCAAGCAATTGAAGTTTGAAAACGTACTGGAAAGTGTCGAATTCTATTATCAGGCCATCCGGAAACAGAACGGTGCTATTGGTATCATTCTGCAATCCATCAATCAGCTTCCCAACAATTCCACCTCGGCCAGCATCCTCGAAAATACACAGGTCATTTACAGTCTGAACAATGAAAAGGGTTATGACGAAGTGGTCAAAAGACTCAACCTATCCAGCCACGACCTTAACCAACTGAAATCCATCAAGAACAATCTTTCAGGACCACGGAAGTACACCGAAATGTTTATCAAGATAGGTAGGGAAAGTAACATCTTTCGGCTCGAAGTTCCGAAGGAAGTATATGCCGCTTATTTGACCGATGGACAGGAAAATGAAGAAATAATGAAGCTCTACAACGAGCATCACGATATGCAAAAAGCAATAATTCAATTCACATCTAAAACATAATATTATGAAGACAAAAATTTTAATTCTCGCAACGGCATTCATCTTTTTATTGCCCGCACGCGCTGCGTGCCAGGGAATGCCCACTTATGATAATACCAATTTTATCAGCTTGGTAAAACAGCTGATAGAATCTGGAAAACAGACAGCACAAATGATTAAGTCTGTAAAATTCCTAAAAGATGCAAAAGAGGCAATAGAGAAAGTATCAAGCGTTGTTGAGCAACTGAGAGCAGTTGAGGAAATTGGACAGAATAATCAGCGCCTTATCAACGTAATGCAAAATGATTTACAGGATATTTTGAATTCGCCCTACATCAAACCAGATGAAGTTTCAAGGGTTGTAGAATCATTTGACGCCATAGTACAAAACTCGTTGGACACAGTAGATTTTATTGATGAAGTCCTATCCAGCGATTACCTAAAAATGAGTGATGCCGAACGTGCTGAAATCCTGAAAGCAAAAGAACAGGAATCCAAGCAAATGGTTTCCAACATCACTACAAAAACAAAACGCTATCGTGACATTATTTCTTTTAGAAAAATGCAGGATAAAGTCAATAATAGAGAAACCGAATACTAAAAATGACTGCGACCATTCTCTTAGGAATTGGACTGGAATACATCGATACCGTCTTCCAGACCATACAGGCCAGCGACTTTTCGCAATACACGATTGCGGGAATGAAAACGCTCGCTGTCCTGTTCTTTCTGGTCAACATCCTCAAAAAATACAATGAAGGCATTGCAGATAAGGATGGCTACACTTGGGGATTGAGTCCAGGCGAACTCGCCAAGAATTTTGCCATTGTCATTTTGGTCATTTTCTCAACGCAAGTATTAGGCTTTTTCGATGGCATCTTAGTAGCCATTGAAGGACAATATCGAGAAACTGCACCAGCCTTATTGCCATTGCAAATGCAGGACATTCCCATTGAAGAGGACGTGAGTATCATCGAGGTTGCCCAAGCTGCTATGACGCTTTTATATGAAGCTTTGGTTACACCGCTTTACGGATTCAAAATATTTGCATTCATCATTAGCTTGTTCCTCTGGATATTAGATTTATTCATTTATCCATTGTTTTTGGCAGAACGCTTTTTTCTACTCGGAATAATGCAAACTTTTTTTCCCTTGGTCATTAGCCTTGCAGTCTTTGAAAAGTTCCGTTCGTTAGCTTACACATTCTTCAAGCTTTATGCTGCGGTCTATATGTTAGTACCTGCTTTCTTTTTAGTAAACGTCTTTGTGAATGCACTCTACACGGAAATCAACACCAATTTTTGGGTCAATTTGTTTGGAACCGATACAGGTCAAGGCTTTTTTGCACCTGTGGTTCAATTAGGTTCGGTAGGGTTTATTGTTTTCTTGAAGTTCAAACTGTATAAACGCGCCACATCTTTTACACTCAGACTATTTACCAACTAAATCCATTCAGAATGAAAACACCATATAAAAATATTTACAACGTCCTAAAGCTGAATCGATTTATCGTTTTGGCAGTTGTTCTGTGTGCGTTGCTATCCAGCACATTTTCGGTTTGGATGGTATTCAACACCAATCAAAAAGCGCTCAATAGTGCCTTTGCCATTAATACAGATGGCAGTATCATTCCCCTGAAGCTCGTGACCCAAAAGGAAAATTTTCGGATTGAAGCTTTAGCACATTTGGATCTGTTCCACAACAACTTTTATAACATCGATGCCAGCAACTACGAACGTAATTTGGAAAAGGCATTGTGGTTGGGCAATAGTTCCGTGGACAATCTATATCGCCAGAAAAAAGCCGATGGTGTCTATAACCGATTGTTGCAATATTCATTGGTTCAAAAAGTACTGAGCATCGATTCAAGAATATCTGAAAATGATGGCTCGTATGGTTTTACGACGACGACCATTTTTGAAATCAATAGAGGTACAATCATCGACGCTTATGAATTGGTTTCTACCGGAAACCTGATTATGGTTGACCGAAACTTCCCCAACAATCCGCACGGATTGCTGATTACCAACTATTTCGAAAACACTTTAAAAAAAATATCTGATGAAAGTTGAAAAGAATAAAATAGTCTTTGCGGCTGTATTAGCCGTGATTTTCATATTCCTGATTTCCTATTCTGTAATGGTAATGGGCGATGATGAAAGTGAAACTGAAAACCTTAAACAGACTTTAGTGCCAGATTTGGAAGAAGACCAAAAAGAGTACGATTCCAAACTGGATGCAATTAACGACTTGAAAAAAGTTAGGGAAAATAATGCGCCAAGCATCTACGATGAAAAACTAATTGATTCCTTGGGATTTTACGACCCAGATTTACCAGAACGCGAAAAAGAGCGTATCGTAGATAGCATCTATGAAGCAGGCAAGATTCAATATTCCGAAAAGCGATACCAAAATTTGGGACAGAGAAGAACAGTTCGCCAAGTGGCATCAACAATCGATTCTGCTGAAGTGAAGCGGGAACAAAAAATTGAAGCGAAAGAATTGGGCTTGGAACATCAATTGTTCTTTGCCTCTTCGCCCAAACCCAATGAAGTTTCAATCATCGGCAATACAGATGAAACTATTTACGTGGTGGTAGATGGCGACCAAGTCGTAAAAGCGAATACCCGATTGCGAATGCGTCTGACCAAATCGGCAACAATAAACGGTAAAAAAATGCCAAAGAACACACCTATTTTCGGTTTTATCAGCTTTCAGCCTAATCGGGCTTTAATTGAAATTGAAAACATAAAGCTCCATCCCACAAAACTCAAAGCTTTTGATTTATCTGATGGTAGTGAAGGCATCTACGTACAGAACAATTTTAGAGCAGAAGCTACTACTGAAGTGTTGGATGATATTATTGGCGACATCAACATCCCTACCGTTCCGCAAGTAGGTGGCGTAACAAAGGTGCTCAGACGTAGCAACCGCAATGTTAAAGTAACCGTCCTGAATAATTACAAACTCATCTTAAAACCGAAATTATGAGCCCATAATGGGCATTTAAAACGCACTCTTATGAAAAAGTATATCATTATTTCCGCACTTATTATTGTTTCCGCTTTCGCACCTCGACTTTGCTCGGCACAGGCAACAGAACAACAGCAACCCATACCACTTGATACAATCTATGCCAACGACACCAAAAATGTTGCGCTATTCTTCCCAGAACCCATACGACAAGGCATAACGGGTTCAGATAATTTTGTTTTTACTTATAACCGTGAAAAAGAACAGTATTTTGGACTTCTTCAAGCAACCCCTGGGAAGGAAAGTAATTTGCTGGTAGTCAACAGAAATGGTTCGATTTTTTCGTATATTGTAAGGTATAAAAAACAGCTTTCTAAGCACAATTATTTCATTCCGCTATCCAATAGTATCGGTAATGAAAAACCGATTGTAAAGGATTCGGTTCTTGTTGAATCTTCTGAAGAACTTGTAGATAACAGCACCTATTATTACCAAAAATTCTGCTCATATCTTCTCAATAGAAAACAGCGCATAGGGCGAATCAAGAAACGAAACGAGGGTATTATCTTGACCGTAGAAAACATTGTTTTTGATAAGGATGAACTCTATTTCGTTATCGAGATTGAAAATAATTCTTCGTTGGATTACGATTTGAATTTCTTGAACCTGTCTATTGAAACGAGACAAAAAGGGAAAAGAAAATCATTGCAACGACTGTATCAAGAACCGATATATAAACATAATCTGCCGTCCAAGATTAAGGAAAATGAAAGGGCTCGATTCGTTTATGTATTGCCCAAATTTTCATTATCCGATGACCGTAGGGCAATTTTGGAATTGAATGAAAAAGATGGCGAACGTAATATAGAAATGAAATTATCGCATAGATATATCAATAACCCAAATTAATACTATTATGAAAAGATTAGTCATTTGCTCGCTCGTACTGTTGTTTCTTTCTTGTTCAGAAAGCACAACAAAATCCCCTTCTGAAATTGCCAAAGTTGTTGCGTCAAGCTTTTTCTCAAAAGATGAATCAGCCTTAAAAAAGCATACCACTTCTGAGGGCTATGCCAGTTTGATAACTGTACAGAATATGATGCCAGATTCTGACCAAGACATCGAGGTAGAAATTTTAGACGAAGCTATTGATGGCGAACTTGCCTGGGTAAAATACAGCACTACCTACGATGGAAAAACAGGCATTTTTAAACTGACTAAGGAAAATGGTCAATGGAAAGTGACCAGTAAAGGTCCGAGGGAAAAAGGGCCTTTTTAAAAGACTTTTTTTAATTTTTATCGAGATTGATTTCCCAATAACCTCTTGTATCGCCTTGACGCGTTAAAAAGCCTTTATTTTTGATAGCTGTAATATGTTTACCAACAGCAGATTCATTAATGCCCAAAGCTTCAGCTATTTCGTTATAAGTTATGGAAGGATTAGCAGCAATAAGTTTAAGAACTTCTTTTTGTCTTTTAGTTAGAGCTTCTGTCGTATCAATTACACCACCTATTGCACCACCTATTACACCACCTATTTGACCACCTTCTTCAACAGCAGTTTCTTTAGCGGTAAAAGTCATTCTAAGGAAGTTATCAGAAAAACCAAAACTCTCTTTCCCATAGTGTTCCAAAATACGAGGGATGCCAGAACCCAATTGTTCCACGAGTTCCAAATCCTTAAAAATCCGCATCAGTTCTTTATTCCGTGGAACTGAAAAGCCCTCGAAAAATTCCTGTTTGCTCAAACCTTCCGGAAGACCGCCTGCCGATGTGATTTCAATTCTATCCGCAAAGATTTCAAACTTTGGGGTAATTTCATTGGTATAATCGTTATGCACAAAGGCATTGATGATGGCCTCGCGCAATGCGATGGGATTCCAAAGGTTGGCTTGCTGTCTTTCTTTGGCCGTTATTTTTGTGTTGGTTCTGTTTTCAACCGCAATTTTATCAATCACTTGCTTGGTGGCCTTTACCAAACATTCGTGACCATACTCGTTGCTTTCTATCAAGTCTGTTCGGGTTTTGCCCGAATACTTGGCCACTTTGATAGAAGTATTGTTTTTGTCTGCCAAAAGATAGCCGGCATAATTGAATGCGCCGTTTTCGGTCAATAGTTCCAAGTTCTTTGCAAAGGCTTTACCAAGCGTATGACCTGATTCCTCGTAGTAGATTTTCAACTGGCTAAAGCTTAAATCCTGCCGACCTGCTTTAATTTTGCTGATGGAATTTCGGGTACGTTTGGCAAAGAGCTCGTCTATCATTTTTTGTGGCATCGGTTCAGCTGCTGAACCTAAGCGGATAAAACAACCCTTTTCGCTCATCCCGTATTTTTTGAGATGATATGGTTTTTCTGGACCGCTCGCCACAATGATTTTCAGGATATTCTTGCCATCTCGTTCTTCGCTTACAATATCAAATAATCCCAATGCCGAAGGACGGATATTGTTCTTCAATCTATCCTTAATTTTTAATTGGTCGCCATCCGCATCAGTCAGACCGTAAGTGTTCCCTTCCTTATCAATACCAATATAAATAATGCCGCCTTCACGATAGTTTAAAAAAGCAATGACCTCTTTTTCAAGTCCATCGGACAGTTCTCGTTTGTATTCTATACGGTTTGTTTCGGTCATTATTTATTAAACGGTTTTCTTTATTTTTAAGTAGTCATTAAGTTTATTATACTCCAATCGCTTCATATAGTCTTCCATAAAAGAATAATCTGGGTCATTGTGCTCATTGATAGGAAGTAAAATTTTTTCCTTTTTCAATCTGTTTCCGCTTCTTTTATACCCGAAATTATATTTTCCTCTAACTTTGTCGGCCACAGTCGTAATGAATAAACCTGTATGACGATTTAGATTTTGATTATATCCAACAGATATGTCAGATGTTGCAATAAAATCTTCTTCCTTATAAACTGAATATCCCATAGAACCTTCTCCATTCCGAATGAATGCTATACCATTACCTCTATGGATTAATTTTTCATCTTTTTCTACTTGACATAGTACTCCGTTGTTTTGATTCGTTGCACCCAGATAATTGACTCCTGATTTTGTTTTATTCAAATGATTCAGACCTTTTGATTTTCCTTGTGATAAGTTGAATAATTTTCCGATTTCAAACTCTTTCCATTCAATTTCGTTAAGTGCAATTACCCCCCCCCCATTCTATATCATTGATTTTCAATGACATATATTCCTTGTACTTATTAAGTGATTTCATTTCCAAATCTCGCATAAACCTTTCCATAAATTCATAATCAGGGTCCCCTTTGACATTTACAGGAAGAAGAATCTTTTCTTTTTTTATACGAGTATCATTAATTTCACGATTGAAACTATACTTTTCAGAAATGCGACTAACAACACTTGATAGAAAAAGATAAACATATTTGTTAAAATTTGAATTTTCTAATTTGGTAACGTGGTCACTTGCAACAAATTTAAAAGGTTGATAAAAGCAAGCCCCTACACTACCACTATTAGCAAGTGAAAGGCAGTTGGAAAAAATACGAACGCCTTCTTTATTACCAATATGACCATCAACACCATTGTTAGAGGCTGTTGAAGAAACATAAGGTGTTTTACCTTTTTTATGGTCTGCCTTTCTTAATCTTTTGCCCCTCTGAATTTTTGGAAATATTTCTTTAAAGTCGAACTCTTTCCATTCTTTCTTTTTTAAATCTAAATCCATTTTATTTTGCTTTTCCGAATAAATGTTCATTCCCCTGCATAATCATATTAAACTCAAAAGTCAAATAGTCTGCAATGGTATTTTCAAAATCTATTATTTTGGGTATTTCGTCATTAAAATAGTAGAATGAATGCAACCATTCATCAGATGGCTCTATTGTGGTTTTGACCATAAACTTAGTTTCGGCATCATCCCTGTCAAACCAACAATCCAAAAGTTTAACTTTTCTTTCTTTAGCCCGTTCCGTTTTAACTGGACCTATATGCTTATTTATAACAAAACCATCATCTTCAAAATTGAAGAATTTGACTCTTTTTTTCGCATCGTGCGGTCTATGAGCCTTAAAAATCGCAATACAAGGATTTGTCCCAATACGATAAAAAGTTTCTTTATTGAGTGTAATTACCCCTTGCAGGGAATGATTTTCAAGAATTCTTTTCTTAGCCTGTTTATCTTCTTTACGCTTCCCCACCATTGTAGATTGAGGTACAATGGCTAAACAAATAGCATTGTCGCTTAAACTGTTTAGCAAATGCTCAATAAAATGAATTTCAGACAAATGGGCAGTATCCTTTCCTTTGGCTTGAGAATATGGTGGATTGATAAAGCCAACCGTATAATTTTGTTTTCTCAATTCTTTGGCTTCCATTGCTAAAAAGTTACCTGGTACAAGCTGACTTTTTCCGTCGTCCCTTAAAATCATATTAGTAGTTGCAATGGAAAACATATCTTCACGAATTTCAATACCGTGCAATTGATTAGATTTAATATGCTTCTTCTGCTCCTCGGTTTCTGCCATATTCTCCATTTGGTGCATTGCAGATATAAGAAAACCAGCCGTTCCACAGCAAGGGTCTAATATTATGTCTGTGGGTTTCAGCTGAACAAGGTCGCAAAACAACTCAGTAATATGTGGTGGTGTTAATACGACTCCGAGGCTTTTTCCATCGCCACCGCTGTATTTCATAAACTCTCCATAAAAATTACCCAAAACATCTTCCTTTACGTTTGCAGTTATAGAAGCCAATATTTTCGTTTGGACAAATTCAGTAAAATACTTTAACGGTGTTTTTTCTAACCGTTCATCAACTTGGTTAAGTAATGTTCGGTCTCTTATAATATTGAATTGACGTAATACTTTGTCTTTTTTAGTTTGCGGTGTTACCTTAACACGCTTCATATAATCTTCGATAGCATCGAAAATTTTTTCCCCATCAGTTCTTACTTCATCGCCATTTAAATCTTCAACTTTAAAGTTCCTATCACTTAATGCAAGAAGAATTGCTGATACAACCAACGGTTTCTCCTTGTCCCCCAATTGACCATAATTTCTCAATGCCTCGTGTAAAACCGCAGACTGTCTTATTAATTCTTCTGATTCTAAAACTTCTGGTGGTGTTTCTCCCAGCACTTGTTCACGGTAATACCTATCTATATTGGACGAAGAAAAATTTTCAAAATTTTCTACGGGTTGCAACAATTTATATTCATTTTGCTCAATGAAAATAGGACGGATTATATGATGTTTTTCGTCTCCAGAACAACCAAAAGCAAATACCTTTTTGAAGTTGGTGTTATCTACTATATGCTTACCATAATGTAGAGCACCGTTTTCAGCATAGTCTTTCAGAGATTTGGTGTCAGTCTTATATTCAGCTGCATCTTCATTAACAAAGTTTGCCTGTTTCTCTAAATCGACTTTATTTTCAATAACAATAATAAAATCGTTTGAGATTCCTACGAACTCTGGAAATCCAACCCTACCCGTACCTTTTTTAGAAGCAGTTTTTAATGCATCATTTATTTCCTTTATTGTGCTTCCATCAGCACTATACTTTATTTTAGCAGCATCTAAAAGTTTACTAATGAAAATATCAAGGTTTTTCTCTTTTTTACTCACTTGTTTTTGATTTATCGATTAGTAGGTCTTTCGCAGAAACTTCAAGTATTTCAGCAATCTGGTATAAATCCTCCAAACTTGGTTGCCTCTTGTTACGAGCATATTCATTGATAGAATTGTAACTTTTATCCATTTGGCTGGCGAGCCAAGTTTGTGAGATTCCCTTTGTTTTTAGAACTTCTTTAATTCGGTTCATTTTGAAACCTAATTTGTTAATTTGGTCTAAAGATAGAAAAGTTCACTACATCACAATGATTATATGCACTATAATTCAATGGTTTTTGAAATGAGAATTATTTAAGCTTGATTTTGAGTCGAATAAGTAACTATACTTGATTATCTAAAAATAGACCTCGCCTCATCATAAACTCGCTCAAAATTTGCCGCTAAATCCGCCTGAGAAAATTGCTTGGATTCTTCGGGAAGCTGCCGCTGTATTCTTGACAATTTAAACTGCACTTTCTTATCCTTCCCATCAGCATAGGTTATAAACTCGCCCTGTTTCAACCTAAAGAAAACATCGGCACGAATTTTTGGAATTTCTTTCTCTCCAGTCGTAATACGAGTATCAAAATCGAGATTATGGCCACGACTGATACTTTTCGTCGGGTCTTTAATGATTTCAAAAAAACGCTCGTAATATTTAGCCGTATCTGGGTCATTGACCTTTCCGAAGAACTGGTAGGATAGGTTGCTCAAAATCGCTTTGCTTGCCTTATCGCCATACATCATATCATTCTGAATTTTGTCCTGCATTACATAAACAGTAGCAATATCATAACTTCTAAGTGTTGCCGGAATGCGGTGCATATTCAGTAATCGGATGGTAGGTGCTTCTTCCATCAATAAAAAAGACGGTCTCTGAGCGCGTACGCTCATTTGCTTGGTAATGGTGTGAATAATGGTTGCAACAACAGGCGAATAGGATGTTTCATATTTTGGATTATTTACTACTGAAATGATTGCTGGATTATCCTCGCTATTAATATTTAGTGGCACTTCGTCTGCGGATAATGCCATAAATATGCGCTGTGTACTAATTCGTTTCAGCGCATTGGCCAAGGTGCTTTTTACACCAGCGGTCTGCCTATCAGAATCCTTACCACTAATAAATGCATCTGCCATTGCCCTCGATATGGTGTTGGTCTCCAAAAACTGAATAAGGCTATCCGTGTCCAATAATTGATAAATCGCTATCAAATGTGGTAGCGTACAGTAGTTGGAATAGTCGGTTTTCAGCTTCCAAATCAAACCACCAATCAAACCTTCGGCAGCATCGTTAAAGAATTTTGTTGTTCCGGTAGTTCCGCTTTCCCTTTGTTCCAGAAGATTTTCAATTAATACCCTTGACACCTCATTTACGCTTTCCTCGTTCTCTAAATAGCATGGCGCAATAGGATTTACCCGGTGGATGATTTTATCGAAGGAAATGATCTTGAACGGGATATCGTTATCTTTAAAAAGTGGGTACGCCATTTCAGTCAGTTCAAAATCCTTGTAATCATGAATGATTCCGCAAAAGCCCTCATTCCGGAAATGTTTTAAAAATGCGTATACCACGCTTTCTGTCTTTCCACTTCCGGCAGAACCTATTATGGACGCGCCCCTCTTGATATTATCCAGTTTGAAATTTCCTTTGGTCGTAGCAAAATTGACTTGATATTTTCTATCGCTATTCTGCACGGTTTCAGTTTTGTGTAGAAAGACATAGAACCCTATATTAATTAGCATTAGAGGACACGCTAGATACAGCAATATTGATACTAATTCATTCCCTTCAGAAATAAAGAAAATGAGAAATAAAAGTATTGCGATATTCAAAAGAAACGCATACTTGCTAACCCGAAACATCGCATAGAAAACCATACTGGATAAACCAATAATTGAAAGTACCGATATAAGATTGTCTATCTCCATATCAATTAGATCCCTATTGAACTTGATTTAATGGCCACTTCTACACCACGTCTTAATTGCTTAAAAACCCGAAGTGCAATTTGTGCTTGACTAATTGGAATACTTGGCACTATGGGCAATCCCGTTTTTGTGATCATTTTGAAAGCCAATGCTTTTTCATTGGCTGGCAACTTCATCAAGGCGGCGAAGTATAGATTAGGATTCTTTACAAAATCCTTTCGGGCTTTATAGGTTTCTGCAAAGTTGCGTTTATAGTCAAAAGTCTTGTCAAACGTTTTTTCCGCTTTAGCGAAAAAGGTATCTCTATCAAAACCGCGCTTTACCTTTTTACCGTGCATTTCCACTTCGGAAGCTTTGTGTTTGCTTCCTGGAGAAAGACTAACCGAATTTGAAGCATCCTTTCTGCTAACGATGATATGGATATGACTTTGGTTTCCATCCTTTTTCATTCCCTGGACAATCCGTTTTCCGTTTTGTTGATGTGGTGCTTGCCGTTCCAATTTGGCGATTTCTTTTTTCATCCTTTTAATATTCCCTTCAGCTCGTCCTTCTTGAATGTTTCTGATTTCGGTTTTCAGCTGAAGAATTTTTGTAGCAAAAGGTTGGTTTTCTATAATTTGAAAATCAGTTCCTTTAAAGGTTCGTTGATGTTCAATTTTAGCGAAGTATTTTATATCATCTATGGTTATGGGTCGTCCGTGAATTCCTCGATTGAAACTGGCAACATAATCCTTCATAAGCTCACGCGTGTAGGTTTTTAAATCTTGGCTATTGTTCTGAAGTTTTCGTAATTCGTACTTTGACGGACTGACCGTAATCGAATAAAACTTGGGTTCTTTCTTTTTCAATTTTGCGGTGTTTCCATCGATTTCTTTTACCACTTCTTCAGCGGAAATTTCATCGCCATATTGATTGAAAAAGTGTTCCATTTCTTGCTGTTCCAGACCCTCGTTTTCTTTCTCTAAATACCCCACAAAATCAGCTGAACTTTGTGAATAATTAGTACCCAGCTTTTGAGGTGTTATTGTGATGTACATAGTTCAAAAAATTAAAGTTGGTTACTTGCGTTTTGCTTTTCGCGAAAGCGTACTTCCTTTTTTTCTTCGGCATATTTCTTTTCTACAATCAGCGATTTTTTTGTAGGTTCTTCTGTTTCAAAAAGGGATTGAATCATCGCTACCGTGGGTTTTGTTTGTGTCTTTTCCACGTCTCGCATTATGGCGATAACTGCATTAATTCTTTTTGAAAGTTTTGCTTCAATTGTTCGTCCCGTTGGACCTAATTTTTCCTTTGGCGATATTTCGTTATAGAAGAAAAAATCGAGCATCGTAGCCATTGCTTCGGTGTGCGATTTGAAGTAAGTGCGTGAGAAAGTTTGGAAGCGTTTTGCAGTTTCCTTTTTAAATCTAATTCCAGTAAATGAGTCCATATTTCGCCGATTTGTCGCAAAATCTTCCCTAAAAATGGGCGTTTACAGCCCTTTTGTCGCAAATCGTTGATTGTCAGGAAATTAAAATATATTCAAATCGCTGGTAATCAGCTATTTGAAAACGAAAAGGAATACGAAACATCGCGCAGCGTGTTACCCTCTTGCTATTCCTTTTCGTCACGCGCAAGCGTGACAAAAATCCATACAATCCGGCTAAAAAGCCGATTGCCATTTTCAGGGAAAATGATTTTTCGATATGTTA
Organism: Leeuwenhoekiella sp.; assembly: GCA_049671285.1. GTDB lineage: Bacteria > Bacteroidota > Bacteroidia > Flavobacteriales > Flavobacteriaceae > Leeuwenhoekiella. The sequence goes on along the minus strand of JBATUQ010000046.1, from coordinate 3,841 downwards.
TTTTTCGATGTGTAAGGTTATCGGCGAAAGTCGAAAAGTGGATAACCCTACTTAATTTTAATGCTGAATTTCAGCAAAATAAAGATACGTTTTTTTCTTAACTATATATTAATTGCATAGAAAAACACCTCTAAATTTTTAGAGGTGCTTCTTTTAAATTCTTGTAAATCAGATATTGAATATATAGGTGTAGGAATATAAATTTCGCAACGCTTCTTCGTCCAACATCTTATCCAAATTGGTATTGTGTTTCGTGGCATAATCCATTATGTCCTTTCCATACTTTTCCTTTACATCTTCTTTGGAATTGGCAAGTAATCGCTCTTGTGTCTCCTCGTTCAAATCGGTAAAATTTAGATATATCATAACGTCCGATTTTTAGTATTCGCTTGGCAACATCAGCGTATCATTTACAAAAAATAACCGCAGTTCATCGAGTGGAAAATCGGTTGCTCTGTAACCGTGTTTTTCTAAAATATTATCGTTGCCATCGCTATAAACTATCTCGGCTTCGTAACCTGTAAAATCCTGCTTTTCTTCGGATAATCTTTTGAAGTCTATGGTTACAAATTCGCTTCGGTTCATCAGACTTTTTGCGATTACGGACGTGTCCGTAATGAGCCAAAAACATTCTGCTACTTCCGATAAATATTTCAATCCATCCGTAAAACGGGTTTTCAATAATGGGATTTGATAGAACATTTCTGTTCCTGTAAAATATTGCAATCGCTCTTTTATTTCATTAACTTGTGCTTTCATTGTACATATATTTAATGTGTGAATAATGAAAAAGAGGGCGCAACTTTCCAGAGGAACGCCCTCTTTATTTTTAAAGATTACTTGTCGCTCTTGCTTCCAAGTAAAAGGATTTCATCGGCTACAACTTCCGTTACATAGCGTTGGTTGCCATCATCGGTGGTATAGGTTCGGGTCTTTAGTTTCCCCGTAATTCCAACTTCCTTGCCTTTTTCGACAAATTTTTCAACGATTTCAGCCGTCTTGCCCCAAGCCACTACGGTATGCCAGTTGGTGTCCGTTTGCTTTTCGCCTTTGCTGTCTTTGTAATACTCATTTGTGGCTAATGAAAAACGGGCTACTTTTTTACCGCTTTCAAGGTTCGTAATGGTTGGCTCTTGTCCAACGTTTCCAATCAATTGTACGTGATTTCTAATAGTACTCATAATAAAAAGATTTGTGTCTGCTTTGTTACAGACTGGTTTATATTTCCCCTATTTGTTTTAAACTGAATTAAATTTTAAGGGGTGTTTGTTCTTTTCTTTCGTGCACCGCACAATGGATAGAGTGGGTTTTGTCAAGACTTTTAGGGTAAAATCAGGTGTGTTTGCGACGTAGTAAATTCCTTGGAATTTCAAGGAAGTAGAAACCTTATTTTTCACTAAAACTCGTACAGTCTTGACAAGTTCCATAAGGGCATTAGCAATTCTTTTAAACGCAGTTGCGTTTGAGCGTACCGACAGTTAAGCGAGATAAGCGGCTGTGTTTATATTAGAATTGGTTATGTCGTGCCTGTTTTTCGACGACCCGAAAAACAACAAAGGCTTTATCCATTATAAACCCCTTAAAATGTGTAAGACAGCGGTTTGATTTTTAAGGATTTTCGAGTGAGGGCTCAAGAAGACCGTGCCGAAAATCCTGTCAAGAAAATCAAGCCAATGGCTTTCCGATTAGAAAAGCGGACTTAATTCACGATTTTGGCTCTGGAATATAGCGTTCCTTCCCAGTCCCGAAGTTTCGGGACGGGAAGGTTTAGCGGAATGGAAAGTTGAAATTGGGAATTGTGTCCAAGACTTGTATAGTGAAGCTCTTTGCCCGAAGAGTAGTGGTTGACTGCTTTTTCAGCAGGCGAGCGTGGAATGTAGGGGAATGTGCTGAGTGGTTAATAAATTATCCTTTTAAAACAAGCTGGGTTTTTTAAGAGAAGTAATAATAAGTAGATGAAAAAACCCTTTTATCTACAGTATCTTTTTCTCTGTTTCATTCAACTCGTTTTTTCATCATATTCGCATAGTTCGTAAACAACGCATTCTTGGCACTTTGGTTTTCGCGAAATACAAATATTGCCACCGTGCTGAATCAGCCATTCGTGAGCGTGCTTTTTATACTCTTTCGGTGTAATATCGTTGATTATATCTGCCGTTTCTTTACTACTCTTAGTTTCTACTATGCCCAAACGGTTTAAAAGGCGATGTACGTGAGTGTCAACAGCTATTGTCTCTCCACCGAAATTGAAGTTCATAAGTATGTCAGCTGTTTTGCGTCCAACTCCTTGAAGAGACATCAATTCTTTTTTGGTTTTTGGCACCTCGCCATCAAATTCCTCGATTACCTGTCTACATAATTCTTTTAAATGTTTTGTTTTTTTATTGTAATGAGCAACCGGTCTTATCATTTCGGTTAGTTCTTCATCTGTCAAAGCGATGATTTGTTCTGGTGTGGTAGCTTCTTCATAAAGCGCGTTACAGGCTCTAACTACTCGCTTTGTATGTGTCATTGCCGATAGCATTACCGAAACAAGGCTTTTGAAATCCGTACTGTTCAATCCATTATTATCCCATTCGTTGTCGGTTTCAGCAAATACATTATATTCATCACTTAATATTTCATAAATTTTTTCAAGATTCTTTTTTGCCATTGCCCGTTTAGTTGTTCTGATTAAGTAACAGATTGATATGGTGGTTTATTTGCTCAATTTGTTTGGCCTCTGTAGTTTTTGAAGTGATATCATTTATAATTTCTTCTTGTTCATCTTTGTTTAATGATTTGAACGAACCCTTTACGCCGGCATCTTCAAAACATTTGAGAATTTCCGAATTGTTATTGATTCTGTCGTGTGTATGCAGGTATAATGTTACCGTAACTTTATCACCACCACTTTTACCGATTGCATTTCTGATTTCTTCGTTTATTGAAATCATTTTATCTTCTTCCTTCCTTGGTGCCAAATTCATTTCTTTCAACTCGTAATCATCAAGCAAACCAGAAACCTTTAGCGAACCCCAAGTTCCATCTATATCGGCTGTATTTGGTATGACAATATGGTATGTCCAAGCTCCATTCCCTTTTTTATAGACTAATTCAAGCTCTTGATTATCGACAATTTTCTTCATTCTGTTATTTATTTGTAATTTTTTGGTATTACAGAAAACGCGTTACAAAGTATAAAAATAATATTATCCTTTTTCCTTTTTAAGGAATACGCAACGTATTTTCTTTTTGGAAAATTATAAAGCGGACTTAATACATAATTTTGGCTCTGGAATGTAGTGTTCCTTCCAAGTCCCGATAGCTATCGGGACGGGAAGGGTTAGCGGAATGGAAAGCTAAAATTGGGAATTGTGTCCAAGACGTATGTAATGAAGCTCTTTTCCCGAAGTGAAGTGGTTGCCTGCTTTTTTAGAAGGCGAGCGTGGAATGTAGGGGAATGTGCTGAGTGGATGGAATTAACCTTTTGTTATATATTTAGTCATCCAGTTTGAGGTACTGGAAAAACCTATATTAACTTTATGCCATAGCATAGACTTCATCAAACAGTCTTTTATCTAAACGCTCTTGCTGTCCGAAGCTTTTCTTCAAAACGTTATGAAGTACCGAGTTGAAGGCATTGTATCCCAACCAGAGATTTGGTTCTTCATTGAGCAACAAGGCTTCGTAGTTCAAGATTTCGATGACCTCACGAGATTTTTTCGACGGGTCGCTGTTCTTGTCGCTACATTCATACCGGAACAGTTTCGTCCTGTCAAGAATTGCTTTCACAAATTCTTGCGTATCGATGATTTTAAATTCTTTCATCTTGTCGAATTTCTTTGTAATGGTGTAGAAT
>JBATUQ010000045.1:0-1767 GCA_049671285.1 Leeuwenhoekiella sp. | reverse complement strand
CCAGGTGGGCACGACCTACGTGGCGGGCGGGCTGGCAGCGGCAACCACCTATTATTTCAGGATAGTGGTGAAGGACGACAATGGCGGTGTGACCATTGGCCAGGTATGGAGCTTTAAAACAAAATAAACCTGACCGGATTTGATTACGGCACGATTCTAAAAATTATTAGGTCAGAACCTTACTTCTGACTCAATTGTCAAAAAAAAATAAAAATGAAGAAGAATACATTTAGATCCACAATTGCGATCGCAATCGCAACACTATTCGTACAAGTCAACCTTACTACCATATCCGCTCAAACCAAAACGACATCGTTATTGTGGGGAGAAGACGGCGAGCTGTGGGATAGCCGTGGGCGGCTGCCTGATTTTACCTACGCAGGTTATGGAGGCGGGTACGCTACAAAGCCTTCTTTTACAAACACTATAGATGTTACTACTCAAGGGGTAATACCCAATGATGGCCTGAGTGACGTGGCTGCTATCCAAACTATAATTAACAACGCTCCAGATAATAGTGAAATTTACTTTCCGGCAGGAAGGTATGTTATTGATGATCATCTTACAATTGATCGCAGTAATATTCTTATTAAAGGTGATGGGGATAGTACAAACGGAACAGTTTTTTATATGCCAAAGTCAGCAACAGACATTAATGGAAGTTTTGAAAATGATTTTAGCGTGGGTGCCGATGGTTTTATGATACATTTTGTAGGCGTACGCCATACTTATGTGGCAGAACTGACCGAAGAAGTTTTTTATGGGGACACAGTGATCGAAGTAGATGATACAAGATTAATTAGCGTAGGTGACATCATTGAGTTGCATGCAGATGGAGACAACCCGGTCAACGGAGAATTGTGGGACGCTTATTTTAATTATCAGGCGGCTGATTTACCACAACCCTTGTCAAGCTGGTTAGATGGCAATGGCGGGAACATGTTTCACACTATCGAGAAAATTGAAGGAAATTTAGTAACCTTTAGGGAGCCTTTGCGTCTTGACCTTAAACCTTCTTGGAGGATCAGACTAAGAACTCGAAGAAATAACACAACGAATGTAGGTATAGAAAATATCAGGTTGGAGTTTATTGAAACAGCAAAAAAAACCCATCATGAGGAACCAGGATATAATGCAGTGCAGTTTGAAAATTGCACTAATTTTTGGGCCACTGATTTAAGTATTGTACATGCAGATAACGGCATTAACTTACAACGTTCCTCATATGGCGAAATTACAGATATAACTTTTGAGGGTAGGGAAGGGCACCACGGTTTTAAAATCGGGTATAGCGCACTTAATCTGTTCAGTAATATTAAATTCAATAATACGAAACCTTATATTCATTCAGGTACACTTATCCATAAATCCAATGGTAATGTTATTCGTAATGTGTCGGGAACACAAGTAATCAGTTTGGATTTTCATAAAAACCCACCTTTCTCCAATTTATGGACAGATGTGCGTACAGAGTTTAATCACAAGAGTACTGGTTCCCCGACCGCAGGTTATCACGCTGGGGCGCGCAACGTTTATTGGGGGTTATTTGGTGAATCTACTGCATTATACTGGGCACGGAAAAATGACTTTAAAGAAAATTGGGGTATGTTTCAAAATACCATTGTTTCGGGATTGGATTTTTCTGACACCAGTGAAATGTTCACGGAAGAGCGTGAATGGTATGAAAATATACCTTATGAGGATTTGGCGGATAAAGACTTGTACAAATTACAGAAGGAATACAGGGCTGGTCATACCCCCGTGGTG
>JBATUQ010000044.1:0-67312 GCA_049671285.1 Leeuwenhoekiella sp. | reverse complement strand
CACCACGGGGGTATGACCAGCCCTGTATTCCTTCTGTAATTTGTACAAGTCTTTATCCGCCAAATCCTCATAAGGTATATTTTCATACCATTCACGCTCTTCCGTGAACATTTCACTGGTGTCAGAATCCAAACCTGATACCAAAGTACCGGCATAAATTCCCCAATGCTCTTTCCAATCGTTAATATCCCCCGAGTAAAGTGCTGTCGATTCCCCAGACAATCCCCAGTACACATTCCAGCCTCCTGCATGAGGACCCGCTTTTCGATCTCCAGAACTACGGTGATTCCATTTATCTGCTTTAACGTCTGTCCATAAATTTGAAAAGGGTACGTTTCGGTGATTGTCCAATCTTACCAGCTGAGTCCCTTTTACGTTGCTAATTACATTCCCATTTGCCTTATGGTTGATTGTAATAGAATGGAAAAAAGCATCGTTATTATCAAATGTAATGTCTGTAATTATATTGTTTGAACTGTGGGCAATGTCAAAACCATGATGCCCCATACGTCCTATCATATTGGTATCTTCTATTTCTCCGTAAGAGGAGGTCCTGATATTAATACCATTATCACAATTTTGAATGGTTAAATTTTTCGACCAAAAATTTTGACAGTTTTCAAATTGCACAGCATTATAACCTGGTTCCTGTAGATGACCTGGTACCGCTATTAAATTAAACTCAAAGCGAATATCCTCAATGGCAACATTTGTTAATGCACCATTTAATTTCCTTACCTTCATACCCCAAGATGGCTTTAGTTTTAACCTTAAGGGTTCTCTAAGAGTCACTAAGTTACCTTCAATCTTCTCGATAGTATGCGTAAGAAACACATTATCTCCTGTTGCCCACGTCACGTGTGGTTCGGGCCAGTCCATTGTTTGGTTGTTGAAATATTCATACCACAGTTCTCGATTTACAGGATTGTCCCCCCTCGCATTGATAACTATAATATCCCCTTGATTCAGATTGCTGGCATTGAGCACTTCTATTACCCTGTCAGTACGCAATGCTATTTCTGAAACTTCCGTTATGGTTGTCAAACTACCATTGCCTCTGAACTCTACTATTTGTCCCGCTCCACCTGTATTGTAACCTGCCTCCGCTGTTCCCCCATTTATTTCCGTAGCAGATTTTGGCATAAAGAAAACTGTTCCGTTTGCACCATCTCCTTCCCCTTTGAGCACTATGTTGCTTCTATTTATTTTGACCCAATCGTCCAGCACATAACGACCGGCCGGAAAATAAACAACACTGTTGTCTGGTGCCGAAGAAATTATACTGTTGATAGCAGCCACATCGCTTAGGCCATCGTTGGGTATCACCCCTTGGGTGGTAACATCAATAGTGTTTGTAAAGGAGGGCTTTACAGCATACCCGCCTCCGTAACCTGCATAAGAAAAGTCGGGCAGCCGCCCACGGCTATCCCACAGCTCGCCGTCTTCTCCCCACAATAACGATGTCGTTTTGGTTTGAGCGGACAAGGTACTGGCCAAAACCGATGCCAATAAGATCATAGACATCGATATAATGGCTGCTTTGTTAAGGAGTTTTTCTTTCATTACATAAAAATTAATTATTCTGAGATGTCGGGCATTGCATTCAATTGACTGAGATCATCTCTCATCATACCATCTTGATCATAAATTACCGGGGCTATGTAAGAATCACGAATACGGTCTTTCTCACGATCTTTGTACTTGCACCATACGTGGTACCAATCCCCTTTCCATACAAAAAAATCCCCGTGGCCGTAGGCCGTATCCAATTCCCAACCTGTACCCACGCGACCCTGTGCTACATATGGGCCGTATAAATTTTTTGAAGTTGCGTAATAACCGGAACAGCTCAAATAATAAATACCGTTACGCTTATGCAGCGAATTCTTGTCCATATCAGGAAAGTAGGTCGGTTTTTCAATAACTATTGTTTTGGGCTCCTCATCGAGTTCAATCATTGATTCCTTGAGACGTGCTATTTTATAGTTTGTCCTTCCATATACTATGTAGGGCGTGTTGTCGTCATCTACAAAGACTGTAGGATCAAAAGAGTCCACGAGTGGTTTTCCCAAGGCATCTGCATACGGCCCCTCGGGCTTGTCTGCAACCATAACCCCCGTGTTCAGATGGTGGTTTGAGAAATACCAATAGTATTTACCATTTCTTTCAACTACATCTCCGGCCCAACAGGATGTGTTCCCCTCACCCATATAATTATCTTTGGGATCAATGGTACCGACGTGTTCCCATGATTGAAGATCACCTGATTTGTAAATTCTCCAATCAGGCATAACCCAATCACTTATGCCAACTCCAACGTCGTGTCCTGTAAAAACATAGCACGTATCATCGACAACGAGCATATGTGGGTCTGACATGCCCGGCTCAGGTATCAGCGGGTTTGTAATCGCCAGCTTTTGTTTCTCATCAACATTTCCTGTTTTCTCTGCAGTTTTGCCTTGTTTCTCAGTTTCCTGTGTTGGGATCAAAACCATTACAAGCGCTATAACGGCTATGGCTACAATTGCACCAATTAATATTTTTTTATTCATACATATACACTTGATATTGCCCGCATTTATACAGGAAAAACAATCCAATTTGATAAATTCGAGACTGATTTGGCCACTTAAAATTCTTACCTGAAAACATTCAGCATATTTACTCCAACGATTGCAAAAGAAATTACGATAGTCATACTAAAAACTTTCAAGCATTAATTTTAAGTTTTCAATACAAAAAATCAAGGCATCAAACGAGCAAAATTCTCTGTACTAGTGATGATCAATACAACTTTGAAAGGTTCACAAATTTATAAAAAATTTGGGTTTAAAAATAGTTTTGAAGGCTCAAAAAATGCTTTAAGATAATATAATACATATATTTATCCAACAGTGACTTTTACTTCTACTCTCAAATAACAACCAAAAAAAATCACTGAGATTTTAGTGCGCAGGAATTTTTAATTGTCCCTGGACAAATCTAAATTGCCAACTTTCAATGTATCAGATTTTAGTCGTAAATATGACAAATAATTACAGGTAGATTGCCTTATAAAAGTTACAAGTAACTAATATACCCCCATAGTCCGACTGAAATTTTGTGCTGAGAAAGCCTAATGAAAACTAGGTTCAATACTTGGGTATCCATTCTATTCCTACCCGCCAAAAAGCACTTTGACATAACTTCAAAAGGAGCATACTATTTTTTTTAGATTACCAAATGTCAAAACATTACCTGTATATTACTAAAAAAAGGTTTGATTTTTTGTGCCAATTTTTTATACTTCACGGTGTGGAATAAGTGAATGTTTATTCCTGCGCAGCCCTTTACTTTTGAAGAAAATTTGTTCTTTAAATTTCACTTTAGCAATCGCAGTTTTTAACCTGTCACCGGCGACTTTTTTACTGATCACCTTCAATAAATAGTGATCACCTTTGTAAGAATTCAAATAATATTTGTTGCCAACATCCCCTTAAACAATAAGGCTGGCCAGTCATTTTTGGGGCTGGTATAAATTCCGATTCTTTTGGTAGGGTGATGTTTTGAGGTTCCTGTTTCCTTCCATCAAATTGCAGATTCACGCTATAGATATTACTTTCCGCAAAGGCATAATACCATCGGAGCTTACTTTTTAAATCCTAAATAAATCATCAATTCTCTATTGAAACCTGGTTGAAGCTTGATTGCAACGCCCATTTGATTTCGGCCGGTTCATCCCTTACATCAATTAACAGTTACTTGAGATCTAGCAAAAGTGGTCTTCGCACAGAGGCCCCGTTTGTTCTGTAAATTAACAAATTAAAAATGATCCAACTATGAGTCCTATACATTGAAACCAATAAAGGTTCCCTGCCACAAAATTTGGTGCAAAGAGTATCATTTATCAAGCTCCTTCTTTAGCGATCACCATAACATTTTGACCAATGCTATACATATAACTGTCTTTCGTAAAATCGCAATCGGTAGCTATTGCAATGTGCAAATGCTCTCCCTAACGACAATACATATAGCCATTTAACCAATGAAAGCAGTATAATTTTGAAATTTGACTTTTCGCCCCACCATCATATAATAGGCCGAATCACTCAATACAGTCCTGCTGACCAATTCGATTTTGTTGAATGCAATTTGTTTTCTTTGAGCTATGGCTAAAGAAGGAAGGAGGTTTAAGATTATAAGAATCGCAAAAAGGCGTATCATTGGTGGATTTTAAAAGTTGAATTGAGCAAATCCTGCATTATGATTTCGGGTATGTTGCACCTGTACTGAGAAGCAAATCTTCCCCTTTACTGCATTATGGCGGAATCTTGCGAATATAACATTACAAGTACTGCTAAAAATACTTTTTCTCATTTAAAATGTTTACCAATGAAATTTAAAAAGTTTACCTTTCTGAATAGAGCCAATATATATTGATATTTAATCCTTGAAATATATATGGAAATAAAAACCCTTCAGACAGAACAGCCCTCCATTTAGATTTTGATTATTATGAAGAAATACCTGTATAACCTACTTTTGACCTTTAGCTTTCAAGCTGTTTTGGGACAGGTCACCCTATCAACAGATTTCTCAGATGAAAGCATGAGAGGTGAACGGCTGTACGATGTTTGGCAAGTTGCAAATGATATTTCACCTAGCTACCTAGGCAAAGACGATGAGCCTCAAATACGTGCAGATCTCAAAATGAACTGCATCAGACTATCTGGCGGAATTAAAACCGGCCGCGAAAGGAACCTCAATTACGATATGGTCAAATGGAATGTTGACCGGCAGGTATATGAGTACGACTTCCAACGCCTATTAAGGGTGATCGACAAAGCTCATGAACACGGCGATGAGATATACCAACTGGTCCTCGATAATGTCCCGTGGTGCTTTCAGCGAGGTTTCACCTTTGTAAGCCTTGATAAGAACAGTTATGATGGTCTTCATTTTCGAGAATTTGAAGCGGTTGAGCAGTATGGCAATGCATTGCCCCCTGACAATATGGATGCATATGGCGATTATATAGAAGCCTTGATAACAACCTTGGTGGACCGTTACGGAAAGGAACAGGTGAAAAATTGGCGTTTCCGCATTGGTTCTGAGATAGAGAGCCCCGGGCATTGGAAGGGAAGCGCCGATGATTTTGTTAACTATCTCGATATTTCAATGAGCGCAATAAAGAATGTACTTCCAGAAGCACACGTAGGCATACATACCAGAGAACCCAATTATGTCGCCGTGAGCCACAAAGGATTAAATTATAAAGGGGAAAAATTTGTGTCATTTCATAATAAAATCCTCGAGCATTGTTATAACAACAATATTCAACTCGATTCTTGGGGTCTTTCATATTATATACAATTTGACCAGGAAGGTCGTTTTAATACGGATGAAACCTGGTATGATGAATTTGTTTCCCCCTTGGTAAATCACCCAAAGTGGAATACCAATACCGAAATTAATCTAGAGGAGTTCAAGGCTACCGCTTCCTTCAAAGGCCCAGACAGCAGCAGAGTTACCTTGAAGTCTGGGACATCTCACGGTGAAGTAGCCCATATTGCCTTGGCCAATCTTTTTTACCAGCATTCAGAACTTAATCAAATTCACCGTTGGCTTCAATACAAGAATACCATCGACGGTATCGCCAATCGAGAGCTGTTGTCGATGGTAGGCAAAACGCGTTATAAAACTAAATCAGGCGGCTCCTTGATTAATGCAAACAATCAACTGGATGCTATTTTCGCCAAAGCTGAAGGCACCAATATTTACGAAATTCTCATTTACAATTACAACGGTACTTCAACAACTTATGAAACCCCAGAAAAAATCGATCTTTCGTTTGTGACCCGCTTTCCTCCGGGCACAAAATTTAAATATAGATCTTCTTATTACAGCAACTCGCACAACAAACTGCAAAGCTTCGTGGCAGAACCCGATTTTCAGGAAAGCTGGTATATAGAAGGCATAACGAAAGGGCAGAAAATGGGTGAGGCCAATCGCGTATTGAAAAAGGATATTTACGACAGTTTATACAAATCTTATCAGGGGCACGAAGAATACAAATTTTCAAAATGGAAAAACGTTACGGCCAAGCCCAGCCCTGACGATAGCCAAACTGGCTCTATAATTACTATAAAAACTGAGCTGCATTCGTTTGCTTTCAGAAAATTTGAGATCGTACCCACTAACAAATCCCAACATAAAAATAAATAATTATCTCAAGGCGATCTTCCGTGAAGACAGATGAACCTTGATGAGGTACAGCTATTAAATTTTTGGCCCTGAGCTTCCGAAGTCCTAATGCAGAAACCTCATTTTATCTGATCTACTTTTTTTTCTCTGGGACAAACCGATCGAGTTCCTTTTTCCAACTAGGAGATTTCAATACATTGATCAAGGCTTTATTGAGCGGTTTACGAAGTTCACTACCCGATGGTATCGCCATAGCATAGTAATGCGGTTCGATATTAATCGACCGTACCTGGGCCGCGAGGTCAGAATCGTTATTGATCACATACCTCATTTCTGGCACACCGTGTATCACCACTTCAATGTCATCTTTAGGGATAGCCCCCAGCGCACTTTTTAAATCTTTATATTCTTCAAAGACAATTCGCTCTTCCCCAAGATATTGTACTGCCTCAGAGTTCTGGACGGCACCAACCTTCATATTTCTAAGATCACTGGGAACTTTGATTTTTTCGCTACCAGAACCTATAACCGCAGAAACGAGCGAAGCGGTCAGCACAGAGGTTACCGCCATGGCCACCAACATCCAAAGTAGGGCAATGCCGCGACCCCAAAAGGTTACCGGTGCCTTATCGCCATAACCAATGGTTGTCATCGTTACACCGGCCCACCAAAAGCCAGAACCTATACCCCGCAAAACAGAACGTTCACCGCCAAAATTATCCTCGTTACTCTTACGTTCTACGAAATAAACAATACTGCCCACAACAAGGAGTAGCACCGAAAGCGACCCGGCGATATACCAAAACCGCTTGCTGAAGAACGCTTTGAGCACAGACTTTATCTTCATACCCGCCATTGTGGCCGCGCCCATTTCTGAAATGTAATAAATATGGCTATAGTCCATTGCTGCGTGGTTTTCTTGAGTCAGGTCGGTCAAGAGCAACAGCTCAGTTGGAGCAGTTGAATCGATTGGCTGATCTTCTTTGACTTCCGTGAGCTGATAGGTGACGTTCAATTCTTCTGCAACCCTTCTCCATAGCCTGATGCTGATGCCGTCCCAGTTTCCGTGCTGTCCCTTTATCATAAATGGAGGCCTTTCGTGAACCCCGACGATTAAATTTTTTGGCACATCAATCTCGGTGGAATCATTTTGGGCGAAACTGGTCTGTAAAGTAATTAGGTTAAGTACAATAGCAGCAAAGAACATTCGGATCATAATAAAGCGTCTATTTTGATTGAACCTTAAAATTAGAATTTCACTAGCAATCAATGTGTTGAGGTAATTGTATAATTTTTTGAAAAACTGCCAATGTTTACTAAAAGTCAAATTAAGGCCCTGTCCGTATCCAACCAGTTTCATTTAGACTGACATCAAAACATTTGAGTACAAGTCCACTTTTAATTTCCAGATTTAGGGTTTATGCCATTTGTTTTCGACAAGCGTTCAAACAAAGCGTATAAACTTGTAGGAAAATTCACAGAATATTATTCTTACACATCATTCCCCATCCATGCCCATTAATTTAAGTTTTATTTAATACCTGATTTTCAAAATCTTAGCGATAATTTTAAAATCGCAAAGTAACATAAAATTTTATTTTAACATATTATTAAGTTTTTTAACGAATTTATATTACAATTAATCCTATTTTTGGACTTTTCGAAATTAGTATTTTGACTAATATAATATACTTTTTATCGATGTATTATATGGATTACCATGACAACCGCCACATTTACAAACTTTACAAGGCCATAATAAATGAGCAAATTTTTTCGAGGGCTGCAATTATTAAGCGTCACTCAATGCCTTTTAATTTTTTTCCAATCTAAATTTTCCCCAAATGAAAAAGAAATTACTTTATGCGATAGTGGCATTTTGGTGCCTAAACATATCAGCGAATAGTATCTGGGCACGGTCTAGCAAACTGTTGGACGTAACTTCTATCGTGAGCGCCACAGGACGCAATGCTTCAACAGATATTCCCGGATGTGCAATGACTGTCAACATTACCGCACAAAACAACCTTCTTTGCGCTGGAGAAGACACGGGATCTGCCACAGTAGAACAATTAGACGGTACAGCTCCTTTTACCTATTTATGGAATGACGACAACGCACAGACAACAGCAACAGCAACCGGGCTAAAAGCAGGCAATTATTCTGTAACCGTAACCGATGCTGATGGCTGTACGGCAGTGACAACAGTGGTTATAACAGAACCCACATTGCCCTTAACAGCTTTTACTTCAGAGGAACTGGTGTATGAGGAAACTTTTGTGAATGGGCAGACCTATTGTCCTGGCGATCCCAACTATGATAACTGGACCTCCTTCAGGAATAACATCGATACAAGCTTAAGCTATACAAGTATAACCCTTTCCGGTTCAGAACTCATAGCAGATATCAGCTGTAGCGACCCTGTAGCCGTAAATCAAATTGCCAAGGCACTTGCAACGGGCACAGCGGTAAGTGTTGCCGTAGATGGCAATATTTGGAACGTAGGGCTGGGCTGTAGAACAGGCTGTAATATTGAGGCTGACGCTGTGGAGCTGAATGTCAACAACGGTGGCGGCTGTTCTTGCGGAGCCAATCCCACCTTGAGACCTGCCATAGGTAATGGCAACTGGGGAGGCTTTGGTAGCGGTGCTTGCGGTGCGGTAACACAAAGCATGAAAGTAACCCTGGTATCCACAAATTTGAAAACAAACGATGTAAGCTGTAATGGCGGCAACGACGGAATAATTGAACTGGATGCGACCGGCGGAAATGTGCCATATTCCTACAGCTGGAGCAATGGCGCGACGACCTCTACGATTTCAGGCTTAGAGGCCGGAACCTATAATGTTACCGTAACAGATGCCAATGGCTGTACCTCAACCAGTACAGTAACAATAAATGAACCTGATGTGCTGGAAGCAAGCGCAACAGAAACAAAAGTAAGCTGTAATGGCGGGGCTGATGGTGCCATAGATTTACAAGTAACCGGCGGAACAGCACCCTATACCTATCTATGGAGCAACGAAGAGACCGTCGAAGACCTTGAGGAACTGACCGCTGGCACTTATGAGGTCACGGTTACCGATGCAAATGGATGTACCGCTAAAGAAAGTATAGCGGTAACAGAACCCTTGCCCATTAATCCCAACGAGGTATTGACCCACATAAGCTGTGAGGGTAGTAGTGATGGTAGCATAAGCCTGAACCCAACAGAAGGCACCGCCCCTTATTCCTACTATTGGAAAAATGTTACCGAGGTTATCCTTGGCGCGCAAGGATTTGAAGAAAACACGGGGACTTGGAATTACACCCTTGATCCCACCCCTTACAATACGCAAGGAGAAAGTACCATTACCGATGGAAATCCAGGAACCCACGTCTGGGGCAAAGTAGAAGCTTTTAATCATTACGCCAAAAATTCTCCATCTGAAGGCTCGCAATTTTTTGGTGCTCAAGCGACAAATAATACCAATGGGGGCGGAGATTTCTTCCACACAATTACATTTGATGCCTTTGACGTTTCAGCCTATGGGGAACTAATTCTGGAATTTGATTACAGTACCCTAAATTACTCCTCTGGTTACGACATACAATATGTTGTAGCTTATGACAACGCCGACACTTGGGCTGACCCCATCCCCCTAATTACCAACACAAATGGCATTTGGGAAAAATTAAAAATAAATGTTCCCGCCACTGCCCAATATGTCAGGTTAAGACTACAAATCAAGCATTCTGGCGATTATCAATATGCGGCGTTTGACAATGTAATGCTTTATGAAGAAGGGCCCGCACCGGAAAATTCGGTAACAGGTTTGGCAGCGGGAACCTATGATGTTGTTATTACTGACATTTTAGGTTGCAGTGTTATCGAAAGTTTTGAGATATTGGAACCTTCGGTACTGACAGCAAGCGCTTTGGCGACCAACGTTTCTTGCAACAGCGGCAGCAACGGTGCTATCGACCTTACCATCAACGGCGGCACCACACCCTACACATACAAATGGAACAATTCGGCCACCACAGAAGATATAACCGGCCTCAAAGCTGGAACCTATTCAGTGCTCGTGACCGATGCCAGGGGATGTACTGCAAACGCTTCTGTAACCGTGACCGAACCGACCAAGCTTGTTGCCAGTGCAATAAATAGCGATGTTACCTGTAACGGTGGTAATGACGGCACTATTGATCTTTCAGTAACCGGGGGTTTTGAACCCTACACTTTTACCTGGAACACTACTGCAACTTCCAAAGATATAAAAGGGCTGACTGCAGGCACGTATTCGGTAACAGTCACGGATGCCAATGGTTGTACCGCTACGGAATCCATTGAAGTCTCCGAACCGAAAATATTGGAATTAAGTACACTGGTCGATACCAACGTAGCTTGTAACGGCGGTGCAACTGGCTCCATAACAATGAACCTTACCGGCGGGACCGCACCATTTGATTACACCATTAATGCCACAACCTATAGCGGTGTTCCCGATGCTACACTAACCCTTTCCGGATTTGCAGCTGCGACGTATGCCATATCCATAAAAGATGCCAACGGATGTACCGCGAGTGGATCGGCAACCATAACCGAACCGACAGCGCTTTCTGCAAGTATTGTTGCTACAGATGTTACGTGCAACAGCGGAAGCAACGGAACTGTTGACCTCACTGTTAGCGGTGGAACCGCACCTTATACTTTCGACTGGAGCAATACCGCTACAACCGAAGATTTGACGGGTCTAAAAGCCGGAAAATATTCCGTTACGGTAACCGATGCAAATGGATGTACAGTCAATGTATCCGTAGATGTACTGGAACCTGCAATGCTAACAGCCTCAGCAACTGCAACCAATGTTTTCTGTAATGGCGGAAGCGACGGCACCGTTGACCTGACCGTCTCGGGTGGAGTAGCTCCCTATATCTTTAGCTGGAACAATACTGCCACTACCGAGGATATGGTAGGGCTCAAAGCCGGTACTTATAAAGTCCTCGTGACAGATGCCAACGGTTGTACCACTACCCAATCTGTAGAGGTACTTCAACCAACTGAACTTGTGGCTTCGGCTATTAAAACCAATGTCATTTGCAACGGCGGAAACAACGGAAGCATCGACCTCACTGTGACCGGTGGGACGGCACCATATTCCTACGCCTGGAACAACAGCGCAACGACCGAGGATATGACCGGCCTTTCCGCAGCAATCTATAGGGTTACCGTAACGGACGCCAATGGATGCACGGTTTCAAGATCGGTTAACATTGCCGAACCTGACGCCTTAACCGCTACGTCAATTACTACCGCTGCTAGTTGTAAAGGAAGTAATGACGGCACAATTGACCTCACCGTTACCGGTGGAACAGCACCATACACCTACGCTTGGGATAACACGGCCACGACCGAGGATCTTGCGGCATTGACAGTGGGAACCTATAAGGTAACAATTACTGATGTGAACGGTTGTTCGGCAACTGCCGAGGCAACTGTTGTAAATGGGGATGATATCGCTCCTATTCCCGATGCCGTTAGCCTTGATCCTATCCTGACCCAATGCGAGGTTTTGGAAGCTGATGTGATCGCACCAACCGCGACAGACAATTGTAAAGGAGCTGTTACCGTAACAAACGATGCAGTTTTCCCCATATCCACTCAAGGCGCGACGACCATCACTTGGACCTTTACCGATGAACTCGGAAACAGCGCAACCCAAACCCAAGAGGTAGTTATTGAAGATGTGACCGCTCCTAAACCGGATATGGATGTTTTGGCCGAAGTCACTATGGAATGTCAGGTTTTAGAGTCTGATGTCCCTGCTCCTTCCGCAACAGACAATTGTGGTGGAAGCGTTACTGTTTCACACGACGCGACCTTCCCGATCACTGATCTGGGAACCACAGTAATTACGTGGACCTATACCGATGCCTTCGGAAACGCTGAAACTCAAACGCAGAATATTACTGTAGTTGAATCGCCATTGGCAAAGGTGACTTTTGATGACGCAACGCTAACCTACAATGGAAGCGTGCAGACCATCGAAATAGCCAATTTGCCCTCCGAAGCCAGCGTGACCTACTCGGTTGATGCTGATACCGAAGCTACCAACGGAGCTACAGATGCCGGAACTTATATCGTGACCGCGGTCGTGACTCCACCATCATCGGCTGTAAACTGTAGTTCAATTACACGAAGTGCAACGTTGACCATTGACAAGGCGCCACAGACCATCACTTTTGATGCTTTGGAAGTGGTCTCTTTGGAGGATGATGAAGATTTCCAACTGGAAGCCAGCGCGAGCTCAGGGTTGCCGGTGGCTTATACCTACACCCATACAGCCGCCATTGCGCCAGCAGAGGTTTCAGAAACTGGCTTTGTGACCTTGCAGACTTCCGGGACGGTTGACATCACAGTGGCGCAGCCGGGCAATGCCAATTATTTGCCCGCCACTCCCGTTTTGCAGACCCTGCAGATCAATAGCCGGGATGCTTCCGCGCATAGCGTGACCATTGAGAGCGAGGTGTACGATAATCCTTCGGAAGAAATTTATTACCTGATTGATTGTGACGAGGACCTTATTGAAGTAGTAGTTTCATTTGAAACCGAAGCGAATGCCGTGGCAGTTCCAGGTAAGGAAATTGTCATTAATACCCCTAAACCGGGAATGTATTACCAGCAAGTGGAGATTACCTCACAGGACGAAAGCACTGTACAGACGTATAATGTTGTGGTAGAAAAGAGGTTCCCTTTCACTGATATCGTGAAGCAGAAATTTGACAATGTCCTTCTCGTAAACAATAACCCAGATAACAATGGTGGGTATTCCTTTGTGGCGTACGCTTGGTATAAGGATGGAGCAGTGGTTGGCAACGGCCAGTATTATTCTGCCGGGCCTAACAGTGGTGACCGTCTGGATACAAATGCTTCCTACCGTGTAGAAATGACCACGGAAGATGGCGAAGTGCTTCAGACGTGCGTGGCAAGTATAACAAGCACAAGTAGTTTTTCAGCTTCGATTTTTCCGAATCCCAATGTTTCCGGAAATATGCTGCAGATTGACGTGACCGACTATCAAGTGAGCGCTGAGAGTAGCCTGAACGTCAAGCTGTTTTCCGTACACGGCAGTCTCGTTTCCGAATGGGATACTGATACGCAGAACACCACCGTACAGCTTCCACAAAATCTGGATAGCGGGGTTTATGTGATAAGCTGTAAGGCGGGGAATCAAATCCGCAATTTTAAATTGATCATCGAATAATAACAATCTCATGCAGTCACTATATAAAATGAAACATCATTTAAAAACCTATTTCGGCCTTATAGCGCTGACCTTCTTTAGTCTTTCCGTAGGAAAAATGAACGGCCAGTCAAAAAGTGAAGTTTCCGTTTTTACGGGAGGCGTAATCACCAATTTGGCCTACGATGTCGAAGGCAGCGAGCAGCTCAAAAAACCCTTTAAGCCCAGCTTGGGCCTTGGTTACAGTTTTTATATCAAGGAACGATGGGCCCTTAACCTGGAGGTACACTACCAGAACTACCAAGGGGAAACCCAGTATGGTTCTTTGGACGGAAGCTATATGACCGTTGACAACGAGGGGGAGTCCTTTGAGTTTCGATACACCCTTAACGGTTTTACAGAGAACCAAAATGTGGATGTACTACACATTCCGTTGACGGTACAATTTGAGACCAAGGGAAATACCAGGTTCTTTGCCCGTGTGGGTGGACAGATCGGTTTGCTCCTTGCTTCGGAATATGAGAGCGCTGCTGCCAGCTTGACCACCAGCGGCTTTTACCCACAATTTAATGCAGAACTTTTTGATCCGCAATTTATGGGCTTTGGTCAATATAATAATGTGCGTCAAGCTCCAACCGACCTGGGGTGGCAAAATTCCTTTGATGCTGTGGTTGAAGCAGGCGTGAAATATTCGCTGGGGAACTATCAAAACCTGTATATCGGCCTTGTCCTCAACTATGGTCTGAACGCCCTGAGCTCTGATGTCGCCCCGACCGACCTGTTGTTATACCAAACCCAAGATCCAGAAAACTTTGTGGTCAACAGTTTGTTTGACAGCGGTTATGCCAAAGATGCCCGTTTGCGCGCTTTCGGAATAAAACTGCGGTATGGGTTTAATGGGTTTACTAAATCTGAAGAGTAGCCTTTCCCCTATTTTTGGGATACGTCCTATAAAATATGAAAGCTGTCTCTATCGGGACAGCTTTTTTTTGTTGGTTTAGAGTAAACCGGGAGGTCTTTAGTCCTTTTGACGATAATTCAATCAATAAAGTCTCAAACTGTTCTACAACCATAAAAAGGGAAAAACAAGATTTCATTTATGGAAAAAACATATATATTTGCAGCCCTCAAAAAACACAAGCTTGCCACTCACATCAGGCAATCTTGACAAAGCATCCACCCGGGTGCTGGAATTGGTAGACAGGCACGGTTGAGGGCCGTGTGTCCTTGTGGCGTGTGGGTTCAAGTCCCATCCCGGGTACTAAAAAACCTTCTTGATCAAACGGTCAAGAAGGTTTTCTACTTTTACCTAGCTTACATTTAGATAACGACTTCTAAAATATAACCCTTCAATCATTGTCTGTAGATTCAAACCAATTACTTTAAAGCTCATAAAAACCCAAAATATTCTAAGGTGATCGGTAGATAATTGATCCCTCTCCTCTCTGGATATTGATTTTCTTTGGATGAAAAGTTCCTTTCATTAAGTAAGGGAAACGCGTTTTAAGACATAAATAATATTTTTTCAAATCACGTGGCAATGCTCACAAAACGCAACCTTTTCCCCAACGTAGGGAAAGCCCAGTTCCACTTTACAATCGTCGCATAGTTCGGCCGTATTTAAAACAGCGTATCGTTCCTAAATTCGGGATCAAATGCCTCAACGGGCTTAATTGCATCCTCGCTGTTTAGACCACGTTCTTTATATATGACATTGCTAACGGGATAATATTTAAATTCCTCCTGAAGGAATCCAGTATTGACTATTTCAGTTACTTGTTTAGGGTTAAGGTCACTTAACCAATCCTCATAAAATTGACTGTCAAGAGCCAATGGCATCCTTTTCTTTTGGTTGTGAATTTTGGTGAAAGTCTCATTGGCGTCAACTGTTAGGAAGCTTGTAGTATAAACGCCCTCACCAAGTGCTGTATAAAGTCCAGCAAATGCAAACAGCTTTCGTTCTTCCAGATAACAAAAAAATGGCTGTGATTTCTTTTTATAATGATGAGGTTCATAAAAGCCATCCACCCAGACCAAACAACGGGCTGACTTGGCACTTTCTTTATAGCTACGTTTATCAAAAACCTCCTCTCCCCTTGCATTGAAGGTTTTGTATTTTCTTACAAAGTCGGCTGGACCTGTGGAGTCATTTTTCAAAATATAATTTGGGATCAAGCCCCACCTAGCTGGCCAGATTTGACCGGGATCGTTCATTGGGGTGATGTATAGCGTTGGCTGTGTAAAAGCATCATTATGGTAGTACAGGGTGTATTCTTCGGGTACTGCCAACTGTCTTCTAGTTAGCTTGACTAAATCATCGGGTTGTTTCTGAAGGGCTGTTTTATAACACATATGGCTTTTGTCACTATTTAAAGTTAGTGAATTGGTCTCTGCCTACCGTAAATTTTAATCATCCTTTCTTTTTTCTGTGCTGTTCCCCATAGACACTCCACCCCGTGACGGGTACATCATCAAACCTCACTACCATCAGCTGGACATCCATATAATCGCGTTCTACCATTATATAGCAGGAATTGCCTTTGAGTTCTAAATAGAGTTCGCTCATCTTTGGCTTAGGTATGTGAGCGCGACTTACCGCATCCATAAAATCTGGCCTACCAATACGCATCAGCAGTTGTTCCAAAACAATTTTGTCGTAGTTCACGATTTTATAGGAGGTGATAAACATATATAGGAATATATGCCAAAAATAGGATTTATTCCAATTTGTGGGTTTTAGTTTTGAAGATTAGCGGAATAAATTTTGTAAAATGTTTAGATTCAAAATTTTGAAGTTTTTCAGTAAAATTGCAAAAAGCGACAAATGGAATAATACCCCAATAATTACTTCGACGACCATCTATATTTGTACTGATTTGACTAGTTGGCGTGCATACGAAAAAACAGAAACTAAATAATGGCATTAAGTTGGAATGAAATTAAAGACAGAGCCTTAAAATTCACAAAAGAATGGGAGGGCGAAAGCAGAGAGCGTGCTGA
The DNA here is from genome assembly GCA_049671285.1 of Leeuwenhoekiella sp. GTDB lineage: Bacteria > Bacteroidota > Bacteroidia > Flavobacteriales > Flavobacteriaceae > Leeuwenhoekiella. The sequence continues at coordinate 50,903 of JBATUQ010000044.1, read as the reverse complement.
AAAGGATTCCTTTTGGAACGACTTTTTTAATGTGTTCGGTATTTCAAGGAGACGACTTGCCACATTTGAAGAACCAGTTAAAAAGCTGAATAATAAACAGGGATTCATTGACCTTTTTTGGAAGGGAACTCTTCTTGTTGAACACAAATCAAAAGGAAAAAATCTTGACGCAGCTTTTCAGCAGGCGACCGATTACTTTCATGGAATCAAAGAGCATGAATTACCTAAATATGTTTTGGTTTCTGACTTTGAAAACTTCAAACTATACGACCTTGATGACAAAAAAGAGTATGAATTTGGAATAAAGCACTTCCATAAAAATATTAAGCTTTTTGGTTTTATAGCGGGGTATCAAAAACGGACTTTCAAGAATGAAGACCCTGTAAACATCAAAGCAGCCGAGTTGATGGGAAAACTTCACGACCAATTGGAAGAAAGTGGTTATGAAGGACATTCTTTGGAGGTATTCTTGGTAAGGTTACTTTTTTGCCTGTTTGCGGATGATACAGGAATTTTTGAAAAAGACACCTTTAAAGAGTTCATAGAAGTAAAAACCAATGAAGACGGAAGCGACCTTGGTGCGTGGTTAGCTCAATATTTTCAAGTTCTAAATACACCTACTGACAAACGACTTAAAAACCTTGACGAACATTTAGCTGCTTTTCCTTATGTAAACGGTAAACTCTTTGAAGAACCTTTGCCTATTGCTTCATTCAATTCAAAAATGCGTGAAATTCTTTTAGAATGTAGTTCATTGGATTGGGGCAAAATTTCACCTGCGATTTTTGGCAGTATGTTCCAAAGTGTAATGAATCCCGAAGAACGTAGAAATCTCGGAGCACACTACACATCTGAAAAGAACATTCTCAAATTGATAAAACCGCTATTTCTTGACGAACTTCAAGCAGAATTTGAAAAGGTTAAAAGCAATAAAAACAAGCTCAGAGAATTTCATCAAAAACTCGGTAGTTTAAAATTTCTTGACCCGGCCTGTGGTTGTGGTAACTTCTTAATCATAACCTACCGTGAATTGCGACTTTTGGAATTGGAAGTCCTTAGAAAGTTGTATGGTGGTCAACAAGTTTTTGGAATTGACCAAATCATGCTCGTAGATGTTGACCAGTTCTATGGGATTGAATATGATGAATTCCCTGCTCGTATTGCAGAAGTGGCATTGTGGCTAATGGACCACCAAATGAACCTACGAATTTCAGAAGCATTTGGCTTGTACTACGCTCGTTTGCCATTAAAAAAGTCTGCAACAATCGAGCATGGAAATGCCCTAAGGTTAGATTGGGATGAAATTATCCAGAAAAAAGAGTTATCAATTATTCTAGGCAACCCACCATTTATTGGCCATCAATGGCGTACAAAGGAACAAATGGAGGATATGGACTTGGTATTTGGGAGAGATTCAAAAAGCAGAAGACTAGATTATGTAGCAGCTTGGTATTATAAGGCAGCTCAATTTATACAAGGCACTAGTATACTTGTTGGCTTTGTTTCTACAAATTCAATTTGTCAGGGAGAGCAAGTCCCAGTGCTCTGGGGTAAAATGCTAGATGAATTGGATACAATAATTCATTTTGCACATCGAACTTTTAAATGGACAAATGAAGCGAAAGGAAAAGCCGCAGTTCATGTTATAATAGTTGGCTTCAGTGTACTTGAATCAAAACATAAATATTTATTTGATTATGAAAGAATTACATCAGACCCTACATCAAGAAAAGTAAAAAATATCAATGGCTATTTAGCAGCAGGGGAAAATTTATTTATTACGGGCAGAAAAAAACCAATTCATCAATATCCCGAAATGTTTAAGGGAAGTCAACCAACTGATGGTGGTCATCTTGTATTAAATGAAGTTGAAAAAAATGAATTAATAAACACCAATCCGGCTAGCAAACCATGGATAAAAGAGTTTATAGGTGGAGCCGAGTTCCTAAGAAAAAAGAAACGTTATTGTTTGTGGCTAAAAAAATGCCCACCTAGTGAATTGAAAAGAATGCCGTTAGTACTTGATAGACTAAAAATGGTAAGTGAGTCTAGGCTCAAAAGTCCAACAAAGAGTGTTCAAGAATTTTCTAAATTTCCTTCCTTATTTACTCAAGACCGCCAACCTGATTCAAATTATTTATGCGTTCCAGAAGTATCTTCGGGTTCAAGAATGTTTGTGCCTATTGGCTTCCTAGACAAGTCTGTTATATGTAGCAATAAACTCCAAATAATTCCTGATGCATCGCTATTTTTGTTTGGTATTCTTCTAAGTACCATGCATAACAGTTGGGTTCGGGTAGTTTCGGGAAGGTTGAAAAGCGACATAAGTTATTCTCCAGCTGTTTATCATAATTACCCATGGCCAAAAGTGCCCAGTGACAAAAACAAAAAAGCAGTTGAAACCAAAGCACAGAATGTTTTAGATATTCGAGAAGAGTATCCTGAAAGTAGTCTTGCCGACTTATATGACCCTTTGACTATGCCACCAAAATTGGTAAAAGCGCATCAAAAATTGGACAAAGCAGTTGACTTGTGTTATAGGCCACAAGCATTTACCAATGAAACGGCTCGGATTGAATTTCTCTTTGACTTGTACAACGAATACACAATGCCATTTATGAAAAAGGAAAAGAAAACCAAATAAAGATACGCCAACAATGGTGACCATTTTATAAGTCCTAATTCCTGAAAAACCCGATCATAAAAACCGCTTTTAAACAGTCCTTTTATTTCACTACCGTTAGAGACCTCCAAAAATAAGGGTGATTAAAGCGCATCCATAAACTTCCTTGAATACTGTTTTAGATTCCGAGGACAATTTGAGCATCCCTGCATCATTTTTTTCTCATTCTTGAATAAACTTCGGGTACTCCTGCCTGCGGCAGGCAGGTTTTGGGGTTGTAGGCCACGAAGAAAAGCAGCTTGCCTTTAGTAGCTTGTACAGACCAATGATGCTAAATTCTTTCTAAAGAGCCCCTAAATTAATTAGCTGTTGACTTGCTTAGTAACCTACTAAAATCAATTGGCAATGCTCATCCTATTTACTAGCCCTAGATGATGATCCCACCATAATTACCTTAATGTACCGCTGGTTAAGATCAGGCTTTTCAATTCTATACAAATACTCTTTAGGTTTTTTTTCAGTAAGATTAATTCGAATAATAGTCCTTTTTATCAATATCAACCTTCTATCGATGAAGGAGGTGTGATGGTGGCTTCCTGTTCTCTGATCATATAAGGCTGGTGATAATATCGCCTACCCGTGGCTTTATACAAGGCATTTACAAAGGCAGCAATTGCCGGTGGAAAAGGCGGTTCGCCGAGACCCGTAGGATGAATATCGCTCTCCACAAAATAGACTTCTACATCCCGTGGTGCATCCAGATTTCTAATCAGTTTATATTCGTTGAAGTTTTTTTGCTGCGGGAAGCCATCCTTTAAAGTCAGCGCACTGAACATCGCGTGACCTATACCGTCAACGCTTCCACCTTCGACCATATTGATAGCTGCAATTGGGTTGACGACAATACCACAATCTACCGCGCAGTACACTTTATCGATGATGGGTTTGCCGTCAATCATCACAATATCGACCACGTTGGCGACATAGCTGTTATGGCAGTAGTAGGCAGCCACTCCCCGGCTTACTCCGGGTTTGGGGCTATCCCAACCTGATTTTTCCCTTACGAGCTTAAGTACTCCGGCGTACCGGTCTGCATCGTAGTCATTGTTATCACCCACCGGATTTTGCTTGGCCATATCAAACAATTCCAACCGAAAATCAATGGGATCTTTACCCATAGCTTCAGCAACCTCGTCGAGAAAGGCCTGCTCCACCGGACCCATAAAATTAGAACGCGGTGCCCGGAAGGCTGCCGTAGTTACATTACTGTCCACCTTCCAGGACTCTGCCAGGTAGTTGTCTATAGCTCCCGCCGGAAACCGGTTTTCATACAATGGGCTGCTGGGCACACCACCTGCTTTTACGTGAAATGCAGTGAGGTTGTTGTTTTTATCAAGTGCCGCCCTAAAATCAGCACGGTACGTGGGCCGGTAAGCCCCAAAAGTCATATCATCCTCCCGGGAATAGATCAGTTTTACGGGACGTTTAATTTTCTGCGAAATCAAAGCGGCTTCCACAAGATAATGACCGTAAAGTTTTCTACCGAAGCCACCACCTATGCGGGTCATCTGTATGTCAATTTGGGCAGCGGTCATTCCCAGGCGACGTGCCACGGTATCCTCTGCATATTCCGGGGTTTGGATGGGCCCTATCAACGTGGCCTTGTCCTGGGTCACATCTGCATAAAAATTAAGGGGTTCTAAAGCACTATGGGCCAGATAAGGCGCGGTGTAGGTACGCTCGATAATCCTTGCCGCATTTTTAAATGCTTCTTCCGGGATCCCGTCCTTTCGTTCTGCTTTTGCCCCGTGCTCACTTTCAATAACCATGGCTTCATAATGGGCCTCTGTGCTTTCGGAACCTGCGGGTACCTTTGTCTGACCGGGTTTGTCCCTGCCTTGCTTGGCGTGAGTGTGCGCATCAAAGTTTTCCCATTCGGCCTTCAATTTCTTTTTGGCTTTCATAATTCGCCAGGTAGAATCGCCTGTGATCACCAGCAGTTCGGGAAAAGCACTGACGTCAAAATCACCACGCTCAAAGTCTTTGGGATAAACTTCCATTGGGAATATATCGTAAATCCCTTTCATCGATTTTACCGAATCAGCGTCAAAAGATTTTAGTTTCTTACCAAATGCAGGGGGCTGGACGATCATGGCATAGGCCATATCCTCGCCATAAACATCAAGACCAAAAAGCGGTTTGCCGGTAACGATGTCCGGTCCATCCACATTTTTTTTGGAATGCCTGATGATTTTAAAGTCACCCACATTCTTCACTTGTACTTCCTCCGGCACTTCCAGTTTTGAGGCAGCGGAAGCCATTTCGCCAAAATTGGTTTCTTTTTCACTGGACGGGTGGGAAATTATTCCGCCATTAACTTTGAGTTCTGTAATGGGAACACCCCAGTTTTCTGCAGCTGCCTGCAAGAGCATATGTCTGGCCGTTGCCCCTGCCATCCGCAGTGAATCCCAACTTTGCCTGATAGATTGGCTTCCGCCAGCAAGCTGCCTGGTAAAAATATCGGTATTGAGGGGCGCTTGTTCCACTTTGACATTTTTCCAATCCACATCCAGCTCTTCTGCAACGATCATCGGCATGGATGTTTTGACGTTTTGCCCGATTTCAGGATTTGGGGAGGCGATGGTAACGGTACCATCAGGAGCTATTTTTATAAAACCGTTAAGTTCATAGGCTGCTTCCAGTTCGGGATTTTGCTTGGCCAGACCAGAAAACCAGCTAAACTGAAGCATTAGTCCCGCACCACCTGCAGCAGACAGTTTAAGGAAAGACCTTCTGTTTTGATGTGTTTTTATGAGTGCCATATTACATTTCTTTTGAAGCGGTTTTGATTGCCCGGTTGATGCGTGTGTAGGTGCCGCAGCGGCAGAGGTTTCCGTTCATTGCCCTACGTATCTCGTCATCGCTGGGTTTTGGGTTTGTGGCCAGAAGCGATGCCGCGCTCATGATCTGACCGGCCTGGCAGTACCCGCATTGGGGTACATCGTGCTCCAACCAAGCTTTCTGCACGGGATGATCGCCATTTTCTGACAGGCCTTCTATAGTGACGACCTTTTTGTCCTTGACCGCGCTTATGGGATAGGAACAGGACCTAATGGCATCGCCTTCCAGATGGACGGTGCAGGCCCCGCAATGGGCGATGCCGCAGCCAAATTTGGTGCCCAGCATCCGTAAGTTATCCCGAAGCACCCACAACAGCGGTGTATCTGGATCGACATCCACCTGCTGTGCTTTTCCGTTAATGTTCAAGTCAAATATGGCCATAATCTAATTATTTTTAAATGTAATTTTAGTCTTCGGCAGGTGCATACGCACCGTTGTCTATCCACGTGTACCAAGCGGCTTCAAATTCTTGGTAAGTAAGTGGTGGCAGTTCCCGGTCGCCGCCCATATTCCAACCGCTTTTGACCAGCGTATCCACGGCGTGCTTGCGCAGGGCCTTCATATCCTTGTTTCCATTGCGTGAGGGATCGATGAGCTGTTTTGCGAGTTGATGGGCAGACCGGCCTTCAAAGACCATTTTCATATCTGCTGGCGGCAGGTGCCAGTGGGGATTCCCGGGGGCGGTATTTTCACCGGGCACGCCTGTGGCCCCGTGGCAATTGATGCATTGCATAGCGGCAACACCCCTTCCGTCAGGGCCTCGCTGGGGCAGCATATTATGAATGTGACTGTCATCACCCTGCAGCGGGATGTCCCCTTTTGGGTGGCAGTTCAAGCATCGCGGATGCATCAGGACAGAATACACTTCTCTAAACGCTTTGACCGATGCCAGACTGTCATTTTTTATTTTAGTCAAACTAGTATAACCATCGGTACCGCTGTTCTTGGTGAGACTCACACTTGTCACAATCAGGATCCCCAGTCCCAGCAGACCACAAAGGCGCAATGCCGTTGAGCGGGAAAAAATAATTAAGCGTTCTGAAGATTTTCGCATGGTTCTGCAATTTATTAAAGCACCTTAGCAACTCAGTATAGATTTGAGGCTTGTTGCATAAAGATAAAGTTTTCCCTTTTAGATTTGGGGAACCATTGAAAATTTGGGAGTTATTTTCGATTTTGAATATGATTTATTTCTTGCCACATCTCAAGTAGCAGCGTTAAGGGCCCAGGTTAATTTTGTGTTTTGGTTTCACCGGCACAGACTTGTTATTATTAAAAAGGCTGTTCCTGACTTTTTCTCGTCACCGTACTTGGAATACCTTCTTATTTTAAAGAAAGCCTTATTTTTACGCTATTGGAAATGAAGGAAAAGGATTTTCTACGGAAGTACGGGAGTCTATCATCAGCATAAAAAAAAACTTTGAAATATTATCTTATTGCCGGTGAAGCCAGCGGGGATCTGCACGGCGCCAATTTAATGAAAGCCTTGCGGCAACAGGATGCGGAAGCTGACTTTCGCTATTGGGGTGGCGACCTGATGCAGCAGGTGGGCGGCACTTTAGTCAAGCACTACCGCGATCTGGCCTTTATGGGTTTTACCGAAGTGATCAGCAACCTGCGCACCATTTTTAGGAATATGGCCTACTGCCGCGAAGACATTGCGCAGTATCGGCCTGACGTAATTATCTATATCGATTATCCCGGATTTAACCTGCGTATCGCCAAATGGGCAAAACGTCAAGGCTTTGCCAATCACTATTACATTTCCCCACAAATCTGGGCCTGGAAGGAAAACCGGATCCAAAGCATAAAACGGGATATCGACAAGATGTGTGTCATTTTGCCTTTTGAAAAAGATTTCTACGAAAAAAAACACAACTTCCCCGTACACTTCGTAGGTCACCCGCTGTTGGATGCAATTGATGAACGCCCGCCTTCAGATCTGGAAAAATTCAGGTTTCAGCACAACCTCAACGAGAAAAAGATCATTGCCATCTTACCCGGAAGCCGGAAACAGGAAATCCAAAAAATGCTGGATACGATGCTGGCTATTACCTCCTATTTTGCCAACTTTCAGTTTGTGATCGCTGGTGCCCCGGGTCAGGAAGCAGCTGTTTACGATCCTTACCTAAACGATAAAAATGTACATTTGGTCGTCAATAAAACTTATGAACTTTTGAGCCACGCCACGGCCGCCCTTGTGACGTCAGGAACTGCGACACTGGAAACAGCATTGTTTAAGGTGCCTCAAGTAGTCTGCTACAGAGGTGGAGAAATTTCCTACCAAATTGCCAAGCGTGTAATTAATTTGAAGTATATTTCCCTGGTCAATCTCATAATGGATAAAAAGGTGGTGGTCGAGTTGATTCAGAAAGATTTTAATCAAGATCGCCTGAAGCTGGAACTGATGAAAATCCTGCATCCCAACTACACCAAACAGATCCTGAAAGATTACGACAAATTAGAAAAAAAACTGGGCGGCCCCGGAGCCAGTCAAAACACTGCAGCGCTTATTTATGATACGCTACACCAAAATGTTTAGAATTGCCTTAACCCTATTATTGCTACTATTAATCTTGACCGGTTGCGGAGGTACAAAAAAAAGAACCTCTGCAATAAACCGCGCAACACCGGTGATCAACAGAAATACCAACTCTGGTAATCTCGCTACCGAAATCGCCAAAAACGCACTTCGGTATGAAGGTACGCGGTACAAATATGGCGGGACCACAAAAAAAGGAATGGACTGTAGTGGCCTTATTTATACCGCATTTGCCCAAGCTGGAAGTTCCCTGCCACGGGTTAGTAGCGCGATGGCACAAGAAGGGAAATCGATTAAACTTAAAAACGTGGCGGTTGGAGATCTCCTGTTCTTCCATACCGGAAAGAGCCGCCGAAAAATCAATCACGTTGGCCTTGTGGTTGATCTGCCTCCGGGACAGATCTTGTTCGTACACGCCACAACTTCTGGCGGCGTGATTGTCAGTTCGCTGAACGAAGGGTATTGGAACAATGCTTTTGCTCAAGCCCGCCGCGTACTCTAATGCATTGATTTTTTGGTTATACTTGTAAAGATCATTGCTTTACAAGTATGCGTGGGATCAATTTTCCGTTATTTGCTTTACTAATTGGTTTGTGCTGTGGGATTCTCTTATCCGAAATTTTTCAGCCCGAACTGTCCTTGCTGATGGTTTTGTTATTGGCCGGCACAGTAATTTTCGGGATTTACAGTTGGTTTTTTCGGAAGCGTATTGAAAGGGTTCCCGTGAGTCTTATTTTGGCGAGCAGCCTGTTTCTAATCATTGGCCTGTTTTTCAGTTTTTCCAGATTACCGGAAAACCAACCTGATCATTTTCAAAATTTTCAGGAATACTTCGAAATCAAAACGCCTTTACAATTACAGATCACCGAAGTTTTACGACCCAATGATTATGCCTCTCGCTACTATGCAGAAATCCATTCCACCAAAAATCAAAAAATAAGAGGAAAAGTAATTTTAACGGTTTCCAAAGATTCTTCAGATACAGAAAAGCAGTTGCCGGTCGATACCCAAATCTATCTTTCCACCACGTTAGAAAAACTACCCAAACTTAACCATCCCTACCAGTTTGATTACTCCGGATATTTGAGAAAGCAAGATGTTTTTGGCCAGATTCACGCCCAACCTTCTGAAATTCTGATCTTAACTACTGACGTGTACACCTTAAAAGGCCAGGCGTACAGGATAAGAAGTCAAATCATTTCAAAACTGAAACCTTTTGAATTTGCAGCAGACGAGTGGGCGGTGGTGAACGCCCTTCTGCTTGGACAAAGAAACGAACTGGACGATTCCTTGAGACAAAGTTATATCGACGCCGGGCTTATTCATATCCTCGCCGTTAGCGGCCTGCACGTGGGCATTGTGATGCTCCTACTGCAATACCTATTGAATCCGTTGGGGAATTTTAGAAGTATCCGGATTTTCCGCATGGTGGTCATCATAGCAGCGATTTGGGGTTTTGCCATACTGACCGGCGCATCGCCTTCCATTCTTCGGGCGGCAACGATGTTTACTTTTATTCAAATTGGACTGCTGCTCAATAACCGGGCTGGTGGGTATAACGCTTTGATCATTTCAGCCTTTATCTTGTTGCTGGTTAATCCTAATTTGCTTTTTCAAGTCGGTTTTCAATTGAGTTATTTGGCCGTGTTTGGCATTTTCTGGTTGCAACCCGCAATCTATCGGTTTTGGCAACCGAAATTTTGGGTGACCAAAAAACTTTGGAGCATCGCCAGTGTAACCTTGGCGGCTCAGTTGGGCGTACTGCCGTTGAGCATTTTTTATTTTCATCAAATACCACTACTCTTCCTGTTTGCCAACATCGTGGTATTGCCTTTTTTGGGTCTTATCTTGGGAGGTGGCATCTGCATTATTCTTTTGGCAATGCTCGGTATATTACCTGATTTTCTCGCTCAAGGATATGAACATTTGATCTTCGGTCTTAACGCATTCATCAAATGGATTGCAAGCGCCGAGGATTTTGTACTCCGTAATTTATTCATTTCACCGTGGGAGCTTATTGCCCTTTTTGCCCTAGTGCTCGCATTTGGATTACTGCTTAGAGAATACAGCTACCACCGACTGATGAACTTCTTCCTTAGTTTGACTTTGTTTCCCGTCGCCAATGTTTACAAGCAGGTAAATTCTGCCGAAGAACATCTTTATATTTTCAACCAATACCGGGAAACCAGATTCGCTTTACAGCAAGGAAAACAAATGACCTTTTTTTCCAGTTATGAAAGACAGCAAAACAATATTGACGGCATTGGTCAAAATGTGCTGCAAGCTTCGGTAGTCGATGAAATTTACTTTAAACCCCTCCCGAATATTTTTCGCTTTAAGCGAAAGAACATTTTAGTTATCGATAAAGACGGAATATTTGACATTCCTGATCTCACAGCTAATTATATACTGCTTTCGAACTCCCCAAAAATCAATTTTGACCGGCTGCTACAAACACATCCCAACGCCTTCATCATAGCGGATGCAAGCAACTATAAAACCTATACCGATCGCTGGCGAAAAAGCTGCGCACAAAAAAAGGTGCCTTTCTACAGCACCTACGAATTGGGTTTTTTCGAAATACAATAAAGGTTTTGGCCTATTCAAAAGTATATTCAAAATTTTCCTGATAGTCTTCCCATTGTTCTTTGGTAGTGATATTCTTATAATCGTCCCCAGCCAGGAGCTTTAGGAAAATCTCAAGGTCTTTGGGCGAGCGATATCCAGGAATGGGCTGAATAAATTTACCAGTCTCATCAAAGAAAGCGATGGTAGGGTATGCCTGTATTCCCAGCGCCATTGTAAAATCGTGTGGGTAGTTGCGCGTGTTCTGCTTCTTGGGGTCGTAGTTGGAGTTGCTATATGACTTACCCTGATACTTTACTTTTTTGTCTCCTTCTGCATTGAATTTCACAGGATAATAATTCTCATTTAGGTAAGCTGCAACCTTGGGATGCGAGAAGGTGTTTTTGTCCATCATCTTACACGGCCCGCACCAGTTGGTATAAACATCCATAAAGATTTTTTTAGGCTCATTTTTCTGTGCTTTAAGGGCTTCGTCAAAGGTCATCCAACTGATTTTGGCATCTTGGGCGACAACCGAAGCCGAAATGGCAAAGAGCACTAAGGTGAGTTGTATTAGCTTTTTCATTAAAATTGTTTATATCTGATTAGGCAAAAAACCTGCCAAATTTAGTGGATTCCGTGCATTAACCTTTTGAGCAATGGATGCAAGAGGATTACCAGCACACCTGCTCCTGCGGGTACAAAGAAAAATAATAAGAAAAACGTGGAAAGTGAATATTCTTCGGTGATCTGATCGATCATTCCTCCGGTGCTTCCGGCGAGTTTGTTACCTATAGCTATAGCCAGATACCAAACTCCGTACATCATTGCGATCATCCTGCCCGGCACCAATTTGCTCACGTAAGATAAGCCTACCGGCGAAAGACAAAGCTCTCCCATCGTATGGAAAAAATACGCAAATACGAGCCATATCATACTTACCGCAGCAACTTGAGCACCCTGCGGAATGTCATTGGCCCCGTATGCCAAAGCTGCAAAGCCAACGCCCAATAGGATAAGTCCAAAGCCATATTTCACCGCAACACTGGGATTGTATTTACTTTCCCAAAGCTTGGAGAACAAGGGTGCGAATATGATGATAAACAGTGAATTTAATACACTGAACCAAGAAGCCGGAACTTCAGGTGCTTCTGCTGTGTATTGCTCATACAACATAATAATTACAAGTATCCAAATGATCAAAAAACTGGTGCCAAGAATAACGTTTGCCAAAGGATAGCTTCCAAAAGTCTGTTTGAAAAGCATATATAACACCCAAGTGATTACTCCAAGCGGAATAATGGTAATCAATGTATTTGCCACTCGGAAAATGTAGCCGGCACTTCCCTCAAGTACCCGGTCTGTATAATTGTTTGCAAAAATGGTCATGGACCCACCAGCCTGCTCAAAGGCTGCCCAAAAGAATATCGTAAAAAAAGCAAAAATCGCCACGGCAATCATCTTATCGCGAACGACAGATGCGTACCGAACGATGCGAATCACAACAAGCAACAGGAACAGCGCCAGGGCAAACAGAATCATAAAGGTACTTCCGTCAATTCCGCCAACTGTAAAATCAAAGACATTGGTATCACCGATTTTTGACATGGGGTCATTGATGATCCAGACCAAACCAATTAAGGCACTTACAACTATCAAAAATTTATCAATGGTCAAAAAAGGGTTCAGCTTTACTGCAGGATCATTACTTGTTTTGGTAACGTCATTTTTTACAGGCTTTTTACCAACATCTCCAAAAATGTTCTGCGAAAAATAAAATTGCAGCATTCCGAAAAACATAAAAACCCCGGCCAGACTAAACCCCCAGCCCCAGCCCCATTGTTCGCCCAGATAACCACAAAGCAGGATGCCCAAGAAGGCACCGGCATTAACGCCCATATAATAAATGGTGTACGCCCCATCCTTTTTATGTTCGTGATTTGCATACATTTCAGAAATAATAGAGGTCATTGTAGGTTTGAAGAATCCGTTGCCCGCTATCAAAAGAAAAAGTCCCAGGTAGAGCATCCATTCGGTCTCAACGGCCATCGCCGCATGGCCCAGCGTCATAATCAATGCACCTACAACGACCGCATTTCGATAGCCGATAAAGCGGTCGGCAATATATCCTCCCAGAATAGGCGTGAGATAAACCAATGAGGTGTAGGTGCCATAAAGCGATAGCGCGTGCTCGTTGGGCCAGGCCCAGCCCTCATCAAAAAGGGACGAAGTCAGGAACAGCACCAAAAGGGCGCGCATCCCATAATAGGAAAAGCGCTCCCACATTTCGGTGAAAAACAATACAAACAATCCGGCGGGATGGCCCAGCACCGGATTTTTAAAAAATTGCTCTGTTGATGTGGCTGCCATAGTAGGAGGGATTAGCGCTTGTCCTTAATGTCTGGATCCGCCAATTCGTAATTTTCCTGCTCAAGCATTTCGCGTTCGTTATCTTCGGCGCCATGGGTAAGCCGTTTGAGTGGTTTGAGTGCCATGATGAATACAAGGCCTACTGCTGTAGTAAATATTAAAATTCCTAAGAACACCGAATACTCCCCAAATTCACTGGCAGATTCCCCAATGATTCCGGCAACTTTATTCCCCAAACCGGTAGCTGCGAAATAAACCCCCATCAATAGCGATGCATATTTTACCGGAGCCAGTTTTGTAATGAATGAAAGTGTTACCGGCGAGATGCACAGTTCCCCTAGGGTGTGGAACAAGTAGGCAAAAACCAACCAGATCATACTCGATGATCCCGAACTCTCAAATTGCATGGCCGCAAAAACCATAAACAGAAAACCAAATCCCATGATGATAATACCGCTGGCCATTTTTAAAATGGAGCTGGCTTCTTTCCCTTTTAGTTTTCGCTTTGCCCAAAAATTAGCTACGCCGGTGGCGAAAAGAATAATAAACCCAGCATTTAAACTTTGAAACATCACCGTGGGAATTTCCCATCCGAACAAAATTCGGTCTGTTTTGCTGTCTGTGTATAGGTTCATCAAACCTCCTGCCTGCTCAAAAGCACCCCAGAAAATAATGGTCATGATGAAGGAAAGCAAAAGCACCATAAAGCGGTCCTTAAAAATCTTTGTCGGAAGGTCTTTATAGATCATCATCATTAACGCGGCGATGCCGCTGATAAATAAGAACAACAATCCATAACCCCAACCCATAAAATACCAGCCTACCGCAGAAACGGCAACCAGCAGCGCCGTGACCACCAATTGCATTGGCGAATTGAACAGATCACCATATAATTTTCCGTAGGATATCTCATCTTCGGCACTTTCGGCTTTCATCAAACTGCCCACTCCTTTCAAATATTTTTGACCGTACAGATACACGATCAAACCTAAAACCATTGCGATTCCTGCCAGTCCGAAACCGGCGTGCCAGCCGTATTCAGCTACTACAAAACCTATGATCAACGTAGCCAATAACGAGCCTGTATTTATTCCGATATAAAAAATACTGAAACCCTTGTCGCGTCGTATATCACCTTCCTTATACAGGCCGCCTACCATTGTGGAGATATTTGGTTTTAGCAAGCCAACGCCTGCAATGACAAGTCCCAGACCGGCATAAAATGCCCAGATATCAGTAAGCACAAGAACACCGTGACCCACACATAAAACTATCGCTCCAATGAGCACCGCCTTCTTTTGACCAATTAATTTATCAGCAATCATTCCGCCTGGGATAGATGCAACATATACCAGCATAGTGTACCAGCCGTAAAGGGCCAAGGCCTCCTGATCTGTCCAACCCAGACCTGTGCCGCGGTCATCAGCGCCGAGCACGGTAGAAGTCGTCATATAAAGAACCAAAAGCGCCCGCATACCATAATAGGAAAACCGCTCCCACATTTCGGTAAAGAACAAAATATAAAGGCCTACCGGATGCCCAAACAATTCTTTACGTGTGGGCTGTTGTACTGTTTGTGCCATGAAGTCTTTTTAAGATTAAAGGTTTTCCTTGATGAAATGGGTAAGCTTGGTAAACAAATGCTTGCTCGTATTACCGCCGTAAATGCCGTGGTTTTTGTCCGGGTAAATAGCCCAGTCAAATTGTTTATTGGCTTGTACCAAGGCTTCGATCAGGCGCATGGTGTTTTGCACATGCACGTTGTCGTCTGCGCTACCGTGGACGAGCAGAAAATCACCTTCCAACTTATCGACGTGATTAATGGGCGAATTGTTATCGTAACCGGAAGCATTGTCCTGCGGGGTTTCCATATACCTTTCGGTGTAGATGGAATCATAAAAACGCCAGCTGGTCACCGGTGCCACCGAAATAGCCATACTAAAGGTATCTGCTCCTTGGAACAGACAGTTGGCCGCCATAAAGCCGCCATAGCTCCAGCCCCATATCCCGATGCGGTCTGCATCGATGAAGTCCATTTTTCCGAAATATTTTGCAGCGTCGATCTGATCGATCACTTCAAATTTGCCCAGTTCGCGTTGGGTCATTTTTTTAAAATCGCGTCCTTTCAAACCAGTCCCACGTGGATCAACACAGGCAATGACATAGCCTTGGTCAGCCAACATCTGGAACCAATAATCGTTTCTTCCGCCCCAAGAATTTTTTACCGATTGTGATCCAGGCCCGGAATATTGAGTCATAAATAGCGGATATTTTTTCGATGGATCAAAATTAGTTGGTTTGATCATATAGGCATTCAGTTCCTCGCCATTGATGGGCAAGGTCATAAACTCTTTTTCTGAAGTTTTGTATTGCGCATATTTCTCTTTGAGATCAACATTATCTTCCAACATTCGCAGTTGTTTTCCCGTTTTGGTGTAATGCAAAGTATGTTGCCAGGGAGTTTCGGTATTTGAATAGGAATTGATGTAATAGGTGAAATCGGCACTGAAATCGGCGTTGTTTGTTCCTTCTTTAACGGAAAGCTCCTTTTTACTTTTCCCGTTTATTTTCACGGAATACACTCCGCGGTTGATGGAACCGTTCTCGCTGCTTTGGTAAAAAATACGTTTGCTTTTGGGATCGTAGCCGTAGTAGCCGGTTACTTCCCAAGGCCCTTCAGTCACTTGATCGATCAGTTTTCCGTTCTTGTTGTAATGATAAATATGGTTCCAGCCGTCTTTTTCCGAAGTCCAAAGGAATGAGTTATCCTCTAAAAAAGTAAGATTATCGGTGATGTCCACATAGGCATCGTCCTGATCTTCTAAGGCCAAGACACTTGTTTTTTCTTTGGCATTGACCAAAATCAAATTGACCACGTCCTGCTTCCGTCCCATGGTCTGTACAGAAAGGATTTCAGGATCCTTGCTCCATTGCAACCTCGGAATATAATAATTCTCGTACTTGTCGAGATTTACCGGAGTCGTTTTCGCGGAAGCGACATCATAAATATGCAGACTTACCACAGCATTGTCCTCACCAGCTTTTGGGTATTTAAAAACGTCCTGATCAGGATAGAGCTCCTTGCCATAAACATCCATACTAAACTGGGGCACATTGGCCTCATCAAAACGGATGAACGCAATTTTTTTACCATCAGCACTCCAGTCAAAAGCGCGAACGAAGGCAAATTCTTCCTCGTACACCCAATCGGTAATACCATTGATAATGCTGTTTTTCTCTCCGTCCTGAGTAACCTGAATCGTTTCTCCCGATTCCAAATCTTTCACAAAGAGGTTGTTGTCCTGACCGTAGGCCACTTTGGAGGCATCGGGTGAAAAAGCCGGTTCTTGAATAGGGTTCTCGGCTACTTTAGTGAACGATTTAGTCTTAAGATCATAGACATAATATTCACCTAAAGAAGAACGCCGGTAAATGGAGCGCAGTTTTGTGCTTAAAAGAAGTTTGCTTTCGTCAGCACTAAAGGTAAAACCCAAGAAATCATTTAGTCCGTCAATTTGAGAAGCACTCAGCAGCGTGCGCAACTTCTCGCCGGAAGCATAACCGTAAACATCAATGGATTTTCCATTTTCGCCGCGGTTAAGAATGACATATTCCTCGCCATTGTTGAGCGACTGCAGCCTATCAAGGTACTGCATCCTAAAGGTTCCGCCAAAAATGTCATCTAATGTAATTCCTTTTTGCTGGGCCGTGAGGGAGAGTGTAATTAAAAATGCAAATAGGAATTGGGGGAAGATTCTTTTCATAAAGTTTAGGGGATTCTGAACTTAAATTTTTCCGGTAGCACTAGCATATCTGCCAAAAATTTGCCACCCGAATATAATTGTCAATTTTACTAAAAATAAAGCGAAAATTGTGGATATGGTGGTGTTAAATGCATTTTGCCACGCTATCCCGTCTCCCAACTGCATCGCAGCATTTGCCTATATTTACCGCAAAATTTCCGAAACTTGATATGACCAAAAAGGTAAACGGCTTTTCACGCCTGAGCAAAGAACAAAAAATAAACTGGCTGGTTAAGACTTATCTTAACAATTCCCAAGAAGCAAAAAACCGTCTCACCCAATATTGGAACTCAGACGAAAAACTGCAAAAATTGCACGATGAGTTTATCGAGAACACCCTGACCAATTTTTACCTGCCGCTGGGGATTGCGCCCAACTTTAACATCAATGGAAAAATGTTTGCCATCCCGATGGTGATCGAAGAAAGTTCGGTGATTGCGGCTGCCAGCAAGACCTCCAAATATTGGGGCGAGCGCGGTGGTTTTAAAGCCGAAGTGTTAAGTACCGAAAAGGTGGGACAGGTTCATTTTACCTATTCGGGCAATGTTGCAGAATTGAATAAGTTCTTTGCTTCGGTCAAGCCGAAATTTTTTAGCGATAGCAAAAAGATCACCGCCAATATGAAAAAACGCGGTGGCGGAATACTTGACATTGAATTGCGCGACAAGACCGAAGCCCTCCCGGATTACTTCCAGCTGCACTGCACCTTTGAAACGCTGGACGCGATGGGCGCCAACTTCATCAACACTTGTCTGGAACAGTTTGCGGCCACGCTGAATAGGGAGTTTAAAACCTATCAAACCGGGCAAAATATTGCTGGCAAACTTGAGGTGGTGATGAGCATTTTGAGCAACTATGTGCCGCACTGTTTGGTCAAAGCATCGGTAAGTTGCCCAGTAGAACGATTTACCGCTGGAAATATCGCACCAGAACTTTTCGCCAAAAAATTCGTACAGGCCGTTCGCATCGCCGAGGCAGAACCGTATCGCGCAGTAACGCACAACAAAGGCATTATGAACGGTATCGACGCCGTCGTGTTGGCTACCGGAAACGACTTTCGCGCGATTGAAGCAGGCATTCACGCCTACGCTTCGCGTGACGGGCAGTACCGCAGTTTGTCTAAGGCCAAAGTGGTTGATGGAGTTTTTACTTTTTTGATGACCATTCCGTTGGCGTTGGGAACGGTGGGTGGCCTGACCAAGTTGCATCCTTTGGTCAAACTCAATATGGAAATTTTAGGAAATCCTACCGCTAAAGAATTGATGGAAATTGTCGCTGTCGCCGGGCTTGCCCAGAATTTTGCAGCAATCAAGGCGCTCACCACTACTGGAATTCAAAAGGGTCATATGAAAATGCACCTAATGAACATACTCAACGAATACCAGGCCACCGAAGCTGAAAAAACAGCAGCCATTCACCACTTTGAAAAGAACACCGTTTCCCAATCAGCGGTGCGGGAATTACTGGAAGGGTTGAGGAAATAAGAAAATTACGTAATTTGTAGAAAAAAGAAAGTATGGCAATTACAATTCACAAAGGATCTAAATCGGAAGATATTCAAAAAAGCCTGAAATCTATTTTAGAACAAAAGCAGCGTGAGAAAAAAACGCTTATCGAAGAAACCTTTGGAAAGGTAAAATTCGATCTCAAAAAATCACCCGAAACCATTCAAAAGGAAATGCGTGATGAATGGGGTTAATCTTTTGTTGGACACCAACATCTTAATACATTATTTTGAGGGCGAAATTGCGGCTAGAAGAATCGTCGAAAACAATTCCATTACAATATCAGTTATTACTGAAATGGAACTTTTGGGCTACCCGAAACTTTCAAATTCAGAACGTGATATTATTTTAAAATTTCTCGAATCTTTGAATATTTGTGGATTGAGTCAAGAAATAAAGAACAAGGCCATTGAAATAAGATACTCCAAAAAATTAAAACTTCCCGACAGTAATATTTTAGCGACTTCAGTAGTTAAGGGACTACCTCTGATTACTGCTGACCAGCAATTGGCGGCTCTCAAGGGATTTGAAATTATCAATTTTAGTGAATAGCACTTTTTACAGCCACGGAAAACTATTACTCACCGCAGAATATGCAGTACTCGATGGAGCCTTAGCTTTGGCACTTCCTACCAAAAAAGGACAATCCCTTACCGTTGAACCTTCAGATGAAAATGGAATACTTTGGCAAAGTTTTGATGTGAATGGTCAAATCTGGATCGAAGAAAGTGTTGATTATTCTGAAATCTTCAATTTTTCGCTTGACGCGAAAGTTAGCGATCCCAGATCACGTTTGCTGCAACTATTGGCTGCTTGCCGGGATCTAAATCCACAATTTCTGACCGAAAAATCCAGATTAAAAGTAAGCACCCACTTAGAATTCCCTCAGGATTGGGGCCTTGGCTCCTCCTCCACTTTGGTAAGTAATTTGGCGCAATGGGCAAACGTCAATCCGTATGAACTGCTGGAAAAAACCTTTGGAGGAAGTGGTTATGATTTGGCGTGTGCCGGTGCCAATACAGCAATTACTTACAGACGCGATAAGTTTGAACCGCAGATAAAAGCAGTTTCATTTCAACCTGAATTTTACGACCAACTCTTTTTTGTACACCTCAACAAAAAACAGAACAGCCGCCAAGCCATCGCACACTACCGGAACCAACCACTCGATGAAAAAGCAGGATTTATAGAAAAAGTCGGTTCGCTGACCAAGCAAATTCTACAAAGTAAGACCTTGAAAGATTTTTGTGCCCTGATCGACGAGCACGAGCAGGTTTTAGGTGCCGTGCTGCAACTCAAACCTATTAAAGAAGAACTTTTTCCAGACTATCCCGGCAGCATTAAAAGCCTGGGCGGTTGGGGCGGGGATTTTGTTCTGGCTACGGGGGAAGAAGCGCCAGATTATTTTCAGAAGAAAGGATTTGAAACGATTATTCCATTTGAGAAAATGGTACTGTAATTTTTGATCAACCTGCAAGGTATTAGCGAGGAACGAGCGATCCTTGTAGGTTTTTCAAGGAGTTGGTTTCGGGTTTCGGGTTTCGGGTTTCGGGTTTCGGGTTTCGGGTTTAAAAAAATAAGTTGTTGTTATAAAAGCAGAAAAATTCTTTCACCAATTATTATTTTCCCTCAAAAATCCACCTAAAATCACCTTTTTATCTCAATGACCTCAAGATTATCGATTTTTTCCCCATCTATCGTAAACCGAAGCATCGTACGCACTTTATGAAAACCATGATTGCCGATGGCGCCGGGATTCATATGCAGCAGATCTAGCTTTTTATCGGGCATCACCTTGAGAATGTGGGAGTGGCCGCAAATGAATAATTTGGGCGGATTGGCACGAATTTCCTCCCGTATTGCGGGAGAATACCGGCCGGGATAGCCGCCGATGTGCGTGATCCACACATCTACCTTTTCGCAGTGAAAACGTTGATTTAAAGGGAATTCTTTCCGTATATCGTGATCGTCGATATTTCCAAAAACCGCTTTGAGCGGCTTGATTCTTTCAATGGCATCGGTCACAGATAAGCTTCCGATGTCACCCGCGTGCCAGACTTCATCAGCTTTTTCGGCGTATGCCAAAATACGATCATCCATATGACCGTGGGTATCACTCAACAACAAGATTTTTTTCAACGCACACATATTTCGGCGGAAGCCAGACCAGCAACCTTCCTGCACCTCTTGGCAAAGATGTATATTTGCACGCTCATAAACAACCCTGGATTTTGCGCTATTTTCTCGACATCTCCTACAACGGTAGCCCCTACCACGGCTGGCAGCGGCAACCAAACGCGCTGACCGTCCAGGAAGAAATCGAGCGGGCGCTGAGTACACTTTTAAACCGGACTATCGCGATCACCGGCGCCGGCAGGACCGATACCGGCGTACACGCCAAGCAAATTTTTGCCCATTTTAACTTTGCCGAAAGTTGGGATCACGATGAGTGCAAGCATTGGGGGCATAAGCTAAACCGTTTTTTAAGTGGGGCGGTTGTCATAAATGAAATTCTTCCCGTACACCCCGATGCCCACGCACGTTTTGATGCCACCGTGCGTTCTTATGAATATATTATCGCTACCGCGAAAAGTCCTTTTTTACAGGAATGGGCGTATGAAATCACCTTGCCGCTTGATGTTGAGGCTATGAACACGGCTGCGAAAACCCTGCTGGGCAAGCAGGATTTTAAGTGTTTCAGCAAGAGCAATACAGATGTGAAGACCTATATTTGTGAAATTACTGAAGCCCGATGGAAACAGGACGGAAACCGACTCATTTTCAAGATTTCCGCAGATCGATTTTTACGCAATATGGTCAGGGCGATCGTGGGAACCCTGCTCGATATTGGCCGCAGTAAAAACACCCCAGAGTATATGCTGGACGTAATCAAAAGCGGTGATCGAGGACAGGCTGGTGCCTCAGTACCGGCGAAAGGGCTCTATCTTACAGCAGTAAAATATTCCAAAGAAATTTTTATCTAGATGGCAGAGGACAAGGGAAATGCTTTTGATTTTGGTCTTTTTAAACGGCTGCTGACCTACACCAAGCCCTACCAAACACGGCTTTATTTCGTCGCCATCACGGCAGTCCTTATGTCACTGGCGGCAGTACTACGCCCTATCTTTTTGGAGCAGGCCATTGACGAGGGGATAACGCCAAAAGATCTCGACTCTCTGATTTACTACTTGGGTCTTATGCTGGCAGTCCTGCTGGCCGAGGCTGTTTTTCAACTCTTATTCATCTATTTTGCCAACTGGCTGGGGCAACAGGTCATACGCGATCTGCGGGTCAAACTGTTTGACCACATGCTTGGGTTTAAAATGCAATATTATGACAAGTCAGCGGTGGGTAGACTGGTCACCCGCGCTGTAAATGATATCGAGACCATCGCCAGTATTTTTAGTCAGGGGTTGTTTATGATCATCAGTGACCTGCTTAAAATGGGAATCATCATTGGTGTAATGTTGTACAAAAGCTGGCAGTTATCCTTGATTGTTTTCGCAGTTCTGCCCTTCATTCTTTACGCCACACGGGTCTTTCAGAAGAAGATGAAAACGGCTTTTGAGGAAGTGCGTACACAGGTGGCCAACCTCAACTCCTTTGTACAGGAACGGGTGACGGGAATGAAGATCGTTCAGATCTTTTCGCGTGAAAAAATTGAAAGGGAGAAATTTGGCGACATCAACCGCAAGCACATGAAAGCGTGGAATAAAACGGTCTGGTACAACAGTATTTTCTTTCCGGTTGCTGAGATGGCGACCTCGCTCACCATTGGCCTTTTGGTTTGGTACGGCGGACTTCGAGCAGCACAAAGCGACGTGATTACCATCGGTCTCGTTACCGCCTTTATTCAGTTTGCGCAGATGCTTTTTACACCGCTTCGTCAGATTGCTGACAAATTCAATACGCTGCAGATGGGGATGGTGGCCGCCAATCGGGTGTTTGGGATTTTGGATACCAAATCAAGCATACAGGATACGGGTACCAAAACACTTCCGTCTTTAAAAGGTGAGATTTCATTTTCTGACGTGCGCTTCAGTTATATTCCCGGAGAAGAAATCCTGCACGGCATCAGCCTGGATGTCAAGGCTGGCGAAACAGTGGCCATCGTGGGATCAACCGGTGCCGGAAAATCTACCATCATCAACCTATTGGGACGATTTTACGAAATTAACAGCGGAACCATTAAAGTGGATGGCACCGATATCAAGGATTTAAAGATTTCCTTTTTGCGTAGCGAAATTGCGCTTGTACTCCAAGATGTTTTTCTGTTTGCAGACAGCATTTTAAACAACATCACCCTTCACGATCCAGACATTACGGAGGAAGATGTTATCGCTGCCGCGAAAGAAATAGGGGTACACAAGTTTATCAAAACCTTACCTGATGGCTACCACTACAATGTGAAGGAACGGGGTGCCATGCTTTCGAGCGGGCAGCGGCAGCTTATTGCCTTTTTACGCGCCTACGTGAGCAAACCCAGTATTTTGGTGCTGGATGAAGCGACATCTTCGGTGGATTCATACAGCGAACAACTTATTCAGAAAGCCATTGAAAAAATTACAAAAGGTAGAACCTCCATCGTGATTGCACATCGCCTGGCGACCATCAAAAAAGCCGACAAAATTATCGTGATGGAAGCCGGGCAGATAGTTGAAATGGGCAACCACGAGCAACTGCTCCAGAAAGAGGACGGTATTTACCGAAATCTTTATGAAGTGCAGTTTATGAGTGAAGAAACCATCTAGACTTTACTTGCATTTTGTGCTTTGGCCATTTAAATTAAGCCATCGAACCAACCCAACCAGTACCCTACAATTCCTACGATCAAGATGATTATGCCGAAAAAAATTGGTGAAATCATCAAGAAGATAAATACTCTTAAAATGGTCTGTCCTGCTGAAAGTTCGTAAAGTCTTTTAAAAACGTATGCTGCATAAACTATGGCAACAACCTGAATAAGCCCAGATATCACCACACTCGCTACTGTAAATGGTGTAAGCAGAATTAGAACTACAGAGTTGATAATGCTGTACTGACTGAAAACGTACAAAAAAATCACCAAATGTTCAATATAGTTATACTTGTTGAAATCAACGAATAACAATCTCGTAATTGCAGCCAGCAAAGGAATAATCAGAAAACTGGTTACCGCTTGATAGTCGTTAATGGTATCCATCATATTTTTAATGGATGCCATCATCATTTCAGCTTCTGGGGTTTCTTCAACCTGGGCAAATTCTGAAAATAAGTCGTCAGCAAGAAAGGTGTTGAATATATAAACATAAAGCCCAGCTAGCGTAATGGCAATTCCAAAATAACCAAAGGCCGATAGGTATTTCTTCCGCACCCCGTGAATGTAGCCATCAATGACCGCTTCCGGATTTGTGAAAAGCGCAAGAAAAGTCCGCAGCATGGAATTTTCAATATTCAGATACCGCTCATTAAAGTCTTCCAGTAGATTTTTAGCCGTGAGGCGGTTCTGAATTCGTTTGGCACCACAACTATCACAAAAAGCCTGTTCCGGTCGAAGTATCTTTTTGCAATTGCGGCAGTGGTTTACTGGAACCAGTGATTTGGAAGTATTTTTGAGTTGGCCCACAGTTTAAGAAAGGTCTTTTTTTAAGGTTTCTATAAGTTCATCTGGATTGTCATATAACACAAACTCCCCGTCTTTGATATAACTGATCTGCCCGGTTTCTTCACTAACGACCAGCGCCACGGCATCGGTTTTTTCTGAAATGCCAATCGCCGCCCGGTGCCTTAAGCCAAAACGCAATGGTATTTTGCGCTCATTGGTCACTGGCAAGATCGCCCGTGTTGCAGTCACCCGGTTGTCTTCAATGATCACTGCCCCGTCGTGCAGGGTGCTGTTTTTGAAAAAGATACTTTCAAGTATGGGACGATTAACTTCAATGTTCATGGGGTCACCGGTATTTTTTACAAATTCAAGATTATTGGTTCGTTGAATCACGATAAGCGCACCGGTACGGGTCTGCGACATGTTTTCACAGGCAGTGACAATCTCTTCCACTTTGGTTTCAGAAATGGATTCGTCCTGCAGAAATTTTATGTGTTTTAGAAAACCGCTTCGCCAATTGATATTCGCTGAACCGATCATCAATAAAAATTTGCGTATTTCCTGCTGAAAAACCACAACCAAAGCAAACATGCCCACGCCCAGGAATTCACCTAGAATACTGCCGAGCAGTTCCATTTTGAGGATCAACACCAGCTGTCCTATCAGGTAAATGATAACAATTCCCAGAAAAATATTGATGGCGACCGTACCTTTGACCAGCTTGTAGAGATAATACAGCAGCAGCGACACCAGCAGGATGTCAAGGATATCGAGGATGCCAAAATTCTGAAGAAAATCCAAAGTGGTTCGCGGGTTTTTGTAAAAATACACTAATTCAACTTTCCGCTTGGAGACGACCAAATATTACTGGAAAGCGCGCTCACAAATTAAATAATATGTTCGAACACCGCCATCCCTACGACCCTTTTAATTTAGAAGACGCGACCAAACTTATCATGGGAACCCTACCTCCTCCCCGCTTTACAACCGGCGAACTTCACCCTGCAGATGTTGATTTTTGTTACGGAAGCAAAAACGGAATGCTTTGGCCTATTCTCGATACCATTTTTTCCTTGAACCTATCCTTCGAAAACAATAAGAAAGCCATCAATGAGCGAAAACATTTTTTGCTCGATCACCGAATTGGTGTCTGCGATATTGTGGCATCTGCCAAGAGGAAAAAGATAGATGCTTCTGATTTTGGGATGCTGGAGGTAGAACTTTGTGACATATTTAATCTTCTGAAAATTCACAGACAAATAGAGACCTTACTCTTTATGGGAAGGAACAGCAAGAACGGTCCGGAGTATTTCTTTCGCCGTCAGGCTAAAACAAAAAACATATTGCTGACTACCAAAATTGCCACCGTTCCCCGGCATATGGAATTTCAACTCGATGGCAGGACCATCAGAACCATTACACTCACAGCACCTTCCGGAGCGGCCAACCGGGCAATCGGAAGCATACCGGAATACAAAGCACGGAAGAAACTCGATCCTCAATACACCACCTTCGACTTTCGGGTGGAGCAGTATGCGCCCTTTTTTAAGGAAATAAAAAATTAATCGCCAGTTGAACCGCTTCGGAAGAATTTCAATTATTTTTAACGTTTCAACCTTGATTATGAAATATCTTTTCTTGCTCTCTGCACTGCTCATTTTGGCTTGCGCCGAAAAACCCAAACCCGAAGATTTTGACCTGGAAACTATTTTTGAAAAGTCTAACGGCACGCAGACGGCGACCTACGATGAAATTGTTAAATTTTACGAAGACCTTGACGAAGCCTATGTTTCCATCAAGACCTATAAATGGGGTAAGACTGATAGCGGCGAACCGCTGACGCTGGTCACCTACAACCCCAACCGCACTTTTGATTCAGAATTTTCCCGGGACAATTCGGCGACACGGGTTTTGATCAACAACGGCATTCATCCAGGCGAGCCTGATGGTATTGACGCCACGATGCTACTGATGCGGGATCTGGCTTCCGGAGCAGTTGAAATTCCAGAAAATGTATGGGTCAGTGCGATCGCGGTTTACAACATCGGCGGAGCTTTAAACCGAAACAGCAGCAGCCGCACCAACCAGAATGGCCCGGAGGCATATGGTTTCCGTGGAAACGCGAGAAACTACGACCTCAACCGGGATTTTATTAAAGCCGATACGGACAATGCACAGTCTTTTGCGGAACTCTTTCACCGCATCGATCCAGATATTTTTGTGGACAACCACGTCAGCAACGGCGCCGATTACCAATACACCTTGACCCATTTATTTACGCAGCACGACAAGTTGGGCGGAGTCCTGGGTGAGTATTTACACCGAGAAATGCAGCCCCAACTGGAAAATTACCTGACAAAAAAAGATTGGGACATTACACCGTATGTGAACGTGTTCAACAAAGTGCCTGAGGAAGGATTTAGCCAATTTATGGACCACCCACGGTATTCCACAGGCTACACGTCCTTGTTCAACACCCTCGGCCTGATGGTGGAAACCCATATGCTCAAACCCTATAAACCCAGGGTAGAGGGCACGTATCAGCTGATGCTGGGCCTGCTTGATATCGCTGCAAAAGATGGTGAAAAAATCAAAGAACTGCGTGCAAAAACAAGACTGTCCTATACCAACGGAAACAGAATAGGCACGGAGTACCCCATTGCATACAGCACAGACAGCACTACCACTACTACGCTGGATTTTAAAGGTTATGCTGGCGAAATGAAACCAAGCACGGTTACCGGTGGCGAGCGTTTAAAATATGACCGTAACCAACCGTTTACCAAACCGGTCACCTATTACAACTACCTAAAAACAACCGAAACAATCACGATCCCAAAAGCCTATGTTGTTCCCAAAGCGTGGCGGGAAGTCGTAAAACGGTTGAATGAAAATGACATCGATATGACGCGATTTGGAAAAGACACGGTTATCGCCGTAGAAAAATACCGCATCGTAGATTACAGCACGCGCAATTCGGCATATGAAGGTCATTATCTGCATTACGATACACAGGTTACTTCAAAGATAGATTCGGTTAAAGTGAATGCCGGCGATTGGCTGGTACCCACCGCGCAAAGCGGTATGCGCTACTTGCTGGAAACTTTGGAACCTTCGGCGTCAGACTCGTTTTTCAACTGGAATTATTTCGATACCATATTACAGCAAAAGGAAGGTTTTTCGCCCTATGTCTGGGAGGACAAGGCTGCAGAACTGTTGAAATCAAATGCAGAGCTACAAAAGAAATTTCAGCAGGAGAAAGAAGAAGATTCCCGCTTCGCGAAAAATTGGTACGCCCAGCTGGACTGGCTTCACAAAGAATCCCCTAACTACGAAGCAGCACATTTAAGCTACCCGATCCTTAGGATTTTTGATTAAATATTCTTTGGGGAAAAGCAGCTTGATATTTTCATAGGACTTAGTGAGCGCCTTCTGGCTTTTCTGGAAATTTTTCCATTTTACTTTGGTGATACCTTCGCCTTCCTGCGGCTGTAAGGTTCCGGCAAAATCAGTTTCCATACGGTACCAATGAGTTTCTTTGAGTTTAAACTTTCCACCGCGCTTATAAATATGATACGTCGTCGTGATAAAATCTGTGATCTTGAGGTTTTCTACACCGGTTTCCTCCTCAACTTCACGAACAGCACATTGCTCAATAGTCTCTTTTTTTTCGAGCTTGCCCTTGGGCAGATCCCATTTTCCGTTTCTCTTGATAAACAGGATTTCTTGAGATTGATTGTACACAAGACCACCACCGGCTACTACCACCGGCAATTTTTTCTTAATGATCTGAAGCAATTTTTTTTCTTTGGCGTGAAACAGATTTACATAAAAAAGCTCCTGCCGTTTAATCTTTTTTATCAGCTGCTTCAAACGCACCCGCTTCAACGGAATGGATTGATAATTCTCACCGATAAATCGCTCGGTGGATAAGATAATTGGAATATCATTGACAAAAACTTTATACATTTGCACCATGATCTTAAAGAAAGAATCAGCCAAGAAAACCGCTGAATTACTGTTGCAAATTAAGGCAATAAAACTGCAACCGCAAAACGCCTTTACTTGGGCATCGGGTTGGAGATCGCCTATCTACTGCGACAACCGTATCACTTTATCGTACCCCAGAATTCGTAATTATATCCGGGAACAGTTTGCTGCACAAATTGAGCAGGTGTATGGCAAAGCAGACGTAATTGCTGGCGTTGCAACGGGTGCCATTGGCATAGGTATGCTCGTTGCTGAGTATCTTGACCTACCCTTTGTATACGTCAGGCCAGAGGCCAAAAAACATGGCCGCCAGAACAAGATAGAAGGCCATTTAGAAAAAGGCCAGGACGTCATAGTGATTGAGGATCTCATTAGTACGGGCAACAGCAGCCTTATGGCGGTAGAGGCGCTTCGGGAGGCGGATGCCCACGTTAAAGGGATGTTTGCCATTTTCACTTATGGTTTTGATGTTTCCGAAGAAAATTTCAAAAAACACAAGGTGAACCTACACACCTTGAGCGATTATGAGCACCTTATCGAGCAGGCAGTTGATACTGGTTACGTCACCGAAAAAGAACGGGAGACCTTGGCCGGCTGGCGTAAGTCCCCGCAGACTTGGCAGCCTACCACCTAAGTCTGATCAGCAGAAAGTTTTTCAATTGAAACATTAACAAAAATTTGGCTTCGGCCAGTTGAACTATGCATCTAGAAAGTCCTGAAAAAGTAATAAACAAAACCCCTGAAGAATTGTATCATTATCTAAATGTTGTAAAAAACTACGAACAGCTGATGCCAGATAGTATCAGTAAATTTGAACTGATCAATGATAAGCGATTTTTGTTTGCGTTGAAAGGAATGCCAGAGATCGTGCTCGAACACAAAAGCAGCGTTCCCTACAACAAGGTGGTACTGGGGGCGGCGAGCGATAAAATGCCCTTTACTCTTACAGCAGACATTAAGGAGGCCACTGCGGGCAGCAGCACTGTGCAAATGGTTTTTAATGGTGAATTTAACGCGATGATGAGCATGATGATAAAGTCACCCATCAATAAATTCATCGAAACTCTAGTTACCAAACTGCAGACCGTCTAGTATTGAAGCACGGCTTCTTTTGAATCAAATTCCATGATGGAATCGTCTTCCATTTGTAACAACAATTTTCCCTGACGGGTGACCCCCTTTATTATTGCGTTAAAGAAATTTCCTTTGGGATTTTGAAATACGGAAACAGCTTCCTTACGGAAGAGTACTTCCTCATACTCCTTTTTAATCGCTACAAATTTTCCCAGGGTCACAAGGTTGATATAATGCTGAAATTTTTGTACAACCATATCTAATAGGGGCTCAAGCTCAAGGGCTTTCCCGGTTTCAAGTTTGACCGAAGTAGCCCGGGGCGCCCTCATAAATTCAGTTTGATTGACATTGAGGCCGATACCGATGATGACCGCCTGCAATTCGTGACTCCTAACAACGCTTTCGATGAGGATGCCGCAAATCTTCCGCCCACCTGACAGAATGTCGTTGGGCCATTTTACGGCCACATCTTCGATCCCAATATCAATCAACAGCTCCCAGAGCGCGAGCGAGGTGGCCATCGTAATGTGAAACTGCTTATCCACACCCAGGCCGTTGACCTGTTTAAAAACACTTAAAGTAAGGTTTTTATACGGCTCAGATTCCCAATAAGCACCTTGCTGGCCACGACCGTTATACTGATTGTCAGTCCACACCAGCACTTCCCTGGTCAATTCTTGTTCCCGTGAATATTGACGCAGGTAAGAACTGGTTGAAGGTGTGGCACTGATTTTGACCTTGAGCATTGTGGATACTAAGTATTAATTCAAAAATTCTTAAAGACCTTTTACGCAAAATTGTAATAACTTTGCCAAATTAAACAAGACTTAATGATAAAAAAAGAAGAAGCAACAGACCAATTGATAACTCTTGTAATCGAAGGAATAGAGGAAGTGAAGGGAAAGGACATCGATATTTTAGATCTTCGGGAAATTGAAAATATGGTTTGCGACTACTTCATTATCTGCAACGGTACTTCAAATACACAGGTCAACGCTATTGTAAATAGCATACAGAAAACAGTTAGCAAAGCAATACAGGACAAACCATGGCACGTAGAAGGGCTGCAAAATGCAGAGTGGGTGCTTATGGATTACGTCAATGTTGTGGTTCACGTTTTTCAAAAGCACATCAGGGAGTATTATGATATCGAGAGCCTTTGGGGAGATGCTAAGGTGACCACAATAGAAACAAATTATAATTAAGATTTTTAAATGGCAGAAAAGACAAATAAGCCGAGCTCAAAAAGACCGAAATTTAACCCGTGGTGGATTTATACCGCCGTGATCCTTGTATTTCTGGCAATCAATTTTTTTAGTTCTGGTGGCGGCTTTGGAGGCCCGGCAGAAACCACCCCCAGCGAATTTGAAAGTTTCGTAAAAAACGGGGAAGTAAATAAGGTTGAGGTGATCAACAAGTCACGAGCCCACGTATTTCTCACTAAAGAGGCCCGCGCTTCTGAAAAGCACAAAAAAGCCAACGATAATTCATTCTTGCCCAGTTCCGATCAGGCTGATTATGTCTTTCAGATAGGCGATCTGGCGAACTTTGAGGATCAGGTGACAACCTTGAATGAAAGCTACAGTCAAAATGTAAAGCTCGAGTACGATCAGGACAATAATTTCTTTGGTGAAATTTTAATGACACTGCTCCCCATTGCCCTGATCATTGGTATCTGGATTTTTATAATGCGCAGAATGTCCTCAGGAGGTGCCGGTGGCGCTGGTGGACAGATTTTTAACATCGGCAAATCAAAAGCAAAACTCTTTGACGAAAAAACCGATGTCAAAACTTCATTTAAAGATGTCGCCGGTCTGGAAGGAGCCAAAGAAGAGGTTCAGGAAATTGTTGATTTCCTGAAAAACCCACAAAAGTATACTAATTTGGGAGGTAAGATTCCTAAAGGAGCATTACTTGTTGGTTCGCCGGGTACCGGTAAAACTTTACTGGCCAAGGCTGTTGCAGGTGAGGCGAAGGTGCCATTCTTTTCACTTTCGGGTTCAGACTTCGTCGAAATGTTTGTAGGTGTAGGTGCGTCCCGCGTACGTGACCTCTTCAAGCAGGCAAAAGAGAAATCACCAAGTATTATTTTTATTGATGAGATTGACGCCATCGGAAGGGCTCGCGGTAAGGCAAACTTTAGTGGTTCTAACGATGAGCGTGAAAATACCCTGAACCAGCTGCTCACCGAGATGGATGGTTTTGGTACAAACACCAATGTCATTGTTCTTGCAGCTACAAACCGTGCTGATGTTCTTGATAAGGCACTTATGCGTGCCGGCCGTTTTGACCGTCAGATTTACGTGGACCTTCCAGATGTTCGGGAGCGCGAGGAAATCTTTGAAGTTCACTTGCGACCGCTCAAAAAGCTTTCAGACGAACTTGACATTAAGTTTTTAGCCCGTCAAACCCCTGGGTTTTCGGGGGCTGATATTGCCAATGTTTGTAACGAAGCTGCACTGATCGCCGCCCGTAAGGGTAAGAATGCCGTGGGCAAACAAGATTTTCTTGATGCTGTTGACCGTATTGTTGGAGGTCTGGAAAAGAAAAATAAAATTATCACTCCAGAGGAAAAACGGGCCATAGCTTTTCATGAAGCCGGTCACGCCACAGTGAGCTGGATGCTAGAACACGCAGCACCGCTTGTTAAGGTTACCATAGTACCCCGTGGACGCTCTTTGGGCGCTGCCTGGTACCTCCCGGAGGAACGTCTTATCGTGCGCCCGGAACAGATGCTTGACGAAATGTGCGCCGCAATGGGTGGCCGTGCCGCTGAAAAAGTAACCTTTGACAATATCTCAACAGGTGCACTTAGTGATCTCGAAAAAGTGACCAAACAGGCCAGGATGATGGTAACCGTATACGGCCTAAGCGATAAGGTTGGAAACCTTACCTATTACGATTCCAGCGGGCAATCTGAATACAACTTCAGCAAACCCTATAGCGAGAAAACCGCAGAACTCATTGATGAAGAAATCAGTAAGATTATAGAGGCACAATATCAACGCGCCATAAAGATCCTGGAGGAAAATAAGGATAAGCTGAACCAGCTTGCAGAAGTACTTTTGGAAAAAGAAGTAATTTTTAAGGATAATCTCGAGGAAATCTTCGGAAAAAGACCTTGGAAAAGGAGCGAAATGCCAGCACCAGAAGTCAAATCTGAGGCGTAGGACAATCTGCTGTAGATAGTATTAAAGTCTTAACTTAGCTTAGTTGTTGGGTTGAGATTTTTTATATTTGATTTAAACCAAAAGCCGCCCCATTTACCACAGTATGAGTTTTATCAAAAAACTTTTAAAACAAGCACAGGCTCTTGGCAAAGAGAAAAAAGACCCGGAAACGGATCGTGGTAAATATATGCCTGAGTCCTCCCTACCAGCGGATGAGCGGTTTACCAAAACGTTCATTTACAATGGAGGTAAGTTCATTTATTGTGAAAACCTAAAAGAGGTGCATGAAAGTTTTGACAACATACTTATAGAAAATGATTGGTACGAGAAGGATGTGCTTTGCTACAATGATAATCTGGTAGCCCGTTTTAGTGAATACAATCTCAACTTTGGCCGGAATATACAATCGGCATTTTTTTTTGCAACTTGTGAGAATCTTGTAGCAGATAACGGTAGTATCCTAATATCCAGCAATCAGATCAAGGAAAAAAAGCTGGGCGAACTGCCCGACGATTTTGTGATCTTTGCAACCACAAGCCAGATCGTCAATAACATTGGCGAGGGACTGCGAGGAATCAAGAAAAAGAACGTGGGCAAGATTCCAACAAACATTACCACTATTAAAAATTTTCAAACCTCACAGACCGATAAAGAAGATTTCCTCTCCTACGGAAGCAGTTGCAAAAATCTTTATTTGTTACTCCTAGAAGACTTATAAGATGCGTGAACTTATAGTCAGGACACTTTCTGGGGCTTTGTACATTGGCATTCTGCTCTTCTCTATTTTTACCGAAGAAAAATGGTATATCCTGCTGTTTTTAATATTTGGTATTATTTGTCTGAGAGAATATCTTAGGTTGATTGCTTTTCAGTTTTGGTACACCTACCTCATACTCGTTGGGTTCATAATCTTTTTTAGTTATTACAAACTGTCGAATACCGCCACACTCATATTACTTGCAGTTACCGTGGCGACGGGGCTGTATATGATACGTAATCTCTTTAGCAGTAAACTACGCCGTCTCAAAAAGATGCAAAAGCTCCATTTTACGGTTTTTTATGTAATAAGCGGCTTTGTATTCCTAACGCTTTTGCCCTCGCACGGCGAAGAGTTCTCGCCTTACACTGTGGCCGGTCTGTTTGTGCTTATATGGGTCAATGACAGTTTTGCGTTTATTGTGGGCAAGAATTTTGGAAGGCATCAGCTATTTCCCAGTATATCGCCAAAAAAGACTATTGAAGGCTTTTTCGGCGGACTTGTATTTGCCTGTGCCGCCAGCTTTTTTATTCATAAATTTACAGACAGCTTAAACTTCAACATCTGGTTGTCCTTAGCCATCGTAATGAGCACCTTGGGCACCTTAGGAGACCTGATCGAATCAAAGATTAAGCGCGAAGCAGGTGTAAAAGATAGCGGTACCCTAATGCCCGGTCACGGCGGCCTTTATGATCGTCTGGACAGCATCCTGTTTGCAAGTCCATTTATTTATCTGGTTCTAATACTATTTGAATATGTTTCATAAAGAAGGCTACACCATCATTATACTTACGGTCATCATAGGTACCGCACTGCTGCTGTACACTTCTATGTATTTGGAAATCCCCTGGCTACGCTATGTTATCTACGCGACAATAGTAGTTTTGCTTATTGCTATTCTACAGTTTTTTAGGAATCCAAAAAGGGAGGTAACCGCCAACGAGAACCACGTGCTATCTCCCGTAGATGGCAAAGTTGTTGTGATCGAAGAAGTCTATGAAAAGGAATTCTTCAACGAGAAGCGCATGCAGGTTTCCATTTTTATGTCACCAATTAATGTGCACGTGACCCGGTTTCCGGTTAGCGGGAAAATTGCATTCAGTAAATATCATAGGGGCAAATACTTGGTCGCCTGGCATCCCAAGGCTTCTGAGGAAAATGAACGTACCACGGTAGTAATAGACACCAAAAAATTTGGCCCAGTGCTGTACCGCCAGATTGCAGGGGCGATGGCAAAACGTATCGTCAATTATGCCGAAGAAGGCGAGCTCGCTGTTCAGGGAAGTGATAGCGGTTTTATTAAGTTTGGATCCCGGGTCGATGTATTTTTACCAATTGATGCCAATCTAAGAGTCTCGTTAAACGAAAAAGTAAAAGGTGCATCAAGTGTCATAGCAACCTCTTAGCTGTGGCCCGTAAAAATCTTGATTTAGAATTTGAAGCTGCATTTAAAGCCGCTAGCGAGACCAATCGTAAATTGCCAGCAGACGTTCTCCTTAAGCTTTATGCCTATTACAAACACGCCACCAAGCGGAACATGCCCCCTGATTACAGCCGTGTTGCTGAGAATGACCTGCGCAGCGCCTTTAAATACAATGCTCTGGCGCAAATTCAGGGAATGTCTTCCAAGGAGGCAAAAATGGCCTATATCAAATTGGTGGAAAGGCATATTCATTAAAAGGCAGCAATGGACTTAACCAAGCGTATTCAGGCGTTTCTCCAGAGCTTCTATTTTTGAAAGTGCATCCTGTTGCTTGTTCTTTTCCACAGCTACCACTGCTTCCGGAGCATTGTTGACAAAACGCTCATTACCCAATTTCTTCTCGACTGCTTTCAGAAATCCTCGGGTATAATCCAGCTCTTCGGTGATTTTTTGTAGTTCTTCTTCCACATTTACAGCACCTGCCGCAGGAATAAAATATTCATTCGCTTTAACGCGAAAGGAAAGTGCCCCATCTACAGCGGATTCAGTTTTAGAAATGCTGTTAACCTTGCCCAGTTTTTTGATTATAGGGTTTAGGCTGCCGCCAAAATTTTCATTATCAAGAACAAGAAGGTCAATTTCCTCCCGGAAACTGATGTTGTTCTGCTTCCGTAGCATGCGGATTCCGGTTACGACCTGAGATGTGATTTCAAATTCCCCAATCAGGCTCTCATCTGCCGCTTCTGGCTGGGGCCATTTATCAATTATCAAAGCTTCTTCTGGAGTCCGCTCAGTGATGTGCTGCCAGATTTCTTCCGAAGCAAAAGGAACAAAGGGATGCAAAATCCTCAAATTATCTTCCAAAAATTCTACAACCATCTGATATGTTTTGGCATCAATGGGCTGCTGATAATCCGGTTTGACAATTTCGAGCAACCAACTGCAGAAATCATCCCAGATTAGTTTATAGGTCGCCATCAACGCATCGCTCATCCTATATTTGCTATAATGATCGTTAATTTCTTCCACGGCCTGTGCAAAACGGGATCTGTACCATTTTAATCCTAATGCGTTTGCTTCGGGTTGCGATATAGTCTCATCAACCTCCCAACCTTTTATCAGTCGGAAGGCATTCCAGATTTTATTGACAAAGCCTTTTCCCTGCTGGCAGAGCGACTCATCAAACAACAGATCGTTACCCGCCGCCGAACTCAACAACAGCCCCACACGAACGCCATCTGCGCCAAACTCCTTGATAAGCTCAAGTGCATCCGGAGAATTACCAAGGGATTTAGACATTTTCCGGCGTTGCTTGTCCCGTACCAGTCCTGTGAGATACACGTTTTCAAAAGGCGGCTTACCGGTATATTCATAGCCGGAAACGATCATCCTCGCGACCCAGAAAAACAGAATATCCGGACCGGTCACCAGATCGTTAGTAGGATAATAATAGTTGAATTCCTCGTTTTCAGGATTGCGGATGCCATCAAAAACACTCATAGGCCACAGCCACGAACTGAACCAAGTATCGAGCACGTCGCTATCTTGCCGCAGGTCTGCCTCGGTGAGATTTGGGTTTCCACTTTTCGCTTTCGCGGAAGCTAACGCCTCTTCTCTGCTTTTTGCAACGACAAAATCATCTGTGGTATTACCATAATAGTAGGCAGGAATTTGCTGTCCCCACCACAGTTGGCGTGAGATGTTCCAGTCCCGCACGTTTTCCATCCAATGGCGGTAGGTATTCTGAAATTTCTTCGGAAAGAGTCTGATTTCTTCGGTTTCCAAAACCGCTTTTATGGCGGGGTCGGCCAGATCTTTCATTTTCAGAAACCACTGGTCAGAAAGTTTGGGTTCGATGACAGCTTTCGTACGTTCTGAAGTACCAACCTTATTGATGTGGTTTTCGGTCTTTAACAAGTAACCCTTTTCTTCTAATTCCTTGACAATACCCTTTCGCACAATATAGCGATCCTGTCCTTCATAATGCAGGCCAGTACTGTTGAGTGTGGCGTTGTCGTTAAATATGTCAATAATCTCCAGATGATGCTTTTCGCCTAAAACCTTATCGTTCTCGTCGTGAGCGGGAGTCACCTTAAGACAACCAGTACCAAATTCCATGTCAACATACTCGTCCTCAATAATAGGAACTTCCCGGTTGACGATTGGCACGATGGCTTTTTTCCCTTTAAGGTGGGTAAAGCGCTTGTCATTGGGGTTGATGCAAATAGCAGTGTCGCCAAAAATAGTTTCTGGTCGGGTGGTCGCAATGGTTAAAAAATCTTCAGTTCCAGCGATTTTGTACTGCAAATACCACAGGTGTCCCTGTCGTTCTTCATAGATCACTTCTTCGTCAGAAAGTGTCGTCTTTGCTTCGGGGTCCCAATTGACCATACGGTGCCCGCGATAGATCAGCCCCTTATTGTACAGATCGATGAACGTATCGATAACACTCTCAGACATGTCCTCATCCATGGTGAACTTGGTGCGGTCCCAATCGCAGGAAGCCCCCAACTTCTTTAGCTGTTCCAGGATTTTTCCACCGTACTGCTCCGTCCAGTCCCAGGCGTGCTTAAGGAATTCTTCTCGGGTAAGGCTATTTTTATCAATGCCTTCGGCCTTAAGCTTGGCCACTACCTTGGCCTCTGTGGCAATGGATGCGTGATCCGTACCGGGAACCCAGCAGGCATTGTAACCCAGCAGCCGCGCCCGGCGTATCAGCACGTCCTGAATTGTATTATTCAGCATATGGCCCATATGCAGGATACCCGTCACATTGGGCGGAGGAATGACGATGGTATAAGCCTCCCGACCGTCAGGTTTAGAATGAAAATACTTGTTTTCCATCCAGTAGCGGTACCATTTGTCCTCTACTTGCTGTGCATCATATTTTGAAGCTAGTGCCATATTGCCTTTTCTGATTATTTGAGCCGACAAAAATACTCATACGGCAAGGATTTATAAAAAAGGGCGACGGTTTATATGCGTTATTTCTTTCAAATTAATGCGCAGTTGATCGAAAGAACGGTCTGATTTTTGGATTAATAGCTCAAAGCAGTTACTTTTAAACTTTAGTAAAAAGCAGAATTATGAAAAAACTCATCGCATTACTCGTTCTCTGTGTAAGTTTTGCCACAGCAAACGCCCAAGAGAAAAAGGCAGCTATAGAATTTGAATCTGATATGATCGATTATGGCGAGGTGCCACGTCGAAGTGACGGCGTGCGCCAGTTTAAGTTTACAAACACCGGGGATGCCATGCTGGTCATAAGTAGTGTTTCTTCAACTTGCGGGTGTACCATTCCCAAGAAGCCTGAAGGACCAATCGCCCCTGGTGAAATGGGGGTTATCGAGGTAAAATATGATACCAATCGCGCCGAGGGTCCTTTCAGAAAAACCATAACGGTGCGTACCAACGCTTCAGAAGAACCGATTGCCTTGAAAATAAAGGGAACATTGGTCGCTGAAAAATCAGCCATGGTCAAGGAAAAGGTTGGGCCAACAAACGGCTGAACTTAAGTTTTAAAATAGTACAATTAGAATCCCATCTTAAACGGTGGGATTTTTTGTGACAACTTTTTGCACCCGCAATGGATAGAACGAAAAAACCCAGCCGCACGGCCGGGTTTTCTATTAATAATACTATTTGGACGAATTTAAGCCAAAGCTACCCGCTCAAACCCAACAACCAGAACATCGCCCAATTCTGCCTTCACATATTCTGATACAGATTGTTTGTTATCTTTAATAAAAGCTTGGTTCACCAAAGTATTGTCTTTGAAGAAACGCTTTAATTTACCTTTCGCGATATTATCAAGCATCGCTTCTGGCTTGCCTTCCTGACGCAACTGGTCTTTAGCAATCTCGATTTCCTTATCGATAACAGATTGATCAACACCTGCTTCATTCAATGCAACCGGGTTCATAGCCGCTGCTTGCATGGAAACATCTTTTGCAACATCCTCGGCACCATCTGCAGCTGCAGAAAGTCCAGTGATTACAGCAATTTTGTTTCCTGCGTGGATGTATGATCCTACAAAGGGAGCTTCCATAGCACGGAAGTCACCAATCTCCAATTTCTCTCCAACCACACCGGTTTGTTCGGTGATTTTTTCTGAAACACTCATTTTGTCATCAAAGGGAGCAGCAAGGAAATCTTCTTTAGTACTATATCCCAGTGCGATCTCAGCCAATTTATGAGCCATTGCCACATAATCTTCGTTCTTAGCAACAAAGTCAGTCTCACAGTTCAAAGAAATAATAATCCCTTTTTTTGAATCGTCGCTTACTTTTGCGATGACAGCGCCCTCAGAAGAATCACGGTCTGCGCGTTTTGCTGCGATTTTCTGTCCTTTTTTGCGAAGGATTTCTATTGCGGTTTCAAAATCACCATCTGCTTCAACAAGGGCGTTTTTACAGTCCATCATTCCAGCACCGGTGGTCTTTCTTAATTTGTTTACGTCTGCGGCGGTTATTTTTGCCATTTTATTATATTTTTTAACTTTCCGCGTATGCGAAAAATTTCTGATTAGTATTTAAAAAAAGTCGTTCAATAATTGCAGAATTGCAGTACCAAACGACTTTACCTATTGTCTAATTTTTATGAAATCTACTCTTCCTCGTCGTTTGCTTTTGCTTTTGTAGCAGCTTTATTCGGTTTGTCAGCTTTGGGCTTGTCTGCTTTAGGCTTGGCCTCTTTACCTGCTTTACGCTCGGTAAGACCTTCTACTACCGCATTGGCAACAGCATTCACGATTTTCTCGATAGATTTTGAAGCATCATCATTAGATGGGATAGCATAATCAACCTGGCGTGGATCAGAGTTGGTATCTACCATCGCAAAAATAGGAATGTTTAACTTTTGAGCTTCTTTGATCGCGATGTGCTCACGACGGATATCTACCACAAAAAGTGCAGCTGGAAGCCGGGTCATATCTTCGATAGAACCTAAGTTTTTTTCCAACTTGTCTCGCATACGGTTCATTTGCAACTGTTCCTTCTTAGAAAGGGAATCAAAACGACCGTCTTGTTTCATACGATCTACCGTCTGCATTTTCTTTACTGCCTTACGAATGGTGACAAAATTTGTCAACATCCCGCCAGGCCAGCGCTCTGTGATAAAAGGCATTTTGGCTTTAGTCGCGTGTTCTGCAACAATTTCCTTTGCCTGTTTTTTTGTAGCAACAAATAGGATCTTGCGGCCCGAAGCAGCGATTTTTGCCATTGCTGCTGCAGCCTCCTCAAGCTTTGCTGCGGTTTTATAAAGGTTTATGATGTGAATACCGTTACGCTCCATATAGATATATGGTGCCATATTGGGATCCCAACGGCGCGTGAGGTGTCCAAAATGAACGCCTGCGTCCAGCAATTCTTTTACGTTTTCTGTTTTTGACATTTTTACTTTTAGTTTACGTTCCCGTTAATGTAGCAATGATAAAGTGGTTTTTGATTGTGATCAAAGCGCCTCTACCATTTAGATGCTAAACCAATACCCTGATTGAACAGGGGAACAAATTTGTGATTCTTTCCGTTTTCTTAAGGTTTGAAAAATTATGGCAGCTGCCAAAAGATATCGTTTAACGCTTAGAGAACTGGAATTTCTTACGTGCTTTCTTCTGACCAAATTTCTTACGCTCGACCATTCTTGGGTCACGTGTAAGCAATCCTTCTGGCTTTAAGATACCGCGGTTCTCGATGTCCAACTCGCACATGGCACGAGAAAGTGCTAGGCGTACTGCCTCAGCCTGACCGGTGATACCGCCACCATAAACATTTACCTTTATGTCAAAGTTCTTGTCATTTTCAGTCATTACCAATGGCTGATTTACTTTGTACTGCAGGGTACCTGTTGTAAAGTAGGTCTTAAGGTCACGCTTGTTAATGGTAATGTTTCCGGATCCCGGAGCAACATACACACGGGCAACAGCAGTTTTCCTACGGCCGATTTTGTGAATAACTTCCATTTACTTGACTTCGTTAAGATTAATTGCTTTAGGCTTCTGCGCTTCCTGACCGTGATCAGTTCCTGCGTAAACCTTTAGGTTGCGATAGATCGCAGCACCTAATTTGTTTTTGGGCAACATGCCCTTTACTGCGTTCTCGACAAGACGGGTAGGGTCTTTGTCAAAAAGCTCTTTTGCAGTTAGGCTTCTTTGACCACCTGGATAGCCTGTGTGACGGATGTATTCCTTCGCGTCCCATTTGCTTCCGCTCAAGTTGATTTTGTCAGCATTGATAACAATGACGTTATCGCCGCAATCAACGTGTGGTGTGTAGCTGGGCTTGTACTTACCGCGCAAGAATTTTGCAACGATAGATGACATACGTCCCAGTGCCTGTCCTTCAGCATCTATAAGAACCCACTCTTTGTTGACGGTGTTCTTATTGGCAGATACTGTTTTGTAACTTAATGTGTCCACACTGTTATTATTAATTATTAAACATTCCTTTTCCTGACAGCTAGCGAACTAGCCATTTTTCAGGGGTGCAAATGTACAACTATATATCAATATGGCAAACAGCAGACTGTAAATGTTTTGACCAGCGCGCTTTGATCTATAATACATATGCCTCATTAAGAGACTTCAACCCATCGAAGGGTCAGGGCTGCCCACTGGCATTCATTTCCTGGCTCATACGTAGGAGTTCTTCGGGACCCATTGCGATCAGCATCGTTACTATAACGATTATCGTCACTATAAAATACACCACACCCAAAATGGATAAAAACAACAATGTGCGAAGTAGAATGCCCCCGAACGAAAGGCTGTACAGACATTTAAAAACATAGGCTGAATACAGCACAAAACTGATCATCATAACAATGGTAAAGAGAAAATAATCAATCCCCAACACTAAGGTAAGAATACCAAAGATAGCAGAATGAATGGCCCAATGAGAGAACGTATATAATTGTACGATCAAGTGCTCCACATAATTGTGCCGCTTTAGGGTAAGGAAGGTCAACCACGCCATAAAGGCGAGTATAGGTATATACATGAACATGACCAGGGACTGGTAATCGAGCATGAATTCGGTTAAGCCCCTCGACTGCTCATAAATCGGGTAGCCGGCCATCGCATTCGGATAATACTTCTTCATTATATACAACTGCAAACCAGATATGGTCACGGCAAGTGTAAAATAATTGATGGCATTAAGATAACGCTTTCGGAGGCCTGTGAGAAACCCCCCGATGACCACTTCCGGTTTGGTGAACAGGTGTGCGTATGTAAGAAAGACAGAATTGTCAAGATTCAATACACGCTCACCAAACTCTTCCACCATTCGGCGAAAGGTGAACCGCCGCGACTGAACCTTTGCCCCACAATTTCTGCAGTAATTAAAGCCGAGACCCAATTCTTGACGGCAATTGAGGCATTCCGTGAGTTGATAATTCTCATTTACCCGAAGTCCTTCCATAGAAATAATTCTGAGGGAAATTAACAAAAATTACAACAATACGAAATAATGTTAATTTTTTTCTTACATACAAGTTTAGATGAAAGACAAAACCTACTCCAAAATATTATTAATAGCCAAACAACTATACTAGAATGCATATAATCTAAATTATTTAAATCAAAGGTTCTTTTGAACCAAATCACGGCCCAATTCATAAGTAGTTAGTGTTACAAAAGTTAAATTTTTAAGTTTTTTAACCTATTACTTTGACTTCTCATCTTATTTATGTTTTTTTGAAAATGTAAATTCTTGTTAAAAATAAACAATCATTGTATTTCATCGAGTTATTTAATACTTACATCTTTTAAATTATCTTCAACTAACAACTCTACAATTTTAAAATCAGAAAATTATGGCCAAGTTACCCCTAGACCTATTTCGATCTGTTGTACTATTTTCATTTTTCCTTTACGTAACCGGCGCACTGGCTCAAGATCCAGGAGCGCAGTTTTGCGGTCCCTATACTGCCTCTGGCGCCATTTCGCTTAGTGGCATAAGCAATCAAACCATAAGTGGCCTCGAGATATCAGGAATTACCGGGAACGGTATTCGCCTTTACAACTGCAACAACATCATCATTGAGAACAACAGTATAAACTCTTGTTCCGGTAATGGGATCGAGCTTCTCAACTGTACCAATGTTATTATCAGGAACAACCGCATTGAAGATATCGCCAGTGGACTCTACGCTGTGCGCAGCTCTGGCATTCAGTTCACCTACAATTCGGTCAAAAATGTCAATGGTCCTTATCCCCGCGGTCAAATGGCCCAGTTCAACGAAGTCAATGGTGGCATCAACAAGGTTAGCCACAACATCTCGGTAAATGTTTTGGGAGAAAGCTATCCAGAGGACATTATCAATTTGTACAAATCAAATGGCACAGCCGAAAACCCCATCGAGGTCAAGGGCAACTGGATTCGTGGCGGTGGGCCAAGCCCGAATGGCGGCGGAATCATGACCGGTGACATGGGCGGTTCCTGGGTAGTTGTGGAAGACAACATACTCGTTGATCCGGGACAATACGGAATCGCAATTGCAAGCGGTACAAACATTACCATAAACAACAATCTGGTTTATGGAAAACAACAATCTTTCACCAATGTGGGCATCTACGCCTGGGAGCAGTATGGCCTTCCCTGCCACAGCAATACGATGACCAACAATACCTCAACCTTTACCCATCGTGATGGATTTGTAAACAACAGCTGGATAGCCGGTAACGGAGGGGTCTCCCACCAATCTGGGAACAAATGGGCCTGGGGCCAAAGGTATATCGATAGTACTATTCTCCCCGAAGTCCTAATTGCAGAATGTACCACTGAAGTTACAGAGACCGTAAAAACTTACGTTTACGAAAACGGCTGGAGCCCCAACGATCCTGCCATCGACGGAACAGATGCAGATAATATTCTTATAAAAAATGGAACTGCTACACTACTCGCCGATCTTACAATAAACAATATCGAAGTCGAAAGCGGATCAGCTTTGGAAATTGGCGGAACCTTATACCTGAATGGAAACATAACCAATTCTGGTACTTTCATTTTCTTGGATACAGCAACCCATACCGGCCAACTCGCACCATTACCGGAAAGTTCTACCATTACCGGTGAAATAGAAACGCATCGCTATTTTAAACACCGGCGGGCATATAGGATGGTAGCCCCCGCAGTGTCAACTTCAACTTCGATAAATCAAAATTGGCAGGAAGGTGCGGCTTCCGTTTACGAGAACCCCCATCCAGGATATGGAACACACATATCTGGATCCAAGACCGGCGCGAATGGTTTTGACGAAACCTCTACCGGTAACCCATCACTCTTTAAACTCAATGTTGCAGCCCAAAAGTGGCTCGCTATTGATAACACAGACACCAATGTGCTCACCTCTGGCGACGCCTACCTAGTTATGGTGCGTGGCGACCGAAGCACGGATCTTAGCACAAATACGGCAACCCCAAGTACCACAATCTTAAGAACAACCGGAACACTGTATACCGGAACTTATGAAGATACCGACCTAAGCGAAAGGAAGGACGAACTCAACTTTGTGGGCAACCCCTATCAATGTACCATCGACCTGAACAAAGCCCTGGCAAACTCAGAAAACCTCAATCAAAATTTTGCCCACGTGTGGGATCCGTTGATAAACGTGCGGGGAGGTTACGTGACCGTTTCACTTGCCGATGGCAGCAACAATTCGCTGGGAGCATCTTTAATAAGTAATTACCTGCAGCCCGGTGAAGCAGCTTTCGTCAGAACAGCTACTGACGGAAAAGCTGTTTTCAGAATCAGCGAGTCTGACAAAGCCCCCAGCGAGATTGCCAGACGGGAGCCCGTGACCACTCCTAAAAGTTATCTTTCGGTTAAACTCATGTTGGAAAATAGCAATGAGAACCCCTTACTCGCCGATGCGACATTAATTAAATTTGATCAAAATGCAGACAACTCAGTAACTGATGGTGACGCTCTAAAAGCAGTAAACCTCGATGCCAATCTAAGCATATCCACCCACGGAAAGCTCCTGAGTATTGAAAATAGGCAACTGCCAAAAAAAGAAGAAATCATCCATCTGTCAATGGATCAGCTTCGACACAAGAACTATTCACTGGTTGTAGAGGCTACCGGTATCAATACCCCTATTATTTTGCATGATCGCTATCTGGAAACAGCAGAGATTCTTGATAAAGAGATCAACACGTTGGCGTTCGCCATTGACCCTAATAATGAATTGAGTTTTGCTCCTGATCGGTTTTATTTTGGCTTTAATACGC
Organism: Leeuwenhoekiella sp.; assembly: GCA_049671285.1. GTDB lineage: Bacteria > Bacteroidota > Bacteroidia > Flavobacteriales > Flavobacteriaceae > Leeuwenhoekiella. Next base: position 6,362 of record JBATUQ010000044.1, on the reverse strand, counting down.
AATCCCTCGGCTTTACAGCACAAGATGAGATCAATGATGCGCTACGTATCTTTCCCAATCCAGTAGAAACTGAATCCTTTACCCTCACCCTACCTGAAAAAATAATCGGTGATGATCTGGATATTACACTTTATGACATTACGGGAAGAAAGGTGCACCAGACCGCACTCGCTTCGGTAAACCATAAGATTAAAATTGAACGTCCAGACCTTTCAAGCGGTACCTATATTCTGGCGGTTAGCTCAAATCAATTGGAATACACCCAAAAGTTGATCTTGGACTAAACAACCATCGTTCATTGCCCCATTTTTGGTTTTAAGCACCTCCTGCTTAGAATTTCAGGATTGGCCCAATTATGGGTCAATCCTTTTTTTTTGCAAGCTGATTAAATTTTTTTTTAAATTCTCGTGTTAGAATATCAGTCTAAAGATCAAGCGACTGTTACCAAAGGTCATCTTCCATTTAACTATTTTTCGTTAATATGCTAAAGCTTCCTTTCAAACAGTAACGATCACTTTACTGTTGAGTGCATATAAAGGTGTAATAAAAGCCTCAATATGCATATCTTGATCATTTCTTTGGTATGTCCTTCGGTCAAGACCTTCCAAGAGCCTCGTGTACCAGGTTTATTGATTATTTTTTCATCTGCCAGCCTTTATCAAGAAAAGCTTCTTACACAATACATCTTGCTCAATTCGAATTATTGACCACTCCAAATAAGCTAAATGTGGTGCATATTTACACTGTACAAGTGCTTTGGCCTACAGCAAAACTACCTGCAAATGTGCTGAAGTTACTAAACCTGCACTCTAAAATACCACGCTGTCTCCTGAGTTAAACTGTTCTCGGTTGAAATAAAAAAGAACCATTTGCAATCATTTAAGATTTATTCCATCCATTTATAATTGGATGATTTAAGTGGTTCAATTTAAAAATTGGTCGGAAATAATGTTTAAGGCAACGACACAATAAAAAACCACCCCCTTTAGGAGATGGTTTTTCTCAAAATTCCCTAGTGTTTAAGCTTTTTATTCGCCGCCAAAAACAAAAGTAGCTCCCAGACTGAATATACTTGCATCACCCAAGTTGCGACCATTCACGACAAAACCATAACCTGCACTCAAGCCCAATGTATCACCCACGGGTACATATGCGTTAGTGCCAAGTACGGTAAAGTCCACTTGCGTTTCAGGAAAATTTCCGGCAAATCCCGTCCCGCCAATATCGACTCCATCAGATGAACCTTGGTAATTTACATACGCATCTATATAAAAAGATTCTGTAGCATAACCTATCTTTCCCGTTGACAGGAAAGCATTGGGCACATCAAAATCATCACCCCCGTTTACCCCAAAGTTATTATCGGCCTTACCTCTCAAGCTGTATCCAAATATAGCCGAAGTAAAGAAACCGCTACCTGTATTCCATTGCGCTCCAAGATGTAAATTTGTTGCGAATGCCCCATTGCCATTAGATAGGATACCGTTGGGCTCGTAACCGGTTGGAATATTAAATCCCAAAGCCGATAAAAAATCTATATTTCCGCTCTCAAGGTCGACCCTGCCCAATCTATACTTGGCGTACAGGCTAATATCCTGAAAGTCTTTTTGCTCTGTCTCGCCATTCACAGGGTCAGGTGCACCATCCCCGTTTGATGAAAAATAGGGCAAACTCAATATAACCGAAAAATCATCGCTTAAAGCGTATTTGGCATAAAGGGAATAAATATTTTGGCTTATCTCATTGTGAGCAGGTACGGCAGGCTGTAGTTCTTCTCCCAGATAGAATTCTTCGAAAGTACTGGAGGTGTAACTTGCCGTAAGCGACAATTCACCCTTTTTTGAAAAGAACCCATCGATCATACTTTGGGCTGATAAAAAATTACCAAGAGGTAAAATACATAAAGCGGCAACAACCGCATTTGAAAATAATTTTGACATAGCTTTAATTGTTTAAGTTACCCACTTTCAGACGGGTTTCTAACCTTGTAATTACTAGGAGTCTGTTAAAAATATGTGAAATTAATTGTCTTGGTGAATAAACATCCTTGAAAACTAGCGAAAACTAACCAAGGTCAAACCTTTTGTCCCAATACTTCTCACATCCTATCTATGTTCATCTAACCTACTAAAAATCGCAAAGCACATTATGACCTAAGGTTCGCAAACAGAGATTGCAGCTAGCATAAGAAATCAATAGCATGCGAAAACTTACAGAATTTGAAAAAGAAAAGATCGATGCATAAGGATCGATCTTTTTAGTAAGAACTGTTTTTCCTAATCCCTGGCGAAATTGCCAAAGAAGTAGATAAGCTTAATTCTGATCTATAAGCAACGGTGTCTTTCCGTCTGTTATGATCACTTTGCTATTGGGCGATTTTGAAAGCGCATTAAAAGCTTCAATACTGCGTATCTTGATTATTTCGTCAGTAAGTCCTTCGGCCAAAATCTTCTGTGCATCACGCTCACCGGTGGCATTGATGATTTTTTGATCTGCCTCCAGTCTTGCCTGTTGCAAAACAAACTCCATGCGCATTGCATCTTGTTCTGCCTGAAGTTTTGACTCTATACTGCGGGCAAGCCCCATAGGAAGCTGTATGCTTTTCATCAATACCGCTTCTATGACAATTCCCTGAGGAGACAAGGTTGTTTCCATCTTTTCCTGAATCTGACCTTCTATAACCGCCCGCATCCCGGAGTGCATATCCTTTGCAAAGAACTTTGCGCAAACATCTGAGGCGGCAGAACGGAAAACACTGGTCACGATAGACTCATAATTCAGCCCAAGGTTCTGAAGAATAGTGGGCACCATTTCTGGTTTCAATCGATATAGTATAGAGATTTGAGATTCTACACTGAGACCTTCTTTACTAGGAAGCGTCAGGTCAAGCCTGATATTGTTAGTCTGCACACTGGTTTTGATAACCTTAGAGGTAAAAGGATTAAAAGTAACGGTTCCTGGACCATACACTTTTGAGCTCATAACTCCCAAGTTTTGTTTTACACCGGCCTCACCGGGACGAACCACGGCGCAGCTACTAAAAATAAACGGGATTGCAAGAAGCAAGAAAAGATACTGATTTTTCATTTTTGACGATTTTATTTTTGCCCGTGACGATCACCGCGGGCTTGTGAGTACAAAAATTGTTACATCCAAAATCGAACCGTTTACGACAATTATTGTTATAGACAATATCTATTTAAATAATATAAAACATGGCTTAATTGATTTAGTGCTTCTTTTCTTCAGGAAAAGGAATCAAACCATATTTTGACAAGAAGTCCATTTCTAGAATACCTCCAACTTTTATACAAAGAAAATTTACGCCAAATAAAACATTAATGATTATTTATTCTTTTAATGATAAGCATAAAAAAAATTAAATATATAGATTGTTTTAATGCGCTTCCAACCAATTCTCACCAACACCTAATTCTACATCAAGAGGAACGTCAAGTTTATAGGCATTTTCCATTTCAGACTTGACGAGTTTTTTGACTTGCTCCACTTCGGGTTTATACACATCAAAAACAAGTTCATCGTGTACTTGAAGTAACATTTTGGTTTTTAATTTTCCTCCGGAAAGTTTCTTATGAATGCTGATCATCGCGATCTTGATGATATCTGCTGCACTCCCCTGAATCGGTGCATTGACGGCGTTACGTTCTGCCGCGCCACGCACGACTTGATTACGCCCATTGATGTCTTTGAGGTACCGGCGCCGGCCCAGAACGGTGGAAACATAGCCATGCTCCCTTGCAAAATCGACCTGCTCACTCATATACTTACGCAGTTTTGGGTAGGTCTTGTAATAGGTTTCTATCAGTTCTTTGCTTTCGCTGCGGGAAAGTTCCGTCTGGTTGCTCAACCCAAATGCCGAAACACCGTAGATTATTCCAAAATTCACCGTCTTGGCGTTGCTCCGTTGTTCGCGGGTCACTTCGTCGATAGGCACATTAAACACCTTTGCCGCGGTCGAGGCGTGAATGTCCTGACCATTTCTAAACGCTTCAATCATCGTGGTTTCATCACTTAGGGCAGCGATGATGCGCAGTTCGATCTGGCTGTAATCTGCCGCGAGTAAAACGTAATCCTCATTTCGTGGGACGAAAGCTTTCCGCACCTGGCGGCCACGTTCGGTACGTATAGGAATGTTCTGCAGGTTAGGGTTGTTGCTGCTCAAGCGGCCGGTAGCGGCAACCGTCTGCATATAATCGGTATGGACGCGACCGGTTTCGGGATTGACCTGCTGCGGAAGCGCGTCAACATACGTACTTTTTAATTTGCTTAGACCGCGATAATCCAGCACGTGCTGAATGATTTCATGTTTCGGCGCCAAATAGGACAGTACATCTTCGGCTGTGGAATATTGGCCCGTTCTCGTTTTTTTCGGCTTATCGACCAATTTTAATTTATCGAAGAGTATTTCGCCCAATTGTTTAGGCGAACCGATGTTGAACTCTTCTCCGGATTCTTCATAGATTCTCCTTTCTAGCGAAAGGATGTCCTCATTGAGTGCTTCGGTCAGGTCGTTCAGGAATTGTTTGTCGAGGTTGATCCCTTCAATCTCCATATCGGCGAGGACTTGCACCAAAGGGATTTCGATCTCGTTGAAAAGCTTTTGCGTATTGGCCGCTCCCAGTTCCTTCTGAAAATGCTCTTTCAGCTGAAGTGTTACGTCTGCATCTTCAACGGCATATTCCGTTTGTTCATTCAGCGGAACGTCGCGCATGGATTTTTGGTTCTTCCCCTTTTTACCAATAAGTTCTGTAATAGAAACCGGAGTATAATTAAGATAAGTTTCTGCCAGCACATCCATATTGTGGCGCATATCTGGGTTGATCAGGTAATGTGCGAGCATCGTATCAAACAATTTTCCGCGGATGCGAATATCGTATTTGGCCAAAACCTTGATATCATACTTAAGATTCTGCCCTATTTTCTCAATTGCTTCCGACTCAAAAAATGGGCGGAGTTTTTCAACCAGTTCCTGCGCTTTTGCCCGGTCTTCTGGAAACGGCAGATAAAATCCTTTGCTTTTTTCCCAGGAAAAAGCGATCCCCACGAGTTCTGCCGTCAGTGGATCAAGGCCCGTTGTTTCGGTATCAAAGCAAACAGCGTCTTGTTTCATCAGGTTTTTTAGGAAAAGCTCCATCGCCATACCACTAGCCACACTTTGATAGGCGTGCGGTACATCCTTGATGGTTTTGCGGGCATTACGCTCTTCGATTTCCATCCCATTGCTATTACCGCCAAAAAGCGAAAACTGACCCGACCCCGCAGCTGCCGCAGCTTCTGATGATGCTACGATTTTTTTGGCACTTTCCGTGTTTGATACTGCGGCTCCTACATCACTTTGGGCTTCGCCTGAAAATATCTTGATGAATTGATCTTTAAGCCTCCGAAATTCGAGTTCGTCAAAAATCTCCTGAACCTTATCTGTATCCGGTTCTGAAAGCTCATAGTTTTCGGCATCAAACTTCACGTCGCAATCGATCATTATGGTCGCCAGTTTTTTGGACAAGCGCCCCAATTCTGCGTTGGCAACGACCTTTTCCTTCATCTTCCCCTTAAGCTGATCGGTATTGTCGAGCAAGCCTTCCATCGAGCCAAATTGCTTGATAAACTTTTTGGCCGTTTTATCACCTACGCCCGGCAAACCGGGTATATTATCAGATGCATCACCCATCATACCGAGGTAATCGATAACCTGCTCCGCACGCTCTATCTCAAAGCGTTTTTGCACTTCGGGGATGCCCCAAATCTCGATACCGTTGCCCATTCTGGAGGGGCGGTACATAAAAATATTTTCAGAAACCAGCTGGGCGTAATCCTTATCTGGTGTCACCATAAAAACCTGATAGTCCTCTTTTTCCGCCTGCTTTGCCAAGGTACCGATCAAGTCGTCTGCCTCGATACCTTCGATCTCGATGCACGGTACATGCATCGCCTTGAGAATATCTTGAATGATGGGTACGGCGATACGTATGGCTTCCGGGGTCTCGTCGCGGTTCGCCTTGTAATCCTCGTACATTTCCACACGATCGTGACTGCCGCCCTTGTCAAATGCAACGGCCAGATGATCTGGTTTTTCCCTTTTGATCACGTCAAACAGCGAATTGACAAAACCCATGATCGCCGAAGTATCCTGCCCTTTTGAGTTGACACGGGGATTTTTTATCAACGCATAATACCCGCGAAAAATCAGGGCGTAGGCATCAAGCAGGAACAAGCGTTTTTGAACATTTTCAGACATTGTGGAATTTATTTAGATAGGAAGGTCAAAAATACGGGAATAGGATTAGAGTGAAATGGAAATACGTCGCTGCAAAGAATTAAATTCAGCAACAATGGGTCAATAC
>JBATUQ010000043.1:0-124611 GCA_049671285.1 Leeuwenhoekiella sp. | reverse complement strand
AACTGTGTTTTTGGTGGACGTGTGCCTTTTCGTGCGCCAAGATTTCCGGGGCGATCTGGTTTTGTTTAAAGTCGGTTATAGGCAGGAAAATATATTTTAAAAAGGAATGGGGAACGATCTTTCCGGCGAGCAGGACGTTGATGTAGTTGACCGCTGGGATTTTTTCGTTGTCCTTGACTTTCTTGTGAATGGCCCGGATGTTTTTCGCAAAACGGAAACCAAATACGAAGAATCCAATGGCATAAATAGTACCGATAATATAAGATGTAAAGTCAATAGGTTCCTCAATAGCGACGGTAGGAGATGCGGTGAAATTTGCCTCTGGATAATAGGCTGGGCTTTCCACAACTTCTGGAGCTTGAATTTCTGTGGTGTAGCTCAACGTGATGAGCGGAAGCGTCAAAGCCATCACCAAACTTCCCAATAGGTAAAACCTTTTAAAAGTATGCGCGGCAAGCGGCTCAAGCGCGATTTTGTAAAAGCCCCAGAGAATTCCCAAACACAGGATTGATTTGATGATGTAGTCGAGCATTACTTTTGGGATTTGAGACGTTCGTCAATGAGTTTACGCAGGTTTTGTAATTCCTTTTCGCTTAGGTCGGTTTCTTTGGTAAAGAAGGAAGCAAATTGTGCAGTGCTGTCGTTAAAGAAGTTTTTGATCATTCCCTGAAACTGTTTGGAGAAATAATCCTTCTGCCGCACCAGCGGAAAATATTCCCGTGAACGCCCGTATTGTTTGTAATCCACGAAGTCCTTATCCTGCATCCGTTTTAGCAAGGTCGCCACGGTGGTGGGCGCAGGCCTGGGCTCCGGGTAGGCTTCGATGAGGTCTTTCATAAATGCTTTTTCCTGTTTCCAGAGGATTTGCATCAATTGTTCTTCGGCATTGGACAAGCTCATCGTTCTACGTTTTTAGATTTATTTCTACAAATGTAGAAATAAATTTTAATTCTACAAGTGTAGTTCTTATGAAATAGCACGGAAACCATTTTCAATCTTGAATGGGATGTTATTTGTAAGCTTAAATTTGAAATCTTTGAAAAAAATGCTAACCGATATAAAGCTGTTTTTCAATGATCAATAGCTAACGGTCGCCAGTCACAATTATATTGTCGTGTATTTTAACGTTTAAATTAATTATTATAACGAATATTTATATATTATTGTAGTACAAATAATCCTAGCTATGAAAATAAAGTTCTCCAAGTTCAAAGCCATATTGCCAACGCTGTTTATTGTTGGCTTTATCTTTACAGTAAATGCACAAGTAGGTATCGGCACCATTACTCCTGATGCCTCGGCTGCACTTGAGTTAAGCTCTACCAGTAAGGGTGTTCTCATTCCCAGAATGGATTCTGATCAGCGTATAGCTATAACCGATCCTGCTACGGGTCTGTTGGTTTATGATACTGATCTAGATGCCTTTTATTACTACGATGGTTCTGTGTGGGCTGAGGTAGGTAGCGCTGCTGTTGCTTCAAACGCAAACGACTATACAGGTTGGGCAGATTATGTAGATACCCAGTATACTTCTGCCGCTCCTTTTACCGGCATTACAACTACACCAGCACGTGTCAGCTTACCTAATAACGCCGGTATAATACAGGATGGACAAAAGCCAGTAGATATATCAACTTTTTATGATTCAACCACAGGTACAATAACAGGCCGTGACGGTGATGGTGTAAATATCGTGATAGAATTTAAGGCACGCCCCACAAATACAAATATACCCCGCATCACTGTTGCTATAGATATAGGTGGCGCGGTAGGGGAGATTTACAAGCGTGATTTTATCCTGTCAAAAGGAGCCGGAGTAGAACATTTCTACCTAAGTTCGTTTAATGCATATACGCTCAATACATGGGAGGCTAATGGTGGGACTGTAAAAATATCCAGCACATTTCCTGTTGAAGTATATGACATACGCTATATTGTTACCAGAACTCATAGAGCGAGATAGGTTTATGCTCTTAAAAACAGACTCCTGTAGCGGCTCATCTTGACCTTCAATAATTTAATTTACATTTTTGCTATGTAGTACATAAGAAAGCCATGGCGGGCTTATCACAATGATTTCTGAACGCCAGATGAGGTTTCGTTTGACACTAAAGTAAAATATCGTGGCGGTTGTTTGCAGAACAATAAATGGTAGCATTGGCTTTTATTCCCAAAACTTTTGAATTACCGATTGTAAGGATGCTCACTGATCCACTGAAACTCCCGGCTATAGAGCGTAAATTCTGAAATATCCTTTTCAACGAAATTAATGTCGAGCGTGTCTCCTTTTAAAGCGCCACGCAATTGAAGCTGATCTCCATTTAGTGAATAATGTAGATTGTCAAAAACACTGTCACCACCTTTTTCAAACATTGAAATTTTATTTTCCGAAATATCCACAAGGAAGGTGTAGGGCGTGATACTGTCCGTCATACGTTTTACGGAAGCTTTTTCGTCAAAATCGATGACCAGGTAACGCCAGCGATACTCGTCTGTAATAAGAGGCGGGAGCGTATCGCCGTTCCTGACAAACACTGTGGTTTCCCATATTCCGTGGAGCAAAGGTTTTTCCTGTTTGTCCCCTTTTGTGCGTTCTGCCCTATACCCGTAAAATCCAAAAAAACACAGCAGACCCAGCGTGGCCAAGGTTTTCATTAGAATCCTACCCAAACGAAAAGCTTTTTCCCTCTTGCCAAAAGGATGATAATATGCAACCCGATCCACAAACCGGTTCAGTATAAAAATGCGTCCGAGCCGTCTAAGATCAGTGGCTAGCAACACCCCTGCAAATATTGTCAGGTGCAGGGCAAACAGTTTGACCGGTACGTCATAGATAAAATTCATCACCGTCACGTGCAGCATAACGCCAAAGGTTGTTAAAGCCCCCAGCGTCTGTGTCCTTCTTGGGATCAGCAGCAGCGCGGCAAGAATTTCAGTGGCACCTATTATAAAATTGAAAGCCCGGCTAAAGCCAAAATACGTCCACGCCAGTCCCATGGGCGAAAATTCGGACAGGGGTTGGAGCAACCGCAAGTTTGTTGCAGTGCGAAATTGGGTTTTAAACACCTTTTCAAAGCCATACTGAAACATCATAAGGATAAGGAAAACACGCAAAGCCAGCGTAAACCAATAAAAAAGCTGATTATAGGATTGCCGTTTTCGATCACAAAATGACCAAAAAACAGTTGTAAACACGGCCGCAACCAAAGCGATAAAGTAGGTGGTAAACATAAAAGCAGTATCGCCACTTCCTGTAGAATATACGGTCTCGTGCACCTCGATCTTAAGCTTTAGAATACGCAAGCCGATCCAAAAAATAGGTTTGACCAGATACCCGCTAAAAAAAGTAAAAAATACGAAGAGCAAAAAATAACTGAACACAAAACGAAACGTCAACCGTTGCTCAGGCTTCCAGTATTTTCTGTATTCTTGGGTAAATATCACGGGCTGCTGTTAATTGGGCTAAGATAATTAATTTGTCCAGCTTGCTTCTAATCCCTCAGGACATTGTGATGTTTTGATCCTAGACATAGCTTGGATTGCGGCTTTATAGGATTAGGCCTGCGGCGAAAAATCTATCTTTACAAACAAATTTCAATTATGGATTTTGAACAGGACCTGCGCGACCGCAGCGGCAATCAATGTGAACTCTGCGGTAGCACCGAAGGTCTATTGCAGTATAACATTCCTGAATCGCCTGATGATGGAGTCGAAACTGCAATTTTCACTTGTGGCACGTGCCGGCATCAGCTAAATAATCCGGAGGATGTTGTCCCCAACCATTGGCGCTGCCTCAATGACAGTATGTGGAGCACGGTGCCTGCGGTACAAGTTGTGGCTTTTAGAATGTTGCACCGTTTAAAAGGAGAAGGTTGGCCGCAAGATCTTCTTGATATGATGTACATGAAGGACGCCACCCCCAAATGGGCAAGAGCCGGTCTACCCACCCCTAAAGCTGCCGAAGCATTGACGCACCGTGATAGCAACGGGGTGATACTAGAAGCAGGCGATAATGTGGTACTTATTAAAGACCTCAAAGTAAAGGGAAGCAGTATGGTTGCCAAACAAGGAACTGCCGTTCGCCGTATCTCCCTGGATCACGAAAACGAAAAATACATTGAGGGCAAGGTCAATGGCCAGCAGATCGTTCTAGTGACAGACTATGTAAAGAAAATCTAAGGCTTTTAATAATCTTAAACAGTTTATTGGGCAACAACCTTAAACGTTAGCAGTGATCCATCTTGCCCGGTGAGTTGTGCGACGTACACGCCACGGGAAATTCTAGAAATGTCCACGTGATTGTTGGAGGCATCCACTGCATTTTCTTTGATCAATTGACCGGTCAATCCATAAAGCCTGAAAATTTGTTTGCGGTTGTCCAGCCCTGATATAGAAAGAGTGTTTTTTGCCGGGTTGGGAAATACAGTGATTTTCTCTGCCGAACTACCTACTAACCCAAGTTCATCAGCATCCACCACTTGAAAGAGTTTACCGCTGCCCAGACCTACTACATAAAGTTCGCCCTTCTGGTCTTCGCCAAAACTGCTCAGTGCATTTCCCGAAAACGGGCCAGAGTAAGTAATGGCGTAATCCTCAGAACCATCAGCGTTGAGCATACCGATCTCGTCGCTACAGAAATCTGCGAAAAAGTATTTGCCCACCATTTTAGAAAATTGGGAACCGCGATAAACGTATCCACCGGTGATGGAGCACTTAGAAGGGCCGTTGTTTTCATGGCTGTATGCGGCGACCGGGAAAAACAGTTCGGAGTCTGGTGGGCAGCCCGAGGTGTTAAACGTGCTGTTTCCTTCATAACAGCGCCAGCCATAATTAAGTCCGGAAGCATTAGATGCAGCTTTATTGATTTCTTCAAACGCTCCTTGACCCACGTCGCCAGACCACAGATCACCGGTACTCCGGTCAAATGAGAATTTCCAGACGTTGCGCAGGCCGTAAGCCCAGATTTCCTCGGTTTTGTCTGTTTGACCCGCAAAGGGGTTCGTGTCCGGTATAGAGTAAGGCGACCCGTTATTGATATCAATTCTTAGGAATTTCCCCCAGAAATTGGTCGTCTTTTGCGCCCGATCTTGCGGATCGCCCCCACTGCCCCCATCACCGGAAGAAATGTACAGGTAGCCGTCAGGGCCAAAGGCGATGCAGCCGCCGTTGTGGTTGTTGAAAGGTTGACTGAAATCTAAAATTTTATATTCTGACGACGGGTCTGCAACATCTGGATTTGAATCTGAAACCGAAAATCGTGAAACTTGCGTGTTGTTGCTTTTGTCTATATAGTAAACATAAAAATAGCCGTTGTTGCGGTAGTCAGGATGAAAGGCCAATCCCAGAAGGCCGCGCTCCCCACTGGCCGTTACCCGCCCGGAGATGTTGATAAACGAGGTTGCATTTACTGAACCATCGGTATTTACAATTTTGATGACACCACCGCGCTCTACCACAAAAAGCCGGTCGTCGCCAGCGTTTTGAATATTAAGCGGTGAGGAAAAACCGGAAGCAATTTCTTGTAAATCAATATTTTGCGCAAAAATGCTGCCGAATATTAGGCCAAAAACCAAGGGTAGTAATCTTTTCATAGTGCTCTTTTTTTTCTAAAGATACTTATATTAAAGCCGGTTTGATTATATAGCACTGGTCATCTTAACAATGTTCCCTTGCTATAGCGACCCACCATTGGCGGGCAGGTTGCAGCGTCATCCTCCCCAAAGCGAAAGCGGCGTGGAGTCACAGCGGAAAGCGCGGTTCCCAATTTTTCTTTAGGGAATCGACCTAATCCTAAAATTATATGTCTTGCTGCTGTTTTAAACGGGTAAACTCCTCATAAAAATAGGGAATGGTCTCGATACCTTTTAAATAGTTCCAAATACCAAAATGCTCGTTGGGGGAATGGATGGCGTCACTATCCAGGCCAAAGCCCATCAGGATGATCTTGCTTTTTAGCATACTTTCAAAGAGGGAAACGATGGGGATACTGCCACCGCTGCGCTGGGGGACAGGTGTTTTTCCGAAGGTTCTTTTATACGCTTTTTCTGCAGCTTGGTAGCCAATATGGTTGATGGGAGTAACATAACCCTGACCGCCGTGATGTGGGGTTACTTTAACGGTAACCGCTTCTGGCGCGATGCTGTTGAAGTGTTTGGTAAACAGCTCGGTAATCTCTTTCCAATCCTGATGGGGCACGAGGCGCATACTTATTTTGGCATACGCTTTACTTGGGATTACAGTTTTGGCACCTTCGCCAATATAGCCACCCCAAATCCCATTAACGTCCAGCGTAGGGCGGATGCTGTTGCGCTCGTTAGTGGTAAATCCTTTTTCACCATAGACGTCCTTGATGTCCAGCGCCTCTTTATAACGGTCTAGCGAAAAAGGTGCTTCGGCCATTTTCTCGCGTTCTACTTCGCTGAGATCTGCTACTTTGTCGTAAAAACCGGGAATGGTGATGTGATTATTTTCGTCGTGTAGCGACGCTATCATTTTGGTCAGCACGTTGATCGGGTTGGCGACGGCGCCACCGTAAAGTCCGCTGTGCAGGTCGCGGTTGGGACCGGTCACTTCGACTTCCACATAGCTCAACCCACGGATGCCGGTGGTGATGCTGGGAACATCTTTGGCGATCATTCCAGTATCTGAGATAAGGATGACATCGTTGGCCAGTTTGTCTAAATTCCGTTCCAAAAACCAGTTGAGGTTTTCGCTTCCCACTTCTTCCTCGCCTTCTATCATAAACTTGACGTTACACGGAAGCGTATTGGTCTTGACCATATACTCCAGCGCTTTGACATGCATGTACATCTGGCCTTTGTCATCGCAGGCGCCACGGGCAAAAATGGCACCTTCGGGATGGATTTTAGTTTCTTTGATGACTGGCTCAAACGGCGGAGAATTCCAAAGATTTAATGGATCAGGCGGCTGCACATCATAGTGGCCATAAACCAAAACGGTGGGCAGATTTTTGTCGATTATTTTCTCGCCATAAACAACCGGATATCCTGGCGTTTCACAAATCTCTACAAGGTCACAGCCGGCTTCTTTAAGTTTTTGCGAAACAGCCGCTGCGGTCTGACCCATCTCATCTTTATAACCAGGATCAGCGCTAATGGAAGGAATTTTTAAAAGTTGGATGAGTTCATCAATGAGTCGTGGCTTGTTTTTATCGAGGTATTCTTGAATTTTCATCTGTTGAAATTTAGCAGCAAAATTACACAAACTCCCTTTGACCTAACGGAATGACATCAGCAAGAAAAAATCATTTACTTTTTCAAAATAATGATTTTGCAACGTAAAAATATTGCCTATATTTGCACTCGCATTTTTAGAAATGGAGATGCAGGCTTTAAATACAAATCCTAAGCGTATTTAAAGTAGCTTGCAGGCGTGGTGGAATTGGTAGACACGCTAGACTTAGGATCTAGTGCCGCAAGGTGTGAGAGTTCGAGTCTCTCCGCCTGTACAGAGAAAAGCTCTTCGGAAACGAGGGGCTTTTTTATTGGTAAAATTAGATGGTATTGATGATGTAGGAGAGGCGAGAAGCCTGTGCTGAGCCTGCCTCGCCGGCAGGCAGGCGCAGCCGAAGTAAGACTCTCCGCCTGTACAAAGAGAAGCTCTTCGGAAACGAGGGGCTTTTTTTATTGGAAAAATTTGAGGGTGGAAGCAGATAAAGGAGAAAGGAAGCTTGTGCTGAGCCTGCCTCGCCGGTATGCAGGCGTAGCCGAAGTAAGTCTCTCCGCCTGTACAAGAGGCTAAGCCTATTTTAACAAGTCCGGCTTTTTTATTTTGGTACGATAACGGTACAACAAAGGGCATCCTTTTGATTTTTTTAATCTTTAACAATCTTGTTTGACTAGAGATTTGTGACTCTATTTCACATATGTCGATAAATTCATAATATTTCGACATATATTTGCAAAGTGTCGATGCCTTCGACATAGTCACTTTTAAATGTCGATACGGTGTACAATCCTGAAAAAGCTTATAACGACTTGCCTTTATTACCTCCCAATGTTGAGGTTGAAACAAAGAAAATATTGAAGCAAGCCATTAAATCAAATAAAGTTTTGGCAGAACTGAAGGGACGAGCAGATGAAATTCCGAATCAGTCAATGCTAATTAATGCCATAACGCTACAGGAAGCAAAGGACAGTTCAGCGATTGAAAACATAGTGACAACACAGGATACCTTATTCAAAGCTTTTTCGTCTAATATTTCTACAACAGATGCTCAGACTAAAGAAGTTTTGAGATATCGACAGGCTTTATGGGAAGGCTATACTGAATTAAGTAAACGACCCCTTTCTACAAACTCTTTTATTAAAATCGTCCAGACTATAAAAGAGAACAGCTCTGGAATACGCAATGCCCCTGGAACTAAAATTACAAGTAATGATAAAACCGTTTACACGCCTCCTGAGGGTGAATTGGTAATTCGAAATCTATTAAAAAATCTAGAAATTTACATTCACGCAGATGATGATGTTGATCTTCTGATAAAATTGGCGATAATGCATTACCAGTTTGAAGCGATACATCCCTTTTTTGATGGGAACGGTAGGACGGGTAGGGTTATTAATATGCTCTATATGGTCGAGAAAGGCCTTTTGGACACCCCTATACTTTACCTAAGTAAATACATCATCGAGAACAAAAATGAGTATTACACAAATCTTAGAGGTGTAACCGAAAATTCAACTTGGGAAGCTTGGATTCTTTTTATACTAAAAGGGATAGCAGAAACAGCGCTATACACTTTAAAAAAGATAAATTCCATCAACCGTCTGATGCAGGAAACGCTTATTCTGGCGAAAGAAAAACTTCCCGCGCGTGTTTATTCCAAAGAGTTAATTGAATTGTTATTTGAACAACCCTATTGTAAAGTCAAATATCTGGTTGATAATGGAATTGCCAAGAGGCAAACGGCAGCTGAGTATCTCAATGAGCTAGAAGCAATTGGCATCTTGAAATCACAGAAAGTGGGGGTTGAAAATCTGTACTTAAATGTAGAACTGGTAGAAGTTTTAAAACAATAACACTTGTTTTTTTGTGACTTGTATCGCAATTAGAAGTAATCTAAAAGAATAGAAGTATAAAAGTTGATTCATCTAGACGAATCAGCTATTTAAATAAAATGCCTCTAGGTTTTTGTAATATTAAATCCACCAACCTCTCATATGTATACAGATTTCCCAGCATACGTCAAATAATCACAAACTAACCCCCACCCCAATATTCAAGTTAGAGGTATATTCTCTTGTATTCAGAGGAGTCTGACTGTCAAAATAGTAATTGTACGTAGTAAAAACCTTAAACCATTCCGCCAGGGGAATGTCCAGCCGGAATTGTTCTAATATTCGATAGTCTTCCAGATTACGATATAGAGGTTGGTAATACACCGTATTGGCGACAGAAAACTTACCAGATTTTGCAGCATACGACAGCGTGAGGTAGGTGCTGTTGCGGTGATTGTAATCGGTGGTGCCCGCTCGTTGGCTAAACTCCACTTCATACATATAACTGTTGCCTGCGTAAGCGGTAAAACGATCCCTGTCCATCCATTTCACCCGAAGTCCCGCCCCGATCAGGTTGCGCTGTTCTACCACCAGCAGCTGATTGTATTGACCCTGAACAAAGGATTCGAACCTTAGAAATTGCCACCCATCAAATTTATAATTGAACCTTCCGTGAAGAAACCAACCATTTTGCAGGTTTTCCGCACCGGAATCAATTAGCCTGTAATTGCCTATAAGGAAATAAATCTTCCGTAGATCTTTTGATTTTACCTGCGTGGTCAGGGCCACGTCTGTCTGAGTAATTTGATTGCCATCGTTGTTGGTATGATTGAAGGAAAAATCACCTTTTAATGCAAACCTCAACGAATCGGTCTGCATACGCTTGGATTCAATATTTACCAATTGCGCGGAAAGTATACCCGGTACCAAGCATAGGCACCATAAGAATATTTTGACCATAATAACTACTGAACGCCAAAAGTAAAAACAACTTGCCCATCGGGATTGTTATATTAACAAATTTTGAGATTATTAGTAAACGCGAAGATGTAATTGTTATCTAAATGCAATTGTTCAACCACCATAAGTCTATTGATTGACCATCTGCTACAGGTCAAAGCAATATCAAGCTCTTCCATAAATGAGTTGGAACTTTTAATACTCTTACAGTCTTATTAACTTAAAATGCCCTGCCTACCTTGTGCCAAAATCTTCAGTTGGAAGGATTACTACTGTTCTGGCTTAGTATCTAGGTGTAATCTATAGCTAGCTAAAAATGTTGAACCTAAGAGTTCAATCCTTTTTTTTCGGCAAGCAATACAGATTTCATTTGCGATTGCACTATTCGTTCTGCTATTATTTATTTACAGACGTACAGTTTAAGTATGACTCCACAATATTTACGGTTTGAGGAGCATCAGCTCAAACGTGCGGAGGGCTATGGCCTTGGTATGAAAACTGGAATTGCCATAATTCCCTTATAATATCCTTTAGTTGGACGTCCTTGATGGCTCAATCTAAACTTAAATATAATAGGTTACTGATGGTAGTTGCCAAAAAGCTTTTATAGAAAACCTGTAAAGTTGCTCAAGAGTAAAGCGATCGGTTTTGGTTTGAAGAAAAGGGTTATTACTTGGGAGCCTTCAGGATGGTTCGCAAGCAGCAAGAAATCATCGGTGCGAACCCATTGAGTGATATTGTGCCAATAAAGCCGGGAATATGGCCTGCAATACGCGAAACCGGTCAGCCTGTACAAATCGTCAATCCAGCATTAAGGTTCAGCAGGGAGCAACGTCGGAAAATGGATGGGTAGGACCTTGCCGACTTTATGGAGACCTTGAGTTTTTTTAAGCCGCTATTAATATTTTAATGAGTATTCAATTTTCGGAATAACCTTGATGTCTAACTGAAGATATTCTTAGTGACATCAAAAGAATCAATAGTGACAGGGATAAGGAGCCCGGAATTAATATTATGTTTCTTTGAAATATTCCTTTGGGGATACATCATAGAATTTCTTAAAACATCTGGTGAAGTAGGATTGAGAACTAAAACCCACGCGGTGATAGACTTCCCTAAACAGGTAATTTTCTTCCTCAATCATCTGGATGGCAAGCTTGATTCGGACCAAATTCACAAATTCTGAGGAACTTAGTCCAGAAAACGCCTTTATCTTTCTGTGCAGGCTGCTTCGGCTAATGGCCATTTCTTCTGCCAGTTTTTCTACAGAAAAGTTTTCGTCAGAGAGATTGGCCTCTACAACCCCGCGTACCCGATTAAGAAAATGGTTATCTAGCTCATTTACCTTTGGGCGATTTTGTGAGAGTGAGGGTCTGGAAAAGTTTTTCTCGATTCTTTTACGCTGTTTAAGCAGATTTTCGATTTGTTTTAATAAGACGAGTTCATCTATAGGCTTTGTCAAATAGGCGTCTGCTCCCTTGTCCAGACCAGACAATCTATTTTGGGATGAGGATAGTGCCGTCATCAAAATGACCGGAATTTGGCTGGTTTCAGATTGCGATTTTATGATATTGCAGAGTTCAAAACCGTCCATATCAGGCATCATTACATCAGAAATAACTAAACGGATGTTACGCTTTTTAAGTACTGATAGGGCTTCAATGCCATTCTTCGCACTTGCCACGGTATAGTATTTCTTTAAATAATCCTGCAGCAAATTTTTGTAATCTTCGTTGTCTTCAACAATTAGGATTTGCGCTTTAAACTCGGGATCTACTTTTACCTGGGTTTGTGCCGCGGGCAGTTCATTCTTTTTTAAATTAACGATCTTTTGATGACTTTCAAAAAGGATTTTTTGAGCTTTCTGTTGAAGGGGGAGTATCAGCGTAAAACAAGTTCCTATACCCACTGTGCTCTGAACCCGTATCTGACCGTGATGTAAAAGAGTAAATTCTTTGCAGAGCGATAGGCCAATACCACTACCGGTAATTCCGTTCTGATCGTGGTTCTGCTCGCGTTTGCCCTGTTCAAATCGATTGAAAATCCGCGATAAGTCCTCGCCATCTATGCCAGAGCCGTTGTCCTCTATGGCAATAGTTACAAAATCATCAGTATAAATTTGACCGTAATTGAGTTGATTGCTGTAGGTGGAGGTTGTCGGCATTTCGTTCTTCCGTACCGTGACCTTTATCAGACCATTGACCTGTACATATTTGTAAGCATTGGAAAAAAGATTGTAAATTACCTTGTCAAGTTTTTTTTCATCGGCCTCTATATTGAGTGAATCATAATTTGTATCAAAAGAAAAGTTGATTGCCTTAGAAGTGGCGCTACCTGCAAACCCCAGGTGAATTGCTTTAATAAATTGTATTAGATCGAACTTGGATATATCCAATTTATTTTCTGTTTTTTCCAGCTTTCTGAGGTCGATGATCTCATTGATCATCTCAAGGAGGCGGTTAGTGCTGCGCTGTGCGATTTGCAGGTTTGTCCGATCTTCACTTGTAATATTTTTAGAATTTATCAACTGTCTAAGTGGCCATAAGATCAATGAGAGTGGTGTTCTGAACTCGTGTGATATGTTTGTAAAGAACCTTAGTTTCATTTCGTGGATTTGCTCTTCATTTTCACGTTGCTTTTTTTCGATCGAGACGGCCTGTTTCAGCTTTATGCGCTCTAATGAAAATCTTATTATAACGTAGATCAAAATGCCTACTAGGAGCAAATAAACAAAGTAGGCAAGCCCTGTTTCGTACCAATATTTATCAATGATAACTAGCAGTTGTGCGGGGGTTTTGTCCCAGATTCCGTCATTGTTTGCAGCTTTGACTTCAAAAAGGTACTCACCCGCATCCAATCCTGTAAACAGGACTGACCCTTCATTGTTCAGGTCTATCCAGTCTTCGTTGAGGTTTGCGATGCGGTATTTGTAGGCGTTTTTATCCGGAATCAAATAATTATCGGCAAAAAAATTGATCCTAAAAGTATTCTCCCCTGGAGCAAGGTTGATGGGTTCAGTACCGCCGTCCATTAAAAAACGAGGATGTACGATTTGACCATTGGCCGTATTGATGTTCTTAATCGTAGTTTGGGGAGGGTCTGTATTTTTACGAATAGAACTTGGGACAACTCTTGTAAAGCCGTGGGATCCTCCAAAGTAAAGTGAACCTTTATCATCCTTAAATAAAGCTTGTGGATTGAATATATTGCTCTGTATTCCGTCACTGTAAACAAATTGACGTTTGTCGTGGTTGTTGAGGTCATAAACGATAAGCCCATTATTTGAAGTGATCCATAACTTGCCGAGAGTATCTTCGACGAAGCCGTAAACACTTTTGTCCTTAAGAAGTCCTGCGTCATCAAAACGCCTAATGGAATCTGATTTTTGATTATAGATCAATATACCTTCGTTTTTGGTCCCTATCCAGATTTCCCCAGATTTGTGTTGCCATAGACTGTAAGATGTAAGGTTTGGATCAAGATGTTTGTGGTTTTGCAGTGAAATATTCTTTACTGTTTGGGTTGGTAGGTGTATTTGGTACACAAATGAATCTAAAGTACCAACCCATAAAGTAGCATCCTGGCCTAAAATGATGGTCTGAACATCCACTTGACTAAAGTCAACACCATTGATGTCCTCCGTAAATTGCTGACTGATCTTCTTCGTTCTGAAGTCATAAAAATTAAGGCCGCCATCAAAAACCCCTATCCACACACCAGAATCAACGGGTTGCAAGGCATAGACACTGCTTGAGGAGAGGTCTGCCCCACCAGCTACGGTACCCTTTATCTGTTTAAATTCTGAACTGTCTGCAGGTCTGTACCAAAGCCCTTCCCTAAATGTGCCTGCCCAGATGCCGCCTTCTTTGTCCTTACTTAATGCCTTAATGTTCTTCACCTGGTATTGAGCATTGCCAAGTGGTACGGTCATAAATTCTTCCGTGCTGATATTGAAAGTATTCAAACCGCCTACTTCTGTACCTATAAGCAGCTCATCTTCCTTTTGATGTATGAAAGAGCTTACTACATTATTGCTAATTGAGTTCGGTTTGTCATTATGCCGAAAAGTTTGGAAATTGTTGTCGTTGTCATGTTTTAATGCTAGACCGCCCGACCAGGTCCCAATCCAAAGTCCGCCCCCACGTTTTTCGTAGAGCTCAAATATCGAGTTGTGGGGTATACCAGTATAATTTTCTGGGTCGATCCATTCAATTTTTCCGTTGTTTTCTACATAGAGACCAGCATCTGTTCCAAACCATAAGCTTCCCTGCAAGTCCCTTGTAATTGCCCGTACCCGTGCAGATTGGTTGGTGCCGGAGTTTATGTTGAGAGGTAAATCAGCAATAAGCTTTCCGTTCAGTCCGTATATCCTTGCACCATTGTCTTGAGTGCCCACCCACAGTCGTTTTCCTTGAGCATATATGCATGTAATTCTAAAACCAACGGATATAATTTTGTTGGCAGTATTGGTTCTACGATCATACCGGTAAATGCCTCCTGCAGATGTACCTATCCAGACCCTTTCATCGCCATCCCGGTAAATGACGGTGGGCATTGACCTGATATTTTGATCCACCCTACTCGATTTCAGTAATTCGAGATCAAGCACATTGAGAGTATTGTTGTCCAGTATAAGCAGTTCTTTCTCGTTGAGTTGGAGAACAGACCTTATGTTACCGGCGCTATCTGTACCATCTTCACGGGTATATTTCGTAAGGTCAAAATTTTGGGTTATCCTGTTGAATTGATACAGTCCCTTGTCAGTAGATGCCCAGACCATGTCGCTTGGTGCTATATGTATGGCCTGCACCTTGGCATTTGGAGCGTTTTCAGAAACGGCATTGTTGGGAAAGAACCATTCGGTGTGATTAGAACTGAACTTTATGATCCCTTCTTCAGTGCCCAGCCAGATATAACCGAGGTTGTCCTCTGCAATAGACTGGATTCCGTGTCGAGTAAACCCCCCGGGCGGTGAAATCTGCCGAATATTAAATTCTGTCTGAGCTGGACTGATGAACACTTGCAAAAAGGCAAATATGACACATAAATTAACTTTGAGCATAGGAATTATTTGATATATGAACCTTGTTATAAAAGTCGTAATGCAATCCCAAAAATATTTTAATCAATGTTCCAAAACATACACAAATGAGGATATGTGCAATTATACTTGTCTGATTGAAACATTTGTGATTCAAATTAATGTTAAATATTGTAAGGTTTGCGTTTGAAATTTATTTTATTTGCCAATGGAAACTATAAAGACCTCCCGAAAGTTATTTCAGACTTGTTAAAGGTTACTCAGTCGAGGCTTGGTTTTGATGAAGTCCATTAATAATTGGACGAGATCGAATCTACTCAATAAAGAGGCAACTGAATTTTCAAACCGGGTTAAACTTTAGGTTGACAGAATAAAAAAATGATGATCTTCCGTTACATTACTAAAACGATTTTTAATTAGAAAACTTGGTATGGATTAAAATGTATGTAGAGCAGTGGTTGTGGGATACGATATTGTATTTACATCTTACAGGTACATATATACCGCCTATAATAGTTGCCAACTAAATTGCATATTTTTTAATATTACGTTAATGATAAGTTATAATAGACTTACTTTTGCGCAACGAAATCGTTTTTGTAAGTGTTAAAAGACACATCTTCCAAATAGTTTTACCTTGTTAAAGGGCATATTGAAAACAAGTGAAGTTCTGATAATGAAATTCTTCCATCGTATGGAGATTGACATTAAATATTTGACTACTGGATGGTAGCAATCAAATTAGAAACCAAACCGTAATAAACTTTATAATTAAATTAAATTCTATTTATGAGACCAATGGAGAGATTGAAACTTTGCATGCTCTTAGTGACTCTTTTGAGCTGTTCGGTGCTTTTTGCTCAGGACAAGGTAATCACGGGTACTGTACAGGACAATGGTGGTGTGCCTTTGCCCGGTGTTACAGTACAATTAAAAGGTACAACAATAGGTGAGGCCACTGATTTTGATGGAAACTATACAATAAATGTCAATCAGACTGGCGGCATCTTGATATTCTCATTTATAGGTATGGCTACACAAGAAGTACCAATCAATGGAAGATCTACGATAAATGTTACACTGAGTCCGTCTGCACAGCAGTTGGATGATATCGTTGTGGTGGGTTACGGTACGCAGCGCAAGGAGAGTGTAGTAGGTTCTATTGCCGTGGCGACGGGAGATGAACTTCTTCAGGCCGGGGGTGTGACTAATGTGGGTGAGGCGCTTCAGGGAAGACTTCCAGGCGTTATAGCTTCTTCAGGTAATGGGCAACCGGGCAGGACTGACCCCAGGATTTTCATACGTGGTCAAGGATCTTGGAACAATGGGGGTGCTCCTCTAATTCTCGTAGATGGAATAGAGCGGCCTATAGGTGATATTGATGTCAATGAAATTGCTCAGATTTCAGTACTTAAAGATGCATCTGCAACCGCTGTATTTGGTGTAAAAGGTGCCAATGGTGTTATCCAGATTACAACTAAAAGGGGTTTTTCGGGAAAAACCCAGCTGGCAGTGTCCGCGAATACCACATTTAAAGCGATTTCAAAATTACCACAACGGCTGGAGGCTTACGATGGTATTGGAGCCTCAAACAATGCCATCTTGAATGAGTTGGAACAACGAGAGGAATCTTGGGAGGCGTTTACACCAGAGGCAATTAGGGACAGGTTCTTGAACCCTGCCAACGAGGAAGATCGTTTGCAATACCCCAATGTAGATTGGGAGGATGTACTGTTAAAGGACTTTGCTCAAGATGCCCGGGTCAACCTTACAGCTAGGGGAGGTAATGATTTTGTCAAATACTTCGGCAGTTTGGCCTATCAAAGTACCAAGGATATTTTTGCAGGTACGGAATATGACAATGGAAAAGGGTACGAAACCCAGTTTCGTTACGACCGGGTAAACTTTCGTAGTAATCTGGACTTTAATATCACAAAATCTACTGTATTTACGGTCAATCTGGCAGGATACTATGGTGAGCAGGAGCAGCCAAGTGATGGTCTGGACAGAGGTGGCCGGGGACTGTATCAGTTTGCTCCATCAATTTACACACCCGTTTATCCCGATGGTTTGTATGGTCAGGATATATTTGGTATAGCGGCGTTTAGAAATCCTATCACCGGTCTTATCAGCAACGGGTCGATTACCAATGATCTCATTGGTTCAACTGCAGATTTTATATTGGAACAGGATTTGGGCTTTATAACAGACGGTCTTAGTGCTTCGGGAAGATTGTCTTACGATTATCAAATGAGTGGCAGGCAATCGCTTAATGACAATGGGCAGGGACAGTATGATAATGCTATTTTCAGGATTTATGATCTTGACTTCAATGAGTTTATAGAGTCTCCTGATGGTACCAATGAATTTGCCTATACGGTACAGCCTTGGGACGTCAGTCCATTGAACATTCAGGATGGTCAGAGGGCCAGACGTTTAACGTATAGGATGTCAACCAATTATACTCAGACATTTGCTGAAAAGCATAATGTAACGGGTCTTGCCTTGTTTCAAAGGGAAGAGTTTGCCAGGGGCTCCACATTTCCAAGCTTTCGTGAGGACTGGGTGGGAAGGATAACCTATGACTATGACAGAAGGTACCTGCTTGAGGTAAACGGGGCTTACAACGGTTCGGAGAAATTTGGGCCTGGTTTTAGATTTGACTTTTTCCCTTCCCTGGCCCTTGGTTGGGTCGTGACCAATGAGAAGTTTATGCAAAATGTTGATTTTCTTAACAATCTGAAGTTTAGGGGGTCTTATGGTATCGTGGGTGATGACCTTAACGATACCAGTAGCAATAGGTTTTTGTTCAGAAGTCAGTTTGATACCGGCGGCTTCGCCTTTTTGGGAGGTAGTTCTGAAAACCGATCGCCTTATCCATTTTTCAGCGAGGCCACTGTGGGTAACCCCAATATACAATGGGAAACCGCAGAAAAGCTCAATGTCGGGGTAGAGCTGGGAATGTTCAGGAACGCCATTACCTTAGAATTCGATTATTTCACAGAGGACAGGGACAATATTTTTATACGCGGAGAAGATAGGACCGTACCGCAGTTTTTTGGTATAAATCCTCCTGCCGCAAATACCGGTAGGGCAAAAGTTGAAGGATTTGAATTTCTTTTGGGTCTGAAGCATAAATTTTCTAACGGCATTGACATTTGGTCTGACCTCAATTACACGCGCGCTGTCGATGAAGTCATTGCCAGGGAGGATCCTGCGCTAAGGCCATTCTATCAAAACGCTGCTGGCTATATCATCGGTCAGCCAAGGGATGGTATTCAAGCAGATATATTGGAAAGTTGGGATGATATCTATTCGGCTACTCCTTTGGTAAATGCTCAATTTGACAGACGCCCGGGGTATTACAATGTGGTTGACTTTAATGGCGATGGTGTCGTCAATCCAGTTCAGGATAACGCACCCTTTGGGTATTCAGATCGTCCACAGAATACTTTTACCTGGACGCTGGGTGGTGGTTACAAAGGCTTTAGGGCCATGGTAATGCTTTATGGGGCTCAGAATGCACACCGGGTTTTGAATACCAGACTCTTTTCCGACCAATTTCTGTATTGGGAATATTTGAATGATTATTATACCACTGAAAACAGAGATGCTGAAACAACTTTAGCTCCGTGGACACTCCAGCAAGGTGCAGAGGATCCTGCAAGGCTACGATTTGATGCTACTGTCATTAGACTGCGGTCTGCCGAGGTGTCTTACACAGTGAGCAAGGAGTTTGCTGAGAAAATCGGGGTTAGTGGTTTAAAGCTGTTTGTTAACGGAAACAACTTGGCATTGTGGACCGATCTACCGGACGATAGGGAATTCAACCAAGGTGAAAGAGGGGATCTTTACGATTATCCTACTTTGAGAAGGGTGAATTTAGGTTTTAATTTGAATTTTTAAAAAATATATTGTTATGAAAAATTATATGTTACAGGGCATTGTGGGAGTACTGTTTTTCTTGATGATCACTTCCTGTGAGGAGTATCTCGATGCCGCACCAGAATCCATTTTAACGGAAGAAAGTGTTTTTGCCAATTTTAACAATGCCCAGGGGTGGGTAGAGGAAACCCAGTCCTTTGTGGTAGATTATCAAACTTCAGGTCACGCTCAAACAGATTATGTTTATGGAGATGATGGTAAGATCAATACTGCGTGGCAGCCGTCAAACAATATTGACCAGGGTAATCTTACATTTTGGGTCAGAAATAGTTTCTCTTATCTAGATGGTGGCCGTACTGACGATCCAACTAGAAGTAACCCATATGAAAGGCCAGGTGTCTGGGATGGATCCTTAAGGGGAATACGCAAGACCAACGTAATGATAGAGAACATTGATTTGATGGTAGATGCTACACAGGCCGAGCGGGATGTAATCCTGGGTCAATGCTTGTTTTTAAGGGCTTTCTTCCATATGGAGATCATGAAGTTTTGGGGGAGATATCCTTATATCGACAGGGTGTTGCCACCGGATGACAATCAACTCCCAAGGCCTGCAACGTTTAAGGAGCCGGCCCTCGCTGCATACGAAGACTTTATGAGGGCGGCCGAGTTGCTACCCGTTAATTGGGACGATCAGCCTTATGGGCAGAGAACCCTGGGAAATAATATTCAACGGATCACCAAGGGTGCAGCCTATGCCTATGCCGGTAAGATTCTTCTTTTGGCTGCAAGTCCTCTAATGCGCGGTACAACTGATACTTACGATTATGATTCAGAACTTGCGGCCCTGTCAGCAGATGCGTTTGCAGAAGTCTTCAAGCTGGGTGATCAGGGTAGATATGCCTTGGAGCCGTTTGACAATTATGAGCAGGTTTTTTGGAATGTTCCCAGAAGATCAACACTGCCGGGAGGTTCAGAATATATTTTTACCGCTCCGGGACACGGATTTTTTGTCAATGTTAATGTTATACAGATTCAGATGGACAGGCAAGTGGCCGGTGGCGATTCTAAGGTGATTAGCCCCACGCATAACTTCATCCATCACAATTTTGGTATGGCTAATGGCTTATCAATTCAGGACGATATTAGCGGTCAGTTTGGGACACCTACCTATGATCCCACAAGGCCTTTTGAAAACCGCGATCCCAGGTTTTATAAATGGATAACCGTTGATGGAGATGTACTGGCGACCAGGGGGCCAAGTATTCATATGACGGCGAAGCTTTATGAGGGCGGTACGCACAGAAATAGAAGTTCAGGTTCAGAGACCGGGTACTTCTTTAAGAAATTTTACCCAACGTTGCACAGCAGATGGAACAATATTCAAACAAATTTTACTCCCTTTCTTCTTAAAATGAGGTACACGGATATATATCTGATGTATGCCGAGGCATTGCACGCTGCCACGGGTAGTGCTACCACTGCTCCTGCTTCATATAACTTGACTGCAGAACAAGCAATCAACGCTTTGAGGCAAAGGGCTGGTGTTCCCAATGTGCATCCTGCAATTGTGGGCAATGCCAATAAATTTATGGACGAAGTAAGACGTGACAGGAGTGTGGAGCTGTCGTGGGAAGCCAAACGATGGACGGATATACGGAGATGGTCATTGGCACACCTGCCGCTTTACAAAACCAAAACTGGAATTAATTTTCCAGAAAAGGATGAAGAAACCGGTACATATGCCTTTATTGAAGAGTTTACGCTCGTGAACCGAGTGGCAGAATTCCCGAAACATTTCTGGTTGCCATTTCCACCCAGTGAAACACAATTGTACGAAGGTTTTCCACAAAATCCCGGATGGTAACAACTGAAAGACTTAACTAATATACAAACCAAAGACTATAAAATGAGAAATAGTAAAGTAGGCAAATTGTGGTTCATAAGCCTCATAATCCTTTTTTATTCTGTAAACACAACCGTGGCACAGGAGGAAAGCAGATTGGAAGTTAGTGCAACCATAATTGGTCAGAATGGCGAGCCACTGGAAGGTGTTACTATAAGAACGGCTTCGGGGGAAGTGGTCAGCACTGGTGCCGGTGGTGAATTTATTTTGACCGATATTGCGCCGGACAGTATGGTCGTTATTCAAAAAGAAGGTTACGCCGAGCAAATTGTTAATGTTTCTGATCTCACAGGTCCCATAACATTGCAGAGTCTACCTTATCTTGCCACAGAAGACGACATTATAGATCTTGGGATTAAGGAACTTACCAAAAGGGAGATAACCGGTGCTGTTACCACTATCAATACCCAGGACCGTATGGTCTTTGACAATACGCAGTTCATAAGGGACTATATTGGTGGTTTGATACCCGGAGTGCAGGGCTCCGGTAATATACGTGGTCTTGGTAATGCCCTTTTTGTAATCGATGGTGTTTTTGGCAGGGATCCAAATGCCCTGAATATGGATGAAGTTGAGTCAATTACTGTACTTAGGGATGCCAATTCTGTAGCCCTCTATGGAAGTCAAGCGCGAAATGGAGTAATCGTAATAAATACCAAACGTGGACTGGTCAACGACAAAAAAGTAACGGTCAATTTCAGGAGCGGAATCAGGCGTCCCATATCGTATCCCAACTATTTGGGAGCCTTTGAATATGCCACGCTATTCAATGAAGCCAGGGCAAATGATGGGTTAGAACCTGTATTTACTCCAGAGGCAATAGAAGCTTACAGAACAGGCTCTAATAGTCTTGAGTTTCCCGATATCAATTTTTATGAAGATCCCGGATTTTTGAAAAGCTTTATCACCTCTACTGATGCTGTGGCTCAATTTGCCGGAGGAAATACCAATACCCAGTATTATGTAAATATGGGTTGGAATTTTGATGAGGCACTCGTAGCTATCAATCCCGATGCAAACAAGGGCAACACCCGCTTTAATGTACGTGCCAATATTGATTTTAAAGTGAATGATTGGATCGATAGTAGCGTGGATGTAGTGTCAGTAATCAGTTCTGACAAATTTGCGAATTCAAACCTACTTAATTTCGCACCTAATTTCAGGCCTACGGACTATGCGCCGTTATTACCGCTATCAGCAATTACTGCTGAGCCTGATGAAGAATTGCGGGGTATCCTGGCCGCGGCAAATACTTTTGATGGATTTCTTTTGGGTACCAGGCAGGAATTTGGTGGAAATACACCATTGGGACAACTTTTGGCAGGAGGGCGTTCTGAAAGATTGTCCAGGACTTCTCAATTTAACAATTCCATCAATCTTGATTTGAGCATGATCGCAGAGGGGCTTTCTGCCAAGACTTATTTAAGTTTTGACTTTTTTGATGTTTCAACAGAGTTTTTGAGCAACGATTTTAGGACTTATGAGCCGACCTTTGAGAATGGCGAAATTGTGGCTCTCACACCGTTTGGAAATCCGGACTTTCAGGATATTACCGAAAACGTAAGGACTAACGACTTCTTGAGTCGATTGGGATTTTATGGACTGATCAACTACAAGAAAAGTTTTGATGAGCATTCATTTAACACCACCCTTTTGGGATACGTCAACAGTCAACAAAATGAAGGAATTATACAGGCCGATAATAGTGCACATGCCGGACTTCAGGTCTCCTATGACTTTAAAAAGAAATTATACGTGGATTTGACAGGGACTTACGCCAACTCAATTAGGCTGGCCGAAGGTAAACGAGGCGGTTTTTCTCCTACAGTTGGTTTAGCTTATATCATCAGCGAAGAAAATTTCATGCAGGGTGCCAACTTTTTAGATTATCTTAAAATTAAGGCTTCGGGAGGTCTACTGAAATCAGATATAGGGATCAACCAATATTTTTTATATGATCGAAACTTTAGTGCAGGACCAAGGTTTACTTGGAATGACGGGAACAATAATAGTACCCAACGAATCTCTCAAGGAGAAAACTTGAATTTGGATTTTGAGGAAAGAATAGATCTCAACTTAGGTCTTGAAACATTGTTGTTCAACAAATCGCTTTGGTTGGAGTTCAATTATTTTGAGAGTGATTATAGTAATCAAGTAACGAGGTTGAATCAAACTTTCCCGTCTTACTACAATGACTTTCGGCCATATAATAATTTTAATGAAGATTCCAATCAAGGATTTGAGGTAGGTATGGATTATACGCAGCGACTGGGTAGTGATTTTTCTGTCAGCTTGGGCGGTAACCTTCTTTACCAAGTTACGACGACCACAAAAATTGACCAGGTTTTTGAATTTGACTATCAGTCGCGCTTAAATAGGCCCAGCGACGCTATATTTGGGCTGGTCGACGACGGTTTTTATTCAGAAAGCGACTTTGAATCTGTAGATGGTGGCGCAAGACGTCTTAACGACAACTTAGCAATACCCGAGTTTGGTGCTGTACAACCTGGTGATATCAAATATTTGGACCTCAATGACGATGGGATTATAAATAATGATGATCAAAGGGAGATTGGACGTTTTGGCAATCCTTGGAACTACGGTGCCACCTTTAAGGCCAACTACAAGGGCATTACATTATTCGTCTTGGGTACTGGCTCATTTGGTGGGCAACAGGTCAGGGACGGTGATTATTTCTGGATTGATGGTAATGATACGTATTCTGAAGTTGTCCTGGGACGCTGGACTCCGGAGACCGCCGCAACTGCCACTTATCCCAGGCTATCTTCTCAAGCCAATGACAATAATTTCAGAAGATCTACCTTTTGGTTATACGAGAATAGTTTTTTCCAGATCAACCGTGCTCAGCTTACCTATTCTTTTGACGAAGCACTGTATTCAAAGTTTGGTATGAAAAATCTGAGTATTAACATCGCCGGAAGTAATCTTCTACAGATTGCTGAGAATAAAGAAATCAGAGAACTTCGTGTTGGGGGCAATCCTCAATTCCGTTCATTTACATTTGGATTGAGAACAACTTTTTAATCGTAATAAATATTATAATCATTCAAAATGAATAAAAGTTTAAAACATATTGCGACAATTGCCTTAATTCTGGGTTTAAGCTCGTGTGAGGCATTCCTAGAACCCATTGATGAAAATAGAGTTCCAATAGAATTTGTTGCTTCTGATCCTGCAACGGCAGAGGGGCTTATTTTAGATGCTTACAGAAGGGTGCTTAATCAGTATCAATTTACAGAAACCGCAACTTCGGATGCCGTTCATAATAATCTGACCAATAATTTGAAACGGATGGCCACGGGACAATTATCAGCCCAGTTCAATCCGGTCTCAGAATGGGGTCAATATGAAAGGGTTTTGTATATCAATCAATTTATACAGATAGCTAATGCCAATACCGCTCAGTGGTCAAGGGATGAGGTGACCAATGCTTTATTTAAAGATAGGCTTTTGGGTGAAGCACTGGCGTTACGGGCCCTCTTTCACTTTTACGTTTTACGGGCACATGCAGGTGTAGGTTCATCGGGTGAACTTCTAGGTGTACCGTACCTCAAAGAAGTTATCGAACCGACAGGAGATTTCAATTTGGCGCGATTATCTTACGAAGAAACAGTTCTTGCAATAATGGAGGATTTTGATCGTGCGATGGAGTTGCTGCCGTTTGACTATTCCAATGATGCGAGTGATATTGAGCCTAAATTTGGGGATGTCGATCCGGCCAAGTACCTTACCGTAAATGGTTCCCAGAATACTTTGAGATTGACAGCAAGGATCGTTAAAGCGCTGAAGGCCAGAGTCGCTATTCACGCTGCAAGTCCCTCCTTTCTTAACGGAGCCGGTTATTATGAGATGGCTGCAAATCTGTCTTCAGAATTGCTCAATGATAAGGGCGGTATATCTTTTTTGGATCCCAATGGTGTTGCCTTTTACGATAGCGATGATGATAAAGACTTGGATGAACTCTTATGGAGAGGTTCGATTGGTCGATCAACGGCTCAGGAGGAGAATAATTTCCCACCCTCTCAAAATGGCGATGGAGATGTCAATCCTACGCACAACCTGGTTAGTGCATTCCCAATGAAGAGTGGGTTTCCCGCGACAGAGGAAAACGGCTACGATCCCCAGAATCCTTACGCTGATAGGGATCCGCGCCTAGATGAATATATTGTCACAAATAATTCCATGTATTTAGGCGAGACAATCGTAACCGGCATAGGCGGCGGGTTGGATAGGGTCGATTCAATCCCAAATATATCGACCTTAACGGGTTATTATATGAAAAAATTGCTGCATCCAGGTGTTCGTATCAATAATGATGGTTCTACTACAGACCGTGATAAATTTGAAGTTTATTATCGGTACACCGAGCTGTTCTTAATCCTTGCCGAAGCTGCAAATGAAATAGGAGGGCCGATGAATCAAGTCAATGGAATCTCGGCAATGGCTGTAATTTCAGCAATAAGGGAACGTGCTGGAATTGATCAACCAGATCTGTATTTGGAGTCAATTACTTCAAAAGAAGATATGAGGGAATTGATTCGCAATGAACGACGCCTGGAACTTAGTTTTGAAGGGCACCGCTTTTTCGATATTAGGCGTTGGGGGTTACCTCTCAATGAAACCGCAACGGGATATTTGTTCAATGGTGACAGTTATGAGCTCTTGCCGGTAGTCGAAATTCGCGATTATCCGTCCTTTGCTATCTATTTACCCATACCGAATAGTGAAACGATTAAATTTTCCAACTTAATGCAAAATCAGGGTTGGTAGTGCTGAATTTTATAATGATAAAAATTAAATATATGAAATATAGATTGTTAACACTAGTGGCCTTGGTTGTTGCGTTGGTAAGTTGCGATAATCAGGATGTTGAGTTTGATGATTTTGGTACAACCGCTGTTTTCTTTCCCTTCCAGACCCCGGCAAGGACCCTGATCTTGGGGAACTATGAACGTGGTATAAATGAGAACGATAACAATAGCCGGTTTGAAATTGGGGTGTCGATGAGTGGTGTATATACCAACGATATTGACAGGCAAGTGGGCTTTCGTGTAGCTCCTGAGTTGCTTGAAAATGTTGAGAACGTAATGGCACTTCCAGAAAATTATTACACAATTGAGACAACCAGCCCCGTTACCATACCAACTGGTTCTATAACCGGTAGGATTTCCATTCAACTTAATGAAGCCTTTTTCAAGGATACCCTGTCCTTTGCTCCAAGGAGACGGGTGAATTATGTAGTACCTTTATTAATCACAGACATTCAGAATTTAGATACACTACTCGTTGGTTTGCCAGAATTCGGCTTCAGTAATCCTTCTAGGGTGAATGACGATGAGTGGGAAATTTTACCTAAGGATTATACCCTTTATGGAATTAAGTTTATCAATAAATATGAAGCTATTTACTTGCGAAGGGGCGTTGATGTGGCAACTGATGAGTTCAATGAAACCGTCGTTACCGAATATCGGGCCGAGTTTGTCGTCAGGGATGAGTTGGTCAAAGCGTTCACTTCAGGGGAAAACGCTGTGGAATTGAGTAATCGGGTAAGAAGAGCAGGGCAAAGTCCCGGTAATGCCAATTTTGAACTCGTATTTGATGAGGATGGTAATTGCACAATAAGCAGTTTTGAAGACGATATTTTTAATGTCACCGGAACCGGAAGGTTTGTTGAGGATGGTGATACGTGGGGTGGGAAACTTAGGGATGTGATCTATCTTGATTATTCTTATGCAGATCCAGTATTTAACGAGACACATTCAGTTAAGGATACCTTAGTGGTAAGAAATAGGGATGTTGTGTTTGAGCAATTTTCTATTGACCTTTTAGATGATTAAGCTAGAAGCTGATATAAAGTCAATTTGTTTGAAGAGTTTCAATTTAATTGAAACTCTTTTTATTTAAAGTCAAATCTGTAAAAACATATTTCATAGTTCCAATTTATTTTCAGTGCTTGTTTCAATCATATCCGTAGCCCCTTCCACTAATAATTGATGGTTCTAAATCTCGTAATCTACTAGCCGTATTGGTGATCGGTTAAACACCTTAATATCAAGTTTTACAGAGCAATGCATTATTTTCAAAGGTGTTATTTAAAAGACAAGCACAAATAAAAATTAGCCTTAATATTGTCTATTTTGATTTATCAGTAAGATGGTAACTATGCACTCATGATCGCTTCGAAAACATTTCGAACCTAGTCTCCTGAAGCGATTGTACGATCATTTTTCGCAATAATTTGCTCGCTTTGGTTTACTGGTATCGCTATCACGACACTATGCCTTTTTCAATGAATGACCATCTAATAAAATAACCTTAATCAAAATAGGTTATTGTAAGGATATGTCTCTACTGCTCTCCACGAGTCGTTCTAGAATTGCTAAACATTGTTCAACATCGAAACATCTCTTACATAGTCTTTGTTGAGATGTTCCCACGGGATTTTATTGAACAGTGAGCTGGTAGTATTGATGCTAAGCGATAATAAATTCCTTTTACTGAAAGCCGGGCAAGCAGCCAACACTAAATAAAAAGGGACGATAAAATTGAAAAAGGGTTCTTTTCGTTATGTTATTTTGCATTTTTGATGTAATGAAATTAGTTGTACTGTAGCATTGGTTTTGAGAAACTTCCAAATATTGTTTTTTAGTAGTCAACTGCTGATCCTATTTTTTATTTTGATCAGTTGTGGGGCGAATGCGCAAATGCTCCCGCCCGTTAAGAATTTTGAACCTGGTGTCTCCAATTCTGAAAACCAAAACTGGGCATTTGCCCAAGGGGACAACGGTACCATTTTTATAGCAAACAACAGCGGTCTGCTGACCTATAATGGTGCCCAATGGCGACTTTACAGTTCACCAAACAATAGTATAGTGCGGTCTGTAGGTTATGGTAATGGTAAGGTCTATACGGGAAGTCATATGGAACTGGGCTATTGGGAGCAGGACACCAAAGGGTTTTATCAGTACGCCAGCTTGGTAGATAAGCTTCCCGGTAAACCTGTAGAGGACGAGGAATTCTGGAAGATTCTCTTTGTAGGACAATCCGTGCTCTTCCAATCACTTGACCGCATCTGCATCTTTGATACCCTAAAGCAAACTTTTTCGACGATAAACGTCAATCAAGAATTGACCAAAGCATATAAGGTAGAAGGTGTTTTATATTTCCAGGTAGCCGGCAAAGGCCTTTATCAGGTAGTGAATGGGAAAGCAAACCTTTTAATATCAAATCAAATCGTGTCAAATGATGTGATTATTGAGGTCTTCAAAAACAATCGCGAATTGATTGTACTCACACAGGCCAATGGTTTATTTAAACTTGTTGACGGTCTAATGGTTCCTTGGCAGGTGGAAGCCAATACTATTATTAAAGACAGTCAGGCCTTTACCTTTAGAAAGCTCAATAATGGCAATTTTGCTATTGGAACAATTACGTCCGGTCTTCTTATATGTGATAATGGTGGAAAAATAGTGATGCATATCGACCAGGCCAATGGTTTGCTCAACAATACCGTCCTAAGCCTGTTTGAGGATCGGGACAACAACATTTGGCTGGGCCTTGATTACGGTATAAGCGTTGTAAATATGGATACCCCTTTTAAGGTTTACCGTGATACCGCAGGTAAATTGGGGACGGTTTATGCTGCCGCAAGCCAAAATGGGTTTTTATATCTAGGCACCAACCAAGGACTTTTCTATCGATCTGAGGCAGATAATGATTCAGATTTTAAACTTATTTCAGGTACCAGTGGTCAAGTTTGGCAATTGAAGATTTTGTACAACACCCTTTTTTGTGGTCATAATACAGGCACCTTGGTTGTGGATGGTGATTCTGCAAAACGGGTATCAGCCATTCCTGGGACTTGGGACCTGCAGAAGGTTCCCGGTGATAGTACCTTGATTCTTCAGGGAAACTATAATGGACTCTCATTGCTTCAAAAAGACGATGGACAGTGGCGAATGAGAAACAAACTAGGCGGCTATGATATCTCCAGCCGTTATTTTGCCTGGAGCGATACAAATGAGATCTTGGTAAGTCACGAATACAAAGGCGTGTTTAAATTGAGGGTAAACGATTTAATTACCGAAGTGGAAAAATATGATATATTGAAAACTGCACCGGCAGGCAGTAAATCTTCAGTTTCCACATTTGACGGTAAGGTTGTTTATGGTCATCCCAAAGGTATTTCTACTTACGACGAAAATACAGGAAACTTTCAGATTGACTCGACGTTGTCAACAGTTTGGGACGAAAATCGTTTTATTAGCGGAAAATTGATACCCGGCGAGGACGGTTCCACCCTGTGGGTATTCAATAAGGATGGTCTGATCCTGTTTTATCCAGATGATTTAACCAGTAGGGTGAAGCAAAGGTCGATTCCTTTCCCTGCCTCAGTAAGGCGGGATATGCAGGGATATGAAAACATATCAGCGTTGAATGAGAATTCTTTTTTAATTGGTCTGGCCGGAGGATTTGTGGTGCTGAGAACAGACGAGTTGAGAGACCGCAATTATGAAGTTCACCTGAACAGGATACAGAATTCCGGTAGGGGATTAGAACCCTATTACTTGTCATTGGATACCACTGTGGTGGAATTTGCGTCAACTTCCAATACCTTGGGATTCCGATATCACGTTAGTGAGTACGAAAAATACAACACCGTAAATTATCAGTACCGATTGAAAGGGAGGTCAGACGTCTGGAGTAGCTGGAGAAATACCCCGGCAGTGATTTTTGAAAATCTGCCATTTGGGGAGTATTTTTTTGAGATCAGGGCAAAAGTTGGTAATTCGGTTACCGTAAATACAGAATCATTTGCGTTTTCCATAGCCCGACCGTGGTACATTTCAATTTTGGCCATTATCATCTACAGTCTTATGTTGTTGATAATTTTATTGAGTATCTACGCTTTTACCCGTCGGTACTACGAACGAAGGCAACAAAAATTGATAGAAAAGAACAAGACCGAGCTGGAAATGCATCGTAATGCGAACGAGCGCGAACTTCTCAAAGTTAGAAATGAAAAGCTTCAGAGCGACTTCGATAGCAAGAGCCGGGAATTGGCAGCTTCTGCCATGAGCATCGTTAAGAAGAACGAGTTACTCGGCACTATTAAAAAAGAGCTTGCGGCCGCAAGCAAGGACAATCACGTAAGCCGAGTAATCAAAATCCTTGATAAAAATTTGAACACGAACAAGGACTGGGAATTTTTTGAGGAGGCATTCAATAATGCCGATAAAGACTTTCTACAGAATATGAAATCACTTCATCCCAAACTCACCCCAAATGACTTAAAGCTATGTGCCTACCTGAGGCTTAATCTTTCATCCAAAGAAATTGCTCCCCTGCTTAACATTTCGGTACGTAGTGTCGAAATAAAAAGATATCGCTTGCGTAAAAAAATGGCTTTAGAGCACGAACAAAGCCTTGTCGAGTATATCCTATCTGTTTGATGTACCCCTAAGGTAATTGGATTTACCTCAACATCACCTATACGAAAACCTTTGCGTGGTGAAATTAACATAACTTTCAGATATTTGAGTATTCTACTCAGAGCACTGTTTAAGCCAGCTGAACACTATTTTCTGGCATTTTTATCAGATTACATCCTATTCTACAAACTGTATATATTTTGTTGAGGTGGTTTATCCGATTTTCGATTTTGATCATAATACATTTGTCTATCAAAATGTAATTTATGAAGTCATTACTGTTAGTTCTGTTCTTTGCTTGGTTCACATGGCCCACTTTGGCTCAAAATGTTGAAGTAGAAGTACAAGGTCTTGTAAAGGATCCTGCAGGTATGCCCCTGCCTGGTGTAAATGTTTTGCTAAAGGGTACATCTCAGGGAACGAGCACTGATTTTAACGGTAACTATTCGATTACCGTCAATCAGGGCGATATACTCGTCTTTAGTTATGTTGGGTTTAAAAATCAAGAGTTTACCATCACAGAAAATCAGACTTTGAATGTAACACTTCAGGAAGATGCCAGTGTCCTTGATGACGTTGTGGTAATCGGTTATGGTACCCAAAGTAAAAAAGAGACTACAGGTGCCGTAAGTGTAGTAAGCTCCGAAACTATTGAAGAACAGAATCCCGTGCGCGTTGAGCAGGCGCTTCAGGGTCGGGTTGCGGGTGTAAATGTAAGTTCAACATCAGGTTCTCCCGGTAGTGCTTCTACAATTAGTATTAGAGGTATTTCCACCAATGGTGACAACCGTCCCTTGATTTTGCTGGATGGAGCCGTTATTGAAGATCTGAGCGTTTTAAACCCGAACGATATTGAGAGTATTAATATCCTCAAGGATGCCACCGCTGGTATCTATGGTGTTCGTGCGGCCAATGGAGTAATTTTGATTACTACCAAAGGCGGTCGGAAGGATATGCCATTGCAGATAAGCCTGGACGCTTATACCGGCTTTCAGGAAACCACTAGAAAGCTTCCTGTGCTCAATGCTACGGAATATGCCATCATTATCAATGAGGCTTTTGCAGCGGGAGGTCTAATTCCACCTTTTTCCAACTTTTCGAGTTTAGGGCGGGGTACAGATTGGCAGGACATCATTTTCCAGACAGCCCCTATTTCAGATGTTAACCTCAACATTGCCGGTGGGAGTAAAAAGGCTACCTACTCTTTTGGAGCCGGTTATTTAAGCCAAGACGGAATAGTGGGCGGTGATGCAGCAAATTTTGAGCGATTGACCCTTCGCACAAATTTTAATTACGATATCCTTGAAAATTTGAAGTTGAATACCACGGCAATCTATACACATTCCAACAGAAGTACTTTGTTGGAGAATGCTCTGGGATCAGTACTGTTCAATGCCATCAACTTTGATCCTCTAAGAGGTCCCTTTGATGAAGCTGGTGAATTTACCATTGATGATCTATTGGGTATCGAGGTGATCAATCCTGTGGCTCAGGTAGCCAATTCCTTTAACGGTTCTCAAGTCGACAAGATCACAGGAACGATAGGACTAGCTTACGACTTTTGGGATAATTTTAAAGTTGAGTCTAGATATCAGTTCAATTATTCAGAAGTAAATGGGGATAGTTTTACTCAAACAGGATTGGATTATGGTACTTCCAAAGTTTTCAACAATGTTGATGGTCAAAACGTATATGTAGTTAATAGCAATTATTTCCGGGACTATACTATAGATAATTTTCTCACTTACGAAAACACATTCGGTGACGATCACAATGTAAAGGCTTTACTGGGTCATTCCGTTTTTAAAACAACTGGGGATTTTTTCACCTTGACGGGAAGGGGACTTACTACAAATTCTTTTGATACCGCTACCTTGGAAGGTGCTGCTGAAATAGAAGATGCGAGGGAGATCAATCCTGTCAATTCATTTGACTCCCGACTGCTTTCTTATTTTGTAAGGTTGCAGTACAACTACCAAAGGAAATACTTGTTGTCGTTGGTTTTTAGACGTGACGGTTCATCCAATTTTGGTCCTGAAAACAAGTTTGGGTATTTCCCTTCTGCCTCAGCAGGATGGGTATTGAGCGATGAGGATTTTTTCGGGTCTTCCAAAACACTTAATTTCTTCAAACTTCGGGGGAGTTATGGTGTGCTTGGTAATGACCGCATAGCCCCCTTTGGCTTTGTATCCTTGATAGGAGCTGAGGGGACATATGTCTTTGATGACGAACTGGTAAATGGTACTGCAACGGGTGCACTGTCCAACCCTGAGATACGATGGGAGAAGCAAAAGGCAGCTGACATTGGGTTTGATGCGCAGTTATTCAACAATGCCGTTGATCTTACCGTAGATTATTTTAATCGCGAGACGGAAGATTTATTGCTTCAGCCTCAAGTATCGGGAATATTGGGAGTGGGCGCGCCTGGAGCCGCCGCGCCCACTGTAAATGCTGGTACCGTACGTAACCGAGGTCTGGAAGTTGCCATCAACTACAAGCAAGTGGTTACTGATGATTTTGATTTTAACATTGGTTACAACTTCACCACGATTGACAATGAAGTGCTCTTTGTTGGCAATGAAAATGGTTTTGTACCGGGAGGCGGTTTTGGAATTGGCCAAGAGCCACCATCTAGAATGGAAGCAGGTTTTCCAATCGGCTATTTTTATGGTTTACAGACCAACGGAATTTTTCAAAATCAGGACGAGGTAGATGCAAATGCCGAGCAAGCCAACGCCGTTCCTGGCGACCTTCGTTTTGTTGATCAGAACGGGGATGGTTTGATTGACTCTGATGATAGGGTTTATGTTGGGGATCCTATTCCTGATGTCACCATGGGTTTAAACGTTGGTTTCAACTACAAGAACTTTGATTTTACTGCATACGCTTTTGCTTCTATAGGGAATGACATTGTGCGCAATTTTGATCGAAATCAAGTTAGGACCAACAAAACCTCTTACGTACTCAACCGGTGGACGGGCGAAGGCTCAACAAACAGTTATCCCAGGGTGACCACAGGAGCAAACTCAAATTTGATATTCTCTGATTTTTATGTTGAAGATGGTTCTTACCTACGTTTACAGAACGTCCAGTTGGGCTACAGTTTTGGTCAAAACCTATTGGAACAGATAGGCATCAAAAAATTAAGGTTTTACGTGGCGGTAAACAATCTGCTTACCCTTACAAAATATACAGGATACGATCCGTCAGCTTCTTCCGGAGCGCCTATTGGTGGCGGTATCGATCAGGGTTTCTATCCTGTTCCCCGAATTTATATGGGAGGTATAAACTTCAAATTTTAACAACATGAGAAAGATGAATTATAAACATATTTTAGCGGGTCTGTGCCTTCTCCTAATGTTGGGTTTACCTGCAGCTTGCAGCGATGACTTCGTAGATGTTGAACCTGAGAACGAAAACTCTGAAGATTTTTTCAATACTCCAGAAAACTATGAGGATGCCCTGGTAGGGGCTTATGATTTGCTGCAGGCGACTTATCTCAACGTGATGCTTGGCGAGATCGCTTCAGACAATACGTTGGCAGGTGGCGAGAGCGCTACAGACGCAGTGGGTATTCAAGAAATAGATGATATGGTCCACACGCCCGTGAACGCTCAGCTTCGGGACATCTGGAACTGGATGTTTGCCGGGGTAAACCGGGCAAATTATATTTTGGAGTTTCAGGACAAAATTGATTTTGAAGGGAAAAGCCAAATTATTGCTCAGGCCAGGTTCTTAAGGGCGTATTATTATTTTGAATTGGTCAAGTTCTTTGGTGATGTGCCTTTGGCGGTAAATAGACGGTTGCTTTTTGGAGATCAGTTTAACATAGACCGTACTCCAAAAGAGGAGGTTTACGCACAAATTGAGCAAGATTTGATCTTTGCTGCCGAAAACCTACCAGCCACCAAGCCACAGACCGGCAGGATTACCAGTGGTGCTGCAAATGCACTTTTGGGGAAAGCCTATCTCTATCAGGATAAATTTTCGGAAGCAGCAACGGCCCTGGAAAAAGTCATATCAGGACCCTATAACTTGGTAGAAACTGATAATTATGACACCATATTTGAACTGGAAGGAGAGAACAACATCCAGTCAGTCTTTGAGGTACAGTACACGGATAAGGAGGGAGCTGGCTTTGGTTGCCTGCAATGTAGCGAGGGTAACGTAGCGGTAGGCTTCAACGGAATAAGAAATTATTCAGGACCAGTTTTTGAATCTGGTTTTAGTTTTAATGTTCCTACTCAGAATGCCTATGATGCGTACGAAGTAGGGGATGTAAGACGTGATGTGGCTATTCTTAATATTGAGGAATGGGCAGCTCAAACCGGTGCAACCTTCATCGAAGGTAATGAGCATACAGGGTATTACAATAGAAAGTATATCGCCAGAGAAGGTGATGAGAACAGACCGGATGCCAACCTGACCAATCCTAATAATTACCGCTCCATACGTTTTGCAGATGTATTGCTGATGGCTGCTGAAGCTCATAACAGAAAAGCCAATCCAAACGATATGTTAGCGACAGAATACTTAAATAGGGTTAGAAGACGGTCTTTTGGTGATGAGGATCACGACATAACAGCAAACGGGGCGGCACTCCTTGATTTTATTCTAGAAGAACGCAGGTTGGAACTGTTGGGGGAAGGCCACCGTTTCTTTGACCTGGTAAGAACAGGCCGGGCAGCCGGAGCGATTTCCGGTTTCCAGGAAGGTAAACATGAAGTCTTCCCAATTCCATCCATAGAAATAGAACTTGCCGGAAACCGCTGGGAGCAAAATCCGGGATATACCAATTAATAAATACAATGCACTATGAAGTCTATTAAAATACTTATCGCCTGTTTTTCTTTTTTGGCCCTTTCTACGGGTTGTGAGGAGGATGAAGTGATCAACTATGCATTTGAGGGAATTTCTGCTCCTCAAAATGTAACCGCAAATTTTGAAGTAACACAAGATGATTCTGGGGTCGTCAATATCACTCCTGTGGGAGAAGGTGCCTCTACGTTCACTATTCAATCCGGTCAACAGGGCGTGGATCCGGTGACGGTTAATGTTGGGGAATCTGCAAGTTTCACCTATGAAGAAGGGGAATACCCCGTAAGAATCACAGCCATGGGACCAACCGGTCTAACTAGCGAATACAACCAATTAGTAGTAATTTCATTCACGACGCCTGAAAATCTTGCATTTGAGACCAATGTTAGTGGATTGACCGCAACAGTCACACCAACGGCAGATAACGCCATGATGTTTGAGGTTTACTTTGGGGTTTCCGAAGATGAGGAACCTGTGGTTATCATGGCGGGTCAATCAGCGAACTTTGAGTATGCAGAGGCTGGCACTTATGATATAAGGGTAGTGGCCATCGCAGCATCTGTTGAAACCATTGAACTTACCAAGTCTGTAGTTGTTGCTGGTGCAATAGATCCTATTGTTCTGCCCGTCACGTTTGATGATCCAGATGTCAATTATGATTTTCAGACTTTCAACGGTGCTTCATTTGAAGTTGTGACCAATCCTGACCAGACAGGTGCCAATCCTGAAGAAACAAATGTAGGTGCCATTACAAATGCAGGAGCTCAGTTTGAGGGTGGTGCATTTAATTTGGGCACGCCCGTTGACTTTAGTGGTTCAGATAAAACGATTACCATGAAATTTTGGTCCACCTCTGAGACTTCGGTGCTGCTTAAATTTGAGGGCGGTGTAAACGACGAACGCCAAACCGAAGTTTCAACTACCCACGGCGGTACCGGTTGGGAAGTCTTGAGTTTTGATTTTGCAACAGATGCTATTAAAAGT
This sequence comes from Leeuwenhoekiella sp., assembly GCA_049671285.1. Lineage (GTDB taxonomy): Bacteria > Bacteroidota > Bacteroidia > Flavobacteriales > Flavobacteriaceae > Leeuwenhoekiella. The sequence goes on along the minus strand of JBATUQ010000043.1, from coordinate 88,545 downwards.
TTTATTGACGGAAATCAGGGTGTAGGTGAGCCATTTGTACCTACGGGTCAATATGGGTCTATTGTAATCTTCATTGATGGCCCGGGGACGCTTTCAGGTACTTTTTATATCGATGACATAGAGCAGACAGGTTTGCTGAGTCCAAGACTCCCTATAACGTATGATGAAGATCAATTCGATTATACGCTGGGTACTTTTAATGGGGCTTCATTTGGGGTGGTTACCAATCCAGATTTATCCGGTGAAAATACAGAACCTTCTCAGGTTGGGGCTATTACGAATTCTGGAAACAATTTTGAAGGAGGGGCTTACAATCTATCAGAACCTGTTGATTTTAGTAGCGATGATAAGACCATACAATTCAAGTTTTGGTCTGATGTTGAAGTTCCGGTTTTGCTCAAATTTGAAGGTGGTGCCAATGGTGAGCGTCAGACAGAAATATCCAAGACACACGGCGGCACGGGTTGGGAAACCTTGAGTTTCGATTTTGCCACCGAGGCTATCAAGAGCTTTATTGATAGCAACCAGGGAGTGGGCGAACCTTTTGTACCCACGGGTCAGTATGGAACGGTGGTCCTGTTTGTTGACGGGCCCGGTACAACAGCGGGTACTTTCTTTATCGATGATATAGAGAAAGTCAGCAGCGCGTTACGTGCACCAAGCCTGCCTATAACCTTTGATGACGCTGGGGTAGACTACACCTTGGGGGTATTTAACAACGCTTCTTTTGAAGTGGTTGTCAATCCAGATTTGTCTGGAGCAAACGCTGAAGAATCTTTAGTAGGTGCAATAACAAATTCGGGAACTCAATTTGAAGGAGGTGCTTACAACTTGGCCACACCGGTAGACTTTAGTGGTTCAAACCAGACCATTGCCATAAAAGTATGGTCCCAAACTGCACTGCCGGTTCTCTTAAAATTCGAGGGCGGTGTTAATGGTGAGCGGCAAAACGAGGTTGTGGCGCAGCACGGCGGCACGGGTTGGGAAACCTTGACCTTTGATTTTGCCACAGATGCGACCAAAAGTTTTATTGATGGAAACCAAGGCGTGGGCGAATCCTTTGTCCCATCCGGTCAGTATGCAACCCTGGTTCTTTTTGTGGATGGTCCGGGTACAACATCGGGAACGTTCTATATCGACGATATCATTCAACAGTAAAAATTAATAATTATGAGATTTCTATCGAAAGTAATAGCCCTGATCTTCCTCACCTTTCTCAGCGCTTGTCAAGAGGACGATGCTACATTAGATCAGATTATAATACCGCAGAATTTAACGGTAAGCACAACGGTCACGACTGATGGTTCTGGAAACGTTACGTTCAGTGCGTCTGCAGACAACGCAATAACTTATAAATACGTCTTTCAAAATGGTTCATCAGCTGTTGCTCCCAGTGGGACCTATACGAACCGTTTTACCAGAACGGGTTTAAATAGCTATCAAGTTACGGTCATCGCTTATGGAAAAGGCGGAGTAAGCAGTTCTAAATTGGTTGAAGTTGAGGTCGAAAGCGATTTTTCAGACTTTGAGGCCGTACAACTGCTCACAGGAGGGGGTACCAAAACATGGTACTGGGCCGCAGACGTGCCCAACCATCTTGGAGTTGGTCCCAATAATGACGACGAAACACAAAATTACTTCTGGGCATTCTTTTCATTTACAGAGCCATTTGCACTGGCTGATATAGACGCGGCAAGTTGCGCGTACGACGATGAGTTCATATTCAGTACTACTGACGGGGAAAACATGACCTATGTATATGACAACAAAGGGGCCACCTTTTTCAACAGGAGCTATGCCTCTGTGGCAAATGGCACATCTCCTGATGATAGCTGCTATGAATTTGATACCAGTGGCCAAAAGCAGGTCAATCTAGCACCCTCAGAATCTGTTGTTGAACCGCAACGCAAGCGGGGTACCGTAATGAACTTTACCGATAAAGGCTTTATGGGCTATTACATAGGCACCTCCCAATATGAGATTTTGTCCCTTACCGAAAACCGAATGGTCGTTCGGGCCATTCAGGAGAATGATAAATTCCTGGCGTGGTACCAAATATTTACCTCAGAAAAACCAATACGTGGCGAAGATAATGACGATGCAGAAGAAGATGATTTTGACAGCTTGGTCTGGTCTGATGAGTTTAACGCTCCGGGAGCTCCCAATACTGACAATTGGGGCTACGATCTGGGAACAGGAAACAACGGTTGGGGCAATGGTGAATCACAGTATTACACAGATCGTTCTGACAATATCATAGTAGAAGATGGCCTATTAAAAATTACTTTGAAGAAAGAAAGTTTTGAGGGAAGTGAGTTTACCTCCTCAAGGATTCAGACCAAGGACAAATTTGAATTTACCTACGGAAGGGTAGAAGCCCGTGCTAAACTGCCAACCGGTGGTGGTACCTGGCCAGCAATCTGGTCGTTGGGCGCAGATTTTGAAACCAACCCGTGGCCTGCAGCTGGCGAAATGGATATTATGGAACACGTGGGCAACCAGCAGAACACCATATTTTCTACCTTGCACTTTCCCGGAAATTCAGGAGGTAATGGTGTGACAGAGAATACCGTTGTTGACGGAGTCTCTGATGACTTTCACGTTTATGCGATGGAGTGGACCGAAACCCAGATTCGCTTTTATGTGGATGATGAAGAATATCACGTCTTTGAAAACAACGGAGACCTTCCGTTCAACAAAAATTTCTTTCTCATTATGAATGTCGCAATGGGCGGAAACTTTGGCGGAAACATTGATCCAGCTTTTACATCATCAACGATGGAAGTTGATTACATTCGCGTTTACCAAAAATCTTAAAGAATATATGTTGCACAGATCGGTACTGCTGCTCGTAGTCTTAGTGACAGCCATGAACACAAGCGCCCAGTCTCAAGGAATCAATGATCTTGATCCAGAAATAGAAAACAAGATTGATTCGTTGATTAGTCTGATGACCGTCAAGGAAAAGATCGGTCAGATGACCCAGTACAACGGTAGCTTCGACGTTACTGGTGCACCTTCAGACCTGGATGAAAATACAAAACTGCAAAAACTTAAAAATGGCGAGGTAGGTTCCATGCTCAATGTGCTTACCGCCAAAGCTACCCGCGAAGCTCAGGAAGCGGTGATGACAAATTCCCGTCTTAAGATTCCATTGCTTTTTGGCTATGACGTGATTCACGGATACAAGACGATGTTTCCCATTCCGCTGGGCGAAAGTGCCAGCTGGGACCTTGAAGCGATCCAGAAAGGGGCAGAAGTCGCCGCGCGAGAGTCTGCCGCTGCCGGATTGCATTGGACGTTCGCACCAATGATAGACGTTTCCCGTGACGCCCGCTGGGGCCGTATCATGGAAGGCGTGGGCGAAGATCCCTATTTAAATAGTGTGATGGGAGTCGCCCGCATTAAAGGCTTTCAGGGCAACGACTTGTCTGATCTTAATACCATCGCAGCCTGTGCCAAGCATTTCGCCGGTTACGGTTTCGCAGAAGCAGGAAGGGATTATAACACGGTAAACCTGGGCGAGTCAGAATTGCAGAATGCTGTCCTGATGCCCTTTAAGGCCGCCGCCGAAGCTGGCGTTGCCACGTTCATGAATTCGTTCAACGAGATTGATGGGATACCCTCTACGGCCAATGTTCACTTGCAACGCAAGGTGTTGAAAGGGGACTGGGACTACAAAGGTTTTGTGGTATCAGACTGGGCTTCGATTGCGGAGTTGATGACCCACGGCTTTGCCGAAAATAAAAAACAGGCCGCAAAAATGGCCGTCACCGCCGGAAGCGATATGGATATGGAAGGCCGCGTGTATGAAGATGGACTGGAAACCCTGGTCGCCGAAAACGCGATTGAAGAAGGCTTGCTGGACGATGCTGTTCGCAGAATCCTTCGGGTGAAATTTGCGCTGGGGCTTTTTGATGATCCGTATAAATACAGTAATACCAAAAGGGAGAAGAAGGAATTGCTCAAGGACGAAAACCTTCAGGCGAGCCTGGATGTTGCCCGAAAATCCATTGTGTTGCTCAAGAATGAAAACGGTTTGCTTCCGCTAAAAGAGGATGTAAAAAGCATCGCCGTCATCGGTCCGCTTGCTGATGATAAAGATTCTCCCATTGGTAACTGGCGCGCGCAGGGCGACAAGAACTCTGCCGTTTCCGTATTGGAAGGAATCCGTTCTGCGGTTGCGAAAAAAACTAAAATACACTACGCAAAAGGTGCCGATTTGGGGATTGGCGAACGCAGTTTTATGATGCCTTTGAAAATCAATAAAACAGACACCAGCGGTTTTACAGAAGCGGTAGAAGCTGCCAAAAAATCTGAAATAGTGGTAATGGTTTTGGGCGAAGATGCATTTCAGAGCGGCGAGGGCCGCAGCCAGACAGATATTACTTTGGCCGGTGTGCAGCAAGAACTTTTGGATGCTGTTTACGAAGTGAATAAAAACATCGTCCTGCTTATGATGAATGGTCGTCCGCTGGATATCTCAAAACCAAGCGAAATGGCACCGGCGATTTTAGAAACCTGGTTACTGGGCAGTATGCACGGTACTGCGGTGGCCGATGTGCTTTTTGGAGATTATAATCCGTCTGGGAAGTTGCCGGTTTCGTTTCCACGAAATGTGGGTCAGGAACCCCTATACTACAACCGGAAAAATACCGGAAGGCCTTCAAATGCTGAGCACGTGACTTTTTCCGCTTATCGGGATGCGCCCAATGATGCTTTGTATCCATTTGGCTTTGGTCTGAGCTACACCACTTTTGAATATTCAGATTTTAAAGTGGACAAAACAAGTTTTTCAATGGATGAAATCGTGCAAGCTTCGGTTACTTTAAAAAATACAGGAGACCATTTGGGCAAAGAAGTGGTGCAACTGTACATTCGGGATCTGGTAGCCAGCAGAACACGCCCTATCAAAGAACTCCGGGATTTTAAAATGGTGGAGTTAGCCCCCGGCGAAAGCAAAACCGTCACTTTTGACATCACCCCAAAAACCTTGGAATTTTATTCCGCGCAAGCGAAATGGGAAGCAGAATCTGGAGAATTCAAGATTTTCATCGGCGGAAACTCCGTTGACCTTTTGGAAGGAACCATTACTTTGGAATAATCACTTTGTGAAAGTTTGTTTTTCTGATCGCCATTGTCGTAATGACTTTGAGTTGTGAAACCGGGACTAAATTGATTTAGGAAGAAAACTTCGACGGTGATGAGCTCGATTCTTCCAGTTGGAACTACGGGCTAGGCGATGGCTGTCCAGATCTTTGCAGGTGGGGAAATAACGAACTTCAGGAATAAACCAAAATCAACCACCGGCTGGATGATGGATACCTCATCATTACTGCTAGGAAAAGGATTCGCTTTATACGTCAACACGGATAACGACTAAGAACAATCACGAGTTTAAATATGGCCGGATGGAGGCTCGCGCTAAGCTTCCTGAAGAAATTGGGCTTTGGCCGGCATTCTAAATGTTGAGCATCAACATTGATAAGGTAGTTTGGCCGTTGTGTGGTGAGATCGATATTTTAGAGTATGTAGGTCGCCCCCCGGGTGAAATTTTCACCACTTTGCACACCGCAGCCGCACACGGCGATAACGGCAGTACCAAAACCACTCCCATCCCGGATATCGAGGACGGTTTTCACGTGTATGCCGCAGACTGGACTCCCGAATCCATTACATTTTATGTGAACGATCAGGAAGTTTTTAAGTTTGCACCAGAAAACAAGCTGGAAGAAGTGTGGCCTTTTACCAGCCGTTTTATTTCATAATCAATATGGCCATTGGCGGAAATTTTGGTGGGCCGGAGGTTGATGACTCTATATTTCCGCAGGAGTTTATTGTGGATTACGTGCGGGTTTATGAAGTAGAGGATTAGCTTTCTGTTTTTTACAATGCGCTTTGGCCTTACTTGGCGGTAGCGTACTTCCTATATTTTCAGATTGAATTTTTTTGTACATTTAACTCTTGGCAGTCAATTATTTGACGGTAATTAAATCTACAAATGATAAAAAGAACGATTTTTTCCGGTATGGCATTGGGTGGGCTTATTGGGCTTATCATTGGACTTTCCATCGCTGAGGTTACCGGAATAATTTTGGGCGCGCTGACTTCGTTACTCGCAGCATTTTTTGGCCTTCGGCCGGATAAGGAAGGGGAAACAGGCGACAAGTGGATTATCGGATGGTTCAGCTTGGGGTGTGTCCTTACCATAACAGGCGGTATTATGTTGCGCACCCATAATTTTCTTGCTCCGCCTGTAGGTCAGGATATAGAAATTTACCGGGAAATAGGATTTACAAACGCCGAGATTAAAGAAGTGATCCTCGCCCGGGAGTTTGGTCTGATCACTTCAGACCGATTTACTTATAATGAGCAGGCAGCAGCTCGCGCCAGTAAAAAAAGTACATTGCTGATGGCCGGCGAGGACGATCTACCGTTGTGTTTAGAAATTACCGAAGCCACTTCGGTAGAAGATATGCTTGATGCCTATAATGCTTCGGGCGGTACGTGGAGCAGGACGGCCGCAGACCTAAAACGTGCGCTTCCCGATACTTCCGCATTAAAAACCCGACTGCTCGAACTAAAGACCACCGTATGCGCTGGAGAGTGATCTTATTTTTTCTGCTTTGCACCGTTTTCGCCTTTGCAAACCATTCGGACGACCTTTTATTAAATAAGGAAGAAGTCAAGAAAACCATTGTACGCATCAAATCGGGCAACAAATATTCCACTGGATTTTTTTACAAAAAGGGTGATCAAGTGGTCACCACCTTACATTCGATTGCTGATCCAAATGCCATCGAAATTTACATTCCGCAGCAGGGAAAATGGTGCAATGTCAAGATTACCAATGTTTCAAAAAGCAATGACCTGGTACTGCTGAAGACCAATGGTTGTATGTCGCCAAATTATCTTTCTGCAATGCTTCCATCGCGTCCCGCGGTTGACACTAAAGTCTTCACCATAGGCTATTATGGCAATAATGACAAATATCAGGACCGGGATTTTGTGACCGGTCTTACCGAAGGCACCCGGCTCAAAGACTTGTTGCACGCTTCCGCCAAAAAAGAAATTGCCAGTTTGGGCTTCCCATCGCTTAATACCGAGATTGTGTATCTAAAAGGGCAGCTCCTTCACGGTTTTAGCGGCTCGCCCATCGCAGACGCACAAGGACGGTTGGTAGGAATTTCAAACGGGGGTCTGGAAAATGGTGCAGTGGGTATCAGTTGGTGTATTTTGGCGAATGCCCTAAATACACTCGAAAATTCGCAAGATGCCTTTCCCTATGGAAGCATCGGTAGAGTAAAATCACTTTTTTCGGCAGATGCCGAAGAACTGGGATCGGTGAGCGTGGGCAATGGTCAGTTTCAGTTTGACCTGATGCGCAGCAGGACCTTTGCCCAGCTCAATGAGACCGCAGATTATGCACAATACCCTGAACTGGGACTGTATCAGGTCATCCAGGCTTTGGCCAATGAAGGCATAGATTATGGGGCTTTTAAATTTGATATTTACGTAGAAGGCTACACAGGAGCAACCCTGGTGATCCCATCAGGATTGAAGCTTATGCAGGAAGATGGAATTTTTTATGCCACCAGTGCAGACGGAAGCATATCTGTTGTGGTCACCCTTTCGCCAACACAGAACATACAATATAGCTCCCTGTTATTTGAGCAGGCACTTCAGGAACTCTCCGGCATTTATACCTGGGAGCAGGATTACCGTGCCACTTATTCTCAACCATTTGTGAGGGAGGACGGCATGATCATAAACCGAAAGGCCTGGTACAACTATCAGCCCAATAGCTATGTTTTTGAGGTGGTGGCGGGCAAGTGGCAAACTTTTTTAGGTGTGGCTGCTTTTTTAAACAACCGCTTCAATTTTCAAACTGCCGAATTTGACGATCAGGTCACGGCTGCCAAATATCTGCTGGCTTCTCAATTAACTACATTTACCTTTCAGTGACACCAATTGCCTAGGGAAAACAGTGTGATTTTATAACAGAAACGCAATCGCAGCGTGAATTTCAGGTGATCTCTATATTTTTTTCAATAGTATAACGATTTCGTTGTGTAATTTTAAGACATAATTTGACATACTTCCATAGAGGTGTGGCTTATCCTCTATATTTGCATCTATCAATTAATCATGAGAAGAAAACTTACTTTAAAACTTATTGCCCAAGAGCTGGACGTGTCGATTTCGACTGTATCCAAAGCCCTCCGCGACAGTTCTGAAATTGGTGCCGAGACCCGGGAGAAGATCAAGGCCTATGCCAAGCGGTATAACTACAAGCCCAACAATATCGCATTGAGTCTTAAAAACAGAAAGACCAATACAATTGGGGTGATCATACCGCAGATTGTGCACCATTTTTTTACTACCGTGGTACGGGGTATTGAGGAAACGGCACGGGAACGAAACTATAACGTGATCATATGCCTTAGCAACAATGATTATGAACGAGAGAAGCTAAATCTTGACCTGTTGGCCAATGGGAGCACAGATGGTTTTATTATGTCTGTCGCTCAGGAAACCCTTCAGAAAGGAAATTATGAGCATATCACCGAGGTGATCGAGCAGGGTATGCCCATTGTCATGTTTGACCGAGTTGTTGATGAAGTTGCCTGCGACCGGGTGCTTATCGATGATAGGGCGGGGGCCAAAAAAGGCGTCAACCACCTTCTCAATACTGGCTGCAAAAAAATAGGGATTATCACTACCCAGGATTTTATATCCGTAGGAAAGCTGCGCACCGAAGGTTACCGGGAAGCACTGCGCGATGCGGGCATGGAAGTCAACGAGGACTATATTCTAAAGCTTGACGCTATTGATGACGTTACCCAAGAGAACCAACAGATCATCAAACGGTTTATCAAAGAGCACGATCTCGATGGTATTTTCACAGTTAACGAAATGTTCTCGGTGTATTCTGCGCGGGTGATCAAGGAGATTGGCAAAAGCATACCGGATGACATCTCCTTGGTTTGTTTTACAAACGGAAACCTCTCCCAGCACTTTTTGCCAAGTCTATCCGTAATAAGTCAGCACGGGCAGCAGATGGGTCGCCGCGCGGCAGAAATGCTCATCAACAAATTGGAAAAGCAGGACGGGAGTAAAGAGGATGAATACCAAACAAGCTACATCGATACCAGTCTCATCATCCGCGAATCCACAAAAAGCTAGTTCCACCAAAAAATATTTGATGAAGAAAGGAATCATATTTGATCTTGACGGCGTAATTGTCGATACAGCAGGCTTGCACTATCTCGCCTGGAAAGACCTGGCCAACGCGCTGGGTTTTGATTTTACCAAAGAACAGAACGAGCAATTTAAGGGCGTAAGCCGTGTGAGATGTCTCGAAATCCTCTTGGAAATAGGCGACATTGACGCTTCACAGGAGCAGATCGACAAGTGGCTGGTCTCAAAAAACGAGCAGTACCTTACTTATATCTCAGGCATGACCGAAACAGATATTCTTCCGGGAGTGAACAAAGTGCTCGATTACTGTGATGCCAATGACGTACCGATGGTCGTGGGTTCTGCAAGTAAAAATGCCAAGCCCATACTCAAAAAGGTCAATCTACTGCACCGCTTTAAAGGTGTGGTCGATGGCAATGCGGTCACAAAGGCCAAGCCGGACCCCGAAGTTTTTATAATCGCCGCCGAATTTTTAGGGCTTCCGCCGAAAGACTGTGTTGTTTTTGAAGATGCGATCGCCGGGATAGAAGCCGCGCAAAACGCAAATATGGCGAGCGTGGGCATTGGTGAGAAAAATGTACTTACCGAAGCAGATTATGTTTTCCGAGACTTAACCGAGATTTCCACTTCCTTTTTAGATAACCTACTGAAAAATTAATAAGAAATGAATCAGGATTATATAGTTCCATCCGCGTGGTCGATCATCGAGGATGGATTTGAAAAAGAACGCGTAAAATCTTCAGAAAGCCTGTTCAGTATTGGCAACGGTGCCATGGGGCAACGCGCAAATTTTGAGGAAGATTATAGCGGCCCCACCTTTCAGGGAAGCTACATTGGTGGCGTCTATTATCCTGATAAGACCCGCGTAGGCTGGTGGAAAAACGGCTACCCGGAATATTTTGCAAAAGTGCTGAATGCACCCAGCTGGATAGGGATCAAAGTAAAGATAAACGGTGAATCACTTGACCTTAACACCTGCAAGTCGGTTTCAGGATTTAAGCGGGAGCTGAATATGAAAGAAGGCTGGCTCAGCCGTACTTTTACCGCAAAACTTCAGAATGGTATCGAGGTCAAGGTTGCATCCAAGCGATTTTTGAGTTTGACCGAAGATGAACTCGGCGTAATCAACTATAAGGTGACCCCATTAAACGAGGATGCCACGATAAGCTATGAGCCGTATCTCGACAGCGGTATTACCAACGAGGACACCAACTGGGACGATAAGTTCTGGAATACGCTTGAGGTAGAAGATAAGGAGGAGAAGGCTTTTATTTCGGCACATACCATGAAAACATTTTTCTATGTATGCACGGCGATGGCAAACCGGCTTTTAGTGGACAACAGGGAGATCGAACTTTCCAAGATCGTTAATCAGACAGAAACTTACGTGGGTCACGTTTACGAAACCGAAATCAAAGAGGGCGAGACTTTTAGCATTCACAAATTTGCCGGCTATTTTACATCCTTCAACCACCATAAAGACAATTTGAAGGACGCTGCAGAAACCGTATTGGATTCTGCTACTGCGAAAGGTTTTGATGCATTGCTGGAAGAACAACGGAAAGCCTGGGAAGAAATTTGGTCTATGGCAGATATCACTATCGATGGTGATGTGCGTGCCCAGCAGGGAATTCGTTTTAATATCCTTCAGTTAAATCAAACCTACATTGGTAAAGATTCACGGTTAAATATTGGTCCGAAAGGATTTACCGGCGAAAAATACGGTGGAAGCACCTATTGGGACACCGAAGCCTATTGCATACCATTTTATATGGCTACCAAAGACCAGCAGGTAGCCCGTAATCTTTTGGCCTACCGTTACAATCATTTGGAAAAAGCCATTGAGAATGCAGAAAAACTCGGTTTTACCGGTGGAGCGGCCTTATACCCGATGGTGACGATGAACGGCGAGGAATGCCACAACGAGTGGGAAATCACTTTTGAGGAAATACACCGCAACGGCGCGATGGTTTTTGCCATTTACAATTACATCCGGTACACCGGTGATTACAGCTACGTCCCAGAAAAAGGACTAGAGGTTATCATTGGCATCGCCCGCTTCTGGAAGCAACGTGCAACCTTTTCGACCCATAAAGATAAATACGTCATCCTTGGCGTGACCGGGCCCAACGAATACGAGAACAACATCAACAATAATTTCTACACGAATTATATCGCCAAGTGGTGTTTGGAATATGCTGTCGAGCAGGTGGAGAAAGTGTCTGCAGATTATAAAAATGATTTTGCCCGCATTCGCGAAAGTGCCAATTTTGATCTGGATGAGCTCAACGATTGGAAAGAAGTGGCCCAGGGGATGTATTTTCCATTTTCTGAGGAGCACGAGATTTATTTGCAACAAGACGGCTTCCTCGACAAGCAATTGATCACAGTAGCAGATCTCCCAAAAAGCGACAGACCCATCAACCAGAAATGGTCTTGGGATCGAATTTTACGTTCACCATATATCAAACAAGCAGACACGCTCCAGGGATTTTATATGTTTGAGGATCACTTTACCACAGAAACCCTGAAAAAACATTTTGATTTTTATGAACCGTTTACGGTACACGAAAGTTCTTTGAGTCCCTGTGTGCACGCTATTCAAGCTGCGAAGCTTGACCGTATGGATCAAGCCTATGCCTTTTACCTGCGGACGTCTCGCCTGGATCTTGATGATTACAACAAAGAGGTTCACGAAGGCCTGCACATTACAAGTATGGCAGGTACCTGGATGAGTGTTGTGGAAGGTTTTGGAGGTATGCGCATCAAGGACGGTAAATTGTCCTTTGAACCTAAGATGCCCGAAGCTTGGGAAGGGTTTTCGTTTAAAATTAATTTTAGGGGTCAGGTTTTGAAGGTTTCGGTTGGTAAGACTGCAGTCACTTTTGGCCTTTCAAAGGGTGACGGCCTTTCCCTGCTGCTCAACGGTGCCGAGGTCAAAGTCCCTGCCGAAGGTGAAGTGACGGTATAGGTCATCGCTTTAAAATAGCTTACCACCCGGCTTCCTAACGAAGTCGGGTTTTTTGTTTATACTTGTGAGGACAAATTCCGCGGAAGCGAAAAACCAGTGTAATGAAAAAACTCACGCTGATCCTTACCTACATTTTCCTCTTTGCTGCAAATGCCTGGAGCCAAAGCAGTGAAGCTGGTGCTGCCTACTGTGGGCCTTACACAGAATCTAAGCCAATAACTATTTCCGGGAAGGATGGTTTGAGGTTGCAAGGTCTTAAGATCGAGGGTGCTAAGGGAAATGGTATCACCCTGCGCAACTGCAGTAACGTAATTATCGAAAACTGTAAATTCGATTCTGCTGAAGGTAATGGTATAGAACTTTTCAATTGTAGCAACGTGACCATTAAGAACTGTGTGATGCAGGACATTGCCACCGGGGTCTATGCGATAAAATGTCAAAAGGTTTCTGTTGAGCATATTTCCGTGAAAAATGTGACGGGACCCTATCCACGTGGGCAGATGGTTCAGTTCAACGAGGTGACCGGTCCCGATAATTGTATTGTCGATAACCTTATCCTTAATGAAGCTGATAAGAGCTATGCAGAGGACGCTATCAACCTTTACAAGTCCTACGGAACGGAGCAAAGTCCCATACTCGTGGCACGCAACTACATACAAGGTGGGGGTCCTAGTGAGAGTGGCGGCGGGATCATGATTGGTGACAATGGGGGTGCATATGCGATGGTCGAAGAAAATGTCCTTGTCGATCCCGGACAGTATGGAATAGGAATTTCCAGCGGTACAAACGTAACCGTTCAAAATAATGTGGTCGTAGGCAAGCAACAACCGTTTACCAATGTGGGGATTTACGCCTGGAATCAATATGATACTCCTTGCAATTCTTTGACCATATGCAATAATGAAGTAGACTGGCTCAATGCTGATGGCGTTGAAAATAGCTTTTGGCAGCACGATAACGTGGGTGAGATTGAGGGGGTTTCCACAAACGATTGGGAGTACGATGGTAATTCGGCGCTCGATGAATTTAAGGCTTTTAACGATTGTTGGTAAACTATTGAAATTTTTTTGGTAGGTATAGTTTTTTTTCATAATAAAAATGCGTAAGAAAAGAAGATGTATAAGTGAAGTGCTTTTATTGATTGAACGATATCCCTAGGTGGAAAAATTTCGTAAGTAACTGAAAATTTGTATTGTCTGCCTTAAAATAAACCGCAAAAAGATATTGGGCAGGTGGAATAAAAATTTATTTTGTTCTACTATAGCGAAGATATTTTACGCCTTAGATTTGGGGATAAACTCGTTGATGTTTATTAAAGACAGCTAACTGAACTATAAAAAACTTATTTTCGTATGTTAGAGTTGTATAATTTTGGAGTAAAGCAGAAGCGCAGGGATCTAATCAATTCTCTTATGGGCAAGGCTGTTACTGCTCTCTAAAAAAAAAATTGAGATTTATGGTTCGAGTATTCCTGATTCTATTTGGGTTCGCAGTTGTAACCTCGTGTGCAAACCGCAGCTTGGCTTATCTTGATGATATTGAGGAAGAATCCTATACGGTGGGAGTCCCTTCAAAAAGCGTTCTCCCGGTGATCAAGCCCGGAGATATTTTAGATGTGACTATTAGCAGTATAAGTGCCCGGGGCGATTCGTTATTTCGGCGAGGAACACGGGATCAGGGCAATCAGGGTTATTACAGTGCAGACGGTCCCATAGGTGCGGGTTATCTCGTGGATGAGGAAGGTTACATTGACTATCCCATACTTGGCAGGATCAAACTGGCAGGCTTGACCAAAAAACAGGTAAAAGAGAAATTTCTTCAAGAATTGGAAGGAGAGCTTATTGATCCCATTGTAAACGTACGCTACCTCAATTTTACGGTTACAGTGACCGGTGAGGTGAATAATCCGGATACATTCTTTGTCCCATCAGAGCAGATCAATGTGATACAAGCGCTGGGTCTGGCTGGAGATATGACCGTGTACGGCAAACGTCAAAACGTCATGGTCATGCGCGAGGATGGGGGGCTTATGACTACTACAAGACTCAATCTTAATAAAAAAGAGGTACTTGAATCGCCCTATTTTTATTTGAAGCCCAACGATATTATTTACGTAGAACCAGATAGGATCAAGAAAACACAGGCCAGTTCAAACACGATGGTGCTGTCTATCATAACCTCTGCGCTAACTATTGGGGTAGTATTGCTTACAACGCAGCTAAATTAAGGGTATTCCCAAAATGACAGAAAAAGAATATTTTAAAGGGAAAGCCAACTCAGCAGATGCGGATACTTTTGATATCAAGAAGTTATTTGCGTTATTCTTTAAAAACTGGTCTTGGTTTTTAATGGCCATCGCCTGTAGTTTGCTGCTTGCTTTGCTATATGTGAAATATGCTCAGCCAAGTTATTTGGTAGTAAGTGAAATACTTATAAAAAATGATGAGGGTAAACCTGACTTTAGTAATACGTCCCCCTTCAAAGACCTAGATATTTTTAAGTCTGTCAAGAACATTGACAACGAGATTGAGGTAATAACTTCCCAGGGCCTTATGCAGCGCACGCTTGAAAGCCTTTTTCTTACTTGCAGCTTTTACGTCGATGCCTTCCCCTTTAATCGCGAAATATATGGCGATGAGGTGCCGGTTGTTGTTGAGGTGGACACCCTGCTTCCTTCGGCATACAAGGAGCGTTTTGAACTCACCATAATCGATGCCAGTACTTTTAAAATCTCTCATGAAAATATCACAGGTAGCAAAGAGTCAAATACCTACAAATTTGGTGACCTCATCAAGAGCGACGGAGCGACTTACACGGTATTTTTAAAGGCCAGCCTTTTAAGTGAAAATACACAGAAACGGTTTCAGGTTCAGTTTAATGATCTTGAGCAGCTGGCCAAGTATTATTTGGAGAAGGAATTGACCGTAGAAACGGTGAGCAATGAGTCTTCGGTGGTACGGGTAAGCCTAAAAACAAATATGCCAGAGCGCGGAAAACGCCTTGTAAACCGATTGATCGAGCGTTACAAGCTGGAAGACATCGAGGATAAAAATGAGGCTGCCGCCAGTTCTTTTGATTTTATTGATGAAAGATTGCGCTACCTGACCCAAGAGCTCAATGTGGTCGAAGAAACTGTGGCCGATTTTAAAAGCACAAATCAAATAGCAAATGTGGACGCAGCGTCCTCCCAATATTCTGAGCAGGCCCGCCAGTACGATCAGAAACTTACAAATACTGAGATACAACTCGACGTACTCAGCTCGATACAGGAATATTTGCAGAAAAATGCGGATCAGGTTGTCCCCAGTAGCTTGGGCATTGAAGATCCCACACTCATACAGATTATCAAGAAATTCAACGATCTTCAAACCGAACGTCAAAGGTTGCTACAGCAACTTCCGGAGTCCAACGTGATTGTTAGAAACAATGGGGACGAACTCACGCAGACGCGGCAAAAACTTCTCAATACCGTACAAAGTGTAAGGAACGGCCTGAATATCACCTTGAGGAACCTGCGGGAGAATAGTCAAAAGTATTCGTCAAAAGTGAGCAACGTTCCCATAATAGAGCGTAGGCTCACCGAAATTAGCCGGGATCAAAGCGTAAAAGAAGAGCTTTATCTTTTTCTTTTACAAAGAAGGGAAGAAGCTGCATTGTCATTGGCAAGTGCCGTCTCCAGTTCTCGAGTGATTGACAAGGCCATCGTGGACGACAAACCCTTGTGGCCAAAGAAAAAAATTGTTTTTTTGGTGGCTCTGGTAGTCGGGTTGGCCATACCTGCCCTGATAATTTTGCTAAGTCTGTGGTTGGACGATCGCATCTTCGAAAAAAAGGAAGTGACCCAAGCCACTGATGTGCCGCTTTTGGGAGAGGTGATAAAGGGCGAAAGGAATAAGCTGCTTGTCGTAACAGGAGACAAAAGAACCCCTCAGATTGAACTCTTCCGACTGCTGCGGTCAAATTTTGAATTTTATAGTCAAGACAGGGAGAACCAAGTAATCCTGGTAACGTCTAGTACTGCTGGAGAAGGTAAAACGTTTTTTAGTGTAAATATGGGAGCTACGCTTGCCCTCTTGGGGAAAAAGGTAGTCGTGGTCAGCCTGGATTTGCGGAAGAAAGGACTCTTAAAAGACTTGGGCCTGCAGGCTGAAAATGGTGTTACTGATTATTTGATTTCTGAGGATATGCAGATCAATGACCTAGTGCAGCCGGTGCCTGATCAAGATAACCTATACGTGTTGGCCAGCGGTACAGTCCCACCCAACCCCGCCGAACTGCTCAAATCGCCAAAACTTTCTGTGATGCTCAAAGACTTGCGCAGCCGCTATGACCACATAATCCTTGACACCTCTCCACTAGGTCAAGTGGCCGATGCATATGCCCTCAAACCTCTTGTGGATACCAGTATTTTTGTGATGCGGTACAGATATACCAAGAAGGAACAATTGGATTTCCTGAATGATATTGTGGCCAAGAATATGCTGAAGAACCCAATGATCGTGCTAAACTTCGCCTCAAAGAGCAGTGTAAAATATGGTTATGAGTACATTGGTGGAAAAAAAACAGGGACTAATTGAAATTTTCAGCAAACTGAAGCACTTTTATGAATATTTATTACCTGCTCACTTTGCTGTTCTTGCTCCTTAGCTGTAAGGCAAATTTCTTCTTCTATACAGATGCAGTCTGGTTGGCACTTGAGGCTGTCCTACTTGCAGTAGGTGTTTATCGTAAACGAATAACCCATAGGGATGTAAAGTTGATCCTTGTATTTTCTGGGGTTTATTTGGCTTATGTTCTTTTTAGGTTCCCATTTAATGGTCTTCCCATAAGTTATCTTGTAAGTGATTTTTTCTTTCTGATGAAATTTTTGGTCACTGCTTACCTTTTCTGTGTGGTGCTGCGTGAAAAAACCCTTTTTTATTTGGTAAAGGTAATAACGCACTTAGCTGCATTGTCACTGGTGTTTTTCGCCCTGCAGTTTGTAGGTGGCGGTAAAATCCTTCAGGCCACTGGTGGTGCGGTCAATGCTTTGGTGCCAAATTTATCTGGTGGCGGTTACACTAATTTTTTCGTGTTTACGTATGACAGCTTGCATTGGTACCGTAATTCTGGGTTCTGTTGGGAGCCTGGAGCATTCGGTTGTTTTCTTTGCCTGGCATCGCTTTTCAATTTTTTTCAGAACGGTTTCCGTTTTGATCGTGATGCGATCATTTTGGCCATTGCCCTATTGACTACCTTCTCCACGACTTCGTATTTTGCCTTTTCCCTCATTTTGCTGTTGCGTTTTCGTTACCGAAATCCAAAAAATAAAGCAGCCCTTATTGGTTTTGGCCTTGTAATGCTGGTGGCGGTGCCGAATATTTCTTTTCTGGGGGAAAAAATTGTAGAGATTTACAAAAAGGATCTTGCCGACTTGGAGAATATCCATACCCTTTCTAAATATTACGAAGAAGTACAACGGGAGTTACCCCTTAACCGTTTTGGAAGTATTATTTTCCTGCACGAAAAATTTGGGCAAAAGTTATGGTTGGGTGTCAGCAATCAGTACGATCAGGTCTATCGTTCAAATCTTAATATAAATATCTCCAACGGCGTGATGGATTTTAGTGCGAAATTCGGCTATTTGGGACTGCTTTTCCTGTTTTATCGTTTTAGCCGTTTGTGCAAGCAATACGTAAAAAACTGGGAATATGTATTGTATTGTGTACTCGCGTTGCTTGTGCTTGGTTTTGGCGAACCTATATTTATCCTTCCTATTTGTCTCTTGTTTATTTTCTTACCCGGTTATACGTTGAGCAGCTCGTTGCAACGACTTGACCTTAGATCCACACAAAATCCTGAACTAGCATTTCCCGTATATGTCTAAACTGGTTTCAAAAAGCAATGCCTATATACAAAGGGCCTTATCCGTTATTAGAAATGGGGACTCGCGTACAGGCTTGATGGTGCAAAATATCTTTGGTTCCCTCCTTATGAGGGGTGTAAGTGTGGGTATCAGTTTTCTTTTGGTGCCGCTTACCATAGACTACATAGATAAGGAGCGTTATGGTATCTGGCTGGTAATATTTAATATGATCGTATGGTTCAGTTTGCTGGATATTGGTTTTGGCAACGGACTACGAAACAAATTCTCTGAAGCAGCTGCAGAAGATGACCTCCCATTACAACGTAAATTGATTCATACCACAATTACCGCACTTCTGGGAATTTCTGGAATATTATTTATGCTCAATATTCTATTTGTCAGGGATTTGCATTGGGATTCTTTTTTTGGTGTCAGTATATCTTATCGTGCAGAACTGCAGCAATTGATATTTATCCTGATCAATTTGTTTTGCGTGCAGTTTGTTTTTCAGATTTATAACCCCATACAGTACGCCCTGCAACGGCCTGCTATGATCAACTTTGCCATTCTTGCGGGTAATGTGCTGGCTCTGGCCGGGGTGCTTTACCTCCGTGAATATTCGACGCCCTCACTTTTAAATCTGGGAGTGGTGGTGATGGGGAGCAACCTTGCAGGAATTGTATTCTTTGCGTTGTATTTCTTTATTTTTCAAAGGCCGGATCTGTTAAGAAAATTTCGTTTTCCAAGTTTTCTTTATGTCAAGGATATTTTTTCGCTCGGAATTAAATTTTTCTTCCTCAATATTGCGTATATGGTGCAGTTTCAAACCAGTAATATATTGATAAGTCGTTATTT
This sequence comes from Leeuwenhoekiella sp., assembly GCA_049671285.1. Taxonomy (GTDB): domain Bacteria; phylum Bacteroidota; class Bacteroidia; order Flavobacteriales; family Flavobacteriaceae; genus Leeuwenhoekiella. Next base: position 69,673 of record JBATUQ010000043.1, on the reverse strand, counting down.
CTCGTCAGAAGACGTCACAGAGTTCAACATTGCATTTAAACTCTTTAGTGTGGCTACGCTTATTTTTGGTATAATTATAAGTCCGGTATGGAGCTCAGTCACAAATGCTCAAGTGAAAGGGGATTATCAATGGATACGCAAATTGATTAAACGTTTGTTTTATATCTGGCTTGGTATATTTGCCTGCTGTACATTAGGACTTATACTTGCACCTTTTATATATGGTTTTTGGGTTCCTACAGTAGATGTTCCCTTTTTGACCACCCTTGGGGTTGTGCTGATTGTGCTGTCTAACTGTTTTTCTGATATATTTATACACGTTCTGAACGGGTTGGGCAAGGTGAACCTGCAATTTTATCTTTCAATATTTGTAATATTGTTTTTTATACCTATTGCTTACTATCTTTCGGTGTCATTAAGTATGGGTGTCTTTGGCATTTGTATCGCCATCGTGGTAACCAACATAAACGGTCTTTTGGTCGCACCAGTGCAGCTTTGGAGGGAAATGCGCTTAAAGAGGGCTTAATGAAGAAGTTTTTTTATTCTATGAATGCAACTAAAGGAAATTATACAAAAAGGGAAATCAACATCGCGGTGCTCCTTACCTGCCATAACAGGCGGGAAAAAACTGTAAAATGCCTCGAGTACCTTTTTAATAGTGATATGCCAGCCGGTGTAAAACTGCACGTCTTTGTCGTGGATGACGGTAGCACAGATGGTACTTCCAAAGCATTGCGAGAACATTTTGAAGGATTACATATTATAGAAGGAGACGGCAACTTGTTCTGGGCGGGAGGTATGCGTAAAGCCTGGGATGTCGCAGCTGCACACGATAAACCATTTGAATTTTATCTATTACTCAATGATGACACCCTAATATATAAAAAGACGCTTAAAATGCTTCTTGAAGATTATGTCCAAGTGGCCCAAGAAGATGCTATTATTGTTGGTACCACGCAGGATCCTGACTCCAAAGTAATATCGTATGGCGGATCACGTTTACTAAAGGAGTACAGTGTACGCTGCAGGTTTTTGTTACCCAATGGCAAACCGCAAAAAGTAGATTTGGGAAATGCAAATATTATGCTGGTTCCACATGCGGCTTACTTACAGATAGGAGGCCTCTCCAAGCGTTATACGCACGGTATAGCAGATTATGATTATACACTTACCGCAAAGAAGGCAGGTATTCCTACATTTGCAGCATCAGAATTTGGAGGCTTATGCAAGGACGACCACGGCAATAGATGGGTAGATCAGAGCAAAAGTTTAAAAGAAAGACTGGATTACCTGTTTCGGCCCACAGGCCTATCTTACAAAGAATACCTTATGTTTATAAGATTACACTTTCCTTTTCACGTACCTTGGGCCTTCTCTAAGTTGTGGTTAAAAACATTTTTTCCGGTATTATGGAGTAAATTTAAAAACCCAGCAAATACCTAACTTATTGTATGCCTCTTAAAACCCCCGTCCTCTTTATAATCTTCAACAGACCCGAGCTGACTCGTGAGGTGTTTGCGTCTATTAGGGAGGCAAGGCCTGAGCGATTATACGTGGCAGCAGATGGCCCTCGCTCTGGGAAAAATGAAGAGGATATTTGTGAGCATACACGTTCTATTGTGGATAAGGTAGATTGGCCCTGTGAGGTCATCACACGCTTTAAGCAGGAAAACCTGGGCTGTGGCCTAGGTCCCAAAACGGCCATTGACTGGTTTTTTGAACATGAAGAACAAGGAATCATTCTTGAAGATGACTGTAAACCCTCTCAAAGTTTTTATGCATACTGTGAAGATATCTTGGAGCTTTACAAAGATGATAAACGCATTATGCACGTAGGCGGTTCCAACTTTCAATACGGTTACGTTCCAGACCCCGACTACTCCTATTACTTCTCTTACTTCAGTCACGAATGGGGATGGGCAAGCTGGCGCAGGGCTTGGAAACTTTATGATTTCAATCTCACCACCTATCCAGAAATAAAAAGGAAGGGCTATCTTAAGGGATATTTCTCCAGTTATTTCGAAAAAAAATACCGACTTAGCAAAACAGACAAGACCCGTTCCTCAAAAGAAGTAGATTGGTGGGATTACCAGTGGGATTACGCCAAGTTTATTAACTCTGGACTTTCAATAATACCCAACTACAATTTAATAGAAAACCTTGGTTTTGGCGAGGACGCCACCCATACCAAGAGCCATAACGATGTGCGGAAGAAAAACACCGCAAAAGAACTCGAGTTTCCCTTAAAACATCCACCTTTTGTCATTAGGAACCAGAAGGCAGATAAGCGATACTTTAAACGTTTTGTGGCCAAAGTGATCCTGCTGCGAAAGATTCTGGGATTCTTAGGATTTAAAGGGTATTCAATTGAAGGATAATCAATAGCCTTACCAGCAGTTTCTGTTTTTTTCCCACATTTAAAACATTTAATATTAGCTAAACATGCAAAAAGCCTTTGATGTCCTAATTCTAGGAGGAGGCGCTGCAGGCTTTTTTACTGCCATCAACCTCGCTGAAAGTTCGCCTTCCCTCAAAATTGCAATATTAGAAAAATCTGCAGCGGGTCTCGCAAAGGTGAAGGTAAGTGGTGGTGGCAGGTGTAATGTTACTCATGCCGAATTCCTCCCCAAACCGCTTTCGACCAAATATCCAAGGGGGGAACGCGAGCTGCTGGGTCCTTTCCACAAATTCATGACAGGCGATACTATGAGGTGGTTTGAGGAGCGCGGCGTTGCCTTGAAAATAGAGGAAGACGGTCGTATTTTCCCGGAGAGCGATTCATCACAGACTATAATTGATTGTTTCCTGTCTGAAATTGATCAGTTGGGGATAAATTTTCTGCCCAAACAGAGTGTAAATAATTTTATAAGGGAAAACGAGCTTTGGGAAGTGGAAACCACCTCTGAAACTTTTAGGTGCAAAAGTTTAATCGTCACCACCGGAAGCAGTTCAAAAATCTGGGAGGTACTGGCAAATTTGGGCCACACCATCATTCCTCCCGTACCTTCGCTGTTTACGTTTAATATTAAAGATGAAAGAATATCCGGCTTACCGGGAATTGCCACTCCAGCTACCGTCTCCTTGCTTGACCTTAACAGAAACTACCTAAAAAACAAGAGGGGAAACAGGTTGGATGAAGGCAGCCTGAGGGGTCCACTGCTCATCACCCACTGGGGGCTTAGCGGACCTGCGGTTTTGAAAGCTTCGGCAATCGCAGCGCGAAAATTACACGAACTGGATTACAACTTTTTTATCGAAATAAATTGGTTGCCTGATTGGGACTTCGCCTCAATAAGCGAAAAGTTGGATGCCCTCAAACTGGATTTTGCCAAGAAAGCAGTTTTCAATACCAATCCGTTTACTTTGCCCAGAAGGCTTTGGACTTCATTGATTGCTTCCGTTGGTATTGATCCTAAAAAACGCTGGGCCGACCTCGACCGAAATACGATGGACACAATCGGGCAAGTATTGTACAGGAGTCATTTTCGCGTAAGCGGAAAAAGTACGTTTAAGGAAGAATTTGTTACTGCTGGCGGGGTGAGTTTAAAAGACGTGGATTTTCAAACCTTTGGCAGTAAAAAACAGAAGCACCTTTATTTTGCTGGAGAAGTTCTCAATATTGACGCGGTGACTGGAGGATTTAATTTCCAGAATGCGTGGACGGGTGGTTTTCTTGTGGCAAAAGCTATTTCGCAAAATAACGGTACTCCGTCTTAAAGAACATTATTTTTTTCATCTTCAAAACTCCGCATCTTCCGCAGATAGCTGGACAGGCTTTTACTGGTTTCCTGTTGTATCTTAAGTTTCATAAATTTGGTATGGCCCAACAACAATCCTTTTAAACCCAAAGCTTGCCGTGACCAGCGCCACAGGTCAAAATGATCGGTATGCTGTAAAATCTTCCCGTTCTGAATATAAAAGGTGCCGACTACGTGATTGACGACTTTCCGTTTTTCTTTGCCGTAAAGGTAAGTTGCGGTCCATTTGGCGCTGGCGTTGTAATCGTTGGCCTGCACATCACTATAACCGATTTTTAAATCGTTTCCGCCGCGCTCAATGAGCATGTACCACATCGCTTTTGCCCGGTCACCCTTTATGTTACCAAACGCCGGATCTGAAAAAATCACATCCTTGTGATAGCATGCGGTCATGGCTTTGGGGTCTTTCTGCTGAAAGGCGGCGTAAAAATTCTGAATCAGTTCGACGTTGGGATGCGGCATAGGTCAAAGGTAGGGATAAAGCTTGTTTGGCAATCTTTGCAATTGGTTAAGCTTTCACCTCATTTTCCAGAGATTTCCCATTTTCAAAATCAGACAGATTGTTTAAGGTTACCGTTGCGATTTGTTGTAAGGCTTCGGTGGTGAAAAACCCTTGATGACCGGTGATGAGCACGTTGGGGAAGGACATCAGCCGCATAAAGTCATCATCTTGATTTACGGTTTCTGAAAGGTCCCGGAAAAACAGATCAGACTCCTGCTCATAAACATCAATGCCCAAATGCCCAACCTTGCCTTGTTTTAGGGCTTGTACCACCGCAGGGATGTCAATCAATGCGCCACGGCCGGTATTGATCAACATGGCTCCGGGTTTCATTTTCTCAAATGCCCCCGCATTCATCAGGTGATGGGTGTGCTCGTTGAGCGGGCAGTGCAGCGAGATGATATCAGCCTCTTTTAGGAGTTCATCCATTGATTTGTAAGACACACCCATTTTTTTAAGTTCCTTGGATGGCTTTACATCAAAAGCCGTAACCTTGCAACCAAAACCCAACACGATTTTTATAAACGCAGCACCAATAATGCCTGTGCCAATGACACCTACTGTTTTACCGTGCAGGTTGAAACCGGTAAGCTTATCCAGCGAAAAGTTATTTTCGCGAACGCGGTTATACGCCTTGTGGGTTTTTCGGTTGAGGGTAAGAATCAGGGCGGTGGCATGTTCTGCGACGGCTTCGGGCGAGTAAGCGGGCACGCGGACGACCTTTATCTCTTTTTTTGCAGCAGCCTCCACATCCACATTGTTAAAGCCGGCACAGCGCAAGGCGATTACCTGCACGCCAGAAGATGCCAGTTTATCGATGGCGTTCCTGTCCAGTGTGTCGTTCACAAATACGCAGACGGCGTCAAAGCCATTGGCGAGACTGGCAGTGTTTTCATTAAGTGACGTTTCAAAAAAAGTGAGTTCGTGCTGGTTGTTGTTGTTGTTGTTGTTGTTGTTGTTGTTGCATTTTTCAAAAAAATCCTGATCGTATTTTTTGGTACTGAAAAAGGCTACTTTCATAGTTCTATTGGAGTTTTGATGTACGTGTTTCCTTCGGAAAATTGATGTGTTGACACATACTTATCGTTTTCATTAGTATAAATACTGTATGATAATCCTGGCCACAAACCCTTCCGCTTGACGGAAAATATAATTTCACATCAATTGAGCTTCCAGATCATAAAATTGAGCGCTGCGGCATAGCCAATCCAGATGATGTAGGGGATGAGCAAGTAACCGGCGAGCGGTGTGACCACTTTAAACCATTTGATCGTAAAAATTAAAAAGACAAAAAGGGTTAGGATGATGAGCAGGGCAAGAAAAACCTGATGGAGGCCAAAAAAAGCGAGCGACCACGAGGCGTTGAGCAGCAATTGAAATGCAAAGTGATACAGCGCCGTCTTGACCCATTTGTGATAAAACCCCTTGTTCCAGACCAGGGCTGCTGCTACACCCATCAATACATAAAGCATGATCCAGACGGGTGCAAACAGCCAGTTGGGCGGATTAAATATGGGTTTGTTGAGTGTAGTGTACCAAGTGTTCACGCTGCTCTGAGTTGCCAAGGAACTGAAAAAACCCACGGCCAGACAGACCGCAATGCTCAATGCCAGTTGTGGGATCAGCTTGTTTTTCATGACACGGTAAATTACTGAAGTTTGGTGATTTTGTTGACCAGGAAAAGAAAAATTTTGGCAATTGCCTTTATATTTGCGGCATGATCAAAAAAGATTTTATTCCGCAGGCCTATGCTTATACGGTTGACGGCCAGGTTTTTTCGTATGAATCGCCCAGTAATATTGCGTTGATCAAGTATTGGGGTAAGTATGGCGATCAACTGCCAAAAAACCCTTCGCTAAGTTTTACGCTAGCTGTAAGTAGCACAACCACCCATCTGCATATTAAAAAACTGGAAGAACCTGTAAGCGACTTCAGTTTTGAGGTGTTGCTTGACGGGGAGCCCAAGCCTAAGTTTGAGCCCAAAATCCAGCAGTTTTTGGAGCGTATCGAAGAATACCTGCCTTTTTTAAAATCCTATCATTTTAAGATTGAGACGTCAAACAGTTTTCCGCACAGTTCTGGTATCGCATCTTCTGCCAGTGGGATGAGTGCCCTGGCCCTTTGCCTAATGGAAGTAGAACGTACCCTGCTGCCCACAATGAGCCCGGAATATTTTAATACCAAGGCGTCCTTCCTGTCCCGGTTGGGTTCTGGCAGTGCCTGTCGCAGTTTACAAGGGCCGCTTGTGGTCTGGGGAGAACACGTGGGGGTAAATGGGAGCTCTGATTTATACGGGAGCCCATACACACTTCCTGTTCACGGGGTGTTCAAGGATTTTCAGGATACGATTTTGCTGGTAGATACCGGTGAGAAACAGGTAAGCAGTACGGTGGGGCACAACCTAATGCTACGTCATCCGTACGCAGATGCCCGCTTTGAGCAGGCTCACCAGGATTTAGCAGACTTGATAAACGTCTTGGAAAAGGGGGATCTTGATACGTTTATGGCACTTGTAGAGCGGGAGGCCCTCGCCCTGCATGCGATGATGATGACCAGCAGGCCTTATTTTATTTTGATGAAACCCAATACCTTGGAGATCATCAATGCCATTTGGGAATTTAGACATAACACCGGTAACCCGGTGTGTTTTACGCTCGATGCAGGTGCCAATGTGCATGTACTGTATCCCGCTTCGGTGAAAGTTGAGGTTATGGCTTTTATTAAGAATACCCTAACGCCCTATTGTCAGGACGGAAAGTATATTTGTGACGCTGTGGGGTTTGGAGCCAAAAAATTGTAAATTTGCACCGCACTTATGAAAGGACCACTCTTTTATTCTAAAATACTTCTGTTCGGCGAGTATGGAATCATCAAGGATTCCAAAGGCCTATCCATCCCATACAACTTTTATAAGGGAGCTCTAAAACAGGACGAGGAATTTACTGCAGAAACCAAAGCTTCCAACGAAAGTCTTAAGCGTTTTACCACCTACCTCACTAAACTTCAAGAAGAAAAATCCAGTCTGGTAACCTTTGATCTTTCCGCGATGCGAAAGGATGTCGAGGCGGGTATGTACTTTGACAGTACCATCCCGCAAGGTTACGGTGTGGGCAGCAGTGGTGCATTGGTCGCTTCGATTTACGACAAATATGCCTTTGATAAAATCACGGTACTCGAGAACCTTACCCGCAAAAAGCTGTTGAAGCTGAAAAAGATTTTTGGTGAAATGGAATCCTTTTTTCACGGAAGCTCTTCGGGACTTGATCCCTTAAACAGCTACCTAAGCCTGCCTATCCTTATCAACAGCAAAGATGATATCGAGCCAGCAGGAATCCCTTCCCAGACCGTTGACGGTAAAGGAGCGGTTTTCTTGTTGGATAGTGGCATCATTGGCGAGACCGCCCCGATGGTTCAAATTTTTATGGAAAGCATGAAGCAGGAAGGGTTTCGCAATATGCTCAAGACCCAGTTTGTCAAACATACGGATGCCTGCGTGGAAGATTTTTTAAAAGGCGATGTCAAGTCGCTTTTTGGTAATGTAAAGCATCTTTCAAAAACCGTATTGCGCCATTTCAAACCCATGATTCCAAAGCAGTTCCACAAACTGTGGCAAAGGGGGTTAGAAACCAACGACTATTACCTAAAACTTTGCGGTTCAGGCGGCGGCGGTTATATCCTCGGTTTCACAGAAGATATTGACAAAGCGCGCAAGGCCCTCAAAGGGCACAAAATCGAAGTGGTATATAACTTCTAAATCGCTCCTTCTTAATATTTGCCAGACCAATGTCCCGCAGCAGCAGACGTAACAGGCTTTTGATACTCAAATTCCTGAGTCTATTATCTGTGGTGCGTGGGTACAATATTTTGGTGATTGTCTTGGCCCAGTATCTAGCAGCTGTTTTTATTTTATCTCCCGATCTTCAGCTCAATGAAGTTGTCTTTGATCCCAATTTGTTTTTTATTGTGCTGGCCTCGGCGCTTGCCATTGCAGGCGGGTATATTATTAACGGCTTTTACGACAGGGAAAAGGATTGGATCAACCGGCCGCTAAAAACTAAACTGGATCATCTCGTAGGGCAGAACAAGACCTTGGCGCTATATTTTTCACTGAACTTCCTTGCGGTCATTGTCGCCAGTTACGTGAGTTTTCGGGCGGTGCTGTTCTTTTCTATCTATATTTTTGGGATTTGGTTCTATTCCCATAAACTAAAGAGGATAATGTTTTTGGGGAATCTGACTTCTGCGCTTTTGGCGTTGACACCTTTCTTTGCCGTATTTATTTACTATCAGAATTTTGACACGGTCATTTTTGTCCATGCGATCTTCCTCTTTCTTATTCTCGCCGCACGCGAAGTTGTTAAAGATCTGGAAAATATTAAGGGCGATCTTGCACTGAATTATAAAACCATTCCCGTGGTAGTGGGTGCAGATAAGGCAAAATACCTCATAACCGCAGTAATAGCTTTGACCGTGATCCCCATTTATCTGCTCGTTGCCAAATACAATACGGGATATATGGAATACTATTTTTACGGAAGCGCAATACTGCTCATGACCTTTCTGCTTATACTGTGGCAGTCAGAAGCGCGTCGAGAATATGTTCTTCTGCATAACATTTTAAAATTGGTCATCGTTTTGGGCGTTTTTAGTATCCTATTGATAGATGTTGATTTGGTCATAAAACGTTTTGTGTTCTAATGGAAGCGCAACATCAAAGCGTCATAGATGCCTGGACTTAAACGAATACGTGAAATTTGACTGAAGTAATACCACTTCAGTTTGTTTGAAGAAAAACAATCGACTATGCACAACCGCAGCACCCTCAAAGTAGCTTTGGCACAGATCGCCCCGGTCTGGCTGGATCGCGCCGCCACTTTGAAAAAGATTTTAGCCCGTATGAAGGAAGCTGGTGACCAAAAGGCCGGTCTGATCGTGTTTGGAGAAGGGCTGCTTCCAGGATATCCTTTTTGGCTCGCATTGATGGACGGCGCTGCCTGGAACAACAAGGAAGTCAAGGAATTGCATGCGCATTACGCCAGTCAGGCAGTTGTTTTGGAACAAGGCGATCTTGATCCAGTTGTAAATCTTTCGAAAAAACTCAATCTAGCCGTTTATCTTGGTATCATTGAGCGTCCCCAGGGAAGGGGAGGCCATAGTCTATATGCTTCTTTAGTCTATATCGATCCAGAAAAAGGCATACGATCTGTGCACCGTAAGTTGCAACCTACCTACGATGAGCGCCTCACTTGGTCACCCGGGGATGGCCACGGGCTGCAGGTGCACCCACTCGGCCCATTTACCGTTGGTGGACTCAACTGTTGGGAAAACTGGATGCCCTTGCCACGTGCTGCGCTCTATGGTCTGGGTGAGAACCTGCACATCGCGGTCTGGCCAGGCAGTGACCACAACACAGAAGACATTACCCGTTTTATGGCACGTGAGGGGCGTAGCTATGTGATTTCGGTGAGTAGTTTGATGCGAAGGTCGGATTTCCCAAAAGGTACCCCGCACCTTGATCGTATTCTAGAAAATGCACCAGAAATATTGGCCAATGGGGGTAGCTGTATCGCGGGTCCGGACGGGGACTGGCTCATCAAGCCAGATACTACGACTGATGGACTCTTATTTGCAGAGCTAAATGTAAACAGAGTGTTTGAGGAACGGCAGAACTTCGACCCATCAGGGCATTACTCCCGGCCTGATGTTACCCACCTTACTGTAGATAGGACGCGTCAGGGTACGGTAAGCTTTAAACCGTGAAAAGAAAGGTATAGTAGTATCAACCCATAAAAAAACCACCTCGTTCAAGGTGGTTTTTTTTGGCTAATTAAATAAAGTTTAAAAGTTTAGGCTTTTTTGATCTTGTAAACGATGCTAAACATCTTTCCACTTAGGTGTTCGCCCAGCAGTGCTTTTTTGTAGTTCAGTCTTGATTTTACGTAGCTGGCAACAGTCTCATTATTGGTATCGACATCGATAACCACGATCTGTCCTTTGTTGTTAACCATAAGGGAAATCTCACTGGTTGCCAAGTCCTCCTCAAGGGCGATATTGGGATTGTCGAGCAAGGTGATGACCTGGCTACGCAACTGCTGTTGTGGACTTTCGGTTTTGGTTTTCGCTTCTGCGAAAAGACTTGTGGCAACTATCAAAATCGCTACAAGAAGTATGGATACTGTTTTCATTTCTTTGTTTGTCCCTTTTTTTATTGACGGGGTAAAAGTACTTCGGCAGGGAAGCACTTTCCAATTAAAAAACGTTATGTATTTGCCAATTTCAAGGCGTTTTTCTCACTAATTTTGCCCGTTTTACAAATTGATAACATATGTGATTTTCGGATGTGCCCTGACTATTTAGATTGAATAATATTCAGTTTAACGAATTTTTGGCACGAATAAATGGGAATAAATTCAGAGAAATAGAGAATATCATATTTTCACAAGCATTCAATGTTACCCAAATGTTAAACAAAGTCTAAAAACCGCCTTCTAGTTCAAAGCTTTTTCGTAGAAAATAACAAACAAAACAATTCACTTACACTCTGATGGCCAACTCATTTTTAGTTTACCTACTTCGCAAAAAAGACTTTAATCAGCATCTATTTTTAACAACCTCATAAACCGTACCTTTGCAAAAATTTTTGAATATGGCCAAGCAGCAGGAAAATAGCAAGGGAGCGCAACGGAAAAAGCCAAACAACCCACCCGCCAAGAGCAATGATCGCGAGGGGATTCGTCTAAATAAATACATCGCCAACAGCGGTATTTGCAGCCGCCGAGAGGCCGATCTCTACATTTCTACCGGGCAGGTTTCGGTTAATGGAAAAGTTGTAAATGAGATGGGTCATAAGGTTAAGCTCGATGATGACGTGCGTTTTGATGGCCGCCGAATCAATCCTGAGGCCAAAGCCTACGTACTGCTCAACAAGCCCAAGGGTTTTGCCGTAACCACCAGCAACAGCAAGGGAATGACCGTGATGGACCTGATTGCCAACGCCACCAAATCACGCATCGAACCCATAGGCCGTCTGGGCAGAAACGCCACTGGACTTTTGCTGTTCACCAATGATGAGCAGGTCATGCAGAAAATGACCAATTCTAAATCTGGCATGCCCCGCCTGTTTCATATAGAACTTGACAAAAACCTAAAAGGCGAGGATATGGACAAGATCAGAAAAGGCCTGACTGTTGACGGCAGCAAGATTTTTGTAGAGGAAATCAGCTATGTTGATGGGGCTTCCCATAAAGAAATCGGGCTTTCCATTCGCAATATTGGCAATGGGGTCATCCGCAGTATTTTTGACCATCTCAATTATCAGGTGGTGCGTGTGGATTGCGTGACCTTGGGCGGCCTGACCAAAAAAGACCTGCCGCGCGGTCGTTACCGCCATCTTACCAAGCAGGAGATCAGTTCACTGATGATGCTTTAGTCCCAGAAAGTTTAAAAATTATTATTCGGTTATGTCCTACCGCCTTACCGTCGTGGTTCCTGTTTATAATGAAGAAGAAAATCTAGAACGTGTAGAACAGGCGTTTTCAGAATACTTCAAAATTGCCAGTGTTCCTACTAAAGTACTGTTTGTAAACGATGGCTCAAAAGACCACAGTCAAGAGTTACTAGAGGCCATTTGCAGGCGCAACACCGATTTTGATTATATCTCTTTCGCGGAAAATAGGGGCTTGAGCGCTGCCATTAAAGCCGGTTTTGACCACGTGCATACACCATTTGTGGGCTACATCGACAGCGATTTGCAGACCACCCCGGAAGATTTTGAGAAACTCATCCCTTATATAGACGAGTATCATCTTGTTACCGGCTACCGTGCCGAGCGAAAGGATTCTTTCATAAAAAATATGTCTAGCCTTATCGCAAATAAAATACGTCGCGCCTTTACCCAAGATGGGATGGACGATACCGGTTGCCCGCTTAAAATTATCCACGCAGACTATGCCAAGCGGATCCCCATGTTTCGGGGGCTGCATCGTTTTTTACCGGCTATGATCGAGCTTCAAAAGGGTAAGACCATACAAGTTCCCATCAGGCATTTTCCCAGGATGGCGGGCACGGCAAAATTCGGTTTGTGGAACCGGTTGCTCGGTCCGTTCACGGACTGTTTTGCCTATCTCTGGATGAAAAAGAAATACATCAATTATACCGTAGCCAAGAAATCCAGTGATTAGTCCGTGGTGGGTATATGGCATCGGCTTTGTTGCGCAATTGTTGTTCTCTGGGCGGCTGGTGCTGCAATGGCTGCTTTCGGAGAAACACAGAAAAGTCCTAACGCCTACCTTGTTCTGGTGGCTCAGCCTGATCGCTTCCTTTATCCTTTTTGTATATGGATATCTGCGGGAAGATTTCGCGATTATGCTTGGGCAGTCGCTTACCTATTTCATTTACATCCGCAATCTGCATTTTCAAGGCCAGTGGAAAAAGACACCCAGATTGCTACGCTGGTTCCTACTCATTTTTCCTGTGCTCATTGTAATTTACGGCTACAACAATGGGGATTATGATGTGAAAAAATTGTTTTACAACGAGGATATTCCGTTGTGGTTGTTGATTTTGGGGATTGCTTCTCAGGTCATTTTTACGTTGCGGTTTATCTACCAATGGGTATATTCAGAAAAGCGAAAAGAATCCCTGCTGCCCCTTGGTTTTTGGCTCATCAGCCTTATCGGCGGCATATTGATTTTAAGTTACGCCATTTTCCGTCGTGATCTGGTTCTGTTTGCCGGTCACTTGATTGGCGTGATTATTTACGCCCGAAACATGCGTCTTTCCTATATTAGCACAAATTCCCGCCCGTGACCATTCCTGAAAAATATTATATTCCGTTGCTGCTTTTGGTATGTCTGGGTATATTTTTTCCGCACTTGGATGTGCTTTACGAAAACATCATGGAGGCGCGTAATTTTATCACTGCACGCGAAATGCTGCATCACGACAACTGGCTGCTCACGACCTTAAACGGCGAACCCCGTTACGAAAAACCACCACTGCCCACGTGGTTGGCTGCAATTTCCGCAGGGATTTTTGGGCTGGATGCGATCTGGGCGCTTCGGTTGCCGTCTGCTCTGATCGCTACTTTTTGGGTTTTGGTGGTATACCGCTTTTCTTTTTCGCTGCTGCGAAATAAAACCCAAGCTTTTCACAGCAGCCTGATTTTGGCGACATCATTTTACATCATTTTCGCCGGAAGGAACGGTACCTGGGATATTTTCGCCCACGCTTTTATGATGCTCGGCATCTATTTTCTTTGGAAATTTTTCCGTCAGGAAAACAGCAATTATACAAATGCTTTGCTAGCTGGTCTCGGCATCGGTCTGTCATTTTTGAGCAAAGGTCCGGTAAGTCATTATGCGCTTTTATTACCTTTTTTGATTGCCTACGGAATTATTTATGGCGTCAAAGGAGCAGGCAAAAAATGGAAACCGGCATTGCTTCTAATAGTAACGGCTGTGCTCCTTGGCGGTTGGTGGCTGGCGTATGTGTATATCAATGATCCCGGCGGGATGAGCAGCATCGCCGATAAGGAAACTACCGCTTGGGCCAACCGTAACCTACGCCCTTTTTACTATTACTGGAGCTTTTTTGCGCAGAGCGGCATCTGGACGATTTTCGCCCTTATGGGCTTGATCTATCCATATATGAGCAAACGCGTGGCTGACAAAACCGCCTACAAATTTACGTTTACCTGGACGGTAGCGGTGGTGGTTTTACTCTCATTGATTCCGGAGAAAAAATCACGGTATCTTTTGCCGGTGCTGGTTCCTTTGGCGATGAATACGGGTTTTTACGTGCAGTACTTGACCACGCTTTCGCGAAATTTTAAAGCGAAATGGGAACGCTGGCCGATCTTTATTTTCTTTGGGATCATCATTACCTGCTGCATTTTAGTGCCTGGGGCAATCCTATATTTATTCGTAGATCAGGACGCTTTTAGTTGGGTTTGGTTTGTGCTTTTGCAGTTGGCGATGATTCAGATTGCGGTGTTTGGGGTAAAATCGTTCCGCAAGGCAAACTGGAAAAACCTATTTTACCTAACCATACTTTTTGTGGTTTCGCTGATCACTTTTGGTCTTCCGTTTGCCAAAGGGTTTTTTACAAATCCCGAATTCGAAAAGTTGGCACCGGTGGTTCAAGATTATTTGGAAGCCGACAAACCGTTGTATGTTTTTGATAGCGGTTCGCCGGAATTGATCTGGGATATGGGCCAGCGACTTCCTGCCATTCGGCATCGCGGTGGGACGACCGTACCGCAGGAAAAACCGTTTTACGTCCTTGTAGAAAGCGGAAGGCTGGAAACCTTTGCGGCATTTTTTGCAGATTATGAGATCGAAAAACTCCAAACCATCGACGGAAACATTACCGTTCCTGAAGACCGAAACTACAAAACACGCCGTATTGGTACAATCTTCCGCTTAACGGAAAAGTAGAAGTTTCGGTTGCTGTTGTTCTTTTTTAATGAAAATTTCCCACAGCGCGAAACCTATCACCACTAAATATTCGAGCGCGACCAGCCACAGGTTTTCGGCAAATTCCTTTTCGCCATAGGCGGAATAACTCAAGAATACTAAAACGCTCCACACCACCGGAAAACGGTATTTGGTAAAAACGCAGAGCAATAACGGAGTCGCCACGTACCACGGATGCACCGTTGTAGAAAATATCAAATAGATAACTACGCTAAAAAGTGCCGCTATAAAAAGTTGCTGCGGACTCTTATTGTTTCGGAGAAAGGCGATAGCGATCAGGATCAAAAAGGTTAGTACCGATAGGACTGGCCCGGCACTGCCAATGATATTATATCCCGTAAACCGAAAGCCCAAAGAGCGCACCAAGTAATACACACTGGCGTTGAACTCAAATTTTTTAAACCAAAGCCCAATGGTCGCCGAAAAATTAGCGATCAGATCTTCGGAGAGAAATGGCAGGAAGGTCAGAAAAACGGTCAACAAAACTGCCAGGTAAAATCCGGATGCTCGGATTAAGGAAGTAGGATGGTAGCTTTTTATTCCCGATTGGTTTCCGCGGGAACTGAGATACTGAAAAAGTGCCGGAAGCAATAGCAGCGGAAGCAATTTCACCGAAACAGACAACCCGATCAGTACTGCCGCGATCCACCATTTATTTCGAAGTAAACAATAGCATGCTGCAACAAGAAAGAAAAGCATCACGCTTTCAAAATGCAGGTTTCCGGTAAACTCGATAATCACAAATGGATTCAGTACAAACCAAAAAATCCGGAATTCATTTAATTTAAAGTGCTCTAAAATCTTTTTGCCGAAGTATAGAATTCCGAGATCGGCAAACAATATAATCCCCCGTAGTGTGACCACGCCACCTAAAATACTACTTGGACTCAACCACGCCGCGATTGCAAAAAACAATTGGTTGACCGGCGGGTAATTGGTGAAATGCCCTGCACTGAGGCCACCCATGCCATCGTATAAAATTTTGGCTTGAGCGATGGGGATTTTTGCCCATTGCATCACTTCGTCAGGAGTTTGCAGATAGGGGTTGAAGCCTTCTGCAAGCATACGGCCATCCCAAAGAAACCGGTAAAAATCCTGGGAAAGATTGGGCGTGGCTACTAAAAAAACAAGCCGGAAAATGACAGCCAGACCTACCAAAAACCAAAAATTGGTTTTTAAAATTGCAATCAGTTTGTAGCTAATGAAAGTCAAAGCCGCATAAAGGGTAAGCAGTTTCGAAAAGTCGTGCCGCTCCAGATCGTACGCAAATGCCCAGTAAAACACTGCGCAGGACAGGGCGAGGAGTAGTGGGATTTTATGGGCTTTGATGAAATTCACCTCTTGTTTGTAGCGTTTCGGTTAAACAAGATTAAGCAAAGCCTTTTGAAAATCTATTGATCAGTTGAACCATTTAGATTTTAGCAAAAATCGATTTAAACGCGACAAAGCCAAAACCAAAGAAAAGCATCAAGTGAAAAAGGATAAGGCCAAAATCCTGAATTCGGAAAGCGGCATAGATCGCAAACCCAAAGTATCCAAAAAGCAACAACTCGATCACGGTATTGGCGTGCAGTTTTGTGGACAGGTATTTGTTGGTTTTCCAGGAAGTGTTGCTGTTGCCCAAATTAAATTTGGGCGTACGGATAAACTCAGATTTTTTACCAAAGTGACCTTCCAGTACCGCCATGGAGTTGTGCACGCTAAAGCCCATCGCCACCGAAAAAAACACGAAAAACATTCCTATATATTTCAGGAAATTACGGATGCCGCCGCCGTGAATTTGACGATAGCTTACCCAATAGCAACCAAAAAAGATCACCGTGCTCACCGCAAAAACCATCACCAGATCGAGGTACCACTCAAATGCGGGATTGTTGTTCTTGATGTAAAGCACGGGAAGGCTTAGTATCGCCAGAAGCAGCACCAGTAAAAACATACTGCTGTTGAGCAGGTGAAAAAAACTGTGGAATTTGGTTTTGAACGAAACCGAAGAATCCCGCAACAATTTGCCATACAACTTCTGAAAATTCTCTGCCGCACCCTTGTTCCAACGGAATTGCTGGCTGCGGGCGGCACTGATGACCATTGGCAGTTCGGCGGGGGTTTCTACGTCTTCCAGGTATTTAAATTTCCATTTCTTCATCTGGGCCCGGTAGCTGAGATCAAGATCTTCGGTCAGGGTATCGCCCTGCCAGTTGCCGGCATCAAGGATGCATTGTTTGCGCCAGATGCCTGCTGTACCATTGAAGTTTATGAAGTGATTTCCAAAGTTTCGCCCCACCTGTTCCAGAATAAAATGAAAATCAAGGGCAAATGCCTGTATTTTAGTCAACAGGGAATAATCCCGGTTGAGATGACCCCATCGGGTCTGTACCACGCCAATGTTGCCGTCCGCAAAATGTGGGACTGTTTTTTTAAGCCAATCTGCAGCAGGCATAAAGTCTGAATCAAAAATGGCGATGAATTCGCCGGACGCTTCCAGCAATCCTTCTTTGAGCGCACCGGCCTTAAATCCTTTACGGTCAGTGCGGGTAATGTGTTTAATATTATGCCCCTGTTGTTGTAGTTGTTCAATAAGCTCGCGGGTAGTTTTTAAGGTTTCATCGGTAGAATCGTCGAGCACTTGAATTTCCAGTTTTTCAGCAGGATAATCGAGTTTCACGATATTTCTCAGCAGGCGTTCGGTGACGTAAAGTTCGTTGTAGAGCGGAAGCTGTACGGTCACTTGAGGAACTTCGGTAACATTTGAGAAGTCCAATTGCTTTTCCTGCCTGCCGGCAGTAGAGGCGTGTAAGTTTGATTTTTTGGACTTTAAATAATTGACGAGCAGGTGCAGTTGGGCGATACTGTACAGGAAGACCAGAACCAGTGCGAAGGTATAGAGGATGATAATGACGGTATGCATCACTTAAAGCTGTATTTAAAAATCCAAGTTAAAATTTTAACACCAGCAAATATAGCACCTTTGAGCGTGCCTGAAACTTTGCTGACGCCAATTCGGTTGCGGTATTTGACGGGAACCTCGGTATATGAAAATTTCTTTTTAAGTACTTTGAGCTGCATCTCTACCGTCCATCCATAGGTCTTGTCCTGCATATTCAAGTCGAGCAGCACGGGATATTTAATGGCTCTAAAAGGCCCCAGATCAATAAATCGCGAATCAAAAAAAAGTCGCATTAAACCCGTGGCCAACCAGTTACCAAACTGTTGTGGGAATGTCATACTCCCTGCTTCTCGCATTTGCGGAACCCGTACACCTACGACAAAATCAATGCCCTCTTCAACGATGGGGCGGATGATCTCGGTAAGCTGCTGCGGGTAATCACTGTAATCGCCGTCCAAAAAAACCACAATATCCGGCTTTTCTTTTTGGTCGGCGAGGTACTCCATCCCTTTTAAACAGGCATAACCATATCCCGGTCGTGGCTCACTTAAAACAGTGGCACCTGCCTTTCTTGCAATTGCTTCAGTGGCGTCTGTGGAGTTGTTGCTGACCACGATGACCTCTGAGACAATCTTAGGTATGTCCTGAATGACCAAAGCTATGGAGTCTGCCTCGTTAAATGCTGGTATAATTACCTGTATGCGTTTCTTGTTCACAATTTATAATCAGGATTATCTCGTTTAAAAGCCCGCAAGGTAGTCCAACTTCCCATCAATTTTCCGCCCTTGTAACGCTCTGCCTTATAGGGTATGCCCGCATTGTAGAAAATGGTCAGTCCTTCTCTTTTACCACCCTCATACTGTATTTTCTGGTAGCTGCTTTTTGTTGAGTACCCTATCCACCAGCCGGTACGCTTTCCCTGTTTGAAATGTCCCTCGCTTAAAACCTTTTCGTCTTCGTCATAAAAATACCAGTAATCGTGTCGTTTACTTTTAGTATAAGCCCCTTTTGCCAGTAAGCTTCCATTGGGTGCATATTCAAACCAGTAGTTTTCTTTTTGTTTATCCTCAATCCATCCTTCAGCCTTTAAAATGCCAGAATCGTAATAAGATCTATGATAGGAAAGGTTTTCCGTTTGCTGAAAACCGCTTGCTACGAGAAAAATCAAACCAAATTTTAAAATTTTTGAGACCATACCATGGATTAAGACGTAAGCCGGGTCAAAAACTAACAGCCACGTGATAAATGTTGATTTATGTACGCGAATTGTTTGATTTTGGTTTGTTAACAAAACATTGTTAAAACCAAGCACAGGCCGCACGCGTATGTAAAGATGTATAACCAAAAATAAGATTGACAATGTTCACAAAATTTAAAATGATTTACGCGGTTGCCTGTTTCTTGCCGGCAATTGCATTGGCTCAAAGCCCAATAGATGGCTTTATGAAGGCCAAAGGGAATGGTAGTGTTACGCTATCCTACGCCACTGAAAGTTATGATGAGGTATATCTTGTGCCAGAAAAAGTAGATCGGGTTCCGGTTTTTGGCGAGGTGGACAAGTCGGTATTCTCCCTGTATGCTGATTACGCAATATCTAATGATTTCATGCTCGTGCTCAATCTTCCCTATATTACTGCAGAAGGTCAGGCCACCCAAGAAAGTCAAGAACGCAACGGCTTTGAAAACGAACGCAACGGGATTCAGGATTTAAGTATTCACGGTAAATACCGGTTTTATACCGCTGAATTAAAGAGTAGCACACTGGACTTTATGGGTGCTTTGGGTATAGAATTTCCGCTGGGGGACTATGCTGCAGATGAAGGATTACAATCTATCATTGCTATAGGGAACCGTTCTACACGATTTAATGCGTTGGGACTAGCTACCTACAAGATGAACAACGGCTTCTTCAGCACCGCACAATTGGGTTACAGCATACGGAGCAATGATGTACCCAATGCGGTCATTAGTGAACTGAAGCTGGGCTATGCCGGATCAGGATTCTATGTGGACGCTTACGTGGCCAATCAGCTGTCAAGTGATAGCGGCGTAGATATTCTGGGAGACGGCTTTATGGGATTTTTTCCGGCGACCCGTGTGAATTATACCCGGGCCGGGCTTAATGCTTATGTACCGGTAAGTGGTGGAGTAGGCGTAAGTGCAGGTGCAAATACCTACCTCGCGGGTCGTAACCTGGGTGATGCCACTGGATTTTACGGCGGACTAACATATTCATTCTAAAACTAATTCAATAAAACATTTATAGATTATGAGAAATTTATGTACCCTTACAAAACTGACGGTTGTTGTTCTTACAGCAGTGTTGATCAGTGCTTGCGAAAGCGAAAGTGCCTACGAAGACAACGATCCGTCCATTGCGTTCATCGCGGTAAGCAATCCGGCCTTCAGTGTGCTGGAAGAGGCCGCCATAACCGGAGGTGTCGCCGGAATCCTGAGCAACAGCAATGCTGGTGATCCGTCCGGTGATTTTACTGTTTTCGCGCCCACAAACGCTGCCTTCGCCCGCTTGGGACTTGATGAGCAGACCTTGGGTGTGTTGCAGCAACCTTTTTTGAGAAATACATTGTTCTACCACGTTTCCAACGGAAATCTTAGGAACAATGCCATCTCTGCCGGAGGATCGTCTGCCTCAGCCCTGGGTGGTCTTACCCGTCGTTTCATTGAACGTGATGGAGCACTTTATATCAACGGTTCTGAAATTTTGGCGACTGATATTAATGCTGATAATGGTACGGTTCACGTTATTGATAAGGTGATGATCGCTACCGGAGGCAATGTTGTGGAATCTGCTTTGGCACTTCAAGGAGCGCAGGTGTTTCAGAATCCAGAATTAACCTTCTTGGTCGCTGCTGTGGTATATGCAGAACTTGCTGAAACGTTAAGTAGTCCTGATTTGAATTTTACCGTTTTCGCCCCCACGGATGCCGCTTTTAAAACACTTCTGGGAGGTGCTCCCGATATTGCCGATGATGGTCTTTTGGGTGACGCTTACACCGGTGATCCTTCAGACATTACCAAATTGCCCAAAGAGCTTGTAGCAACTGTATTGACGTATCACGTTTTTGCTGATGTATCCTCCGTTGCCAAATTTACTTCAGAAATGAATGGGGGTCAACAGGCTATGTTTAATGGTGAGGAAGTCACCCTTGGTGCATTTATGGATGGTACATTGACCGTAAAAGGTATAAGCAATGTATCTCCTGCCAATATGGTTATCCCTGATGTACAGGCTACAAATGGTATCGTGCACGTTATTGATCAGGTGCTCCTGCCAACCTTGTAAAATAAGATTTTAATTGGCCCTTGTAAACGGCGTTGTTTAAAAAAACAGCGCCGTTTACTGCTTTTGGGAAGTATTGCTTTATTGTATAAATCTTTACAATTACTCTTAAATTAATTTTAATACTCCGTTAATATAAAATGATAATTGAGGAAACATCTTGATATTCGATAAAATTTATCCTTACAAACATTTATGATACATCGTTGTCTTCTTCTCACACTGGTTTTCTTTTATTGTACCACTCAAATTTCCGCTCAGAAAACAGAATCCCCGTACGAGCTCACTTGGAAAAAGGACGCTCCCTGGATGGGATTGGCACTGGGCGGAAGCGCTGCAGGTTTTCTCATTATTCAAAACAAAGACGGTATTTCTGAAGAAAAGGTATTGAGTTTAGATGCTGACGATGTCAATTGGTTAGACCGTTTTGCCGCCGGAAGCGACAATGACAATCTAAGTACGATCAGCGACGTTCCCTTTGCTGCCTCGTTTGCCGTTCCTTTTGTTTTTATGCTAGGCGATGGTGTCAATGATAATTTTGGTCAGGTCTCGTTTATGTACATTGAATCGCTGGCAACCACAGCTGCGCTATTTACGCTTTCGGCAGGATTGACAAACCGGATTCGTCCACGGGCGTATTCTGCAAGCCTGCCAATAGACATTCGGCGGAAATCCTCAAATACAAGATCCTTTTATTCAGGTCATGTGGCTGCAGCTGCAACAGGAACATTTTTCGCAGCAAAAATTTACAACGATTTTCACCCGGATTCTCCCAGTCGATGGATTGTCTGGACAGGCGCGGCGATCGTACCAGCGGCGGTAGGTGCGTTGCGCATCGGTGCCGGTCAACATTTTTTGACTGATGTGCTTTTAGGCTATGGGATGGGAATGGCGTCTGGTATTTTAATTCCCGAACTTCATAAAAAAGGGAATGAGAACATCTCTTTCGCTCCATATATGGGCCGGGAGAGCAACGGCATTTACCTTTCCTATACGTTTTAATTGATGTTGTTAGCCATTCGGCGAAAAGAAATCGGCTTTTTATAAAGACTGAATACGGTTCTTACGACCAATTGCAAGATAGAGCAGTGTGCCGATAAGCGGTGTTAGGATAACCACCACCGCCCAAAGGATCTTTTCATTTCCCTCAAATTTTTTGGTCAAAATGTCAATTAATGCAATGAGTGGAATTAAGAAGACTACTAGTATTAGTATAATTTGCCAAGGGCCAATCAATCCGTAAAGCATAGAATTTGGTTTAATTTCTTTAAAATTAGAGAAATTATATTATTTTGAATTAACATATTCCATCAAATCCACGTCATTGCCCAATAAAACTTCATTGGAGTTGATGCGGTTATCCAAAGCCCCATTCTCCAATTTTAAAACACCACGAGGACAAACGGCAGAGCAAATCCCACAACCTACACAACTGGCGCGAATTATGTTTTCTCCTTTCTGGGCGTAAGCTTTTACGTCAATGCCCATTTCACAATAGGTGGAACAGTTTCCGCAGGAAATACATTGGCCACCGTTTGTTGTAATTCTAAATTTTGAAAATAACCGTTGCTGCAATCCCAGTATAGCGGCCATTGGGCAGCCAAAGCGGCACCAGACCCTATTTCCAAAAATGGGGTAAAATCCCGTGCCGATCACCCCAGAGAATATTGCGCCAATGAGAAAACCGTAGGTGCTCCTGAGCTCTTCTGCCGGGAACAAAAACAAATTGCTTCCGCTGATAAAATGCATCGCTATCAAAGCCAATACAATTATAAAATAACCGATTGCCCCGTATTTGGCATCCTGTTGCAGTTCCTTTCGTTTAAAGATCATTACCAGAGCAAAAACGGTGGTTAGCAACACCCCAACGCCGATGAGAAAGGTGTCTTTGGTGAGCCAATACTGTGAAGAATCGTCTTGCAGGTAAGAATGAACCACTGCCGTGGTCATCAGCACCACAAAAACAAGCACACTGTGTACCACCCAGCGCTCCACCTTCCAGGCAAATTTACTTTTGTCTGAAAGTTGGCGGTAAGGATCACCTGCAGTCTCGGCCAGGCCACCACAGCCGCAGACCCAAGAGCAGTACCAACGTTTCCCGTATTTATACGTCAGGATTGGTGTAATGACCAGAATGGACGCGATGCCAAATATCAGCAACGCTAAGCCAATGGTACCTGCCGAAATAAAATCATTCACCCGGTACTGCTCAAAATTATAATAATTGAGCGGCCAGATATTTTTAAGATCGTAGTAGGGCAAATTAAAACCTTCCCCATTAAGCCTTGCCATAAATTCTGGAATCAAAAAAGCAAAGGCGGTCTGAAAGAACATCACGCTTAGGGTACGCAGCCGCTCATAACGGTTGTGACGGTATTTCCAGATAAATTTTATACCAAATGTAAGAATGGCGATTGTATACAGTGTGCCATACACAAACCATTGACTGGCAGGATTACCGCTCAGCAGTTTGCTCAACGGATCGAACAGCCCAATAAGACCTATATTATCACCATCCTGAACCAAACCAAGAAATTGAGGGTAGAAATAGAGCAATACATAAAATCCCGTGAGTGCCAGTCCTGAAACCCAGGCCAAATATCCCCGGCTTGACATGGATTTGAACCAAACACCGTCGTTCTTTATCCCTTCAGACTTATTGGAATAAGCGCCGTAGGCAAATAGTACAATTCCCGCACTGATAGCAAATAGGGATATTGTGAGCCATACTCCCTTATTGGGGAAATCAACATTAAATGCTGCGAGGACAAGCACAAATAATCCCGCCAGGCCAATGGCGGTTGCAACTTTTTGAACGATGTTGATAGCGGCTGGCGGCTGGCCGGTGAGTGACATATTTCTTTGAATCGAGCTCATGAAAATTTCCTTGTTTTAGTTTTTGTTGTGGCTGGAGTAGCTATTTAAAATTTCTTTTTCGTACGGTCTGAAGAATTCAGGATCAAAATTGGCGTGTCTTAGGTTTTTTATGACGTAATCTACATCACGCTTTTCAGTAAGCCAGCGATCAAAGACAACGTGACGCATCCGTATACCAAAAGTGTTGATACCCAGAAATTCGCCGGTGTCCTTATGGTAAGCTACGGTAATACATTTAGTATCGTCTGAATGTTTCCAATGAAAGTGGGCTTCATAATCACGCAATCGCCTTCCTGTAAATACCCAGCCATAGGTCTGATACTCAATGTCCATAAATTTGGCGCTGTTGAACCAGTGACCGGGACTATAGGCAAAGGGTTTACCGCAAATGGTCTGTGCGACAGCTTCCCCCATCATCCGGCCGGTGTACCAAACTGCTTCTACCGGTGGTCGCAGGCCTATGGGCTCTCGCTGCTGGGCACAGTCGCCAATGGCATAAACTCCGGGCATATTGGTTTCCAACATTCGGTTTACAAGTATTCCCCTATCGGTTTCCAGGGCAGTGTTTTTGAGAAAGTCGATATTGGGACGTACCCCAGCGGTCAGGCCCACAAGGTCACAGTCGATTTGCTCTCCTGTTTCTTCGAGGATGACGCCTGTGGCCTTACCAGATTCATCTGTGACGATTTCCTTTAGGTTTGTATTGAGTCTAAGGTCAATATGATGACTCAAAATGTGACGGGTAATCATCCCGCTTTCACCCGTTGGCAGGACACCGCTCCAAAAGCTACCTTCCCGAACCAGAAAGGTTACTGGAATTTTCCGGGAATGCAGCATTTCTGCAAGTTCAATACCTATAAGCCCACCACCTACTACAACAGCCCGCTTACAAGCCTTATTGGTAGGGGCATCAAGTTCCAGTTGTTGCAGATCTTGAAAACTGTACAGGCCCTGAACACCTTTGGCATCTTGACCTGGCCATCCAAATTTATTGGGTGTTGATCCCACTGCAAGGATTAATTTGTCGTATTGTAAGGTATCGCGACCCGCGATATTGAGGGACTTTTTCTCAAAGACAATTGTATCTACATATCCGTTTATAAGATCCAGCCGGTTTTTTGACCAGAAGTGATCCTCATACGGTTTGATATTCTCGTAGCGCATATGTCCCATATAGACATACATCAAAGCGGTCCTGGAGAAAAAATGATCCGTTTCGGCAGAAACGATGGTAATTTTAGAATCTGAATTTTTACGGATGTGCCTTGCTGCCGTTATACCGGCGATACCGTTACCCAGAATGACAATGTGTTCCATTCAATATGTTCGTATTATTGAGTTGTCGTTAATAAATTTGAAAACTTATGCCATTGGTGAAATTTATAATCACTCTAAATAAAAAGATGACCGTAATGTCTGTAAGCCGTTTCTGATCAGTACGACTTAGATGATGTAACTTATTATAAAAGCCATGAAATATAAAATACTTTTTCTTCTATCTGTGGGTTTCACACTTTTTTGCAACGCTCAGGATTTCTTCGACAAGGCAGACGCCGTTTTTTCCACCTATGTAAAAGAGGGTAAGGTAGATTATAAAGCCCTCAAGGCCAATCCCGGTAAATTGCATACAGCACTGAAAGCGGCCACTGCATTTTCGCCAAAAGTCCAAAATGCGGCAGAATATCAAGCCTTTTGGGTCAATGCCTACAATTTGGCAGTTCTCAAGGGTGTAGTCGATAAGTATCCAATCAAATCGCCTTTGGACGTTGGCGGCTTTTTTGACAAAATGACCTACGATCTGGGCGGCACCTCCATTACCCTGAACGACCTTGAAAATAAAAAACTTCGTGCTGAATATCCCAACGAGGCCCGCTTTCATTTTGTACTTGTCTGCGCGGGGCTGGGTTGCCCGCCCTTAATCAACAAGGCATATAGGCCGGACACGATAGAAGTCCAGATGAAGCAACAGACTTCATTGGCACTGAACAATCCCAACTTCATTAAACCACAAGGGAAAAAAGTCTTGGTCAGCGAAATTTTTAAATGGTACCAAATTGACTTTGACCGGAACGGGGGAATAATCGGTTTCATCAATAAATACCGGAAAGAGCCACTGGAGGCCAATAAAGTTGGATATTACACGTATGACTGGAGCCTGAACAGCTTATAGCAGGATCAATTGAACTTCAACCAAATCAATACAGCTTTATATTATGAAAACCCTTAAAACCCTTTGGCTACCATTATTTTTTATTTGCAGTTCCGCTCTTTTTGGTCAGGACGACGATGGCGGCTCGGTGATACAGACCTTAACTCCTTCCAAACTCATCGCCCAGGGGCAATTTGACATCAAATTCTTCAACAACCTTTATACGGAAACCCGTCAAACCTTTAACGGCGTGGAGTCTGATATTCCCCGGCAAACCTTTTTCACTTCAACCATTGAAGCGTACACCGGGGTATCGGCGACGCGGCGGGTAAACCTGGGTTTGATCCTCGAAATGCGATCTAACGTAGTTGCAGACAGGCCTGCTCTGGATGTTTTTAAATTTGACGGCGAGCGCAACTCCGCTCGAAGCGGGATCACCAGTATTGCACCTTCGGTGAAATTTGTTCCCTTCGAGAAAATCAGTAATGTATCCATACAAAGTTCATTATTTATTCCACTTGTGGATAATGAGTCTGAAGATGGCGTATTCCTTGACCAAAAAGGCTTCACTTGGCAAAACCGGGTCTTTTACGACTATACTTTTCCCGGTAATGATTGGCAGCTGTTTAGTGAGATCAACAGCGAACTCAATTTTGGCGAGATGGAAGAAAGTTTTGCCAACAATAGTTTGCGTTTGACACCCGGTGTGTTTCTGAGTTATTTCCCCAGTTCTAAGTTCACTATACTTGCTTTGGCTCAGCACAGTCAACTGCTTGACCTTGGCAATGAGTTTTCTCAGGAATTCACCGCATTGGGTGGAGGTGCCAAGTACCAACTTACGGATGCGCTTAATCTGGAGGCGCTTTATACCAAATTTATACGGGGTACGGATACCGGTCTAGGACAGACCTTTAATCTTGGGCTTCGGGCGGTATTTTAATTACCCCGTGTGAATGAATTTGCTTTCAATAGCATTATAAGCTGTTTGACGATTTACTTAGGAGGTAAGTATCATTTATTCAATTTGCTTAATTTACACCGTTTATATTTCCGAAGAAATCAATTATGCGCCGTCACCTTATTCCTTTGCTACTTTTGACGTTTCTAAATGCCTGCGCCGGTCAAGGTCAGGAAGAGGGTGACCGGATTGTAAAGCAGAAAACTTCCAAAAAGATTTATGGGGTGAGCTTTGTGGCTTCCCGGGATAGTGTTTCGCCAAGTCATATAGAACCTTTGCTCGATGTTGGGTTTGACCAGGCAGCCCTGATGCCTTTTGGGTTTTTGCGCAGCCCGGATGAACCCGAACTCTTTTTTAATACTGATCGCCAGTGGGTAGGAGAGCGTGTGAGCGGTACCAAACAGTATGCAAAACAACTCAAAGCTGCCCGGATTGAAGTGATGATCAAACCCCAAATTTGGATACGCCGTGGTGAGTTTACCGGAGATCTGTTAATGGCTGACGAGGCCAAATGGCAGGTTTTTGAAAAAGGATACCGTGAATTTATATTATTATATGCCAAAGTCGCCGAAGAGGTGGATGCCGAAATATTTTGTATCGGCACCGAGCTTTTTAACTTTGTAAACGCCCGAACCGCTTTTTGGGACGAACTGATCAAAGAGGTGCGCACCGTGTATTCCGGGAAGATTACCTATGCCGAGAATTGGGACAAAGTAGCCCGCAATCCGCTCTGGGAAAATCTGGATTATATAGGGGTTGATGCTTATTTCCCAGTTTCTGAAGCGCAGACGCCCACAGTTGCAGAGGCAAGAGCAGGCTGGAAGGAGCACAAAAAAGCGTTGCAAGCGCTTTCGCGGAAGCTGGACAAACCCGTACTTTTTACAGAATACGGTTACCGAAGCCTCGACTTTGCCGGTAAGGAACCGTGGGTTGCGGACCGTACGGAAGGCGGCGTAAACCATACTGCCCAGCAAAACCTGACCGAAGCGCTTTTTGATGAATTTTATAGTGAACCGTGGTTTGCTGGCGGATTTATCTGGAAATGGTTTGTGCGGCACGAGCGCGCCGGCGGGATGGAGGATAACCGCTTTACCCCACAGAACAAGCCGTTGCAGCAATTCCTAAAAAACCGTTTTAAAGGATGAACGTTAAACTACGCTGGCTCTTTGTCTTAGTTGCTTTTTTCAGTCTTGGCAGTAGGGCCCAAGAAAACAACAACATAATAGGTATACAGGTCAATGGCAATAAGCGCCTCAAAAGCAGCTTCATTAAACGCATATCATTTGTGAAGATTGGGGAACCCGTAGATTCAGTCCTGATTGGTGAGGATGTTGCCCGATTAAAGCGTTTGCCAGCAGTGGCCCACGCAGATTACAAAATAATCGCTTCACCAAAGGGTTATATTCTTGAATACTATGTGGACGAAAATTTTACTTTAATACCGTCCCTGAGCCTTTATACCACCACCGATGATGAATTTGCTTATCGCGTGGGCGTCAATGAATTTAATCTTTTTGGACAAAACATTGGTCTTGGCGGCTTTTACCAACGGGATATTTTTGATTCTTATGGCCTGGCTTTTCGTGCGCCTTTTCTTTTCAGCAAGAAACTGGGATTGGGGGTTTTCTATCAGAACCTGACCACCCAGGAACCTGTATTTTTTGATAACACTACGGCTGACTATTCCTATAATAATCATTCCCTTGAAGTCTTGGCACTGATCCAGTTTAACCTCAGGACCCGCATTGAAGTTGGCGGGAGTGTATTTAATGAAAAGTATGACTACCTAAGGGGAGCAACAAGTCCAGAGGTGCCACAACAGTTGGATGTGGATAAGCACCTGTATAAATTGGTGTTTGATCATAACGAACTGGATTTTTATTTTCAATACCTCTCCGGCATACGCAATACACTCAATGTGCAGTACGTGGGGAGTTCTAATGCTGCATTGCCAAATTTTTTCATCACATTCAACGATTTCCTGTATTTTAAACGTATAAAAACAAAAGGCAACTGGGCGAGCAGGTTGCGTCTGGGGGTTGCCAGTAATCAGGATTCCCCATTTGCCCCGTTTGCAGTTGACAACAACCTCAATATACGTGGTGTAGGAAATTTAATTGACAGGGGTACTGCTGCCATTGTCCTCAATACCGAATACCGGCACACCTTGTACGAAAAAAAATGGTTTGTTCTACAGGGCAATGCGTTTATTGATGCCGGCAGCTGGCGCAATCCCGGTGGCGATCTGGGTGATTTTGGACAATCAGAAAATCTCAGGGTTTATCCTGGCCTGGGTATTCGCTTTATGCACAAACGTATATTCAATGCTATTTTTAGGATAGACTATGGCTGGGGAGTTACCCGCGGTGACAACTCAGGGCTTGTATTTGGTATAGGACAGTATTTTTAATTGTCTCTGCTTCACTGTTCACGTGCATCATTATATAGCCCTTCAGTCGATCTGAAAATGGATATGGTCATCGTGCCGCACGGCCCAGCAGCCGTGATAACGTACTTTATCATTTGTTAGGTTCAAACGGGATTTTAAATGGGGCTCCAGAAAAAGTTTTTCGCTTTTCGGTTGGGCGAGAAGGGCTTTGATTAGGTCTGCGGTGGCCTTTTCCGCAAGTGAAAGTTCAGGATTAGCGTTGCCTAAAGTCACGTATTTAGTAAAATCATACTGCCATTTACCTTGATTGGCGCAAATTTCGGCTTGGTTGACTTCGCCGGGTTTGGGTGCTGCAAAAATACCATAACCGCTTCTTGAAGGTTTATCATTGGTCATTGAGCCATCGGGATTTTGGTAGATAAAGGCCAGATCGATGCGGTTGCCATCGTCGTGACCACGGTGAGGATACAACGGAAAATCTTTAAACAATGGAAAAGCCGCGTCCAGATATTGAACTTGAATATCTGGATGTTTCAATGAAAAATCCTTTGACGCCTGCTGAAGGGTCTCGTTAAGTGCGGGTACGACATAGTTTCGGTTGCACAGTTTGGTGTAAAAGGCTTGGGCCGTGATACCTTCATTTTCGCTAATTGCAATTTTCCCGAATTTTTTCGCGGCAGCGGGAAGGATCAAAAAGGTGGTAATCCCGTAAGCTGCTGTAAAAAACAGGGTTCTCCTGAAAAGACGGGCTTTTTTCTTTCTGATCAAAAGTAGGGTGATCAAATAAATCAGGCCTCCAGTTTGGGTAAGGACGGTCAGGAAAGCGATGAGCAATAGGTTACCAAGTAGTTTGAGTAAGCGCATTAAATGTGTTTAAACAGCTAACGCCGAAAATCAAAAACTCTTGCCAATTGACGCCCATTTAAGAATAATCGGAAGGATATTGGTTAGCTTACATCAAACCAAAAAATCAAAATTATGTCCGTTCTTACTATAGTCCTTTGTTTATTGCTTCCGCCGCTGGCAGTTTTTTTAAAGCACGGCTTGGGTGGTGCTTTTCTCTTAAATTTATTGCTAACGATTCTTGGGTGGTTGCCCGGCGTAATCCATGCATTTTATGTGAACAGCAAATAAAGAGTCTATTTGCCTTCCACTCCTAGAGTATAAGCTTTGGTCTTTTTATGCCGGAGCTTAAATTTTTTACGGTGGTAGGCAGCGAGTTTTTCTGGGGTCGTACCCAACCTTTTTTTAATATAGATCATTAAAAAATGAAACTGTGTATACCAAACGCCGTGCAGCTCATACAGCCGTGCAGAGGTAACTATTTCTTCTTGTATCACAGTAAACTGCTTTCGCTCATAAAGCGCATTGATCAGGATGTTGTCCTCATAAACAGCGTAATTCTCATCATAACCGCCAATTTTATCGAAAAGCGCCCGGGTGATAAATTGGCTTTGATCCCCACCACGACAAGGCCGCCAGTTAAATTTGGTGAACCAGCCGGCAAGATGCAGCCACCAGTGGTCTCTGTCAAAGCGCATTTTGAAACATCCTGCAAGATTTCCGTTTTTAACTTCATCAAGAATGAGCTCATCAAAATTTTCCGGTGGAAAGCTATCTGCGTGAAGAAAATAAAGAACGGTTCCGGCAGCTTCCCGCGAGCCGGCATTCATTTGATTGGCCCTGCCTTTTTCCGAACGGATGAATTTTATGGTGGGTTTAAATATGGTAGAAATAAAATCCGCCACAATCTCTTCTGTGCGGTCCGTACTTCCGCCATCGGCGATAATGATCTCGATCTCAAATTTACCAGAACTGGCGTTGATCAAATGATTCAATACTTCATTGATCTGAAATTCTTCGTTGAGGGTAGGGATTATTATACTTAGCATAGGGATAAACATACGATAATTAGTGCTGTGCGGTTGCCCTACTGCTCATTTAATGACCAGTCATAGTCTTTGTAAGTTATATTGGCATCCGCCGAAATTTTTACGTTGCTGAATGCGTTAAGATAATCCACAACAGTAGGAGTGCTGTCAATTAAAAAATCTTTCTTATACCAATCAAATATCCGGCTCAGCTCAAGGCTGTCTTTGTAGATGTCGTTCTTATCAGAGTTTATAAACTCTTTCGTGACCCGGTCAAGCTGCTCGTTGATCTTGCTTGCAGTGAATGCTTCGTTCAGCAATTTGGGACAGCTTATAGAGGCACAGTTGATGGCAAAATGCATACGGGGCTCGTTCATTTTGCGGAGCACACCGTTCTCGATCCCGCCCAGCGACAGCTCTTTTGATCCCACGGGAACGAAAGCCTTGGTCCAAGGACCATTGATGTCCTTGATACTCTTTGTTGGATAATTTCTCAAAATTAGATCAACCGTGTAGGCATTGTATAGGTTGATGTAGTAGGCAAGAAGTTCCTGCACGGACCAAGAATTGTCAGGTTCCAATGCCGAAAGTTGGCCGAGATATTGGTCTAGCCCTTTACGATCGTCTTGAAAACCTTTGTAATCAACCATGCCGTCAGCGTCCACGTGCTTCTTGAGCAGGGAATCCCAAGTGCTGTGATCAACGTTGACAGTAGAATTTGAGGTAGAGGAGGTCAGTTCTTCAGGAGCTTCCTTAGTAGGCTGTCCCTGGCTGGCCAAACCTGCCGCAGAGAGCAAACTGCAACCTTGCAAGCTAAAACTCAGGATTGCAACGAGGAAAAAAGTGGTCAGTGTTTTCATGATTGTATTTATAGTAGCTACGTAAAATAACCGATGACAGATCATTTCAGTCGTAAATTAACGCCACCCTTAACAAAGATTCTGAAAAGATTGGCGACGGGCAGCGAAGGGCAAGGCACACTTCTACATTTTACCTATCAGGAAAATCCCTTAAATCATTGTGATGAGGCTGTTACAATCATTGATCGACCTTATTTTATTATTAAACCGTTCTGTAGTTATGGCTGCAAACTTCACTACTTTTGCAGCTTAGAAAAACACGCAGATTATGAGCAGTATCGTAGCTATTGTAGGACGGCCCAATGTTGGGAAATCCACCTTTTTTAACCGGTTGATTCAGCGCCGGGAGGCCATTGTCGATTCGGTAAGTGGGGTAACGCGTGACCGGCATTATGGTAAGACCGACTGGAACGGAAGGGAATTTTCGGTAATCGATACCGGTGGTTATGTGAAAGGCAGTGATGATGTTTTTGAGGCCGAAATCGATAAACAAGTTGAGCTGGCCATAGACGAGGCCGATGCAATAATCTTTTTGGTTGATGTAGAAAGCGGTGTCACTGGGATGGACGAGGATGTGGCCAAACTGCTGCGACGTGCCAACAAACCCGTCTTTCTGGCGGTGAACAAGGTGGACAATGCGATGCGTGAGGACGATGCCGTTGAATTTTACAATTTAGGCCTTGGTGAATATTTTACCATCGCCGGAATGAGCGGCAGCGGTACCGGCGATCTGCTGGATGCCGTTGTTGAGGCTTTACCTGAAAAAGAAGAGATTATTGAAGAAACCCTCCCGCGCTTTGCTGTAGTAGGCCGTCCCAATGCCGGGAAGTCTTCCTTCATCAATGCGCTGATTGGGGAGGAGCGGTATATCGTTACCGATATTGCCGGTACTACCCGGGACAGTATCGATACTAAATACAACCGTTTTGGTTTTGAATTTAACCTTGTTGACACCGCAGGCATCCGCCGAAAGTCTAAAGTTAAAGAGGATATTGAGTTTTATTCGGTGATGCGGTCGGTACGGGCGATAGAGCACAGTGATGTGTGCCTGATCGTTTTTGATGCCCAGCGTGGGTTTGACGGGCAGGTGCAGAATATTTTTTGGCTAGCCGAAAGAAACCGGAAAGGCATCGTCATTTTGGTCAACAAATGGGATCTGGTCGAAAAAGAAAACAAGACGGTCAAGGAATTTGAGAAGTACATCCGTCAGGAGATCGAACCTTTTACTGATGTACCCATAATATTTATCTCTGCGGTGACCAAGCAGCGCGTTTACAAAGCCATCGAGACTGCCGTGGAAGTCTTTAAAAACCGTAGCAAGCGCATCAAGACCAGCGAACTCAACGACTATATGCTGCCTGTGATAGAGCATACACCACCCCCGGCGACCAAAGGAAAATATGTTAAGATTAAATACTGTATGCAGCTGCCCACAGCCTACCCGCAGTTTGCGTTTTTCTGTAACCTGCCACAATATGTCAAAGAGCCTTACCGCCGGTTTATTGAGAACAAGCTTCGGCAGAAGTTTGATTTTTCTGGCGTGCCTATTTCTGTTTATTTTAGGAAGAAGTAAAGATTTCAAGCTGTTTATAAATCATCCATAGATATATTGAATCACTCCATTGCAATTCTTATTTTTAATTTATGAAGACTGCAATCGACTTTTACAGCGGAATTGGCGGATGGACTTTAGGTATGAAGTTATCTGGAATCGAGAACGTAGCATCTTATGAATGGTGGTCCGAGGCCAATCAAACACACAATGTCAATTTTGGAACCAGTCATAAAGAAATTGATATTAGAAAAATTGAAGTCAAAGATTTAAAGTTTGATAGAAAAATTGATTTTATTGTTGGAAGTCCTCCGTGCACTCAATTTTCCTATGCTAACCGTGGAGGTAATGGAGATATTCAAGATGGACTAATTGATGTTTTTAAGTTCTTGGAGATTGTCGATTTTTTGAAACCCAAGTACTGGGCGATGGAAAATGTACCAAGGGTTGCTTCAATAATAGAAAGGGAAATAGAAGGGGATGGAGCTCTTGCAAGATTCAAGCATCTAGTTAAGGTCATAACAATAGTTGATTCCTCTGAATACGGTGTTCCGCAAAAAAGAAAGCGGATGATAGCAGGAAATTTTCCTATTGGATTGTTTTCAGAGTATAAAAAAACAATACCCACAGTTACATTGGGAGACGTTCTCAATTCTCTTAAAGGTGATAAGGTTACTGATATAAATTTTGGATATACACTATCGCGAAGTGAGATTACAGAACTTGAGAACGAAGTTGACCTTACCCCACAGGAAGAAAGAATAAACAAGGATTCCAAAACATTTCATCCGATTTATAACAAAATGTCTTTTCCCGATAAGCTCGATAGGTCTTCGCGGACTGTGACAGCAACTTGTACACGTGTTTCAAGAGAGAGTATAATTGTCGAATCAGAAACCGGATATCGAAGATTAAATGTGAGAGAGAGAGGGGTTATTCAAGGGTTTCCTTTGACCTATCAATTTTATGGACGAACGCTAAACAACAAGTTTAAGATGATCGGCAATGCCGTTCCTCCAATATTGACCTATTATATTTTTCAGGCTATGCTTGAAATTCAGCCAGATGCAGTTGTGTCACCAAAATATGGAACGTATTTTCACGAGAAGCCAAAATTCAGTACCTACAAGTCTGAATTAGGTCTTCCCAAAAGAAAATATTCTGCTAAACGCAAATTTAAGTTTGCTGTACCTAACCTTAGATATGGAAGTGGAGTTCGATTTGAATTATCAAACAATCCCAAAGTTGATGAAATACCTTGGAGTTTTAAGTTTTATCACGGTAATTCTAAGAATATAAAAGAGGTTACTTTAGATAAAGATATAAAGGCATTTCTAGCACCAATTGTTAACACTACTAAAAACGAATTCGTTACTGATTATGTTGACAAGATAGTGGAGAATTACAATGATTTTTCATCTGATAAGCTACAGGAGTTATGGAT
Source organism: Leeuwenhoekiella sp. (assembly GCA_049671285.1). GTDB lineage: Bacteria > Bacteroidota > Bacteroidia > Flavobacteriales > Flavobacteriaceae > Leeuwenhoekiella. Next base: position 34,653 of record JBATUQ010000043.1, on the reverse strand, counting down.
TTCAAAACAATCAGATACTGAAATATTTGATTTTTTGGATGACATTGGGGAATATGTCGAAACCATAATTGAGCGAGCGGATTACAGCAGTTTGCCCAACAACTTGTTGCCCGTTATTACGGGAGAGGAAAATAGAAAATTAGAATCCAATGAACATAGTATTCTCACGGGCATATATTTGCTTTCCAGTCTTAACCAAAAGTTTTTTGATATATGAAAATCGGTAATATGTATTCTCATCTTAACGGTTTTGAGTGGATTCAGTATCACGAAAAGGAGATGTGGGATGAGATTGTGGATGTTATTGGCTCTATCAATGCTGCTGATTTCCGTACTAAGGTGAGCAGGGAAAAGACTATGCGAGGAAGAATGCTTTTCAGCCCGACGGCAATCAACAAAAGAATGAAGACGGATTTTGAAAAGTTAAATTGGTTTGAGAGTAGGACTGATTACTGGGTCACGGATGACTATAATTTGATCAGCAAAACTATGCACCTCAAAAGTGATGAACAAAAGAAAATAATTGAAGGAGAGGGCAAAATGGCAATAAGGTCTTACAATCAAACTGATTTTGTGAAAAACAGAATTGCCGTTGAGGTACAATTCGGAAAGTATAGTTTTGTAGCTTATGATTTATTCGTGAAACATTTGGCTTTTTATGTTGGAGACACAATTGATGTTGGAATTGAAATTCTTCCTATGAAATCAATGCAGTCCCAAATGTCTTCTGGGCCGGGCTATTATGAGGGCGCTTTGTATGATCTCGCCAGACAGGGTAGAGGAGTGCCAGCAGTACCGTTGGTTTTGATCGGTATTGAGGAGTGAGGGCTTTGAGTATATTTTTTCTGAAGTCTTGAGCTCGGATTATCTTAGGAAAATGTGGGGTATTGGCGCAGTGTTCCTGTAAACAACATCCAGATCATACAAAATCCCAACAGGGCCACAGCATTTCAGTGGAATGCTGCTTTTATAACAGTTTTTAATCTATTCCTTCATGCAGAATAAGATGTCTGCCACTTCTTCATAGATTAAGTGAGCCTGAAAACTGCCCCAAACCTTAGATCAAGAAAAAGATAACAAATTCCCCCATATTTTGATTAAACGATCACACCGCAAGTATGTCTAACTTTTTTTGATTTCGACGTATTACTTTTAAAAACCAATTTGTGACCAAAGCCCTTTCCGCCTTTCTCTTGCTATTTTTAGGTCTAACCATAACCGCAAGGGCTCAATCTCAGGATTTCAGAATTACGGGTAGTATAATGGATTCCATCACCAAAGAACCTCTTGAAGCTGCCACTGTCTTTGCAGAAGCATTCCGGGACAGTACATTGGTTTCCTATACCATTACAGATGCCCAAGGAGTTTTTGAACTGGAGGGAAATACCGGGATCAGCGATGTAAACCTTATTGTCTCTTTTGTGGGCTATAAACCGTGGGTAAAACGAATCGATCTAAATAAGGAAAGTGACCTGACTTTTAACAACATTGGTTTAAGCGCTTCGGTAGAAAGTTTGAACGACGTGGTTATTGTAGGCCGGATTCCGCCTATAAGCTTTAAGCAGGACACCACCGAGTTTAATGTTGCCTCCTTTCAAACGAAAAAAGATGCCAATGTAGAAGACCTTCTGCGAAAATTACCCGGTTTTGAAGTTGATGAAAACGGAGCGGTTACCGTAAATGGAATTCCCGTGAATAAGGTGCTTGTAAATGGAAAACCATTCTTTGGCAACGATCCCACCATCGCCACCCGTAACCTGACCAAGGAAATTGTTGAGAAAATACAAGTGGTGGACAGTCGTACCCGTACCGAAGCATTTACCGGTGAGCCCAGCGATGGTGAAAACAAAACGGTAAACATCAAAATAGCCAAAGATAAGAACCGGGGTACTTTTGGCCGGGTAGCTGCCGGTGGCGGTACTGATGAGCGCTTTGAGTATGCCGGGATTGCAAACTATTTTGACAACGATCTGCGTTTGAGTGCGCTTGGGGGCGGGAACAACATCAACCGCGCCGGATTCAATTTTGGTGAGGTGAGCAACACTTTTGGCCGCGGTGCTGCGTGGTCCATAACCGAAGGTGGCGGTAACGACGGCGGTATTACAAATTCCCGGGTTGCTGGTGCTAACTATGCCGACGACTGGGGGAAGAAAACCAATCAGGCAACGGCAAACTACATCTATACCGCATCAAACACTTTTGAAGACAGCAAGACCGATGCGGAAAGCGTTGTACCCGTAAGAAATCAAGAGGGTGATGACCCCGATGCGACGACAACGCAGTTCAGCACCAGCACCCGAAGTTCTTACAATACCAGCGACCGGCATAACTTGAATCCGGAATATGAGACCGTGATAGACTCGGCATATTATATAGAATATCGCCCGGATTTTTCGTATAACGAAAGCTTCGGCCGGAATTCTTCCCAGCAAGTTACTTCAGACGAAAACCGCGAAATTCTGAATGAAAGCAGTGCCAATAGCAGTAATAACAGTATTGGTCGAAATCTTAACAGCAGATTAGACCTTACCCGGCGCTATGGAAAGGGTGGTGGTTACATTCGGCTTGATCTGGACAATTCCTGGTCGGAGAACGACAGCTATTCCGAAGATCAAAGTGAAACCGTGATATATGCTCCGGGTACCCAAGGTTCGGCAATAGATAGTACCATTGTACGCGATCAGTTTACCGATGGCAGTCAGGAAAATACCGGGATTAATACGCGGCTTCGGTGGAAAGCACCCATAATTGCCAACTTGTTTTTCCTTTCAACAGAATACAGTTATGACCAAAGCAAAAGAAACAACAAAGCTTTTGTATTTGATCAAAATGAATCTGGCCCCAGTTTTAATACCGAACAGAGCACAGACTTTAGCAATCAAAATTATTTACACCGCCCGGGAATGGGGTTGGAGTATAGGGATGATAAGTTGAACGTGGAGACCGAAGCAGCGCTTATCCTTCGGGAACTTGCCAGTCAGGAGGCCATAAACAATATAGACTTTAACAACAAATTTGAAGCTATGGAAATTGAAGTGAATGTTAGGTACCGCTTTAGCCGCAATACACGGTTGCGTTTTGGGTACGACCTGGAAAATGACATCCCTAGCATTCAGCAACTCTCACCATATGTAGACGTGAGCAACCCCTTGTTTATCAGAACCGGGAATCCCAATTTGAATCCAACCGTTCAGAACCGTTTTAATCTGAATTTTAATACATATAATGTAGCCAAGGAAGCCAATTTTTATGTGTATTCGAGATATGACATTCAATCTAATGATATCATTCAAAAGACCGAAAATGATGGCGGGGTGCGTACATCAACCTTCGTAAATGTAGATGGAAATTACAGTCTTCGGGCGGGTTTTGGTTATGGCAAGAACATCAAGATTGACAGTTTAAACAGTCTTAGGTACAATGTGGGTATGAACTTTAATATCAGCCGTCGGCAGAATTTTACCAATGAGGTGCTTTTCAACACGGAGACCGAATCATATACACCGCGTCTAGGGATTAACTACAACTATCTTGGAAAGATGCGGCTGCAAATGTCCTATAACCCAAATTTCACTTTTAATAAATTTGATATTGACAACCGGGACGACACCTATTTTCTAAGGCACAATGCAGCGGCAGATTTGTTGTTGACCTTTGGGAAGCTTGAGTTTGAGAATGTATTGAACTATACCTACAACTCAAACATTCAGCCAGGCTTTCAGAAGGGATCGTTGTTCTGGAACAGTTCTATTCAGTATAGCATTTTAAAAGACAATGGGCTAATCACCCTGCGCGGTTATGATATTTTAAAACAGAATACCAACGCCAGGCGTTTTGCTTCGGGCGATGCGGTCATTGACCGGGAATCTACGGTGCTGGAGCGGTATTTCATGCTGGGCTTTACCTACAAGCTCAACACACTGGGCAAAGAACCTCCGGGATCTGACAGAGATCGTGGAAGGCGTTATCGGGGTAGGAGGTATTAGAGTTAATTGTCCATGTATTTTAGCGTAGCCTTATAAAGCGGCACGCCCTCCATCTTAGATTTTAACCACGCATAAAACGATAGAATAAATAAATCCTGTTGCTCAAGAGCAAGAGGAACAAACGATTTTTCAACCGCCAACCGGAATGCTGTTGATGTTATTTTTTGAGGATTTTCAAAATAGCGTTTTACCAGTCTCATAAAAGTAATTACGCGGGCTTCTTGACGCTACTCTAGCCGTTTCTTGAATTTTCGGTCAAAACTTTTAAGGCGGGATTCCACGAGATCAGGTTTATCGATTTCGATGAGCAAAAGGATTTCTATGATCGCCTTTTGAACCACCCAGACAAAGTCGGTTTTTTGCTCGTACCAGAGGTCAGAACGGTTTAGGTTCTTTATAACTCCATACGCTTCAGAAAGGTTGTTCTGCTGAAACAGGATAACGGCCTTGACCAAAATTCCGTTAAGGTTGAGTTTTAATAGTTTTTAAGAAGGTCTAATATTTGAATCCTCAACCCGGTCTACTCGGTACACGATTCCGCTTTTGCGGAAACGCTACTCGAAAACCTCATTTTGAGAAGAAGTGATAATTCCAGCTTTTCGAGTAATCCCGAGTTGACGAGGGATGTACCGAGAAATGCGGTTTTGGCAAAGAAATGAACATTTTTTATTGACGGTCTAAGAACGGAATTTTTGAATCGTTGAATTTTTGAACTTTAAATTCAGAACTCTTTCAGCGCAGCGTTCTCTATTCTTTTCTCTTTTCTCTTCTGTCTAAGCGCGTAGCGATCTAAACAAAATCTACCACCCTCCGGAAGCACCGCCGCCGCCAAAGCCGCCCCCGCCAAAACCTCCACCAAAGCCGCCGCCCCCGCCAAAGCCTCCACTTCCGCCGCCAAATCCTCCACCGGAACCTCCGCCCCAGCTGCCACGGCCCAAACTGCTCAGGATAAGAACGTCGAGCAGGGTGCTGCCACGCCGGTTTCTGCCGCCACGTCCGCCACCACCACCACGTATGCGGCTCAGAATGATGAGGATGATTATGAAAATAATGATGAAAGGAACCCCACTTCCGCCCGAACCTGATGCAGTGCGTTCCCGGGTTTCTTTATAGGTCCCGGCCAGTGCGGCAATTATTGCGTCGGTACCCTGATCAAGACCAGCGTAAAAATTGTCTTCCTTAAACTGCGGGATCATAATTCGGTTGATGATCTGCTCGGCCATCCGGTCTGTCAATACCGTTTCGACACCATAACCGGTGTTGATGTCCACTTTACGGTCCTTGACAGCAAGGGTAACTAAAACGCCATTGTCTTCCTTGGCCTGACCGATTCCCCATTTCTGACCCCATTTGGCTCCAAGAAAACTGATGTCTTCCCCTTGGGTACTGGGAATGATGACCACTACGATCTGCGTCGATGTGCTATCAGCATAACGCTGTAATTTTGTTCTTAGCGCAGTTTCTTCCGAAGGGGGCAGCAGGTCTGTATAATCGTAAACCGCTTTTTGTTCGTTGGGAACTTCCGGGATGTCGTATTGCGCAAAACCTTTCGCCGTTAGGCAAAATACCAGAAGCGGCAACAGCGATAAGATCAATTTATTTAATTGCATCAGGAAGTGGATATATCGTCCGGTAGTTCATTAACGTCATTGTCCTGCCAGGGGAAATACTGTGCAAGTTTTTCGCCAGCCTTGGTAATTCCGGCAACCAGCCCGTCCTTAAATTTGCGTTGCTTGAAGTGGGACTGCATAATCTCTTTGGTGCTTTCCCAAAAATCTGGGGGAACAACTTTATTAATGCCGCGATCTCCGAGAATGGCAAATTTATGTGCGGTAACTGCCACGTAAAGCAGCACGCCGTTTTCCTCTTTGGTGTTGTCCATTTTCAGTTCGTGAAACAAAACTTTCGCACGCCCAAAAGCATCCTCGACCTCACCACGCTCGAGATGAACGCGTATTTCTCCAGAGGTCACCGACTCTGCTGTACGGATGGCATCGATGATCGCTTCCTCGTCCTTTTTATCCAGAAATTGTTCAACTTCTGAAGCCATTAGTTTAAGTCGCTAAAGTCAACATTTGGTGCTTGATCTGACCCTTCTTCAGCCTCAAAATACTCCATTTCCTCAAAGTCGCCAATGAAGTTGTTGTAAATGTTGTTCGGGAATTTTTTGATGTGCTGGTTGTATGGGTTGATCGCCTCGTTGTAGCGGTTGCGCTCAACGTTGATGCGGTTTTCTGTGCGTTCCAATTCGTTGATCAGTTCCTTGAAATTTTCGTTGGCCTTCAAGTCTGGATAGCGCTCAAAGGTGGCTAGCAAACGGGAAAGCGCACCTGTCAATTGGCCTTGTGCCTGCTCAAATTGTTCCAGCTGTCCTTCTGTAATGTTTGATGGATCGATGTTTACCGAAGTCGCTTTCGCCCGTGCCTCGATCACCTGGGTGAGGGTTTCTTTCTCAAATTGCGCATAGCCTTTGGCCGTGTTTACAATATTGGGAATCAAATCTGCACGACGCTGATACGAGCTCTCCACGTTACCCCATTGCGCCGTGGCACCTTCCTGAAGTTCAATTCCTGTGTTGTAAAAACCTTTACCGCCAAAGAACAGAATGAGCCCGATTACGACCAATATACCTGCCCCGATTAGTAAGCAGCCTAAACCTTTATTTTTCATTTTTTTTTGTGTTTATAAGTTGTTTTTCAATTCGTTAAGTTGGGCTTTTAAGCCTTCCAGTTTTCTGATGATGTCAAAAGATTCCAAGGTTTGACCCTTGTTTTCCTTAAGGTGTATTTTGGCGCCTTCCAAGGTAAACCCACGTTCTTTGACCAAGTGGTAAATAAGCTCAAGGTTCTTGATGTCTTCTGGCATAAAAAGCCGGTTGCCCTTGGCGTTCTTTTTTGGTTTTAATACGTCAAATTCTTTTTCCCAAAACCGAATGAGTGAGGTGTTGACGTCAAAGGCTTTGGCGACTTCACCTATACTGTAATATAATTTTTTCGGAAGCGCTACGTGCATTAATCCAGTGATTGGTTTTGAAGTTGGGCTTGTTGTAAAATAACGGCAAATTCTTCGGGTGAAAGATTTCCGTAGTAGAAATTTATAGGGTTTATGCGCTGATCGTCCTTAAAGATTTCATAATGTAAATGCGGTCCTTGAGAACGCCCGGTACTTCCCACAAAACCAATTAAATCACCTCGGGTCACTTTTTGTCCGCGACGCACATTGTACTTGTACAAATGCGCATACAGGCTGGTGTACCCGTAGCCATGATCAATACGTATGTGGTTTCCATACCCGGTAGAATTATCGTCAGCGCGGGTCACGATGCCATCGCCAGTGGCGTAAACGGGCGTGCCCCGCCGGGCGGTAAAGTCCATCCCCCAATGCATTTTGCGCTGTTTGGTAAACGGGTCAGACCGCATCCCGTATCCTGAAGCAATCCTGGTGAGGTCCTCGTTCTTTACCGGCTGTATGGCCGGTACCGCGGCGAGAAGTTGTTCTTTTTCTTCGGCGAGTCTGGCAATTTCATCCAGCGACCGGCTCTGCACCACGAGTTGTTTGGTGAGCGTATCCATTCGTCGTGCGGTGGCAACAATCATATCACTATTACGGTAACCTTCCAAACTTTCATAGCGGTTGACCCCGCCAAAACCAGCCCGTCGTTGCTCCTCAGGAATGGGGTTGGCCTCAAAATAAAGTCTGTAAATGCCGTTGTCGCGCTGCTCGACTTCTTCAAGCACGGTGGCGACCTGATCCATTTTTTTGTTAAGTACGCTGTACTGTAATTTCATATTCTCCAGTTCGCGTTGCAGGGCTTTTTCCCGGGGCGTTTCCAGATTGGGAATATTAAGGTAAATCAACAACAGGATAAAACCCGCTAGGAACGAACCCAAGACGGAAGCTAGAAAAATCCAGAATCTTTTTCCGCGCCGGCGCTCGATTTTCCTGTAGGAAAGGGTCTCGCTGTCGTAATAATATTTGACCTTAGCCATACTTTTAAATATGCTATTTTTGCAACGTTTTTCCGCCCACGAAAGTAAATTTAAAGGCAGGGGAACAAATATATAAAATAGTTTGCCGCAAAACGTCGCGGCAGTTTCACCACGCATACTTAGATATGAAATCCCAAGAAATACGCACTGCTTTTCTCGAATTCTTTCGCTCTAAAAACCACACAATAGTGCCTTCTGCGCCTATGGTTCTAAAAAACGATCCCACCCTGATGTTCACCAATGCCGGGATGGTGCCGTTTAAAGAGTATTTCTTGGGTATTAGTGCCCCAAAAGACCAGCGCGTTACAGATACGCAAAAATGCCTGCGGGTGAGCGGTAAGCACAACGATCTGGAAGAGGTGGGCAAGGACACCTACCACCACACTATGTTTGAGATGTTGGGAAACTGGAGTTTTGGTTTGCCTAAGGGCGCCGTGCCTGCCGGCAGGCAGGAAAACAGTTCCAGTCAGGGTTATTTTAAGCAGGAAGCGATCTCTTGGGCCTGGGAACTGCTTACTGAAGTTTTTCAAATAAATAAGGATAATCTGTATGTCTCCATTTTTGAAGGAGATGAATCTGAAGGGCTGCAACGCGACACCGAAGCGTACGATTTCTGGAAACAGCACATCGACGAATCCCGAATCCTCAACGGAAACAAAAAAGACAACTTTTGGGAAATGGGCGATCAGGGCCCTTGTGGGCCGTGTTCGGAAATTCACGTAGATATCCGGTCTGAGGCTGAAAAGGCGAAGGTAGATGGGAAAACCCTGGTAAATGCAGATCATCCACAGGTGGTGGAAATTTGGAATTTGGTTTTCATACAATACAATCGTAAAGCTGATGGGCGACTGGAAAACCTTCCGGCGCGGCACATTGATACCGGGATGGGTTTTGAGCGGTTGTGTATGGTGCTTCAGGGAAAACAGTCCAACTACGATACGGATGTTTTCACACCGCTGATCGAAGAAATTTCCGCCATAACAAAAAGCAACTACGGCAAGACTGATGAAACAGACATCGCCATTCGGGTAATTGCAGACCACGTGCGCGCGGTAGCTTTCGCAATAACTGATGGACAGTTGCCCAGCAATACAGGAGCGGGTTATGTGATTCGGCGTATTTTAAGAAGGGCAATCCGTTATGGTTTTACTTTTCTCAATGCGAGGGAGGCGTTTATTTACAAGCTGATCGATGTACTGGTCAGGGAAATGGGCACTGCCTTTCCCGAACTCAAAAAACAGCAAAGTTTGGTCACCAATGTGATCAAGGAAGAAGAAAACAGTTTCTTGAGAACGCTCGATCAAGGCTTGGTACTGCTCGACAATATCATTGCTAACACCTCCGGAAAAGAGGTGAGCGGCGATAAAACTTTTGAACTTTATGATACCTACGGTTTTCCCATCGATCTAACCGCGCTTATACTCAGCGAACGAGGAATGACTTTGGACGAAGCCGGTTTTAAAGCCGAACTGCAAAGGCAAAAAGACCGCTCGCGCGCTGCAACGAAGGTAGAAACTGACGATTGGGTCGCAATACAAGACAATGCATCCGGAAGTTTTTTGGGTTATGATACGCTTCAGGCTTCCGTGCAAATTTCCCATTACCGAAAGGTGGAAAGTAAAAAGGAGGGGACCCGCTACCAACTCGTTTTAGACCAAACCCCTTTTTATCCCGAAGGTGGCGGTCAGGTAGGCGATAAAGGCTATTTGGAAGCCGGTGGCGAAAGGATTTCAGTTGTTGACACCAAGAAAGAAAACAACCAGATCATTCACGTTACTAAGTCGCTTCCGAAAAATACGGAAGCTGAGTTTACCGCCGTGGTCGCCGAAAGTGCCCGCAATTGCACGCAGGCCAATCATACCGCTACGCATTTGCTGCATCAGGCATTGCGGGAAGTGCTGGGTACACACGTAGAGCAAAAAGGCTCGATGGTCAACAGCAAAGGATTGCGGTTTGACTTTTCACATTTTGCCAAGATGACTTCGGAAGAAATTGAACAGGTCGAGAATTTTGTAAATGCCCGAATTGCTGAAAAACTCGAGCTGGAAGAACAGCGTGCGACTTCTTATGATCAAGCCATTGCAGAAGGTGCGATTGCGCTTTTTGGCGAAAAATATGGCGATGCCGTGAGGACGATCCGTTTTGGCAAGAGTATGGAACTCTGTGGGGGAACGCACGTGAGCAATACGGGTGATATTTGGTACTTCAAAATCAAAACCGAAAGCGCGGTTGCCGCAGGAATACGCCGCATCGAAGCCATTACCGGAGATGCGGTTCTTGTCTATTTTAAAGAACAGGAAAGCACGCTGGAAACGGTCAAGAGCATTCTCAAAAATCCACAGCAACCCGTAAAAGCAATTGAAAGCCTACAGGAAGAAAATGTTGAACTTAAAAAGCAATTGGAAGTTTTGCTTCAGCAAAAAGCAAAATCAATAAAAGCGGAACTCAAGGCGGCGATCAGCCAAAAATCAGGGGTTAATTTTCTAGCGCAAGAAGTCGATCTTGATGCTAACGGGATGAAAGATTTAGCCTTTCAATTGGGAGGTGAAGTCTCTGATCTCTTTTTATTGCTGGCATCGCGACAAGGCGGGAAGGCTCTCCTTTGCTGCTATATTGATAAGGAACTCGCTTCCCTGCCTGCCGGCAGGCAAGGCGCGAAAAATTTAAATGCCGGACAGATCGTGCGCGAACTTGGGAAGCACATTCAAGGTGGTGGCGGTGGTCAGCCTTTTTTCGCCACTGCCGGCGGAAAAAATCCGGAAGGAATTCCGGAAGCGTTAAAGGCAGCCGGAGACTATCTTCAGTAGCACCAGAAAATCCAGAAACGTTTAAAATTTTAAGACACGTTTAGCTTCAATGGTAAGTTAAACTATTTAGGTATTCTTCACTACCATCACTATCACTATCACCATCACCATCACCATCAATATCGGTATCCGCAAATGCACCGTTGATGGTTTTTAGGAAAAAATCGTATTGATTGATGCCGTACCGAAGGTTCCGTTGCCTGTGGTGTCGATCGAGCTTCCACCTTCTTTGGCATTTTTGATAATTGTAATCTTTTTGCCCGGATAGCGTTGCTGCATACGGTCGGCAAAGCCAATTTCTGGGCCAAAGCGGTTGCTGTAGTTCTTGGTGATTTCGTCAGCGGAAAATGCTGTGCCGTGGCCCGGTTTTAATTTGGTCCATACCCCATCGCCTCCGTTTGACGTGTCGTCACCAGCTGTGTTTCTTTGGAAAATATAAAAGTTTTCAGAAGTTGTCTTAAGTCTATCGGGCAACTGGCCACATACCTGTACCCATTCATATTGGAATGTCCACCCAGATAAAATACCTTTATACTATCCTTGGCCTTGTGCTGCGAAAAGACAGTTGGTGCCAGCAGGTCGAGTCCAGAACATTTTCCAGAGAATTCCATAAACAAGTTTATAAGCTGTCTAACAAGAATAAGCCCCGATTTGCTTCCTCAGAATCAATCAATTAGTATAATGATAAAATTAGCTACCCAACTGCCACTAGTTTCCTCCAAGTCACCAATAGATCATTCTTCTAAGGTGCTATTGGTTGGTTCTTGTTTTTCAAATAATATAGGAGGGAAACTGGAGCGTTATCGTTTTATGAATTTGATAAACCCATTTGGGATATTGTTTCATCCACGTGCCATTGAGCGCTTTTTGACCGATGTTATTTCTGAAAATCCAATTGACGAGGAATCCATTGTGGTACGTGATGGTCGCTTTCATTATTTGTTTGGGCACAGCCAACTTAGTGCCGATAGTCACAAAGCGCTCAAAAACAATATTGGAAAAGCACTGATCGAAACCAGGGAATTTTTAAAAGCTGGTACACATCTAATCTTGACCTTGGGAACGGCCTGGGGCTACCGGGCAATCAGTACCGGTAACATAGTTGCCAATTGCCATAAGCTTCCACAGCATAATTTTAAAAAATTTTTAAGCACGACCAAAGAAATAGAAGACGCCCTTACTTCTATAGTTGATACTATAGTTGCATTCAATCCAGCTGTTGAGGTGCTGTTCACCATTTCGCCGGTTCGCCATTTAAAGGATGGCTTTGTGGAAAACCAGCGCAGCAAGGCGCATTTGATTGCTGCAGTACATTCGGTAATTGACAATAGGGATCGGGTAAGTTATTTTCCGGCTTATGAAATCGTGATGGACGAGCTGCGCGACTACCGTTTTTATGAGCGGGACTTGCTGCATCCCAACTCCCTTGCGATTGATATAATATGGGAAAAATTTGTGGAGAGTCAGATTTCCGAAGAAGCTCAAACACTTTTTCCCCGGATCGAAGAAATATACCGTGGTCAAGCACACCGGCCCAATAACCCTAACAGCCAAGCGCATGAAAAATTCTTGGAACGTTTAGCAAAGAAAGAAATGACATTGCGCGACCTGCTTGGACAGTATGGGGAATAACGCTTTCTCAGGACTTACCAATCAAGTTTCAGTGGTAATTCTAAGTTCTATTATGGGAATTTATTATGAAATAGACCATCGTTTCTAAATTTTATCGGTTTTTTATCGATGAATTTGTGTATTTCAACTATATTTGCTTAGTAAAGCAGTGAATTTTCTTTAAACCTTTAATAGGTAATGATAAGCTATCTGTATCAAAAATTGTTTTCGGAAGCTTTAAAAATAGGAGGTTAAACTGGGCAGCACCTGAAGAATTTCGGTAGAAAAATAGAAAAATAACGTTGAGGGCAGCATCTTGAAAACAGAAACTTTAATAGAGGTCAATAGACTTTCTGGGTTACACTTAGTACTTGATCCAGATAATGTCATTATTTCCAGCTCTGAGCTGGCACAAAAGGTCGAGAGCCTTAACATAGGAATGAATTTTGGGAAAATACCTCAGGTAGTTGCACACCAGAAAAGGCTTTTGCCCGTCTTGGCAGATGTGCGTGCAGGCGCGGGTAAATCATTGTATCAAAGGTCATCAAGCGGAAATAGGCTATATCGTTGGGATTTTAAAAGGATATCCGGTGATCTTGTTGATACAGGATATGTTCACGTGCAGCGCGTTGTGATCAAGGATCGAGCGGAGATGAGACGTGACTATTTGCGCGATACAGCAAAGAAGCAGGCCGGCATTGGGATATGGGAGGTAGACCTCCTAAAAGAAATGATTTACTGGGATGATGTCACAAGGCAGATTCACGAAGTTTCATCAGATTTTGTGCCTGATCTCGGTTCGGGAATTGAATTTTATAAGGAAGGTGAAGATCGCGATCGTATTACTAAACTCTTTAATGCCTGTGTACTGGAAGGAAAATCTTTTGATTCAGATTTTGTCATTATATCAACAACCGGTAGGGAAATTCATGTCAATTCTAAGGGGCGCCCAGAATTTAAGAATGGTAAATGCATCCGGGTGTTCGGGACTTTTCAGGATATTACGCAGCACAAACTAATAGAACAGGAACTACGTACCAGCGAAGCCCATCTAAGTTCTGCCATAGATAATACCCTAGTATCCTTTTTTATTGTAAATGCCAAAAATTACAGGATCGTACGTTCTAATAAAGCTGCGCGCAAGACTTTTGGTTACACCTCTTATGAATTGCAAAACTTTGACATTAGGACCATTGCTCCTGCAGGCAGGTCAGAGTTCGTTAATAAAATTGAAGCCGCGTCAGGAAGAAGTGAATTTACGGCAATACTCTGTCACAAATTAGATACTTTAATAGAGGCCAAAGTATATCTTTCAACCCTCTGTGATCACTCCGGAAATCCTGAAAATCTATTATTGCAGATAGAAGACATTACAGAGCTTTCCGCAAACAGAAGGCACCTTGACAGGCTTAATGCCAACATGCAGAAGCAAAACGAGCGTTTACTCAACTTTGCTCATATCGTTTCTCACAACCTTAGGTCACATACCACCAATATCACCATGCTTACGGAGCTGCTGATAACAGAAAAAAACACCAATGAACAGCAGCAGCTCATCGAATTTATTAGTGAAGCTTCTGCGAGCTTAAATAGCACCATAACAGATCTTAATCAGATAACCTCATTAGACCGCGACGAGGTGCATCACGAGGTTTGCTATTTAAAAAACGCTGTTGACAAGGCAAAAATTTCGGTGATGGCAGCCCTTTCCCTGCAGGATTTTAAAATTGTCAACCACATTTCTCCCGAAACCAAAGTGAAGGGAACGACCGCCTACCTAGACAGTATTTTCTTCAACTTAATTACCAACGCGGTAAAATATAGGAGGGAAATACCCGATAGTTATATCTGTTTTAATGCCTCCAGTCAAGATGGAACCGTAGTTATCAAGGTAGAGGACAATGGTCTAGGTATCGATATGAAACGTCACGGCCATAAAATTTTTGGGTTGTACAAAACTTTTCACGGCAACGACGATGCTCAAGGACTTGGGTTGTATATGACCAAAGGACAGATCGATCTTATGGACGGAAGTATTTCAGTAGAAAGCCAATTGAACCAAGGTACCACCTTTACAATAATTCTAGATGAGGCACATTGAACTTGCCTTTTTAATTTAATAATTCTGTTGATGTATTGGGGTTGAAAAATGATAGGGCTTCATCATTGCTGCGAAAGCTTTTTGGTTTGGTGAACGGTACAAAAGTATGGTGCAAGTGCCATACCCTCATATGATATGGAAATCTCAAAGTCAATCCTTCTTAGTTTACAGGTACCCAGCATTGATGGCTCAAACTTTTTGGATACAATCTAGAAAAAAAACCATAATGAGGTGAACGTTTATACCCCAAACTCTTCCATAACCAAAAATGAAGAGATTGTGTAAATCATTCTAAATCAGTTAAAAAATGAGTCACGAGGCAAAACGTAGAAATTTTAAAAATTACCGGCCAATGTTAGCACTAATTGACCGCCACTGGTTTCTTGCTGATCAAGGCAATTCCGTCAGTGATGAGATGTGCTTTTTTCGGTAAGGTTAACTGGAGTTCGTCAAGCCTTTTAGCTGTTGCCTGCACCAAGCCTTCCCATTGCTTCACTAAGCTAAGTTCATAAATTTCCAGTGTTAGCAACCAATCCTGAGAATATTCCGTTTTGAGGGTTGTTAATATGTCTTCCAAAGAAATTTTGGTAGTCTTTCCTTCGCGGTATTGCCTAACGGCTAAATACAATTCGTCGAGTTTTAGCTCAGCTTCGGTCATTTTTGGAGCCTCCGAAGCACTAGTCTCGTGATCTACAAGATCAAAGGAATTAAAATCGGCAGGGCCTGCAAAGGCCGAAGCGATACGTTTGCCCACGGCCATATCATAACGTCCCCATTCTGGTTCAAACAATACGGTACCTTTTTGCCTGACGGTGCAGTTTTCAAAGCTTATCATGATAATTTTTCCCTGAAGGTTACGGGTGCCGGTGATGATCTTTCCGTTGATCGTGACCCCGCCTTCAAATTCTAAAAGAACTTCCTCACCTTCATAGATTTTATATGCTTTTAGGTCCCGCGGGCTCATATCTTCTATGGCGAGATTGATGCCCTTGAGTTTGCCCAACGCAGAACCATAGCCTTTGGCGTGCGTGTTTGTACCGTGCCCTACCAGTTCTTTATTGCGGTAAGAAAGCGCTGTTGGGCCTGTGGTCTGCAAATAGGCCACCCGGTCTTTTTCTAGGACTTGCTTGGTAAATACCCCGGAAATCTGCAGCCCGGTGGAAAGTTCTACGGTGCCCAGGTTTTTGCTATCAATGAGCTTCTGCAGCCCTTCAGGACCACCACGGCGAAGCGCCATAGTATTTGCAAATTCTTCAAGCACTTGGCTGAGATAAGCAAAATCTGGAGTAACAAAAAGTTGGGGCTGCGGTTGTGTAATATCAAATTCCTGATCCGCTGCCGCAATGCTGTACGGCAGTTTTTTAACCTCATCGGTCATGCACCATTTGCTTTCCCCAATGGAACTCAGCAGTCCGGCACCGTAAATCCTTGGATTTTCCAGCGTGCCAATCAACCCATATTCTACAGTCCACCAGTGCAAATTGCGTATCGTGGCCATCTCGCTTGGAGCCTCATCATCCGCTTGGAGCCGGTGTACCTCGGCTTCTGTTTTTTCTATTTCTTCTTTGTCTGCGTTGGGACTTTCTTTAAGTATGGAAAGTTTTCGTACCGCTTCATAAATGGCATGATCTTTAGCGGAAGCGATTGCTTTGCATCCTATTTCACCAAAACGCCTGAGGTATTCCGCATATTCTGGGTTGGCGATTATTGGGGCGTGACCGGCACCTTCGTGGATGATATCCGGTGCAGGGGTGTATTCCATATTTTCCAATTGCCGAATGTCTGAAGCGATAACCAGCACATTGTACGCCTGAAATTCCATAAAAGCTCCCGGCGGGATAAAGCCATCCACCGCAACTGCTGCCCAGCCAATGTCCTGCAGGATGCGGTTCATCCCGTACATACTGGGTATAGCATCGGTCGAAATTCCGGTTTTTTCTAAACCCTCTAAGTACGAACCGTGCGCCACCTTCTTAAGATAAGCCACATTTTTCCGCATTACATAACGCCAAACCGCTTGATTAATGGCCGTGTACTGCGCATAGTTTTGTGGCTTGATGTACTGCCGCAAATGCGGTGGCAATTTGTCAAGCAGCGGGTTGGTAGGGATGTTCTGTTTATCTGGGGTATCCATGTGTCAAATTTATAAAGAACTTAAGGGATTATTGCGAATTTATAGTTGACATACCTGATTTTTACCGTTAATTTTATCAAAATAATAATAGACAATTTGGATTCAGTAGAAAAACCCTTCGTAAAAACCAAAGTAGATAATGGTATTGGCACCATTATTTTTGGAACTCCGCAGCACAATGCGCTGCCATCAAAAACCTTACAAGAGCTTGCGGAAGCTTTTTCCAAGCTTGGCGATGATACGCGCGTTAGCGTCATAATCCTTAAAAGTGCGGGCAATATTACATTTTGTGCGGGCGCCAGTTTTGATGAACTTATTTCGATCAGGAATGAGGAAGAAGGCAGGGCATTTTTTATGGGCTTTGCACGAGTAATCCTGGCCATGCGCAGCGTGCCAAAACTGGTGATTGGCGTTGTTCAGGGAAAGGCCGTGGGTGGGGGCGTAGGCCTAGCTGCGGCGATGGATTATTGTTTTGCAACAACTCATAGCGCGATAAAATTGAGCGAAATAAGCATCGGCATTGGTCCCTTTGTGATCAGCCCGGCCGTACAGCGCAAATTGGGGATTTCTGCTTACGGTAAGCTATGTATAAATGCTTCAGAATTTCAAACTGCTGAGTGGGCGGAAAACAATGGCCTGTTTACAGAAATTTACGACAATCAGGAAGCAGCCGGGTCTGCAGCTTACGATCTTGCGTGCAAGCTGGCCGAGTACGATGCAAAAGCGCTGAAAGCCCTAAAAAGTGATTTATGGCGTGGTACCGAAGATTGGCCAGAATTGCTTCCGGCGCAAGCCAGTATAAGCGGAAACTTGGTGCTCTCGGAATTTACCAAAGAAAAACTGAAAAGCTATAAAAAATAAATCCCGCGACTTGGCGGGATGTACTTAACTCTATATTCGGACTTTAGTTTCTTGCAATTTGAGGGGGGTACTCATTCATAATCTCCTCAACGATCTCATTTATACGTTCCTGTTTTTTAGAAACGTCCTTGGCGAGATAGCCGGTACCTTGTCCTTGCCAAACCAGTTCTTTTTGCTTAGCGTCAATCAAGTCAATATATAAAGTGCCTTCGGTGGTGCGCGATACATTATTGCCGCCGCCCCAAAATCCAGGACCCCAGCCTCCCCACGGTCCCCAACCGCCAAAAGCTCCCCAGCCCCACCCAAAATTGTTATAAACATCCACGCGTTCTTGGGCCTGGGTGAAAATGCTTACCAAGATGGCCGGATTCTCAGACTTTCTAAAACCTTTTTCGAGAAGTTCTGTCTCAATTGCCCGAAGGATTCGTTTTTTATCCAGGTCAGAAATCTCCGCTTTATCGATTCCTGGTTTAAAGAAAGCAAAAGTATTGTAGTTGGAAAAGTTGACACTTTGATCATAATCTGAGGCAACCCGCACTGAACTGCAAGCTGTGAATAGGAGCACGGTCGTTAGACCGGCAAAAAATAATTTAAATGTTTTCATGACAATTTAGTATTTGTAGAAAAGAAATCGCTTTTTATTGACTAAGATAGTATCAAATAACGTTCCAAATATTAGTCTCCGCGTTTTTTATCAAAACCATAAGGGCAATGCCGGCACCCGCTCTTACAGCAATGTCCTCTCTTGAGATGGTACTGTTCTGTAAAGCACCGGTAACCTTCGGGTGTTAAATAGTAATCGCCGGGTTCTATGGTAATGCGTTTTTTAAAATAGGTCATGCTTTCGCGAAAGCGCTGTCGATTTTATCAAATTTACGAAATCAAAAGATCATCCTTCTATATTTCCCAGCGCAGATGTTAGCAATTAACTTTGCATTGTGAAAGGAAATGTTATTGTCGTAAAATGGTGGCGTGGAAAACGTTTTGCAGGCGTATCGATCTGGCCATTCATTTTTGTCAAGCACGATAAATTGACCCAACAAAAGCGGTTTATCAACCACGAGCGTATCCACTTAAGACAACAGCTGGAACTTGGGATTCTGCCATTTTATCTCTGGTACCTTTTAGAATATGCAATCCGGTTGATTCAGTATCAAAACTTCCATTTAGCCTATCGCAATATTTGTTTTGAGCGTGAAGCGTACAAAAATGATCGTCATTTGGAGTATCTTAAAACAAGAAAAACCTGGGCATTCTTCAAGTATTTATGAGTTTTTTTGATCAAAACATTACCAGCCCTAATGAGTTTATCTTTCGCACGGCGAAAGGTGTAGAATTACACCTCAAGCGGGAAGACCAGATTGATCTGGTCGTTTCAGGAAATAAGTTCAGGAAACTGAAATACAATTTGACGGAAGCTAAAAAGCAGGGTAAAAGGATGCTGCTCACCTTTGGCGGTGCTTTTTCCAATCATATTGCTGCCGTCGCCAAAGCTGGGATGATGGCAGATTTTCAGACCGTTGGCATTATTCGTGGCGAAGAACTGGAAAAGCAACGGGAAAATAAATACAGTGAAAATCCTACCTTGAGTTTTGCAGCCCAATGTGGCATGCAGCTTGCCTTCGTGGATCGACAGACCTATAGAAACAAACATTCCATAGCGTTTTTACAAGAATTGACTCAGAAATACGGCGACTGTTATATAATCCCGGAAGGTGGCACCAATAGCCTTGCCGTAAAAGGTTGCCGGGAAATTTTGGATGAAACGGATAGCGGGTTTGATATTATTTGCTGTGCTGCTGGGACCGGTGGGACTGCCGCAGGATTGATCGAAGCAAGTACAGCAAATCAAAAAGTTCTGGTTTTTTCGGCATTGAAAGGGGATTTTCTTAAAGACCAAATTGCCAAATACACCGTTAAGACCAACTGGAAGCTGATCGCAGATTACCATTTTGGCGGCTACGGAAAGGTTTCCGAAGTATTGGTGGATTATCTAAACCATTTTCACCGCAAACACCACATTCCGCTTGATCCTATTTATACGGGAAAAATGATCTACGGCCTTAACGAGATGATCAGTAATGGGCTTTTCTCTGAAAATACCCGTATTTTAGCCGTTCATACCGGTGGACTTCAGGGCATCGCCGGAATGAACAGCCTTTTGGCCAAAAAAAAGAAAAATTATCAGATTGGATATGGCGTTTAAGAAGTTTGGTCTTTGGCTTATTGCAGTGTTGCTATTGACCAGTTGTGGTAGTTCAAAACGGGTGTCTAGCACCAGGAATCCCCAGAAAAGTATACCTCGTAATGTTTCGGTCAAACCTGCTGAAACTTCTTCGGAAACAGATCGAAGATTGGCCACTTCATCCGGTGATGCAGTGATGAATTATATCGATACCTACTCGCCATTGGCCATGCAGGAAATGCGCGACTATAAAATACCGGCTAGTATCACAATGGCGCAGGCCGTTCTGGAGTCGGGCGCAGGAAGGGGATCGCTTACAACCAAGGCCAACAATCATTTTGGGATAAAATGCCATGGTTGGACCGGTGAAAGTGTTTCGCACGACGACGATGCCAAAGGCGAATGCTTTAGAAAGTATAAAGATCCAAAATATTCTTTTCGGGACCATTCGCTGTTTCTTACCGGTCGCTCGCGCTATGCCTCCTTGTTTGATCTGAAACCCGACGACTACAAAGGCTGGGCACGCGGACTAAAAAAAGCAGGTTATGCCACAGATCGAAAATATCCTGACAAACTTATTTCACTGATCGAACGCTACCGCTTGTACCTATTGGACAGTGAGGTGCTGGGCACGAAGCCAGATACCCAAGCCTTGAAAAACAGCGACCAGGTTGTTTCCCTGCACACAGTAGCAAAAGGCGACACCTTGTATAATATCGCCAAACGGTACGACCTTACAGTAGAACAGCTCAAGAAAAAGAATAAACTCGACGGCAACATCATCAGTATTGGTCAACAGCTGGATGTGAGCCCGGAGTACAACGGATTTTAATATGATTTACCAGCGCAGCAGTGCCTTATTTGTAGAAGCTCAAAAAGTAATTCCCGGAGGGGTCAATTCGCCGGTTCGTGCTTTTAAGGCAGTGGGCGGAGACCCTGTTTTTATAAAAGAAGCGAAGGGTGCCTATTTGTATGATGAGGACGGCAACCGCCTGATCGATTACATCGCCTCCTGGGGACCTATGATCTTGGGCCACGCGTATCCGCCTGTCATCGATGCTCTAGTGGACAAGGCCAAAAAAGGAACATCTTTTGGCATGCCTACAGCAATTGAAACCAAAATTGCTGAAAAAGCCGTCAGCATGGTTCCGGGCATTGAAAAGATACGTTTTGTCAATTCAGGGACTGAGGCGTGTATGAGTGCAGTTCGTTTAGCCCGGGGATTTACCGGAAGGGAAAAGATCATTAAATTCGCCGGCTGTTACCATGGGCATTCTGATTCTTTTTTAATTCAGGCGGGAAGTGGTGCGGTTACTTTTGGTAGTCCAAACAGTCCTGGCGTCACGGCTGGGACAGCCAAGGATACGCTGTTGGCACCATACAACGATCTGGACAAGGTTGCCGAAATTTTTAGAGCTAACGCGAAAGAAATCGCCGCCCTCATCATAGAACCTGTTCCCGGCAATATGGGCTGCATCCTTCCCGAAGCAGGTTTTTTGGAAGGTTTACGGAAGCTTTGTGACGAGCACGGAACTTTGTTGATTTTTGATGAAGTGATGACCGGTTTTCGGTTGGCTCCGGGAGGCGTTCAGGAGTTACTTGGAATTCAGGCAGACATCGTGACCTTCGGAAAAGTGATAGGCGGTGGGCTTCCCGTGGGAGCTTTTGCCGCGCGAAAGGAAATCATGTCCCATCTTGCTCCTCAGGGCCCCGTTTATCAAGCTGGGACTCTCAGCGGAAATCCACTGGCGATGGCAGCTGGTCTGGCGATGTTGGAAAGTCTGGACAATGATCGTAAAGTCTTTCGCCGCCTGGCAGAAAAAACCGAATTTCTCCATAAAGGAATCACTGAAGTATTAAATAGTAACGGCATAGAGCACCAGATTAACCGCTTGGGTTCAATGATATCGGTACACTTCACTGAAACTCCAGTAACCGATTTTGCTTCGGCTGCAAAAGGTGATAACCCGAGGTTTAAGAAGTTCTTTCACGGGCTGCTTGACCGAGGCATTTATATCGCTCCTAGCGCTTATGAATCGTTGTTCTTGAACGATGCGCTCAGCTACGACGATCTGGACGAAACCATAAAAGCCGCCGCGGAAGTTGCTAAGGATCTTTAATCCTTTAATAGAAAAAGCTGTCTAACAAGCATCAAAAAAACCGTTGCTTGTTAGACAGCCATTATTGGTACTGTCAATCTGAATAAGACCGGGTCTATTTTTCAGCACCGTCCTTTTTACGCTTTTGACCTTGATCTTTGGCTTTGTCGGCCATCATGGTCTTCCAAGTATTAAACTGGTCTTTGGTAAGGATTTCTTTCATTTCTGATTTCATCGCTTTGCGCTCTTCCATCATTTCTGCGCGCATCGCCTCGCGTTGTTCGGGTGAGGGGCGGTTGCCTGCTTGGCGTGCTTGCATCATCTCGGAACGTTTGGCCTGCATTTTTTCGGCCTGGGCAAAAATTACAGCTTCCACCTTTTCGGCCTGTGCATCATCAAGTTTGAGGGTTTCGGTCATTTTCTTCGTCTGGGCTGCCGCCATTTCTTTTGGGGACATTTTATTGCCGCCACGTCTGGGTCCTTGCTGTGCAAAAGCAACTACTGTAAAAAGCATCAGGGCAATCGTTATTAAGTTTCTCATGGTTTTTCTTTAAAAAGTTATGCTAATAGGACTCACTTCTATGGAAAAGGTTTATTTCAGCCAAAAAAAATCCAGTATTATACATACTGGATTAATAGTTTAATACGCTATCGTACATTATTCAACCATCGAAACCATTAACGTATCGGCATCTTTGTAAACCTTGACCAATTTTTGCTTGGTCAAACCCTTAATGCCCTTGTCCCATTTCTTATTGCTGAGGTTTACTGCTTCCTTTAAATTGCCCAACGGTAAAGATTTTTCGGTTTTTAAGATGGAAAAAATTGCTTTCTCGTCGTCTGTTAGGTCTAAAGGTTTGCGTTCGGGCTTCATCTGTGGGAAGAACAGCACTTCCTGAATGGAAGCGTTGTTGGTCAATAACATCACCAAGCGGTCGATGCCAATGCCGATTCCCGCGGTGGGAGGCATTCCATATTCTAAAGCGCGCAGGAAATCCTGATCGATGAACATGGCTTCGTCATCGCCTTTTTCGCTTAGCGCCAGTTGGTCTTCAAAACGCTTGCGCTGCTCAATAGGGTCGTTCAACTCAGAGTAACAGTTGGCAACTTCCTTGCCGTTGATCATCAGTTCAAAACGCTCGGTCAGGGCGGGGTTGTCCCGGTGCTGTTTGGTCAATGGGGACATTTCCTTAGGGTAATCTGTGATAAACGTTGGCTGAATATACTTGTGCTCACACTTTTCGCCAAAAATCTCATCGATCAATTTGCCCACGCCCATGGTTTCGTCCACTTCCAAACCCAAACTTTTGGCGATCTGTCGAAGTTCATTTTCGTCCTTGCCGTTGAGGTCGTGCCCGGTATGCTGCTTGATCGCTTCCAAAATGGGCACACGGGGATATGGGGCTTTAAATTCGATGGAGTGGTCTCCTACTTTGACCTGACTGTTTCCGGTGGCGTTTACGGCTACTTTTTCCAACAACTGTTCGGTGGTACCCATCATCCAGTTGTAATCTTTGTAAGCAACATAGAGTTCCATAACTGTAAACTCTGGATTGTGGGTGCGGTCCATGCCTTCGTTGCGGAAATCTTTTGAAAACTCATAAACCCCATCAAAACCACCAACGATCAATCTTTTAAGATACAATTCGTTAGCGATGCGCAAATACAGCGGCATATCGAGCGCGTTGTGATGTGTCATAAAAGGCCGCGCGGCAGCACCGCCGGGTATAGGCTGCAGGATCGGTGTCTCCACTTCCAGATAACCGCAGTTGTTAAAAAATTCGCGTATCGTATTGGTGATTTTTGTCCGGGCGACGAAGGTTTCCTTAACCTTTCGGTTTACGATAAGGTCCACGTAGCGGCGGCGGTAGCGCTGTTCAGGATCGACGAAAGCGTCGTGTACGTTTCCTTCAGCATCTGTACGGGGCTGCGGCAAGGGACGCAAAGATTTAGAAAGAATGTTGAATTTTTTGACCAGTACCGTTTTTTCGCCCACCTGTGTGGTAAACAGTGTTCCTTCGACTCCGATAATGTCGCCTATGTCGAGCAGTTTTTTGTAGACATCATTGTAGGCTGATTTGTCCTCGCCGGGACAGATTTCGTCACGGTTAAAATAAACCTGAATGCGACCTTCTGCATCCTGAAGCTCTGCAAATGACGCTTTTCCCTGAATGCGTCGAGTCATCAGACGGCCCGCGATGATTACCTCTTTCCCTTCAGAATAATTGTTCTTAATGCCAGTGGTTGTATCTGTGGTGATAAACTCGTTGGCCGGGTAAGGGTCAATATTCATTTCGCGGAGCGCAGCCAATTTTTCCCTGCGCACGATCTCTTGCTCTGTAAGTTGCATTTGGCTCTGGTTTTTAGCGTGCAAATATAATTGTTTGCGGGCTAATAGCTGTTGTAACATTGTGCGGTTTCATCCTACTTATAAAAAGGTTAATCCACATATTAATAACTTGTGAGTCTCATTCGCGTACTGCTTTCTATTTTCTTTCCGCCACTTGCCGTGCTTGATAAAGGCTGTGGTTCTATCATCATTGTCTTTCTGCTTTGGTTGTGTGGCTGGGTGCCCGGGGTGATTGCGGCCCTTGTGATTTTGAACAATCCTAAATAGTTCGTTTATCTTTGCGGAATGAATAAGATCGTAAAGTTCGAAGATTTGGGTCTTCGGGATTATAAGGAAACGTGGGATTATCAGGAAACGCTGTTTCAGGAAATTCTGGAGATAAAGATTAAAAACCGAAGAGAAAATGCCGGTCTCATAACGCCTAACCATTTTCTTTTTGTGGAACATCCACACGTGTACACTTTAGGCAAAAGTGGTAATGTTTCCAATCTGTTGATTTCTGAAGAAGAACTCAAAAAAAAAGGTGCCACCTTCTATAAAATAAATCGGGGCGGGGACATTACTTATCATGGTCCGGGTCAAATTGTAGGTTATCCCATTCTGGATCTGGAAAACTTTTTTACTGATATTCACAAATATCTCCGGTTGCTGGAGGAAACGATTATCCTCACTTTGGCCGATTACGGTTTGAAGGCTGGACGTTCTCCGGGCGAGACCGGTGTTTGGTTGGATGTGGGAACCCCTTTCGCCCGAAAGATTTGTGCGATGGGCGTACGCGCCAGCCGCTGGGTTACCATGCACGGTTTTGCACTCAACGTGAACGCTGATCTAGGTTATTTTGACAATATTGTTCCCTGCGGGATTAAGGGAAAGGCCGTGACTTCTCTAAATTTAGAACTGGGCCAGGTTGAAGTGAACCTGAATGAGGTAAAAATTAAAATTGAGAAACACTTTTCCCAGTTGTTTGAAGCTCAGCTTGTTCGGGAAAAAACCGAAGCCTAGCATTTTGGATGGTTATGTCTCGGTATGCTATCACCTACCGGATAGCGATTGATTCCCAATTTACCGGGATTAGCTTGTAAGACATTATAAAACCAGCGCTGAGCACAATAAAAAAGCCAAGGATCAATCCCCTGGCTTTCTCAAAATATGTCTTAAATGAAGAAGTTTGGCTAATTTCTAAAGCGGCACTTGATCAGTAATGTTGTACCAAGCAGGATTATTCCGATTTTAGAAGACATACTAAAGTAAAATTATCAAATCAAATCCGTTTGGGAATGGAGTAATTTTCCTATTACCGCACTTTCTTACTTGGTAATGTGGTAAATAAGCACAGTATTTGTTTCGCCTTGGGTAACAAAACCCTGTTGCTTCTTGCCATCCAGTAGGCCAAAGGCTGCCGTTGAACTTCCATAGACCGGGAAGTTAGGCAGGGATTTCCCCGTGTCGTCAAAAGCATACACCAAATGCGATTGCTCATCATACAGTGTAACAATTATTTTCTTACCTAATTCTTCAATTTTAGGCTTGGCATACAGGCCAAAGTCCAGGTCAATCAGTTGATTGTTAATTCGTAGTTCGTTGTCATTCAAAATAGCTTCGGTTGCTGCACCGATATCATATTTGACGAGGCCATCCAGCTGTTTTGGTTTTGTAATCCTTCCGCTTTGCGAAATCGACACCCGCGTTCCGTCTTCGGTATAAAAGACAAAGTTGCCCTTGCGATCGAATATTCCGCTTTCGCCCCATTTAAATTTTTGATCGATCGGTATGCGGGCCTTGCCTACACGGTTCAAGATATTCAGGCTTCCATCTGCTTCTGCTATTAGTATGTAATCTTTCTTGCCCATCCGGATGTGTTTCGCCGGAAAAACAATGGGGCTGCCGGCCTTATTAAAATTAAAACCAGAGACGATCTTACCCTTGCCCTCACGCATCTGTACCTCGCTACCATGAATGGTGACCAGACGATAGTTGCGGCTATTGTCATAATCAAAAACAGCGAGCGGCTGGGTTATGGTTTTTCCCGGATCTAGCGGAAAAGGTGCAACATCGTTACCATTTCTATCGAGTACATACAGTTTTTCTTTGGTCACAAAAGCGAGTTGTAGCCTGCCGTTGCGGTAAAGATCTACTTGTTGCGCCGCACCCAGCATAGGATTGGGCAACTCTTTTTCCCACAGGATATCTCCGGAATTATTGATCAGGTAGAGCTTATTTGCCACGTCCTGTACCAGAATGTCAAATCCATTTGTCAGGTGGTTCTTGACCAGTTGGGGTCTGCTCTGTAAGTCGCTATCAAGTGGAGCGCTGGCCATTTGCGTCACGGAGGCGGTTGATTCTTCGACAGAAATTCGCTTTATTAGAAGGTTGGTGTGGAAAAAACCATCGTCATTGATCAGCTGCAGAGCAGTAAAGGGATAATCATCGGTGGAAATTGTATTTAGTTGCAAAGCTGGGTTTGCTGCCAGTGCGGATTTTTTAAGGTTTTCATTTAACGCAATATATAAGTAGGAAGAACGGCTGCTCAAACTTTCGCTGAATACTTTAAAACGGGAGTCATTTCCTAAATTAGACTTATTCCTGACACTCGTTATGAGGGATTTGATTTCGTTTTGTTCCTTTCCGAATATCACAAAACCGTCGAGCCGCGCGTAATAATTCAACACTGGCGGATCAAACAGCTCCTTAAATGCCTGGCGCGCAAAGAGACTGTCTGAAAATTTGAAGATTTCCGTTTCACGAAATGTTGCAATCGCCGGTTCTTGGGGCAGGGCATCCTGTATGATTTCCTCATCGAGAGGTTTGAGCACCAAGATTTTCTCTGCAGCAAGGCTGATACATGCAACCTCCTGAACATTCTTAAGCAATTGCCCGGAATTGATTGACAGGTCTTTAGTCAAGATTTGACGATGTTCCACAAGGCCTTGGGTATAGTTTGACCACTCCTGAAAACCTAAAATTATAGCGCTTTTTGCATTGGGCGGGATCAGGGTTGAGGTTGTAAGCCTTACAGGATCTGTCTTGCTGAGAATATGCATTGCTGAAGTATGATCGCGCAACGTTGAAACGCCCGCCGCTAGAAGGCCGTTGGCATTGAGGTCAAGGTCCAGTGCAGCCCATTCAAAATTTGCTGGTAACGGACTGTTCCAGGCTTCTGGAATCAATTTTCTTCCCAGTGCATTGATGCCGGAGCCTCTGAGAAACACGTTTACTTGCGCTCTGGAGTCTGCCGTGGCCCAGGTTTTTGATAGTGTTTTGGTTTCCGGGCTTAGTTCGTGGTTGTCCTGATTGCGGATGCAGTTCTCCAAAAGCAATTGTGAGCTGCTCACAAAACGTTTTGAACCAATTTTTACCGTATGGAATTGCCTCTCGCTTTCAGAATAAGTTATGATGGTATGGTCCAAATAGGTTTTTGAGGCTGTTTGTGAAACGTGCAAACTATCAACTTGACTGCCCACCTCACCAAATGATAATAGCTCGTATTCTCTTTTGCCCAATGGAACCACGCAGATGATGACGTCAGCAGTGAAGTTGTCTGTAAAATTGTTCAGCCCATTGTTACTTATATATTCATAGGCCGCTGTAGCGGAAAACCTGTCGGGCAAATCGAATTTTGAAATGGCCGTTTGAGTAGTTTCAAAATCATTGACTTTAATAATGACTGCCGTACCTTCTGGAATAAAGTGGATCGCCGAAACATCAACATTGGTATTTTTTGCGCAAGAGGTGAGAATTAAAAAGGCAAAAAGCACAACAGGGTATCGCATAGAAATAGTAATTAAAAACCAAAGGTACAGGAATTGCGTCCCCTTTGGTAAACATCGCAAATTTACGTACCTCGATTAAACGGAAGACATTCCGTTTTTATTTGAATCCGGGAAGTTTTAGAAAAATGCCAAACTGCTTATTCTGTTTTCTTTAGAAGGCGGAAACTTTTGCGGTGGTAAGGAGTTGTTCCGTATTTGGCAATTGCCTCCCGGTGTGCCTTTGTGGGATACCCTTTGTTCTGGTTCCATCCGTATTGTGGATGTTCTTCGTGAAGTTTGAGCATATACCGGTCCCTTTCCGTTTTGGCCAAAATAGAGGCCGCTGCTATAGAGAGGTACTTAGAATCTCCCTTGACAATGCAGTGATATGGTATAGCGTCCAGGGGTTTGAAGCGATTGCCATCTACAAGAATTAGTTCGGGTTGGGTTTGTAAGGTTTTGATTGCCTCGTGCATCGCCGCTATCGAAGCATTTAATATATTGACCTTATCGATTTGTTCAGGATAAATGTGGGCAATGGCAAAGGTTAAGGCTTCTTTTTCAATGATTTCTCTTATACTAGAACGTTTTACGTGGGTCAATTGCTTAGAATCGTTTATTTGAAAATTAGTAAATCCTTTGGAAAATATGATGGCTGCGGCAGTGACAGGGCCGGCAAGGCAGCCCCTGCCAGCTTCGTCTGTGCCGCATTCTTTTAGATTAGATTGAAAGTAGGCACGCAGATGTCCAGAACGGGGGGATTTATTTATTGTTTTTTTTAACATTTACACGGTCTTTCTAGTGATGGTGTGCTTTTTCTTAATTGCGTATTTTAACAATCCAGAGATGTATGAGTGAAAATAATATAAATTTTAGCAAAATTAAGGTGATTCGACGTTTTAGGTAACGATTTCGTAATGAACTGAGACAAATCTGCCACAACTTTATGTTAAAGTTAATGTTCTGTAAAAAATTTTCTTGTGGGTGGAGCAAAAGTTTTAGAAGTTTGTTGTTGGCTAATTAAATAAATAATAACTTATGAAAACAAAAATTACGTGGTTACTCACGTGTGCCCTTTTACTTTTCGTTCAACTAGCAGTTGCACAGCAGAAGACTATTACAGGTACCGTCACAGGACCTAATAGTACACCTTTGCCTGGAGTGAATGTTACTATTGAAGGAACGAATAGGGGTACACAAACTGATTTTGATGGTAATTACTCAATACGGGCAACGCCTGATGATCAAATTGTATTTTCCTATGTTGGCTTTTTGAGTCAGGATTTTCCTGTAGGTTCTCAAACGATCATAAATGTTGTCTTGCAACAGGATGTTGCTGATCTCGAAGAAGTGGTTGTAACGAGTTATGCTACAATTTCAAGAAAAGAGGCTACATCAGCATCGACGACGATTACTGCTAAATCTATTGAAAACCGACCGAATGCGAGTCTTGTCCAAACCATCACCGGCCAGATTCCAGGTCTTGATATTTCGACCGCATCTGGTCAGCCTGGTGCAAATTCCTTGGTTCAGCTGCGAGGTGTGAATTCGATCAATGGAAATACTGAGCCCTTGTTTTTGTTGGACGGAATTCCCATTAATGAGGACAACTTCAGGAGTTTAAATCCAAATGAGATCGCTTCTGTCACAGTTTTGAAAGATGCTGGGGCCACCGCAATATATGGTAGTAGGGGTGCAAACGGTGTTGTTGTTATTAAGACGCGAACCGGTGCCAGAAATTCTCCACTTCGGGTTACTTATACCGGGATTTATAGTCAATCCGGTTTGCAGCAGCCTGAAAGGTATAATATTTCCACTTCACAGGAATATCTAAGGCTTGAGCGGACTTTTGGTGCAGGTAGGGGTGCAGGTCTCGGCAATGGTACACTTTTTCCGGGAACTGGGACACCATTGACTGATACTGAGATAGATGCTGTTGGGACTACGGATTGGTTGGATTTTTTCTTTCGTACCTCAAATACTCAGAACCACACAGTAAACTTGACCAGTGGTGGAGCAAACGGTTCGCAATTTACTTCAATCGGTTATTTTGATCAGGAAGGTGTACTGAAGAATAGTAATTTGAAACGATTTAATTTCAGAAATAATTTAAGTGGAACAACTGAGGATAGTAAATTTAGTTACGGTACCAATGTGTCCGTGAACTATTCCAAAAATGATGAACCTACAAGTATTGGAACAGCTGGGGTCAATCAAAATCCTCTCTTTGGCGCTTTTCTGTCTTTGCCCTACTTAGTCCCAGAGGACAATCCTGGAGGTCGAATACTGGCTCAGAGTTTTGTACTTGACTACGCTCCTTTCTACATACAGGATAAGCTTGATACATCAGTGGCTTTAGAAGAGGAATTAAAGATTGTCGCAAGTCTTAATGGTAGTTTGACATTAGCAGAAGGATTGGTGGCAAGTGCACGGGCTGGTATTGATTATCAGAACATCGTTTTTCTCGATTCTCAAGAGCCTATATCACGTAACCAACTACGATTTTCACCCTTGGTTGATGGCGTTCAAAGTCAGTCAACAAATAGACAGCTTACTTTTAACAGTACGACCCAATTAAATTATTCTAAGTCTTTTGGTAAACATAGAATTGGAGTCGGGGCTTATTTGGAATATTTCAAAGCACATCTTCGGTCATTTGGTTTTACCCAAAATGGTCTTGACGTAAAAACATTTGCTCCTGGAGATGGTTCTGGGTTTATTCCCGACAATGCTGATAATGATGAATTTGTAGATACTGTATTTGCTAATAAGCTTGACGCTGGTACTTTAAGTTATTTTGGGTCTTTCAACTACGATTTTGATAGCAAGTATGGGTTGGATGCGACGGTAAGGAGAGATGCTTCCTACCGCTTTGCAACCACAAATCGCTGGGCGACTTTTTATTCAGTGGCAGCGAGGTGGAACATCAGTGAAGAAGATTTTATGCAAGGATCTGTTGTCTCCAATTTAAAGCTGAGGGGTTCGTATGGTACTTCTGGAAACCAACGTATCACAGGAAATTCGTATTGGTCAGGTGCTGATTTACCATTTACTTTCTTTGGTACTGGCCCTGGTTATGCGGGTCAGCAATCTCTCTTCCGAACTCAAATCGGGAACAATACCTTAAGATGGGAAACTGTCGCTCAAGCCAATATTGGTGTTGATTTTGGCTTTTGGAACAACAGATTAAGAGGTGCGTTGGATGTATATTCTAAGGAAACCAGAGATCTTTTTCAAACCACAAGAATTTCTTTTATAACTGGCCAGTTTGGTATAAGCGCCAATACCGGTACTTTGACCAACAACGGAGTTGATCTTGAACTTGCTTACGACATTGTTAATTCTGACGATTTTGACCTCACGGCATCATTTGTTGGGAATTATAATAAAAATGAACTGCAGGATCTGCCTAATGATGAAGGGGAGATTATTGGAATAGGGCGTAATGGAGGCCCAATTGGTGAGATCTTTGCGGTGCGCTACGCAGGCGTCAACCCGGCAAATGGTAATTTACTGTTCTTAGATGCTGATGGCAATCTGACTGAGGACCCAGATGTAGATACCGACCGGGTTTGGCTAGATAAGAATAATGTGCCGGACTATCAAGGGTCTTTTAATCTTGAGGCCGATTACAAAGGTTTCTTTTTGACTACACAATGGAACTACACCTTTGGCGTTGATCGTTTTGACAATGATTACGCACGTTTGCTGGATCGCGATAACATTGGAGATTTCAACTTGTCATCAGATTTATTGAGGGCTTGGACTCCAGATAATAGGATCACTGATATACCCAGTTTAAGGGCTAATAACCTTGATATAGGATCGACTAGGTTTCTTCGCAACTTAGATTTCGTTAGACTCCGATTTGTTACGGTGGGATATAGTTTTCCAAAGAATACCTTGGCAAATGTTGGAATCAATACAGCAAGAATTTTCGTGAACGCCGAGAATTTAGTGACTTTAACAGGTTTCAGAGGGTTAGATCCAGCGAGACGTCTTTCAGGATCTCTCGAATATCCGACTCCAAGAATTGTTTCATTCGGTGTTGAATTAGGTTTATAAAAAAAGGAAAATGATGAAAAAAATAAATATTTTATTACTGGCAATTCTTACAGTTTTTTACAGTTGTGAGGATGCTATAGATATAGAGCAGGTAGGTCGTCTTGTTCCAGAAGTCACTTTTGAGACACTTACCGATCTGGAAAGGGGAGTATTTGGAGCTTATTCTTTCTTTGATACAACTTCTGAGATAGCACTTGCTTCCCAATATACAGATGAAGTGGCAATTGGTGTGGCAACTGGAGGTCAGGGCCTGACAGAGGGTTTTCCCTACAGGATGAATGCTGCTGTGGCTGCATCAAGTGCACTTTGGACTCAAGGTTATGGTGAACTGAATGCAGTGAATATAGTGATTGAAGGCTCTGAACTTATCGAGCTTGAAGAAGGTGAACAGGAAGCGTTTGATGATTATCTTGGGCAATTGTACGCCCTACGGGCTTTCGCACATACGCAATTGTTGTCTTATTATTCACCAGATTATAGGAATGATAGTGCGCCAGGAGTTATAATTGTTGATTTTGTTGCAACAATCGATCAACAATTACCTAGGAATACGACTGGAGAGGTTTGGGCTGCAATATTAGCTGACCTAGATCGGGCTGAGGATTTATTGGCAACAGAATCAAATCCTACTTTTGTGTCGTTAGACTTCGTAAAGGCACTTAGAGCGCGAATCGCCGCATATCGTGGTAACTACGAAATTGCTGAGCCTTTGGCAATGGAGCTTTTGGAAGATTATCCCCTAGCAGCTAGAGATGAATACGAAGCAATTTGGACGGATCAGAGCAACGCCGAGATAATTTTTAAATTGGAAAGGGTAGTCAATGACGGTTACGATGGCCAAGGTGCTCAAGGTTCGGTTACAGCTGGAGGATGGGCCGGGAACAATTATGCTTTTGTGAATGCCACTGCCGGCGGGGGAGCCTTTTTTGAATTTGATAGAGGTTTGTTTAATCTTTTTGATGAGGATGACATACGTTATGATGCCTTTGTAGCGCCTAGTTCCATTGTAGCTGATGATTATTTAAATGTTGATGATTATCGCAACAATGACGTTTTGGTCATACAGAAATACCCCGGTATAGCAGAGCGACCTTTAATGAATGATCTTAAGGTGTTCCGGTCTTCAGAAATGCTTATGATAATTGCAGAAGCACGTGCCGCTGCCGGAGATTTGGGTGGTGTTGCTGAAGCGATCAAGCGATTAAGGGATGCACGTTTTGAAGAGGAGCAACCTTTGGCTACCTATGCAAGCCAGACTGAAGCTTATGCTGCCATCTTAAATGAAAAGAGAGTGGAATTTGCCTTTGAAGGTCACCGTTGGAAAGATTTAAAGCGCCTAGGGGATCTTGCAAATCAAGATGCGGTACGCGATGAAAGAGATTGCGCGGAAGAAGGCGTTGATTGCTCTTTGGCTTCCGATAGTTTTAAGTTCACACTACCAATACCTTTGGCTGAGATTGAGGGTAATCCAATTTTGAGAACTCAGCAAAACCCAGGTTATTAATAAAAAAAGAATGATATGAAAAACTTTTTAAAATATGTAGCCGCTATAACTGCGATAGTGATTATCGGCTGTAGTGATGAAGAAGCATTAATTTTTGATGGTAATTCTGGCCAGACACTTGTAGCCTTTGAAAATACTACAAGTCAGCTCGACGTTGTAATTAACGATGAAGGAAGCCTAACTGTAAATGTCGATGTGACTACGATTTCCAGTATGGATAGAACCTTTAATATCGTTGTTAATATGGAGGAAACCGAAGTGGCGGCCGGAGCTTACACCGTGCCAGGATCCGTTACAATTCCAGCGAATAGTTACAACGGTTCATTTACAATTAATGCTGTAGATGTTGACGTAGAGGTGGCCCCTAAGAAACTTGTACTTTCTTTGGTGCCTCCTGCAGGTGCAGTCACCGGATCAGATTTAGTAATCGATGTTCAACAAGTCTGTCCTCTTGACGAGACAAAATTTGTTGGCGATTATATGGTGACGGTTAATCAACCAGGCGTTTTTGGGGCGGGAACCTTTGGGGCATCTGGAACAGTTGTGACAATTAGTGCTGATGGGACAACTCGGTCTTTTGATGCATTCTATTTTGAAGATACCCGCTTTAACCGTACCTTCAATTTTAATTTTTCTTGCAATGAAGTGGTTGTGCCCTATACAGATCAGGCTGTAGGTTGTGGTGGGAACAACGTTAATTTATCAACAGGAGCTCCAGCTGGTGCCAACGGGTCTTATGATCCCAGTGATGATACTAGCTTTACGGTTAATCTTACGGATAATGTAGATTCTGATTGTGGTGGTGCCCCAGTTCAGGCTTCTTATACTTTTACCAAAGTTTAATAAATGACAATTGGTTCTGAGTATCCCTAATTTAAATGTAAGTAACTACAATTTATTTTACTTGTAATTTAGGTTGAAGTGTTTTAATAACAACCCTTGGGTAGAAAAATGTCCAAGGGTTTTTTTACGCCTCATAGCGTTAGGTCTTAGATATACAATGGGCAAACAACATTTTTACTTTGGTTAATGAGCCAACAAAATTAGACTAGATCATGACAGTAATGGCTGAAAATGGGTAATTATATTATTGCATATCCGTTTAACTTCCAGTAGCTGTAATAGCTGCTATCACTAGTCTGTCAAAAATTCTGTTTCCAAAATACCTTCTATTGAGCTTGTAAATGAACTCATTTAGGTACAATTGCAGGT
>JBATUQ010000042.1:0-17321 GCA_049671285.1 Leeuwenhoekiella sp. | reverse complement strand
GTTCTACACCATTTAAAAAAACATTCGTAATCATATTGAACTTAATCGGATTTGTTACTGTTGGACAAGAAAATAAACTTGACCGAATAGAAAACGAAGTAAAATCAATCAACTCTGACTTTACTCTAACAAAATCTAAATTTGATTAAGTTAAACTAACTGGAATTGCAACTGACGGTGGCGGAATTTTAAAAGTATGGCGAAACGAAAATCAAATTCGCAAAATAGTCGAAGAATGAACCGTCCCCAATTTATCGGACAGCTTATAGGTATTCTTTAGTTTGATTACATTTTAATCCTCGTAAGCCATATTGGCCATACATAAACCTATCAAAAATAAACTCATCTCATTTATTACCGGTCGGATAAATTAAAGCCAAACAGATGGGTACAATGCAATCACGACGTGCCAATTTTGATAAAATTGATTTTAATTTCAATTTTCAAATTTTGCCGATCTAATGCTGTTTGGAGGCTTTATAATTTCAAGAGCCCTTAGTTAATTGAGAAGTATAACCTTTCCAATCAATACAGGATGCTGGCCAATTCAAATTTCAATTGGGCTTTACGAATCCTAAAAAGACGGGCTGACGTGCTTCAATGCTGTTTCCGGTATAACTCAGCAATCCAGTCTCCGGATCGCGTAATAAAACCGTGATATTATTTGATCTTTGATTGGCAACCAGTAGAAACATTCCATCTGGGGAAAGTGTAAAATTGCGGGGCCAGTCGCCCTCAACCGCGGTAGTTTCCAGTAGATTTAAACTGCCATCTTTCGCGACAGCAAACACTGCGATGCTATTGTGACCCCGGTTGGAGGCATAGAGGTATCGGCCATCGCTGCTCAAGTGAATGTCTGCACAAGCATTTTTGCCATCAAAATTTTCAGGAAGCGTACTTTGCCTGTCGATCTGTTTGAAAATACCATTCTGGGAATCTAATTTTGCTGAAACCACAGTGCTTGACAGTTCGTTGATGATAAACACTAAATGCCCGGTAGGATTGATAGCAATGTGTCTTGGACCATCTCCAGGATTTAGTTGCAATGCAATATGTGCATCACCAAGTGCTTCGTGCGAAATTACGGGATAGGCCAGCACTTCGTCAATGCCTAGATCGGCAGCGTAAAGATATGTACCACTGGGATCAAAGGTGGCGCAATGCGCGTGCGCCGATTCTTGGTTGGGCATAAACGGACCGCTGCCCTGATGTTTCCGGGAGATAAGGGTGTCGCCTATTTTTCCGGTTTCTTCGAGTGGATAGACTGCAATATTACCACCACCGTAATTGGCAACGGCCAGCTTGGTTTCAGATGGGTTCAGTGAAATGTAGCAAGGATAGGCACCGTCGCTGGTATGATTTTCTTGCTTGATCAATTGGCTTCGGTCGTTGTTCCAGGCATAACGTGAAAAGCTTCCGGGGCTTTCCTCATTGACGGCATACACATTTTTTCCGCTTCGCGAAATCGCCAAATAGGAAGGGTTTTTTTCTGTAGCAACCAGCCGGATGCTATCCAGCGTACCCGTCTTGGGATCAAATTTAGCAGTATAAATTCCTTCGTCGGGAGCATCGGCATAACTGCCTATGAGCAGGGTTTGGGAGATTATGGGCTGGGTTGTCATTGTGGTTGTTTTTGCATCCTTCTTACAACTTACAACTGTAGCTGCAAAGAAGAGAATGGCTGCATACAAAGCTAATGGTCTGCTGTTAAGGTTGAAACTACTAGGTAAATTATTATGAACGTTTTTCAGCATTTTCACAATTATTAATATGGGATTTAGATTGTATTTGGAGTTTTGTTTATGGCTTCCATGTCAAATTTAAACACTCCTTTGCCACGTATTCAAGTTTATGAGTTTTTGGGAAAGGCTAGGCACAAATTTAACCGTGTGGCAACAAAAACCTTTGGTTCGTATTTGGAAATTTACAGGTAACAATCATTTAGAACCAATTGATTATGAAAAATCTAAAGTTAATAAAAACACTATACGAATGCGCAGCACATTGTTACCACTGTGCCGATGCCTGTCTGGATACTGAAGATGTAAAAATGATGAAGGATTGTATTCGTACAGACCGTATCTGTGCCGAGATTTGCACAACCACTGCAAAACTTTTGGCGGCTTCAAGCACTAATGTTAGTAACTGGTTACCTATTGCCAAAGCATCTGTGAACAATGCGCCGCAGAATGTGATAAGCACGAGCACGACCATTGCAAGGCTTGTGCTAAAGCTTGCCAAGAATGTATAAGTGCCTGCAAAATCTTTCTGGCCTAGGAATTATACCGTTTTAAAAGATCTTCGGCGGCCTGAAAAGGGGTAAGCTTACCATTTATAACCTGTTCCATAATTTTGGGATAGGTTTTTTTTATGATTGAATCGCTGTAAAATGCAGTGTGTAAGCGGTCATCTATTACCTTCTTTAACCAGTATTGATTTTGATGCTTACGGTTCTGCTCAAAAAAGCCTGAATTTTTAATTGTCGAAAAGTAGGTTTCAAGAACATCCAATACTTCCTTTAGACCCGTTTTGTTCTGGGCGCTGCACGTTTGCGCTTTTGGTTGCCAGCCGTTTTCCCGTTTGGGATAAAGGTGGAGCGCTTTGGCAAAAGCATCCCGCGCGGTTTGGGCTGCTTTTATATTTTTACCATCGGCTTTATTGATTACGATCAGGTCGGCAAGCTCGATAATACCGCGTTTGATGCCCTGCAATTCGTCACCCGCACCGGGAAGTTTGAGCAGCAGGAAAAAATCGGTCATCTGGTGAACGGCGGTTTCGCTTTGGCCCACGCCCACCGTTTCGATCAGGATCACGTCATAGCCCGCTGCCTCGCAAAGAATGATGGATTCCCGCGTTTTTCTTGCGACACCCCCCAGGCTTTCACCGGCGGCAGATGGACGGATAAACGCATCGGGATTTTGGGTCAGGGTCGCCATCCGGGTCTTATCGCCAAGGATACTTCCACGGGTTTTTGAGCTGCTGGGATCAATGGCAAGTACTGCGACCTTATGGCCGTTTTCCGTCAGCAAGTTTCCGAAGTTTTCTATAAATGTTGATTTGCCCACGCCCGGAACCCCGGTAATCCCGATGCGTATGCTTTTTCCGGCTTTTAAAATGCATTTAGAAAGAATTTCCTGAGCGGTTTGTTGATGTTGAGCTGCCTGGCTTTCGATCCTGGTAATGCCCTGGCTCAGGGCAGCACGGTCGCCAGCAAGGATTTTTTGGGCCAGCTTGTCACTGCTTAAAGTTGTCTTGCGTTTGGCAATTATCGCTTTCGCGGCAGCGTAATCAATCAGCTTATTATTTATGTTTTTCTTTTCGCTCAAAATCGCAGTTGTAGCTGCTAAAAGTACTCGTTTTGTTTTTTATGAAATCTTTATGAAGTGCGTTTTTGACGGGACTAAACGAGATGCCTATATTGAAATAAACTAAAAATTCAGAAGTATGAAAGCTTTATATAAGACCAAAGCAACGGCAACCGGCGGTAGGGACAGCAGCGTCTCCACCGAAGATGGAACGATCGATTTTGATCTCAGCGTCCCCAAAGGACTGGGCGGCAGCGGTGGCGATGGCGCAAACCCCGAGCAATTTTTTGCAGCCGGCTATTCAGCCTGTTATGGCAGTGCCCTGGCTCACGTGGCGCGCGAGAGAAAAATTGACCTGGGTGATTATACGGTGACCGCTACTGTAAAAATTGGTAAGAACGAGGAGGATATGTTTCAGCTGGAAGTGGTGCTTGACAGTTACCTGCCCACCGTTGATGTGGAAACCGGCGAAGAACTGGTCGAGGCCGCTCACGAGGTCTGCCCGTATTCCCGCGCCACCGACGGCAATATCGATGTAACCCTAAACCTGCTTATTGACGAGGAGTAAATCTTCAAAATGACCAGAACTATATCAAACCTGCCCCAGTGGCGGGTTTTTTAATTTTTGGAGCCTTGGCTTATCTGATTCAGGACTTGCATTTTTCCGCGTGATTGATTGCATAACGATTTTCAGCAGCGCGGATTTGATGATATATCTTAATTCGGGGTAAATTGAACTTTCTATAAATCTTTCGCAACAGCGAAAGAAAAAGCTCGTCTTTAAAGTAAACAGTAACTAACCATTACCATTTTGTTACAACAGGAATTATTGCAGCGATGTAAGCAGAACGACCGCAGGGCACAGCTCACCTTGTACAACAAGTACTGTGACGGTATGTACTATGTAGCGTTCCGCTTTCTGAAAAATTCATTTGAAGCCGAAGAAGCGATGCAGGAAGGATTTGTAAAGGCCTTTACAAAAATGCACCAGTACAACGGCGAAGTGACCTTTGGCGCCTGGCTCAAGCGCATCGTGATCAACAGGAGCATCGATATACTGAAAGCCAAAAAAATGCAGCTGGTGGCGATCAACGAGCAGGTGATGGGTACCGTGGAAGAATACGACGACTGGAATGTGGCCGATGGCATTTCGCTTGACGAGGTGAAAGAAGCTATTGAGAACCTGCCGGAACGTTACAAATATGCAATAATGCTCTTCCTGATCGAAGGGTACGATCATCAGGAAATTTCAGAAATTCTGGACATTACCGAAGTGGCTTCCAGGACGCTGGTACACCGCGGAAAGAAAAAATTACAAGAAAAATTAAAGACAAAATATCATGGCACAGGACATTAGGGAATTGTTTAAAAATGATATCGGTATTCCACGCGAAGGCATGCGTCCCGGTCACCATAAAAGGTTTGAAGCTTTGCTGGACAAAAAACTGCCGGTAAATAAAAATAAAAAATCGGGCAATTTATTTCTTTGGATGAAAATTGCCGCCGTATTTATCGTACTGGTTGCGGTTGCCGGAGTGCTTTACATCAACCCGCTGGGTAGTGGTGGGGAAGTTAATGAACCACAAAATGCTGTGGCGGCCACAGACCAACCGGATGTACAGTTGAGCGACCTTTCGCCAGACTTTAAAAAGGTGGAGGATTATTATCTGGCTTCCATAAATGTGGAACTCGCCCGTCTTGATGTTGATGCAGGCAACAAAGATTTGGTAGATGCATTTCTGGTCGAGCTGGAAACCCTCAACAAGGAATACAAGTCCTTAAACAATGACCTTGCGGAAATTGGGGTCAACGAGCAGACCGTAAGTGCCCTGATCAGCAACCTGCAGTTGCGCCTGGAACTGTTGCACAAACTCAAACAAAAGCTTAACGAACTCAAAACCGGCCAACCCAACGGCCTTAAATCAAAAACCCTATAAATCACAAACAATGAGAACCTATTTGATCATACTACTGTTGGCCCTGACGACAACTATGGGCTGGACACAAAAGCAGGAAGAAAAACTGCAGGAGCGGTATAATGTTAATGAAGATGTAGCTATAAACGTGCAGTCTCAATATGCTGACATTGTTTTTGAAAACTGGAACAAGGACGAGGTTGAAGTCACTGCAGTCATAGAAGGGGATGACCTGAGCGATGCCGAGATCAAGCGCCTTAAGGACAGCTGGAACATCCGGGTACAGGGCAACAGCAATGCGATTACAATTCGCAGTACGGGCGGTAGCTCACCCGTTGCAATGACCATTCCTGCGATGCCCGAAATGGAAGGACTTATCGCCAACTCCCTGCAAATGGTACAACCCATGATGGAAAACCTTATAGGCCCTATGTTAGAGGGTATGACCAATACACCATTGCCCCAGGAGTTCTACAAAGGGATGAAGGGCATTCAGTTTGATTATGAAGCCTACAAGCGCGACGGGGAGAAATACTTGGAGGAATTTGAGAAATCTGTAGAGAAAAGCTACGGCCCGAAGTTTGAAAAAGCCATGGAGGAGTGGGGCGAAAAAATGTCTGGTGCGCAGTTCCTAAATATAGGTTCGGGAAAACAGGTTCTTGGTATGCCAGCTTTTCCTTTTGGCAGCGGAAACATCGTTTTTAATGCCAAAGAATACAAGAAAGATAAAAAAGCGTACGTTGACAAACTCAACAAAAAGCACAACACCAATGTAACGGTCAAGGAAATGGATAAATGGTTGGAAAAACTGGACGATTGGGAAGCGAATTTTGAAAGCAGTATGGAGGCCTGGGGCGAAAACTTGGGTAAGAAGATGGAAGCTTGGGGCGAAACTCACGGCGCTGAGCTCGAAAAGAAGATGGAAGCCTGGAGCGAAAACTTTGGGGCTCAAATGGAAGCTTGGGGAGAAAAAATGGCAAAAATGGCCGAAGAAACTAACGGATCATTTCAAAAAAAAGAAACCCGAAGTCCCAATGGAAATGTAAATCTGTCATACAGTTACAGCGGCAATGCTGCGCCAGCAACTGCAAAGAATCCAGTAAAGCGTAAGATCATTATAAAAATGCCCAAAAAGGCAAGACTTGATCTTGATGTACGCCACGGAAAAATAAAAATAGCAGATGCCAAAGATGCCCGCATCACGCTTTCACACGGTGGTCTTACAGCAGCCAATGTGGATGGCGACAAGACCTATTTTACTGTTTCGTATAGCCCGGTGGACATCGACACCTGGAACTACGGAACCTTAAAAACCAGTTATGCCAAACAATGTGTTATCGGCACAGCAAAAAGTATACGGGTAGATTCGCGGGCCAGCAATGTGACCATTAACGAGATTGAAGAGGAAGCTTATATTTCCGGAAGCTTTGGGAAATTGACCCTGCCAAAATTGGGTAAGAATTTTAGTTCGTTGAACATATCACTGGAAAACAGCGATCTTATCTTGGAGCTGCCAGAAACCGCGTATCACTTCAGCTTTACTGGTTCAAGAAATTCCTTGATTCTCCCAGATAAACTGCAAACCAAAACCATGGATGGATACGACAGCAAAATGGTCAATGGCTTTTATAAATCCAGAAATACGGACAGCAACATCTCAATCAATGCTAAATTTAGCGACGTGGTACTGCAATAGAAAAAAGCCTTAATCTTTATGAAAAACCCGTACTCTCCTTGAGTATGGGTTTTTTAATATCTTAATTTTGGCAGATGCCAAAAAAAGCACTTCAAGATTATGTCGCAGGACTTTCATCAGAATTCCTTCCGGTGCTGGAGGGTTATGATCATAGCGATTATTTTCCGCTTGATCTTTCTGTTACCAATACGGAATTGGATAGTGTCGATACCACTTCCGCGGAAGCGATAGCGAACTATATTGACAACAAAACCAAACAAGCAGGCCGAAAGTTAGCATACGGTGGCTATTTAGAAAAGCGTTCCATTTATAACCGAAGCGATCATTTTATAAAGGAAGGTTCGCTGGTTCAAAGAGATATTCACTTAGGAATGGACCTTTGGGCGCCAGCTGCAACACCGGTTTTAGCTGCGGCAGATGGTATACTCCACAGTTTTCGAAACAACAATAATTTTGGTAACTACGGGCCGTGCATTATTTTAGAACATAAGGTGGGGAATCAAAAGTTCTATACGCTTTATGGTCACCTGTCAAGAAAAAGTTTACTTGGTCTAAGAAGTCACGCAGTCATAAAAAGAGGAACGTGTATAGGAACTTTGGGAGATGCCTCCGAGAATGGCGATTATGCGCCACACCTGCATTTTCAGTTGATTGCTGATATGCAGGGTAAAGCAGGTGATTATCCAGGGGTTTGCAGCAGCGGAGAAGTGGAATTTTACAAGGCCAATTGCCCTGATCCCAACCTACTGCTGCACATTTGACTGAAGTCTTTATGAAGCATCGTTGCCCAAAAGCTCCTCCATCTTTTGGCGAAGGGCAGGACCGCGCAGGTTCTTGTCAATTATCTTACCGTTTTCGTCAAGAAGAAAAGTTGCCGGGATTGATGCCACCCCGTATTTCTGTGCAATGGGGTCTTGCCAGAATTTAAGGTTGGAAACATGGTGCCAGTCCATATTGTCCTGTTCGATGGCGGCGATCCATTTTTCTTTGCTATCAGGTCTATCCAAAGAAACACTTATTATATTAAGTCCTTTGTCGTGGTAATC
Organism: Leeuwenhoekiella sp.; assembly: GCA_049671285.1. GTDB lineage: Bacteria > Bacteroidota > Bacteroidia > Flavobacteriales > Flavobacteriaceae > Leeuwenhoekiella. Next base: position 9,358 of record JBATUQ010000042.1, on the reverse strand, counting down.
CTCATACACAGCTACCACATTGGGGTTTTCCTGGCGGCAAGGCCGGCACCAGCTGGCCCAGAAATCGATGATGGTGTACTTGCCCAAAACATCATTTAGTGCCAAGGTTTTGCCGTGTGGGGTGGGAGCACTAAATGCTGGTGCCTGGTTGCCTATTTCAGCAAGAGCGGCAGCAATCTCCTGCTCCTTTAACTTGGCAATATATTCGCTAATTTGTTTCCCCCTTTTTGTTTCCTGCAGCTCGGGATTTAGGCTATCAAAGGCCGCTTCCGCTTCATCTGGGGTTATAGAACTGCCATTGAGGAGATCGCCCAGTATAATCAGACTTATAGGAGAATCAGGATTTTTAGAGACCAGGTTCAATTTTTTCTTGGATGAGTTCTTTTGGATGTTCTCCATCGCATTGCGTATGCCTTCCACCTGTGCGGTATCGCTATTTTGCCAAGCTTGCTGGCCTTCTTGATTCAGTGTTGTGAGTTCCTTTTGGGTCGCTTTCATTTCATCAAAGTAGGCCGTGAAATACTCATTTTCGGCGCCACCGCGAACTTCGCTATCCGCGATTGAATCTCCGTTTACTTTAACATTGATCCCCCCGTTTTCCGAAACAAAAATGACTCCCTCCCGTTTGTTTTCAAAAGCCAGCCGGCTAATTTCAGAAGAGGTGATGGCAGGATTTTTAAATGCAAAACTTCTGTTTTTTACTGCGGTCGTATCCGTGGGTGCAAATTGGTTATTTTCGTCAAGTTGCAACAGGTATATTTTAGAACCTTCTTCAAGATTGGAAACGGTCCCGTCGATGACATATCCACTCTCACCGGCACAGCTGGCGCACAGAAAAGCAAGGAGAAGCCCTTTAAATAGTATTTTCATTGTTCCTCTTATTTTAGGATTTGCAAGATAGGCGATTTTGATAAGTTTTTTATAAGGGTGGTTGCTATAAGTCTTGTTTGAAATTATTGACTTAGTCTATCTAGTGTACTCCTGTTTTTTGTTAATATTGAACAATGTTTTATTAAGCTGTAGTTTTTTTTCGTAATTTATACGTTACACATTATTTTAAAATGCAAGATTTAGATCATTTTCCCATACAAGTAAAGCTCTCATTCAAAAAATTGGTGGATGAGATCAGAAGTAGTTTGTCATCTGTTAAGAGTGAAATTACGCAAGAATATTACCGCTCGCTATTAGCTTACATTGAAAAGTTTCCGGAAATTGAAGATGGCATTTCAGATTTTAAGGATCTTGAAAAATATCAGGATGTTGTAAAGGTGATTATGGACAGTGTTTTTCCGTCTCCTTTAAGGGATAATGAGATTAAAGCTGCTGCCATCCCTTTTCACAATACCTTTTTTAATGCCTCAAAACGCTTTGAGCACATTTTAAAAGATGCCGGTGATGATTTTCAGCTGAAATTGCGCGTACGCAACGAGGAAGATCTTTACATAATGGGATGCTTGATCATCCTGAATACGTATTATGACCAAAAAATAAATTTTTCCTGGCCCATGCATTTTGATATTCCTGATGCCACCGGGATTACTAGGCATTACGGTGTTGCGCTCAATGCGGATTTTGTGGAATTTGAGCGTACCGAAAATGCTGTGGAGATCACTCCCATCATTGTTCAGGAATTGCTCAACAACTATGAAGACCTTAGTTTGTGGGAAAAGTATTTCCCGCCGAAGAGTTGGGTGCTTAAAGGGGTGACCATACTCAACCTTTCTGATGTTACGATCAATGACGCAGTTTCTAACCTAAAATCCACCTTGCTCTACGGAAAGCCCGCAGAAAAGATTACCAGCCAATCGATTCAGCGCATATTTCGGGCGATGTTTGGGATCGCAGATCTTCGGGTGGGTTTTACTGAATTTAATGATGAAAACAATTCTTTTCTAAAAATCGACAAGTCTTTCGCCGAAAGCTTTATACTTGATAAGGAAAACAGCAGCGACTGCCGCTCAAGTCTTTGTGAAGGCGCTTACAACTCGCTGATTTCCCATAAAAAATATTTTACCATCACAGATGTTGAGGAATATGCCCTCAGCACTGACCACAACCTTCTGTCAGAGAATCTTTTAAACCAAAATGTGCAGAGTTGTATTCTTGCCCCAATCGCAAAATCAAACAAACTACTGGGCGTGCTGGAATTGATTTCGACCAAAAAATATGAACTGAACAGTATAAACGCCACAAAGCTGGACAGCATATTACCTTATATAGTCTCAACTGTAGAGCGTAGGCGTTTTGAAACCGAAAACCGCATCAAGGCCGTCATACAAAGTGAGTGTACCAGCATTCATCCCAGCGTACTTTGGATTTTTGAGGAAGAGGCAAAACGATTTATTACCAATCAGGACAGCGGAAAGTTTGCAGCATTCCGGGATATTAGCTTTGAGGATGTGTATCCGCTTTACGGTCAGATTGATATTGTGGGTTCTTCCGACGCTCGGAATACTGGGATTCAAAAAGATATTTTAATTCAACTGGGTCAGGTCAATGAGATTCTCGACCTCGCGCTCGAAGCAGAGCCAATGCCTATTTACGAGCAGGTAAAATACCGTATCGAAGAACTAGTTGATGAAATTGGAGAAAGCATCAGTGCTTCGAGCGAAACCCAGGTTTTTAATCTATTGAAAGAAGAAGTCAACCCATTGTTGAATCATTTGAACACCAAAATCCCGGCGCTAAAGAAAGCAATAGACGACTACAAAGAGCAGATTAACAAAGAAACCGGCCTGATCTACAAGCACCGAAAGGAATACGATGATACCGTTCAGCATATCAATCAAAACCTTGCCACTTTTTTGGACAGAAAGCAACAGGAGGCACAGAATATTTTTCCACATTACTTTGAGCGGTATAAAACAGATGGTGTGGACCACAACATTTATATCGGTCCGTCGATGAACCAGAAGGATAAATTTAGTATGGTGTACCTATACAACCTGAGGTTGTGGCAACTGCGTACGATGTGCGAGATGGAAAGCCAGTTTTACCTGAGGCAGGAAGATTCAGGGCTTCAGCTGGATGCAGCCTCACTTATTCTTGTTTTTAGCTCGACTTTATCCATTCGGTACCGCATGGACGAAAAGAAATTTGATGTAGATGGCACTTATAATGCGCGCTACGAAATCATCAAAAAACGCATCGACAAAGCGCTGGTGCGTGGTACGGATGAACGCATCACCCAAAAGGGAAAAATCGTTATCATCTATTCTCAGGACAGCGACGAGATTGAGTACAAACGCTACATTAAGTACCTGCAGCAGAAGGGATATCTTGGTGATCTGGTTGAAGACTTAGAACTGGAAGATGTACAGGGTGTTGTTGGGCTTAAAGCCTTACGGGTCGAGGTGTTGTACACGACCGATGCTTCAAAATCCATCGAGCAGGAAGATACCGTTACCTACGAGGATTTGATGGAAGTTTTGGACTAACCTACCAAAAACCAAGGAATATAAAAAGGGAGTACTGCAATTGCAGTACTCCCTCTTTTTAGCTCAAAGCTGGTGATTAGTTCATAAATGAAAAGGCTACGATAAAACTCAAAACCGATACGATGATACCGACCATAAAAATGGTGTAGGTTTTTCGAAGGAGCATATATTTCTTATTTAGCACAATCCCCAGTAAATATAAGTCCTTGGTCAGTGCTTCATAAATGTAATCCTTGTCGTTGATGATCTCGTTGATGGCCCACTGGTATTGCTCGTACTTCATTTTATGAAAATTTCCGAAGAACAGAATATTGACCTGTTTCTTTTTTACCTGTTCACGGGTAAATTCACCGGAAGTCACATTAGGCCGTGTTGACAAAATTGACATTATAATCGATGCAACACTGAACAGCACCAAGATTAATGTTGGTATCATCAAATGACGGTTGGTAGGGGAGTCCAGTTTTGGGATTACGTTTGCCAAGGCCAGCGAAATCACGATCGCATTCACTGAAAGTAGGATATTCGCTTTTGTATCGGCAATATCACTTAATTTTATATGGTTCCGTAAGGTGGTTCGGTAAAGGGTTTGAACGCCGCGATCAGGGCTTTCATCCTTATATTTCGCTTTAAGTTTGGCCTTGACCTCTTCTTTTCGGTATTTCTTCTTTTTTTTCTTTTGCTTTTTTAAGATGGAAATGAGATTTTCATCTTTTTGTGGTTTCCAGTTTTCTGCGGCATAATCGGTATAAAATTTATGCTTTTCAGTAAACATGGTTACGTTTGCCGCGCGCCACTCCACGGGATTGTATTCAGCCTCGCCAGTGAGCATAAGTTCTTGCCTTAAAAATTCACTGGTCTCTGAAAAATAATCCTTGGCAAAATGAGAAGCATCAGCATCCTTGATGATACGTTCCATATCCGTTTGAGGTTCCACACCCATTTTGGTGCAGGCAATTAAATCGCAAACGGTATCAATGGTTTCTTCAGCCACCTCCTCTTGGTGCAAAAAATCTTTGGCGATCTTGATACTCGCTTCTTCATGACCGGTTCTACACACTGTATAACCTGTGTCGTGAAGCCAAGCAGCTAGCAGCAGAGCCTCTTCCTGTTTAACAGATATTTGAGAATTCTCAACAATTTCTTTAGTACTTTTAACCACCCTTGTGGTGTGGTTAAAATTGTGGTACAAGTAGCTGTTGGGAAGTTTTTCCTTAAATAATCTCAGGACAAAAGTGCTCGTTCTATCGAGTAAATCAGTCTTTTCTTCTACGGTTTCTGCCATTTTGGTTTTCAATATCTAACATAGGAAATTAGCAAAAAAAAACATAACGGTACTTAAATGAACAAAAATAACATAGTTCTAACACTTCTTGTCTTCCTGCTAATTTCCTCGTGTGCCACCTTTAATGTACCCAAATATCGTGACGAAGACCGGGTCAGTATCTACCCAACGGACAAACAGGTCGATAAGCGCTTTTTCCTGATCGGGGATGGCGGTCTTGCCAAAAATATTGGGGACAAAGCGGTAGGAATACAGGCGCTCGAAGCCTACCTCAAGCAAAATGGTTCTGCTGCCGACTATGCCATTTTCTTGGGTGACAACATTTATCCTGTGGGTATGCCGCCCAAAGAAAGCAAGGAGCGCCCCCTGATGGAGTATCGGCTCGATGTACAATATGATGCGTTTGAGGATTTTGATGGTGAAATTATTTTTATTCCCGGAAACCATGATTGGTACAACAGCGGTCTGGACGGCTTAAAACGTGAAGAAGAATACTTGGAGCAGAGAGCCAATGGCGCAGATGTCGTAAGGCCATCCAATGGATGCCCTCTTGAAAGTGTATCGGTCAACGAGAATATACAGATGATCCTGCTCGATACCCAATGGTACCTCGCAGATTGGGATGCCAATCCTGAAATTAATGACAAATGCCAGATAAAAACCAGGGAGAAATTCATGATCGAGCTGGAAGGCGAACTAAAGAAGCACCAGCAGAAAACTATTCTCATTACGATGCACCATCCCATGTATACCAATGGCGTACACGGTGGCAAATTTGCGCTGGATAAACATTTGTATCCTTCTTCTAAAAAGGTGCCCTTGCCAATATTGGCTTCGTTGGTCACGCAGATCAGGACACAGGGCGGGGTTTCCCGTCAGGATCGTTTTAATGAGATGTACAATAGCCTGATGAAGCGCATTAAAGTCTTGGTAGGGGATGAACATCGGGTGGTCTTTGCCTCAGGTCACGAGCATTCTTTGCAGTACATTGAGCATGAAGAGATCAAGCAGATCGTTTCAGGATCTGCTTCCAAGGAATCCTACGCGACCTTGGGAGGGGACGGCCTGTTTGCTTATCCCGGCCAGGGCTTTGCGATCATGGATGTTTTTGACGATCAGTCGGTTTGGGTTAGGTATTTTGGAAAGGGGAAGGATGGCCAAGCACAGATGCTTTATCAACATGAGATATATGGTCCTCTTAAACTGAAAGATTACTCAGCCATGCCCAGTCAATTTCCGCAAACCGTGGAAGCTTCGGTTTATTCTATTGAGGATACACAAAAAACAGCTTTCTACGAGAGCATTTGGGGCACCCACTACCGGGAGGTTTATGGTAAAAAGGTAACCGCATCTGTCGCCCTGCTAGATACGCTTTATGGTGGCCTTGAAGTCATACGTCCGGGAGGAGGACATCAGACGATTTCCCTTCGGCTTAAGGATGCTAATGGCAGGGAATATAATATGCGCGCGCTCAAAAAAAGTGCGGTTCAGTTTGTTCAGAAAGCCGTGCTGAATGAAAACGAGGTCCAAGAGGACCTGAAAAACAGCTTGCCGGAAACCCTGATCCAAGATTTTTATACCGCCGCTCATCCTTACGGTGCTTTTGCGATCCCCACATTGAGCAGTGCGGTGCAGGTGCTCAATACCAACCCCAAGCTTTATTATGTGCCCAAACAACCTGCGCTGGGTATATTTAATGAAACCTATGGCGACGAACTGTATATGATCGTCGAGCGACCCGCAGAAGAATTTGACGGAGCAACCTTTAACTATCCGGATGATATCGAAAGTACAGACGATATTCTCGACAAGATTAGAAGTGATGAGGAAAACGTAATCGATGAGCAGGCTTATATACGCGCACGTATGTTTGATATGCTCATTGGCGACTGGGACCGGCACAACGATCAATGGCGCTGGGCAGAATTTAAAAATCAGAATGGCAAGGATGTCTTTGTTCCCATTCCCCGGGACCGGGATCAGGTATTCACCAATTTTGACGGGACTTTTTTAAACGTGGTTCGAACACTTTTTGGCGGTACTAAAAAGTTTCAGGTGTATGACGAAAAACTGGACGATATAAAATGGTTCAACAATGCCGGGATCAAACTTGATATGGCGCTGGCCCAACAATCAACCCGGGACGTTTGGGTCAATCAGGCAGAATACATTCAGAAAAACATTACAGATTCCACCATTGATGCTGCTTTTACCGCCCTTCCGCCAGAAGTGAACAAAGGGGAAACCATTGATAACATAAAGAAAAAACTACGTGCGAGACGGGATGGGCTCGTTGAGATCGCCAATGAGTATTATGATTATTTCGTTAAGCTACAATACGTAAATGGCACCGATAAGGATGATTACTTTGAAATCACCCGGGGGGACAACCAGACCACTATAAAAGCTTGGCGTATAAAGGGCGGCGAGAAGGCAGACCTGTTGCTTGACCGCACCTATTACTCTAAAGAAACCGATCAAATCTGGATTTATGGCCTGGACGATGACGATGTTTTTGTATTAATGGAAGACAAGGGTAACAATCCCATTTCCCTTAGGATAATCGGTGGGCAGAATAATGATGTTTATAGAATTAAAAACGGAAGAAAGGTCAAAGTGTATGATTATGAAAGCCGCCCCAATACTATTGAAGAGCGGGGAGGGGCAAACTTCCGTCTGACAGACCTGTATGATTATAATGTTTACAATTACAAAAAGATAATCATTTCAAACAATGTACTGCTTCCGGCATTGGGCTTTAACCCAGATGACGGTATCAGCCTTGGGTTGAGCGATGTCTTTACCGTAAATTCCTTCCGAAGCAATCCTTTTTCGCAGCAACACAAGTTCAAAGTAGGTTATTATTTTGCTACCCAAGGAATGGATTTTAATTATTCGGGGGAGTTTGCAGGGATTATGAACGCTTGGAACCTGCTATTGACCGGACGATTTACGACACCCTCATTTGCCGAAAACTTCTTTGGTTTCGGAAACGAAACGATCAATCCCCAAGATGAGCTTGGGATGGATTACAACCGGGTTCGCACCAGTTTTTTAGAAGTTAGCGGTGGTCTGGTCAAGCGCGATTTTTATGGTTTGGATTATATGTTCAAAGGACTTTTTCAGGGCATTCAGGTGGAGAGGAACAACGGGCGCATTACAGATAGTCTCGATATTATTGATGAAAACCGAAAATACTTTGCTTCCTTTGAGGGCAGTATGGATTATCACAGTGCAGACAATGAACTCGCACCCACACGAGGTATGGATTTTGAGACCGTTGCCGGATATACCTACGGCCTTGAAGATAGCGATGCCAGTTTTGTTTATATCAATATGATGATGGGATTTTACAACGCCATCTCAAGAAACCGAAAGCTCGTACTCAAGACCACAGCCCAGACCCAATTAAGGTATGGCGATAATTATGAGTTTTATCAAGCGGCAAAACTGGGGCAGAATACTGGCTTGCGGGGATACCGTTTTGAGCGGTTTACCGGAGAGCGTTCCTTTGCTGCTTCCGGGGATTTGCGGTATGCCTTTAATACGTTTAGTACCGGTTTTTTGCCTTTACAGATCGGCGTGTTTGGAGGTTATGATATTGGCCGGGTGTGGCTGCGCGATGATTTTTCAGACGTATGGCACGACAGTTATGGAGTTGGTTTTTGGGTAAACAGTGCAGATGCCCTTAGCGGAACTTTCAATTTCTTTACCGCAGACGAAGGTCTTCGGGTGAGTTTTGGATTGGGTTTTAATTTTTAATTACGCGGAAAGCACGCATCTAATCTTCCGTTTTCTTGGAAATCAGCCAATAGACTCCTTTCTCTTTTTCTTCCATCAGAAAATTTTCAGACAGGTATTTGAAATTGGCTTCGTCCAGATTCGCTTTCGCGGAAGCGAAAAAGTCTTCTGAAACCAGAGCTTCATTAAATTCAGAATCAACGATCACGGTGTTGTTCAAGCGTACATTTAGCAAATTTGCGCCATATAATTTAGCTTTTTTTAAGTTGGTGCCGTTTAGATTGGCGTTAGTGAGCACGGCACCTTCCAAATTTGAACCTTCCAAACTGGCAAAAGAGAAATCCGTATTTTTGAAAGTAACTTCCTTAAAATCAGAGTTTTTAAAATCGGTACCAGTAAGTTTTGCCTCTTGTAAATCGGCAAAGGACAGATCAATTTGTTGCAGATCTTCCCGAACTATAGTTGCACCACGCAGCTCCGCATAAGTGAAATCAAGACGTTCTTTAAGTGTGGGCTGGGAGCGGCTCAGGCGTGAATTCAACCTTACGGGACTTTCCAAAAGCACTGTCAACAGATAGCCACGTTCTGGGCTGATAGGTCGTATGGTGAGGCTGTCGTTTTCCAGATAACGATAGGGCTTTAGGATCTTACTGAAAGCAACTAACCGACCCGTGGTGGCTTGACTGAGGGGCCTGCCGTTGCTTATCTCGTCGTTGACCTCACTGATAAGGTTGTCCAAAGAAAGTATTACCGCAGCCCGCCGGTCTGCCTCCTGTAAATACGTCTGCTGGTCCAGGCGGTTGGTCTGTTCTAGAAAGAGTTCGCTTTGATTGGTAATTAGCGTGTTTTGTTTCGCCAAATAATAGGTTTGAAAAAGCAACAGCACCGAAGGAAG
>JBATUQ010000041.1:0-60001 GCA_049671285.1 Leeuwenhoekiella sp. | reverse complement strand
CAATGAGTGCTCAAGCCCTCATTTGTGAGCCGTAAGCAAGGGAAGCAATGCCATAATTTCTTCACAGGTATATAATTCTGAAACTATCTTATCATTCAGTAGAACCACGGGTGTGTCTATAAAGTGGTTCTCTTTAATCCAGACGGATTGACAATGTAGGGTCTTTAAAGTACTTGAACTATCAAATTTGGGAGGGTCATAGAGCGCTAACCATCTTTTAAGATCAGGTTTTTTCAACCAAAGCGCGTAAGCCTCTAGAGTAATTTTCTCGCCGTAATCCCTGTAAATTTCCAAAAGCCGGCTACAGATAACAAAACTTGCAGAGTCGGTTTCAGAAGCATCTATCTTAAATCTCATGATTACCTTAAGATTTTCTCGATGGCCTGCCATTAATATTAGTATTCTGTCCACGACCAAAGCGCATTTGGGGTCGTTGGGATTCGTAAGTACCGTAAGTTGTAATTTGGCATTTTTATTTCCAAAAATAATTTCGTTGGCAATGGGTTGATTGAATACTATTGATGGTGCTGCTTTCATCAAAGTCGCTAAAGTATTTGAATCTCGCCTGAGAGCTTCAATCTTCGATTCATTTTGGTATGTCTCACCATCCCTGGTAACATTTGTGATAAATTTTCGCAGGAACCACAAAGACCCGGCCGTGATAGTCAAAAGTCTAAGGGTAGCAATTGCGCTAAAATCAAAGTGCGTTGTGATTGCGAGAGCGGGACATAGCAATAATGTGAGCACTATAAGAACCAGTTCTTTTGAATCAGTCTTTTTCTTGACAATTATTAAATTAATTCCCCGATAAACGGTGGCGCAGAACATCGGTAGCAAAATAATAGTCAAACTAAGGTCCTGCGGAAATAACAGGGTATAGAGGGAAAGGCTAAAAAAACAAGCAAGTGTTATTTCCGCAAAACTGACCTTTGTCTGTATGGATTTATTATCAATGATTTTATCAGAGCAGTTGATAGAACTTAAGGCCAGTCCAGAAAGGAGACTGCCATAAATAAGTGACGAGAGTAGATCCCAGCTTTGCAAACCTATGGCGGCCAAGCAGAAAATAAGTGTTGGCAGCAATGTAAGGGTTGCTTTGACGTAAAGGAGGTTGGCTGAACCAATGCGTTGTCCCAAAAAAATAAAACTGTAAATGCAATTGCTTTGGAGTACTGCGTCAAGATAATCCGAAAGTCTTAGAGGCTCTTGAAATTGTAATTTTGTACTTGCGGCTACATTATTATGGCTGGACGGCATTTGAGCCGCTATTTTATAATCAAGGGATTGGGCACGACTTTTATTGTCCATATTAGGGTTTCAGTTTTAATCGTTGCTTACAGCTTCGTTCAAAAAAGTTTTGCTTCTAAAATTCTACTCTTATTCTTACAAGTATTTTGATAAGTTCTTTGTTCGTAATGATTTCTTCGATAAAAGTAAGGTATTGCAATTGAGGAATTCCTCATTTTGCCGTACAGGTTTTATGGGAAACCCTTAAATATTCAATAAAGTGTTGCTCTGTCAGATATTTATGAGGAGTTTAGCACCTGAAAAAGTATAAAGTCTCAAATTGAACTGTCCCGTACTGGCATTTGCGTGTATGTACGGGTTTTCAAACTAGGCTTCTCTGTGGATTTATAAACTTCTTGGTAATATGGCTTCTGGTTTTTTTGCACTTCTCGATGATATAGCAGCACTGATGGATGATGTTGGCGTCATGACAAAAGTAGCTGGAAAGAAAACAGCAGGACTCTTGGGAGATGATCTGGCGGTGAACGCCGAGAAGGCTTCCGGATTTGTATCCTCAAGGGAAATACCCGTGCTCTGGGCAATTACCAAGGGTTCACTGCTCAATAAATTAATTATACTTCCCATTGCCTTTTTGCTCAGCGCATTTGTACCCGCCGCGATCACAGTAATCCTAATCATTGGTGGTTTATATCTTGCCTATGAAGGAGCCGAAAAAATTTATGAGTGGCTCGTACCTCACGCACACCATACTGAAGAACCCAAATTGGAAGCGCTGAGTAAGGAAGAAATTATGGCTAGGGAAAAAGATAAGATCAAATCTGCTATTTTGACCGATTTTATCCTATCAGTTGAGATCGTGATCATCGCTTTGGGGGCTGTCACCCAAGAAGAACTGTTGACACAGATTTTAGTGGTAACTGTGATCGCCCTGATAGCTACCGTGGGTGTTTATGGAATAGTCGCCCTAATTGTAAGGATGGATGAATTTGGTGCCAAACTGATAGATCTCAATGAGCAAACCGATAGTTTTTCAGATAAGGTAGGTAGGTTTTTGGTCAAGGCGTTACCCAAGGTTATCAAAGGTTTGTCTATAATAGGAACGATTGCACTGCTCTTGGTTTCTGGCGGGATTTTCACCCATAACCTTCATTTTCTTCACGGTATATTGGAGAATATTCCCAGTATGATTGTAGAATTTTTTATTGGTTTGATAGTGGGAGCCGTCGTTCTCGCAGTGGTAATGCTGGGGAAAAAATTGTGGAAAAGTACCAAAGCTTCTTAATGATTTGCTATTCCCGGGTTTCGGTTTAAGGCCTTCGCCAAACTTTGCCGCCAATGCGGAATCTTCAACTGAAACTCTTCTTTAATTTTCGATTTATCAAAAACACTAAAGGCAGGACGCGGTGCCGGAAGTGGATACTTTTCCGAACGAATGGGAAGTAATTCAACTTTTATATCTGCTAAATCAAAAATAGCGCTTGCAAAATCGTACCAACTGGCGACACCTTCGTTGCTGTAGTGGTAGGTGCCGTATGCCGTACTTCCCGAAGCAATTATTCTCAAAATTGCCAGGGCCAGGTCACCGGCGTATGTAGGAGTTCCCACCTGGTCAAAAACAACTGTCAATTCATCACGTTCCCGCCCGTATTTAAGCATTGATTTCATAAAATTATGACCATATTCTGAATATAACCAAGACGTGCGAATAATAAAAAACTTGACCATCGTAGCTTCGATCGCCTTCTCGCCCTGCAGTTTGGTTTGGCCATATTTTCCTGTAGGATTGGGTACGTCTGTTTCAGAATAGGGCTCGCTCTGGTTTCCATCAAAGACGAAATCCGTGGAAATGTGTACCAGGATGCTTCCGCTGTTCCTGCAGGCTTCGGCCAAGTTCTTTGCTCCACGCTCATTAATATTTTGAGCAAGTTCCTGTTCGTTTTCGGCCTTATCTACCTGGGTGTAAGCCGCACAGTTGATACAGTAGTCGTACTTTTTTTCGGCGAAAGCCTTAAGGACACTAGCAGAATTGGTAATGTCCATTTCTTGTGCAGACTTAAAATCCATCACGATTGTCTGCCTATGGTCCTTGGCCAAAACCTTGAGGTTTGCTGCCAATTGGCCGTTTCCACCGGTGATCAAAATACGTTTCATATCTGGGGGAATTTTAACTAGGTTGTGGATAGCTTGCCTGTATAATCTTCAAATGATGGAAGTAATAAATCTTTTTCTGACAGAATTAATTCTTCCTTTGGCAAATGCCAGTCTATCTTCAGCTTTGGATCATTATAGATTATTCCAGCCTCTGAATCCTTATGGTAATAGTTGTCACATTTATAGAAAAAAGTAGCTGTATTGCTCAATACCACAAAACCGTGTGCACAACCACGCGGAATAAATAGCTGGCTTTTGTCGATCCCGGACAACAATGTAGTAAACACTTTACCAAAGCTGTCACTGCCTTTGCGCAAGTCTACGGCAACATCAAGTACTTCACCCTCCAGCACCGTAACCAGTTTGGCCTGAGCGTGATCGCCTTCCTGTAGATGCAGACCGCGCAGTACTCCTCGCTGTGAGTACGACTGGTTGTCCTGAACAAAATCTGTACGTACCCCCGTTTGCTCTTCAAACCGGTGCTTGTTGAAACATTCAAAGAAGTACCCTCTTTGGTCGCTGTGAATTTTGGGCTTTATTCTAAAGCATCCCTCGATGGGAGTATGTTGTATGATCATAATAACTTTAAGAAAGTAGTGACTGGCTGTATCCGCTTATTAAAAGTGGGGCTACAAGTTCTTCAAATTGAAATTGGTCAATGTAGCCCATTTGCAATGCAGCAACCTCAATAGAACCAATTTTAAGACCTTGTCGCTCTTCAATGACCTGAACAAACTGTGCGGCCTGCATAAGGCTATTGAAAGTACCGGTATCCAGCCAGGCTGTACCACGGTCCAAAATGCTCACTTGCAGCCTGCCCTGTTTCAAATATTCTTTATTTACATCGGTAATTTCCAGTTCGCCGCGTTTGCTGGGCTTTATATTCTTGGCAATATAGACCACCTCATTGTCATAAAAGTAAATTCCGGGAACGGCATAGCTGGACTTGGGTTTTTCTGGTTTTTCCTCAATGGAAATCGCTTTGTTATTTTCGTCAAACTCCACCACTCCATAGCGCTCAGGATCCGTGACGTGATACGCATAAATAATACCGCCATCCGGGTCATTGTTTGCCTGAAGCAATGTTGACAGTCCGGAGCCATAAAAGATATTGTCTCCTAGAATAAGTGCAACCTTGTCGTTACCGATGAATTTTTCGCCAATCCTGAATGCTTCTGCCAAGCCTTTAGGTTCTGCTTGTACCGCATACTCAAACCGGCAGCCCAATTTACTACCATCGCCAAGCAATTTTTTAAAAAGCGGTAAATCGTGCGGAGTACTGATTATCAGAATTTCACGAATTCCAGATTCCATAAGTGTTGACAAGGGATAATAGATCATCGGCTTGTCGTAAACCGGCATCAATTGTTTGCTTACGGCCAATGTACAAGGGTGAAGTCTGGTGCCAGACCCTCCGGCTAGGATAATTCCCTTCATTAGTGAGCTTTTTTAGGGTTATTGTTTTGAAAGGACTGGGCTGTGGTTTGAGAGATATTTTTTCAGGTACCAGTCTAGGGTTGCTGCTATTCCCGTTTCAAAATTCTCTTCGGCTTGCCAGCCCAGTTCATCTTCTATTTTAGTCGCATCTATTGCATATCTAAAATCATGTCCCGCACGATCTTCGACATAGGTGATCAACCGGGAATAAAATCCATCTTTATCCGGATGTTTCGTGTCAAGAAGTTCGCAGATTTTTTTTGCGATATACAGATTGTTTCGCTCGTTGCGTCCGCCTATATTGTAGGTTTCGCCAGACTTCCCGGTGGAATAGGCCAAAGTAATCCCTTTACAATGATCTAATACGTACAGCCAATCCCTGATATTGGAACCGTCCCCATAAATAGGAATGGCCTGACCGGTGAGCGCCTTGCGTATTATCGTTGGGATCAGTTTCTCATCGTGCTGTTTTGGACCGTAATTATTGGAGCAGTTAGTAGTCACCACGTTCATACCAAAAGTGTGGTGATAACTGCGTACTATAAAATCTGAAGATGCTTTTGAAGCGCTATAAGGGCTGTTGGGCGCATAAGGAGTTGTCTCGTGAAAAAAGCCTTCTTTTCCTAAGGTGCCATACACTTCATCTGTCGAAACATGGTGAAAGCGGCAATCCTTAAAAGCATCCTTATAAACACAGGGGGCATCCATCCAGTACTTTTTAGCCACGTCGATCAGATTAAAAGTCCCCAAGATATTGGTTTGCATAAAAGCATCTGGATTGTTGATGCTATTGTCAACGTGAGACTCTGCAGCAAAATGGATCACACCCTCAAAATCATACTTGTCAAACAAATCCTCGATAAGGTTACGGTCACAGATGTCCCCTTTCACAAATATATATCTGGGGTCCTTTTCGACCTCTTTTAAATTTTCAGTATCGCCGGCGTATGTGAGTGCATCTATATTCACTATGGTTACCTCTGGATTGTACTGTAGGTAATAGGGGATGAAATTGGAACCAATAAAACCTGCACCTCCCGTCACTAATATAGTTTTCATAATTAAGACTTATGTTGTTTCATTTGCGGTGTTTATGTCAACAAAAACTTACAAAAAATTATATTCTTATTTAAAATGACATTTAATTAACGATGCAAAACAGTTTAGTTTCGACAAATTAGTATTTTCGAATGAATTCGTTATACCTCTAATCATTATTTATCCTTTTGGGTTGTAATAGGACTTGGCAAATCCTCAAACCTTTTAAGATAAATCCGTTGGTCTTTGCCCAGAAGATGAGCTAACAAAACCTTAATTACTAAAATTTATTGTCGAAAAAAGCGGTGACGAATTCATTGGGATTTCTGAAGACAGTAAAGCCGTAGAATTTCTGTCGGAGAAAAAACCGATTAGTATTTGAGGATTAGTTGACAAGGATATTTAAGCGTGGTAGCGACCACATTTTAAATCGTGATTCTTTTATGCAGACCAGAACTTCATATCACGCTATTGAGGAAAGACGTACAGCGTTCGGTTTGTTTTTACGATCGCCTTTTTGATCAGACCGTGGAGTTCCGTTACTTTGTAAATTGTAAGTCGGTTGATGTTGTAGAACATCATTTTTCATTTCCCTTAATATGGCGGTCAACCGTCGCGGTGGTGTCCTTTTCCTGGCCCATTCCGGCGGAATCCAAACAATGGTGAGTTTCTTTGCGGTCGACAATAAAGGACAGCTCAGTCTAATCGCAAATGCTGAATCCGGGCTGAACCCTTTCGGAGTATTGAGCTACTGATTTTAAAATTTTATTTCATCTAAATAGTTTCAGATATTCTTCTGAAAAAAACAGCATTCCTAAAGTAAGTACTTCGGGAATGCTGTTTTTCTATTCAACACAAATCTGAAAATTCGCAATTGCTGCTGATGACTTTTGGAAGATAGAATTGGTTTAATTCAAATCCTAAAGCTTGAAGTTCGTTTTACAAGCATCTACTTTTTCACCAGTTTCATCGAAACCCTTCCGCGATCTGTCGTCAAATGAGCAATTTAAATCCCGCTTGATAATTGAGAAAGATCCAGTGTTTTCCCTAAATCACGATGCCGGTCAACCTCTTGTCCCAGATTTCGCGCAGCACGTCAAGGCCATCCATATTGGGCATTTCGATATCAAGCAAAAGGACGTTGGGTACCTCGTTGTCCAGCCGATCGAGCAAGTCCACGCCATCTTTCGCATCAAAAATCACCTCAATAGCCGCCTCTGGTAGGAGCAGCGCGGCCAGGCCCTCCCGGAACATTGTATGGTCATCTGCAAGTGCGACGGTTATCATGAGGTAGGTGTGGAAATGTCAAAGGTAGTGCCTTTACGCGCTTCAGAGTTTATCTGAAGTTTGCCGTGCAACATCGTTATTCGACTTTTTATGTTGGTCAGGCCCATACCGGTGGAAACTTTTTCGGCATCATAGCCTTTGCCGTCATCTTCTATCAAAATATTTACAAATTGGGTGTGTTTGGTAATACTTATATCCAGATTTGAGGCGTCAGCGTGTTTAATGACGTTCTGCACAATTTCCTGGATGATCCTAAAAATATGAATTTCCTTAGTGGGTTCTAAGCGGTCGTCCATCGCGTGGGTATAGAACTGCGCATTGTTCTCGGTTTCGGCCAATTGGGAAATTAGCATGTTTACCGCGGGAACGAGACCAAATTTAACCAACTCGCCCGGCATCAAATTATGCGCGATTTGTCGCAACTGTTCACTACTATGATCGAGCATATTTGCCGTTTCTGTCAGTTGCTTTTAGTTTTCCGGCTTGGTTACTTGTATAAGGGAAAGTTTGTTTTGGCCAGAGCAAGTGTACCGCCCAGGACATCGTGGAGGTCCCGGGCAATACGTTTGCGCTCTTTCATCTGGGTGTCTGCATTGGCGGTAATGTTTTCTTTTTGTTTTTGGTTGCGGCTGCGCTGCCTGAAAATGACAAAAAGGCCAGTACCAAAAATCAGCAAAGCCAAAATCCCCAAGGTAAGTTGCCGCATTTGCCGGTCTTTCTTAAAAAGGGTTGCCTCACTGATCAAACTTGCACGCTCCAAACTTGCGATTTCTTTTTCCTTTTTTTCGGTTTCATATTTAATTTCAAGTCCGCTAACGGCGTTCAGGTGTTTCTCATTGGTGAGGCTGTCGCTGTAGGCCTTAAACATTTTATTGTTTTCATACGCTTTATCGTACCTGTTCATCAAAGCGTAGATTTCGGCGTACGATTGATAGATGTGCACGAAACCTTCCCTGTAATCGATGGATTTGCAGAGAACCACCGCCGAATCTAAATTCTTCAGTGCGGGATCATACTGATTGAGTTTTCCGTGGTTGATGCCGAGGTTTATAAAAACAAGCGCCATCCCCATTTGATCATTGATTTTTGAGGAAAGGGCTTTTGATTCCTTATGGTAATTTAAAGCCATTTCATATTCCTCCCTGTACTCATATAGCACACCAAGGTTCTGAAGGTTAATTGCCGTATGAAAGTCATCGCCAATCGCAGGGTGTATTTGCAAGGATTCGTTGTAGGCTTCGAGGGCTTTTTCGAACTTACCTTGCGTTCTGTAAATCCGTCCTAAATTGCCCAGAATAGGCGCTGTATAAGTATCTAGTTGCATCGCTTCACTCAAGGTGTATGCTAGTTTATAATAATCAAGGGACTTCTGGGCATTTTCTATATAGATATTGATGTTTCCCAAACCGTTATAGGCCTTGAGCATATTGAGGGTATCCTTATTTTTTTCGGCTAAAGCCAATGCTGCAAGATGTGCTTGTGTTGCTCCTTCAGGATTTGTCTGCTTCAGTAAAATCTGGCCAAGCATATTATTTGCCCCGCTTGCCTGTTCGGCGCTGGCGTGTTCATTTTCTATAACTGAATTAATCGTTTGTAGTGCGGTATCCAAACTGCCCTTAAATAAATATTCCGAGCCCAGTAATAACAGTCCATCAATTTCTTTCTCCTGATTTTTTATGGTGTTGCTCCATCGAATTCCTTTCTGAATATAAAAAATCGCAGAATCTGGATCGTTTCTGTGTTGAACAGATAATTTGTACAGACTGTCAATATCGGCAGCATTTCCCTGAAGTTTGGTTTTATGCTGACCAAAACCATTAAGGTGGCTCACTAAAAATACTATGAGCACGTGGATTATAAATTTGTTAGTTACAATGCACACTCTTAACAGGTTGGTTTGTTGGGAGATACGTCCTTTAAAATTAAATAATACCATTGACTTCTGGTATCGAAGTTTGATAATAAGCCGATTATGGTGCTTTGGGAAAGGTGATCTACGGGATTTTGAAGATTTTTGTGCAGAATAAAAAATCACCGCCGCATCATCATCGAAAACTCCTTATAAGCTTCGCCAAAAGCATCGCTGAATAACTGACTTTGGGTCAGTTGATGTCCTTTATTAACGACTTTACGGTGTGCTGCGGTTCTGACTTTAGACCTTAATTGTGGTGTTTTTAGCTGTATGGTTTTCATGGCGCTGGCATTTGGTCCTAGCAAGTAAGACAAGATCAAGCCATTAAGATTCTTTGAAAACTGCCAAAACAAGAATTGGTAGAAAACAGCTACTTATGGTTTATCGCAGTCGCGAAAGAAATATGGAATAGAATGCTGCCTACTTTAAATCGAGAAAAATTCCGCCGGAGTAGGAGGGAGCGGCGTAAATTATTTTGCCACTTAAAGCACCGGTATAATTTGCGGAAACCCCAAAGGTGTCGGTAAGGTAGTAACTGGCCTCGACGCCCAGACTGGTAAACTCCACGTTATTGGCAAAGACGCTACCGGGTGCGGTGTTTGTGGCATTTCGGCTGCCGTTTTGGAGGGATTGGATGCTGTCTGATTTTCCGGCGATCCAGAGGCCATTAATAATTTGGGTGCCAATTTCTATTCCGCCACGCAGTTCATCCGAAAAATCCTGGGTGCGATTGTTGAAGCCTAAATACGTTTTGGCATAAATCGGTAATTTTCCAATGAGAAAGGGAACTCCTAAGGTCATTCTCGCCATCTGGTTAAACTCGCCGTCTCCGGTCTGGTAACTGCCATCGCTACCGCCAGAGCTTTCGCCGCTAGGCAACCCAAAAAGCAAACTTCCGGAAAGCACCCAATTTTCTTTTTGAACAATCCCGTAACGAATCGCCAGGTCGATATCCCCAATGGAATTGACCTCCTCACCCGGGGTGATGGTTGCGCCGGTCGTACCAGATACGATATCATTTTGATAGGTCCGTGCAAAAAACGGAATGTAGGCAATGACATCAAACCGATGCCCCAATCCATATTCTGCATACAGGTTTACGTTAAACTGGCCGCGGGTGGCGTTGGGGTCAATGTCGCCGGTATCAGTATAATGTTCGTCTGCCTGCAGGTACCAGGCCGATAGTTTGTAATAGCCCGCGCCTTGATCCAACGACCATTGGGCAGTGCTGTGTTGAGCCATCGCAAAGAGGATGAAAAAGGGTAAAAGTATTTTGGTCATAGTTGAATTATTCGATGGTTCCTTCACCCACTTTCACGCTAAAGGGTTTGCACCAATATAACAAATGGCTGTGATCGTTGATCCCCACACCGGGCAGGGTGTAGCTGTGGGCGCCCTCAAAAACCTGTACGGCACCAACTTCCAGCGCACCGTTGATGGAGTTGGGATTGTTGGTCAAATAGAGGTAAAGGCCGGGCAGGCTTCGGGAAGCGACATAATCTTCGTCGATTTTTATGATGATACCGTTGTCAGTTTCTTCAATCGTAAATTTTCCGCTGAGGGCGTAGCTGCTTGTGGTTCTGATGGTTCCTGCTTTGGTCATTCCGGTGTCTGGGATGTCCTCTTCGGTTACCGTAACGGGGGTTTCTTGGGTGAGCTGTTGGTTGTCTGAAGTCACCTCGGCTTTTATGGTCGCACTACCCGAAGCAATGGCAGTAGCCGATCCGCTTGCATCAACGGCAATCACGCCATCGTCTGAACTGGACCAGACCACCATTGTCTCCTCTGGAAGGCCGATGTTGTTGAAATAAGTCGCAGAAAACTGATGGGTTTCAGAAACCTGCAGGGTCTGTACGGGATTATCAATGCGCAGTGCCGGTTGCACAAAATCGTCGATGACGTCCTCACCAATACACGAATTTATAAACGGAAAGGCAAGCAAAACGATCCAAAAGTGTTTTGGCCAAATTCTTAGAGTAAGGTGCATGTGGTGATTTTTTTATGGTTGCCGTTTAGTCGCAAAAGTTTTAAAGAATTTACAACAAACATTCATGAAAATTGATTGGCAGCCTTTTTATTATGACGGATTGAAAGTGTATCAGGATGAAAACTGCCAAGGAATATCTAGAAATAGTAAGGCCTATCTTTTGAAAAGAATCTTGACTAAAATCATATAACGGTCTAAAATTAAGTGTGTTAAAAATATTAACGTGTCAAAATATTAATTACCTTTAAAGGACTTTCCAATAAAAACCAATAGTATGAGTGTCCCAACCATCCCACAAGATTACACGCATAAACTGCAGCCAACGGCGCCTTTTGATGTCGATGCCAGCCATTCCGGCAAGATAGAAACCGAAATTTCCGGAAGCCTGGAGAACAAGATCAGTGGTAGTCTTACCACTACAAACACGCTAAAACTTACCGGCGATTCAAAAGAACCTGTGGTAACAGACAGCAAGCTGGAAATCTTGAACCTGCCGCGCTTTACCCTTCAGGATATTAAAGACCTGATGAAGCAGCGTGTGCGAATTCCCAATTACTCAAACGTTTGTTTTAAGATGATGGGTGTGGAGTTTTTCAGTGTCTGTATGAGCGGTGAAAGCCAAGTCATCACTGAACCTTACGTGCCCAACGCCGCGGAACGTTGCGAGGACGATGCCTGCTGCGAACCGGATACCCGGCCTTTCCCCCAGCGTGAAACCAATCCCAACGAGCCAGAAGGCTAATTTTAAAACCGAATATCATGATAACTAAAGTTCCTGATTCCGTTTTAGACAAGATCAACCTCGAGGAAGACGAGATCATACTCAACGGCCCTCCCGGTCAATTGACAGGCAACATCAAATTAAGCAATAAAAATGCTGATACTGCCCGCGTACGCTACTTGAACCTCTTGCCCACGCCGAGTACAAAGACCAAAAGCTTAGATGACCTTCCGCTGTATGTTAACAGTAAGCTGCGCGCAGGCGAAAGCCGTCTGGAAGGTTTGACCCTTGCCCTTCCGGCAGACACCCCACCAGGTACCTATGAAAACCAAATGACCTTAGGTGGAAAGAAGCGTCTGGTAAAAATGGTGGTTCAGCCCACAATTTCCGTGCTGGTCACGCCCAAACGGTTCACCTTTCAGGGCAATGCTCCGGGAACCCAGCATACCGCAACACTTACTGTGACCAACGCCGGCAATATGCCTTTTCAGATCCCGGAAGTGAAGCACGTTGCCCCTTTGGATATGGATCTGCTCTGCCGTGCGTTTGGTTTCGGTTTTAGGCGTGACAAAAGTGAGGGCTTTACCGATACCCTCGATCACGTGATGCGCAACATTAAGGAAAACCTGCCCAATTGGGCCAAGTCGCAAGTGAAACAGGCCGGTACGATCATCGCCCCGGGCAAAAGCCTGCTGGTAGATATCACGGTAACCATCCCAAGGGACGCCAAGGCCGAATATGATTATGACCTCGACCTTCGGTTTTGGGATCATACCCTATTGCTGGAATTTAAATCGCATCAAGAACCTCAAAAACCAACCGAAAATGAACAATAAACCACTTCAATCCAACGTGTTCAGCGATACGGTGATGGACAACCTCCAGAACCTCACCGATATGTCTATGGAGTTCTACAGCACCATGCTCAACAATGTAACCGGCAACAACAGCCAGTTTAGCGAGAACGTATCCCAGTTGGGCAAAAATGCCCTGCAGCCCTTAAAGTCCATGTTCAACAGCGGCGATTGCTGCCCGCCAAAAGAGGAGTGCCCGCCGCATTGTTTGACCACCATTCACAGGCAGGCAATGCCGGGTGAGCGTATCGTGGTGCCCTTTCAGGTGTACAACGATTGCAACACTGCAAAAAACTATCAAATAGGTGTCAGGTCATTGACTGATCAGGATGGCAACCCGGCACCCGATCAGCCTCATTTAAACAAGCACAGCATTCAGCTGCAGCCGCACGCCAAAGAACGTGTACTCGTGGTGCTCGACCTGGGTAATTTTTCCACAGGAAATTTTTCCACTGAAGTTGTGCTGCGCGAAAGGGAATACAACCAGAACATCTGCCTCAACATTACCGTCACAGACCGTTCCGGACCTCTGGTGACCCCTTTCGAAGAAAAAAAATACAAGCTGAAATGGCAAAGTTGGAAATCCCATTACTATTGCGAACCCAAACGGGATGCAAAATATGCACGCTTAACCAATAATGGATAGACCATGGCCAACACTGTAAAAACCCCTTTTGAAGACCTTTTTAGACAGACACTTGAGCTGAATCGAAAGTATATGAGCCAAGGCTTCAAGATGCTCGGTACCGTGACTGGCCAGCAGCAGAAAGGAAAGAATCCTTTTGTTTTTAAGCCCGAAGTTTATGGCAAGGCATTTAGCGCTGTCGCGAAAATGAATCTGGAATACTACAACCGGATGATGGAACTGGGCCTTACTGTCGTTGATGAAATGGTAAAAGATCCAAAAGTGGAAAAACCTCCGGGGGCGGCTCCCGCATTTGAACTTCAGGGAACAGGCAAACCCGGTGAAACCATCCAGCTGGAATTTGTGCTGGAAAACACCAAATCTGAAACAGCCCATTGTGAACTGGTCAATACCTCTTTCACTGATGCGGAAGGCAACGAAGCGACGCCAGCGATCAGCACAACCTTTACGCCACAATCCTTTAGTCAGGAACCTGGGGAGACGACTACGGTATCCATAGCACTAGAAGTGCCGGAAGCCTTGCCGATCAATACCTATGACAGCGCCGTTACCGTTGTGGGCTTCGAACCGGCCTTCTTTAAAATCACCCTTCACGTACAACCCGAAGACAGCCAACCAACCGATGGAAAAACAGAAGAGCGATCCACAGAAAAAGAATAATTCCGAAGGCAAAAGGCAGCAGGAAGAGACCTCGTGGATGGATACAGACCGCGTGGTGAACAAAGCACAGCGCATCGTCAATTCTGCCGTCAATGTGCTGGAGGAGGAAATCGCTGCCGGGATTCTGGCTGCCAAAAACATCGAGAAAAAACTCATCGACGTCGAGGAGATACGCAGCGACCCGGATGCGCTGGTAAACCGCATACGCCGCGATTCACACGAGGTGCTTGACCTTTTTATAGACGCTTTCGCATCGCTGACCAATCAGATGAACACAGTCGTTGAATCCCTAAAAAAAGAAACCGAAGAACAGGCAAAATCCCATAAAAAGAAACCTGCCAAAACCCAGAAAGCTTCCGCTGGAGTTGCCAAACTCGAACCGGACAAACCTTTACAGCCCGGTGAATCGACCACGCTGGCCTTTAGCCTTTATGAAGACGAAGTAAAAAAACCTAAGAAAGTCGAGCTGCGCAAGGCCGACCTTTTGGGTCCCGGCAATCAGGTCATCAATAAGCGCTTCCTGAAAATCGAGCCCAAGTCCATTTCGCTTAAAGCGAAAGAGGAGCAGGATATTTCCATAACGCTTTCGGTGCCAAAGAATACGGCACCCGGTCGCTATAATACCTTGCTTACTGATACCACAGATCCCAACATTTGTGTGCTCCTAGCTGTTGAAATAGTCGCTGCCAAAACAGATTCTAAAGTTAAAACGGAAAAATAAAGCAGAGCCCGATGGATACCCGTTTGATGAAAGACAAACTCGCCAGCTATGGTGCCGAAACGCTTCGGGGGATTCATACGTTTATTCCGCAAAAGGAGCCGCGGCGCTATCTGTACGATCTGGTGCAGGATTATCCTGATCGGGGCGGTAAGGGTTTTAGACCGGGATTGTGCATCGCCAGCTGTAAAGCTTTCGGAGGAAAATTGAAAGAAGCCAAATTCTCCGCCATTGCTTTAGAAATGTTGCACAACGCCTTTCTCATTCACGACGATGTTGAAGATGAGAGTTTCTTCCGAAGGAACAAACCCACTATGCACGAGGCCAATAACCGCGCCATTGCCATCAATGTGGGCGATATGCTCAATGCGCTCAGTCTTTCCCCGCTATGGTACAATACTGAAATTTTAGGCGAAAAACTGTCAGCACGCATATTCTTGGAAATTCAACATTTGATCACAGAATCTGCCGAGGGCCAGGCGATGGAACTGGGCTGGCGCAAGGACAACCGCAACGACCTCACCGAAGCCGATTACCTGCGTATGATCCTAAAAAAGACCTGCTGGTACACCTGCATTCATCCCATCCGCATCGGGGCGCTTATTGGTAGCAAAGGAGCCGTAAAACCCGACACCTTGAACCGACTGGGCTATTTTATGGGCGCGGCTTTTCAGATTCAGGACGATGTGCTCAATCTCGTGGGCGAGGAAAGTGCTTACGGTAAAGAAATAGGTGGTGACATTATGGAGGGCAAACGCACGCTGATGCTCATTCACCTCTTGGAAAATTGCAGTGACAAGCAAAAGCGATTTATCAGTGATTTTTTAGCCATACCTATCCTGGATCGGGATTTGGCAGAAGCCGAAATGGTAAGAAAGTGGATGGAGGATTACGGTTCAATTGCATACGCGAAAGAAACCAGTAAATATTTGGCCGGCGCGGCACTGAAAGAATTTTACACGCATTTTTCCGCGTTGCCAGACAGTGAGGACAAGGCATTTTTGGAAACCATCATTCTATATATGATCAACAGGAACTATTGATATGGTACAAATTAAGCCCAAAGTGAATTACGATTGCGATGTGCTAATCGTGGGTGGAGGTCCCGCGGGCAGTGGTCTGGCGCATCACCTGGCCAAAGCCGGAATAAAGACTGTGGTCATTGAGGCCGACAAATTTCCGCGCGATAAAGTTTGTGGTGACGGGGTCAGTCCCATCGCCCTTCGCGAACTACATGCGATGGGAATTACCAAGACCAAAACATTTATAAAAGCAAATGCCATCAATCAGGTAGGACTTTTTATGGAAAACGATCAGGCCATCGTTCAACTGGAAAAACCGGATGATCTTCCGTTTCACGCGCGCATCATTCCGCGGATTGAGCTGGACGATATGATCCATCAGGCGGCGAAAAAGGCGGGAGCAACATTCAAGGAAAACTGCCGGGTGACCAATTATAAGGTTTCGCCACACAAAGTCGTAACCCATTATAAAAATGGAATCGGGGAATTTAAGATCACTTCTAAAATGATCGTAGGTGCGGACGGTAGTCGTTCTCTTGTCGCCCGAAAGCTAAGGGGATATCAACCCGATCCTGATTTTCAATTGTTAGGTCAGCGCGCCTATTATGAAAATGTAAATGGACCCACCAACCGGGTCGATATTTACTTCAGTAAGGAAAATTTTCCAGGGATTTATTGGTTGTTTCCAAAAGGGAAGACCGGTGCCAATGTGGGTATGGCGATGATCTATAAGACCTGTCCTACCCAGGCATCGCAAGTGCGGCAGTGTTTCGCCAATCATCTCGATACCAATCCTGATTTGTTGCGGCGTTTGGGCAAAGGC
The DNA here is from genome assembly GCA_049671285.1 of Leeuwenhoekiella sp. Classification (GTDB taxonomy): domain Bacteria; phylum Bacteroidota; class Bacteroidia; order Flavobacteriales; family Flavobacteriaceae; genus Leeuwenhoekiella. The sequence goes on along the minus strand of JBATUQ010000041.1, from coordinate 43,497 downwards.
AAGGCCACGGAGAAAATACAAGGATGGCCCATCACCTTTTACGATTCCAGAAATGCCATCATCGGCGACCGGGTATTGCTTGTGGGTGAAGCGGCTGGATTGATCAATCCATTAAGTGGTGACGGCATTCAGTATGCGGTTTTGAGCGCACGCTGGGCTTCGGAAACCATAATCGAGTCGCTTGGCAAGAGTAACTGCACTATGGATTCATTGAGCAGCTATCAGCAACGGTTGGAAAAAGAGCTGGCGTTTGATTTTTCGCTTTCCAATTTGTTGGTGCAATTTGGTCGAAACAAAACCTTGACACCTGTGTGGATGACCATTTTGAACGTACTGATCACACGCTGTAAGGACGATCCCAAATTTGCAGCGACCATCGCCGGCATTTTTGAAGGAACATACCCATCCTATAAAGCGCTTACACCAGATTTTATGTTCAGCATAATGATTCAGGCGGGAATGAATGTGAGCTCCTATTTCCAGAATGGAAATTCAGAACCTAGGCAATTTGTCAAAGATGGAAAACAATTTGCCATTGCAACTGGCGCCACTTTGAACGAACTCAGCAAAAATCCAAAAGCACATTTGCGGTGGCTGGGTGATGTGGCTGGAAAAACCTTTAATGTGGCGCGGCATACTGCACAGAGTTTTGGTAGAAATGCGGGTTAAACTTTGGTCTAAATACACACTAATTATTTTAGGATCTTAAGAATTTTCCTTGATTATTTTGTTTATCGCTCTGGTCCACTTGTCAAATATTGAATGTGGTTTGGGATACACTTGTTGATCAATCGTCCACGGTATCAAAATGTCCCTATCATTAAAGTCTTTTAATTCTGGCACCCATTTTCTTATGAATTCTTGAGCTTTGTATTTATTCGCTTGGTTAACTGGGTTGGTGTACCAAATTTCATAAGCTTGAACGTGCCAATTCAACCAATTAGAACTAACGTCGTAATCAATTAGTTTACTTTCAAAATAGGATGCACCCCAGGTCCAGTCGATCTTTAAGTCGTGGATCAGATAGCTCGAGCAATTTACCCTGCCGCGGTTGCTCATAAAGCCGGTCTTGTTGAGTTGGCGCATATGTGCATCAACAAATGGTACTCCAGTTTTGCCCTTTTTCCAACGCTCAAACAAGTCGGTATTGTTTTCAAAATCAACCTTTTTGTTTTTAAAACCTTCGATCTTAAATATGGCATTTTCAAATTTCATCCCTTTGAAAGTGAAATAGTCGCGCCAAACCAATTCAAAAATCAGCCACCACGTGCTTTGATTTTTTTTGACATCCTTTTCGTACTGCTTTACTGTCTGATAAATTTGTCGTGGCGATAAGCAACCCAACGCTAAGTACGGTGAGAATTTAGAACTGTATTCCATACCCAAGCTTCGATTACGTGTCCACCGGTAACTGGTGAGTTGTTCGGTTTCAAAACTGTAATACTGTAGCCGTTTTAATCCGGCATCTTCACCACCGGCTACATAGGGTTTGTGATTTTTTCCTTCAGAACTATTAAAACCTAAATCCTGATAGGAAGGCAAGGAAGAATTCTTTGCTTTGGGATGTGAGTCAATCGTATCGGGCACGGCGAAGGGTTCTCTTACTGTACTTTTTTTTGAAGTGGGAATTCTATAAGCCTTACTGGTAAGAGGAATTTTTTCAATCGTAAATGGAATATCATCAATATGGTACAAGGTTTTGCCCCAGTAATATTGAAATTTAATATCCGGACAGTTTTTCTCAACGTCCTCAATTAGTTTTAGTTCTTCCCAAGCATATTCCTGCTCCGCATATACGTGTCTTATATCGAACTTTTCAATCAATTTGGGAATATGTTCTGAGGCCGTTCCGTATTTAACGATTAGGTGGCCACCAATTTCTGAAAGCTTCTTCTGCAAATTTTCCAAAGACTTGTTTAAGAAAAGGAAGCGGTTTATTCCGGCTTTCCTAAAACCTAAATCCAACTCTTTGAACAAATATTCCTCGATGCAGTAAAACAAAACGAGATTGTCACATTCCGCAATGGCGCTGCATAGAACTTCGTTATCGTGTAATCGTAAATCATTTTTAAACCAGACCAATCCTGTTTTCATATCACGGAAATCTATTTTTTAAGGTATGCGTATCGAGAATACGCTGCTTTTCTTTCTGCGTTAAATCGGCTTTTCGCAATCCGTATAAAGCCTGAAGCGCATGAGCGCGGGTCTCTTTGATATCTACGATGCGCTCCGGATAATCTTTCCCAATTTGAAAATCATACAACGCCGATTCCATATCAGTAAGTAACCATGGTTCTATTGCAAATTGTGCAGGCAGTTCCCGAAGTTCCGGAACCCATTTTTTGATAAACGTTGCATCTGCATCGTGGTCGTGGGCATTCTTTGTAGGGTTGTATATCCGTATGGTATTGGTGGCCGTAAATCCGGATTGCATTTGAAATTGAGGATAATGAATACCAGGGTCAAAGTCCAGAAACATCTGTGCCAAATAATGGGCACCTGTGGTAAAATGCTGAAATAAATGATGTAGCAGGAACGACACGCTCATCGTTCGCATCCTGAAATTGAGGTAGCCCGTGGCCCGGACCGCTCGCATTGACGCATCAACCAAAGGATACCCAGTTCTGCCTTCTTTCCAAGCAGTCACATAATCCTCCCGATACGGTTGTTCCATCGTCAAATAGCCTTTGTTGAAGGCTTCAAATTCAATTCGTGGTTCCATTTCAAATTTCTGAATAAAATGCGCCTGCCAGCGTAACCGCGAATTGAATGCGTTGAGCTGCTTTTTATATGGGCTGGTCTTCTTTAATTGCATACTACGCTGATAAATCTCCCGTATAGATAAGCAGCCCCAGGCAATGTATGGGGACAACCTACTGCAACCATATCTGGAATTTTCCGGTTTTGAAATGTATTCCGAATAAAACCTGACCCGTTCATTAAAAAACGATTCTTCCCAAATTTTTCCAGCAGTTCTTCCGCCTTTCTGAAAATTAGCGTGAGCAGGAAATTGAGGTTCATAGGTTTCGTCGCTCAGCTGTTTGGGAAGACTATTAAAATTTATAATTTGAGCGTTTGCTAAATCGATTTCTTTGATCTCTTCGGTCATATAGTCATACCACCCTTTCCGCCAAGTATCCCTATTGCTTATCCCTCGTTGAACGCCGCCATTTTGAAATTCTTTCCACTGTATGCCTTTCGTTTTGCAAAATTCAGCAAAGGCTAAATCTCTCTGGTAAGTTTTGTTGATTCCGGTTTCTTCGGTTGAGAATACCATTTTGATGGAGAAAACTTTTAAGAGTAGTGAGAATGCCGCCAACACCTCACTGTTCAAAACGAGAATTTTTGAGTTGTAAGATGAAAGACTTTGATTGATATCGACTAAACTTTCAAAAATAAATCGCCAATGACGGGTACTATGGTGGGGATCCTCAACTAGGGTAGGTTCGTGTACATAAAGTAGAAGTAATGGTGCCTTTTCCCTTTTTGCAGCATAGAGGGCGTCATTATCCGCCAACCGCAAATCCCTCTTAAACCAAAATATATTTATTGCCTGATCGATCATCTAAGGGTAAAATTAGTGTTGCGCCTTAGGTAGAATCTCACAATAGAATAAGAAATGATTTGTGTCATCTCTTAAAATTTAATAAAACTTGTTTTGGATTAGAGATAAGTCGGAAAAATTCATAACCATATTTTGTACAATAATTACTCAGAGGAGTAGCAGAAAAAGTTTTTCATCAAATGAAGCAAAGAGTATGAGGAAACTGTTATGGCTTTATCGCCTTAGCTTGTTCTGTTTGGATTTTCTGTGGTTTGATGTTTAAAGGAATTATGGAAAGTGGGGGTTACGGTTGAGGATTTAAGATTCTTGGCCTTCTTTTTTGGGAAATTGTAGCAGGAGAGGAGTAGTATACAAAACAATATGGAGCCTGCTATGAAAGCGGATTTTTGGGGGTGCTGAAAAATTTCATATTCTCTAGCTATGGAATTAACCGTAAGAGGTTGTGGTTCAAACGTTGAGAAGTTTTAGTATTACGTTTAGAAAACCTATCAATTCCGTAAGAAAATCCTTCAAATTTTAAAAATATAGGTGGTAGTTATAGGTGAATTAGGTCTAGTCATCTGAAAATCAATATAATATTTGCCTTAAAATTATTTTTTAGTTTTCTTTAAGAAATAAACTGTTGATAAAGGGGGGAGAAGCATATATACCGTGTATTGGGTATGGTTTATCATAATTTAAACAGTGATTTTTAAAAACCAATCATCATAATTTTTGAATCCTAATTAGAATATAAATGGCCTTAACCAAAATTGGGGAGAATAATTTTTACGATGATTCCAAATTTGGAGATTTACCCCGAGATATTATCGAAAGTAAAAATAGCGGCTATTTTATCGTATTTGAGGAATATGAATACTATAAAATAATTTCTGCAACTTTTAACTTTTTCGGTAAAAAGGCGATATGTATATATGATTATTTAGATGCATCACCTGCTAGGATCTTAAATGATGATGAAGCTCTTTTCTTTCAGGACATAAAAGTTGCATACACTAGATTAAGTGAAGATCAAATTAAACAGGTCAAATGTGAAAAGAGAAGTTTTGGGGTCACTCGAGATGGAAGCCTTATACATATAGCGAAAACCGAATCATACAAGTCACTAGCAAAATCCACTTTGCCAAAATCCACTAAAGGTGCTCTAAAAGGAAAGGATGAACAAATTGATCCCTATTGGGCAACTTGTTACGTGAATTTGTCTGAGAATTACGAGTTTTCAGGAAAAGGTATAAATGTTGCGATTTTGGATACAGGGCTTCAAACTACTCATGAACATTTTAAACAAAGACAGAATATTGAATACCAGAGCTTTGTAAACGAGACTGTTGATGATGCTGAAGGTCACGGAACATTTTGCGCAGGATTGCTTGCAGGTGGTTTTGATCAAGGGAACAAAAGAATAGGTGTGGCTTACAATGCAAATTTATATGTGGGTAAGGTAAAACACCGCGATAATGGGGATACCGTCAATCTGATCAAGGGGATTTTTTGGGCATTGAGAAATAAATGCAGAATCATATCCATTTCCCAAGAGGAAGGTGATGATGGCTTGCTAGAAATATATAGAAGAGCAATTTCGTTTGCCAAATTCAAAGGGGCATTATGTTTTGTTCCTGCGGGTAATGGAAGTAATAGGCCAGGAGACGAAAACAAAATAAGTGTTCCCGGTAGGTGTCCTGAAGCAATAACAATAAGTGCAATAGATAAAAATTATGTGGTATATGCGAGAGCAAATAGGGCTTGTCAAGATCAAAAAATAGATTACGTGGCTCCAGGAGTGAATGTTTATTCAACGCTAATGTATAATAGCTATAAAACTAATATCTATGGTTATGATAGTGGAACAAGTATGGCGGTACCTCTAGTAGCTGGTCTTGCAACGTTACTTTGTGAGAAATATCCCAAGGCCGCCCCACAGCAGATTATCGAAGAGTTAGACTGTTTGGCTATAAAGAAAAATGACAATTGGATACCCAAAGATTACGGTAGGGGTATCCCAATATTTAAAAACTAACCAAAACACCTCGATAAAATGGATTTAATCTCAACGATTACACTAAAAAATGAAACTGACTTTCAATCAATTTATTCAAGTCAGTTGTACGGTACTTTTTTATAGTCTATGCACGGTTTACTCTTAACGAGAATCCCGACCCAGATAGCTATTATTTGAATAAGATTGATTTACTGATTGTGAATTACAAAGGGATGGTTGACATTAAGCTAGTTGAAGCCGATTTTGAATATAGGGCCGATGATATGGATGGAATTTTAAAAATCAAAGTTAGGGCTATGAGAGGCGCATCGACCTTGACTGTTCAATGCAACAATGAGAATTTTGATAAAAATGGGGCCTCAACGTTAACCGTTTTACGACGTGTTGTGCGGATGCACAATGGAGGAAGACCCCTAGAAGATGGGGTTTTTGATAAAGAATTTTTTTACAGGGAAGGAGTTAAGCTAGACTCACAAAGTCCTACCACAAGTGGTGATTTTCCCAACTTTGAGGTTGATGAAGAGGAAAGAAATATTAAGCCAGACGAAGATTTTGACTTACAAGTTCTAAATGTGGGTCAAGGAGGTCATCTCTGTCCTTTATCTAGAAATAATATTCGGTAATTATGAATAAATGCTGAGATGCGTTGCTTTTCTTTTCTTGTTTTTAGGGTATGAAAATCTGTGTCAGGCACATAGCTGCACAGATAAGTTGATTGAGTACTTAATTGCTCAAAAATACGAGCAGGCGAAAAAGTACGCCCTCGACTTAAAAAATGAGGATAGCAAAAATTCAGGTCTGACACTTACTGAGATTTTATATCAGAGAGGGCAAGGTGAGGTTTTTGAACTTGATAACAATTATGAAGATTTGGATATTGAAGCAAATGTTTTTTGGGCACTAGCTTCTGGCTATCAAAAGCTTTATGTCGAAAAAGACGATGCTGGAGCTTTTGAACGGTTTCGTAAAATATATGATCACGCCCTTGACAGCAAAGATAAAACGTTACAGAAATTTGCATTGATTTCCCTGTTAGGCGTCTATAGAAGTGATGTAATACAGGTAAACCTTAACTATAAAAATTACCTAAAACGGTTTGCAAAGCTAATAGCTTCGAAGGTTGACAGATTTCATTATAGAATGTTCCTGCTCAATTTTGAGCTAAGTAATGTCCATTATGATATTCATATCGATGAGGGATTCATAGCCGAATTTGATCAGCTTATTGTGGATCTAGGTAGTCCAAATGGTCTGTCATCCAGATATTTTGCTTCGAAAGGGGTTTTTTTAGAAATTCAAGGAAAGTATAGCGCAGCCAAAGCCAATCTTATGCAAGCTATCAACCTGGCAGGTGAATTACCTTATTTACGCTATATCAAGTTTAGATCATATTGCCATTTGGCTGAAATAGCACGTGAACAAGATGAATTTGCAGATGCATTAAATTATATGGCCTTAGCCGGTCAGTATGGCGATCGGGCAGATCCTGTTCGCTCTAAGTATTACACAAACTTTTATAAGGCTAAAGTTTATAAAGATATGGGAGATTGGGAGAATGCGTATGATCACCTGAGAATTTCTGATAGCATTGGTATTCTCTTGGAATACGAAAAAAGCTCGTCAGAAATAGCTCAGCTAAATACCAAATACCAAACCGCAGAAAAAGAAAGACAAATTTTAGTCCAACAAAAACGGGTTAAGGAGGAGCAACAAAGAGCGAAGGTAAACGGAGTACTTCTGGCTGTAGCTTTATTATTTATTGGTGTGGGTTCTATCATTGCTGTCCTTTACCAAAAGAATACCATCAAAAAACGGAAACTGGCAGAGCAGCAGCATATCCTCGAACAGCAAAAAGTAGAAAACCTTCTTAAGGAACAAGAGCTGGTCAGCATAGACGCCATGATTGCCGGTCAGGAAAAAGAACGGCAGCGCGTAGCGCACGAACTGCACGACGATTTGGGGAGCCTTATGGTAACAGTCAAGTTGTTTTTTGACAACGTCAAAGCAGATAAGGCCGATCCTGCCTTAAACAAAGCCAAGGTCTTGCTCGATGAAGCCTACCAAAAGATTAGGGGGATGTCCCACACCAAGAACTCTGGAGTGATGGCAAGTCAAGGCCTTTTACCTACCGTGAGGAAGATGGCCAAAGTATTGAGCGAAACCAATACAATTACCGTAAATGTAGAAGCATTTGGTATGGAGGAACGACTGGAAAACTCTCTGGAACTGACCATATTTAGAATTGTTCAGGAATTGATGACAAACATCATCAAGCATGCCAATGCGACGGAGGCTCAAATACATTTGACGCAACACCCCGAAAGCCTGAACATCATTGTTGAGGATAACGGCAAAGGAATGCCTTTGGAAAACGTTGCCACTGATCAAAAAGGGATGGGACTAACCAATATTGAAAAACGCATCGAGCTTTTGGACGGCAATTTTACAATAGATAGCGTGGCGGGGAAGGGGACATCGGTGTTGATTGATGTGCCGGTGTAGTGTTTTGATTTTTAGAAAAATACCTAGTATTGGGTATTGTGATTATATGTACTGATAGAGATATTTAACAAAATTTTTAAAAATGATAATAGTAACCTGTTACGTAAAAACTTGTGGAACACCACATTTCCTTATCCCACCACCCAACACAAGAACATCGTTAGTTTATGCCGAAGAAATAAAACAAGGTGTTAATAGCCAAGCTGGTACAACGATAAAAACATCTGGGTTGCTTGAGAATAATAAGATGACATCCCAAGTTCAACAATTGGCAAAAAGGCAGAAACAGATCAATGCAAAAAATGGTTTTAGTATAACCACTACGAAAGAAATCAAAGCCAAAGATTATATCGTTGTGTACTGCGAATCTGGACATAAGAACCAAATTTATTATTAGACAAAAGCAATAACCCATTTTTTTGTCTTGGCGAAAACACAATATTATGAGTACGGCCACCCCAAATAAACAGACCAATACAGCGGCTAGCGCACCTGAGTGCAACGAACCTGTATTTGATTTTGATAGCTATTGGCTGAAAAAAGGGAAAGACTTTGCCGACAACACTGTAAATGCATTGACCAAACGCATGCAGTCTTATTACAATTTTTTAAATGTTTTGTTAGGTGGTTCTTTCTTGGGAAGTATAGGCTATGTCACTTTTTACAGCACGGCAGACCTTATTTTGTTTCTGGCCTTCTTGATCCCTGCACTTGCCGTGCTGATAGCAAGGTTCTTCATAGCCTTTAGAGCAAATAAACTGGAAGCTTTTTATCCAGATTTACGTAGTCCTACACAGGTTCATACGGCTTTCAATAGGATTGTCAGCAATAAGAAGCAACAAATTAAAAATGCCGAGAAAGCTGTGGGTACGTGTTTGGTTATAACGATCTTATGCATACCAGCCGGGCTCTATTATAATAATTGGGTATCGGCTAAAGCGAAAAAAGAAACGCCTAAGATCATTTTTCACGAAAATAAAGTTGAAGTGACCGGAAAAGTGCCAGATTCTATAATTACCATAAAGCTTTACGGTAAAACCCAAACCAAAGCCGAAGGTGAAAAAGTGAAAGATACAATCATTGAGCTTGAACGAGGTGTTGCAAAAGACAGCGTTTTTTCCCACTTATTTTCGCTGGACAATTTTGGTCTTGATCTAGGAAGTGTGGAGGTTAAGTATAGGGATGGGGACATAGTAAAGAGTATTGAGAAAATATTGGATTAACATAAAATAAACCTTATGGGAACTTTTAATAGTAATGGAAACAAATGGACTATCGAGGGTCGGGGCGAAAGAAATATAGAGGGAATTGTTGAAAATTCTGAAACTGGGTTGGTACAAGTAATTGTAACCGATCATTCGGATTACAGTATTGATTATCTAAAAAGGAAACTTCTCAAGACCTTCAAAGAAGAGAAAATAGAACCTAGAGAAATACTTTTCTCAAGATTTACTAAAGGACAAATTATTTTAACGAAAGAATTACCATCGGGAACGAAGCCAGGAGACTCTTTAACTTTACCTAGAGGTACTATCAATTATAAGACCAATAATGCCAGCCCTTCCTGCAACGGCAAGGACATAAAAAGCAACGTTAAGGTAAAGTACATAAAGTCTTATCCCGATGTGTGCTATCAAGGAACCGAAAATAACAACTACAATAAATTTGAAGTATTATGAAAAAAGTATTGATTACTATATTCGGTCTTTTTGCATTTCTGCTCATTTTATCCTGTGGTTCAAAAAGTAAGTTGACAAATGCAAATAGGGGTCAATTTAAAGTAAAGGAACTTGATAGTTGCTTGGCCAAAGAGATAATCGATTTGGACGTTGCTATTATTCCAATTCCAAAGCCTGCACCCAAAGTACCGGAAAAGCCGAAAACATTTTTCGACCTTAACGATTCTACTCAAAATGTTTTTATTAAAACAATTGCAGGATTAACCGATAATGCTGATAGCCTTATAAGCTTTATTAAGAAGCCATTATCGGATGTGAAGGCATCGTCCGCTAATTATAGAACAGATTATACTGAAATCCCTATAAGATTTTCAATTTCGGCCCTAAAAAATTATGCGTCATTTGATAAAGCCAATAATTTTTCGTCTAAAAGGAATATGACTTTTCTACACCATAATACAAGATTGGATTACTTGAACACAACACTTAGCTTGGGTGGTAATGGCGAACTGGAAATACTCACTATAGATAGACTTCAAAATATTAAAGAAGACATAGATTTAGGTACCATAAGCCGTACTAACACTGCCACCTTTAACAGTAAGGCTTCTGGGAATTATGGATTGGATCTTAATAATCAGGTTAATTCTGGTTCTGAGAATAGCGTAAATACCAATCCTACAACAACAGCGACTGTTAATGAGTATGATGAATTTGGCAACCTTATCAATTCTTATACTACTAGCTTGGCGGATACCAGTACTTCAAACCTTAAAAATGGCGCATCAAGGGGTGTGGCTTTAAAAAAAGGAATAAATGCTGAAATAGGCTATAACAATATTGATGTATTGAATGAAGCATTACTTTCAAAAATAAAGCGATTGAAAACAGGTTTTGCATTCACTGATCGAAGCATCAAGATATCCCAGAGGGCAGATATACTTCGAGATGTCTCTGATAATAATCTAATAACAGCCACTTTAGTTGCTCGCGATAGTTTGGTTGGAAATAGAACTATAAGTACATTTAAAAATTTATTTGAAAACGGATTAGAGGTCAAAGCCTCTGACATTAAGTATCATAATCGCACCATAAGGTATATTCCTTGTTTTGATAAACTTTACAAAGGTTATAAAATACCAATTACAGTAAGTGTTAATGGTGTTATAAGGGCCGTTAAAAATGAGTTTAGAGGCCGAAGCAATTATGAGTATGATGAGAAGGTCATATATCACGTCTTTGAGTACGAAAACAATGATTATATGGAGGAAGATTTAAGCGTAGAACTTTTTCGGCACTGTACAAAAGTTCAGAAGATGTATGTTCAATTCAGTGGGGATATCAATAGACATTATTTGCATATTACAGAACCAGCCGAGGAACACGTTCACTTCTTAGAAGATGAAGATCCGCAACGATTTAGGCTATGGTTAAAATCAATTAAAGAAAATCCTTCTGCTTCAAAATTACAACGTGATGATATTCAATTGTTTTTTGCAGATACATCTGGAGTTAAAACCTACTTGATTAACAAAGTCATAGCTTCAACGGATATTAATAAACTACGTACCATTCAATATATTGGTTTTGAATATGTTGATCGGGATAATTAGTGTTGAGTGCTAATGCTTTTAATTGAATAAACCATATACATCGTCTCATTCTCCGTAAACTTGTCTGCCTTAAAGTCGTGTACCCCATCAGTCATTTTCCAGGTTTTCATTTTGGTATATATGGTTTTAAAATAATAGGTTTCCAGCACAATGATAGATTCTAGAACAATGTTAGGTATTCCCATAAGGTTCACAGGCATAAAAAAAATTCAAAACCCCAAAGCCTAAATAACAACCCTCCTTCGCGTTCGAATTAGGAACTCGAGCCTCGAAGGATGTAATTGGAGTTGGTTGGTTTTTTTTCGACCCATACCACCTAAAAACAAAAAAAGCAGCAACTTTTATGGTCACTGCTTTTAAATCTGTGGAGTCGGGCGGGTTCGAACCGCCGTCCAAACGGGCAACTCAATAGCTTTCTACACGCTTATTTGCCAATTGTTTTTCGTGCAACAGCCGGTCGGCAACTACCAACTGTGACCTTATTCCCGATTAAATTTCATCAGACCATCAGGACCCTGGTCTAACTATGTTTACTTTTTCGGTATCCCTTGACGAGCCGCCGTAAACCAAGGCTTCTCAGGGATATCTTGGTGCCGTACCTCGTACGGCATTAAGCATACCTTACTATAATTCGGGTTATGCAGCCAAGGCGTAGTTATTCTCGCCGTTTAAAAAAGATGAAAAATGAGATTTACGAGCTGTTTCCCAGCGCTCGGCGTGCTTACCATTCAATTAGACCCGCTGTCAAAACCAAATCGACCCCGGTAAAATGTAAACGTAACTTTAATTTTAATTCCCAGAATAAATTTCGGCGAATGCCAAAACCTCTTTTTTTTTTTGGGAGTGCAAAGCTAAACATTCGATTTTAATCTAAATCCTAAAACTATACCAATGCCAAACTTAGTGTCAATCTTTCTTTTCGATCTGGGCGCTGTCAGCTAAAGATTCCACATCCACTTTTGGCGAACCGTACAAGTGCATCATCGCCTTATCTTTGGCATTCAGCGTGAAATTATCAGAAACTTCAAGGGCGACTTCCGCCTTGCCGGTTAGTGTTACCTTGGCATTGTCAATTTCGCAGTCACGCCCTTTTAATTGGGTTCTATCGGTCGCAGTGATTGTAGCCTCATTGCCGCGACCTTCAAGCTCGAGTTCCGCTTTTTCATTAAGGCGTATGTCAAGAACATCGCAAACGTGTTCCAGTTCCAGGTCAGAGCGGTCTGTCATATTGATAAACAGTTGATCTGATCTTCCTTCTATCTCGCCACTGCTTTTATCATGCATATTTATGGTTAAATAAGGGATGTCAATATCCATCTCAAAGTGGCTGTCGTCATAGGTCTGCAGGCTTAGAGAATCCATCAGGAATTGAGAGCGGGTTTCCAAAGTGCTTTCTTTTCGTAATATAAGTCCGTTAAGTTTGCTTACGGTCAGGATGACTTCAAGTTCCTTTTTCTTTTTGATGTGATGGGTATTGCTGATGACCAAGGTGCCACCGCGTACCTCAAAATCAATATAGGGTACGATGTTGTCATCGGTGGTCAATACATAAGAGTTTCTGGTGCCTTTGCGCAGTTCAACGTGCATATTTTCATCGACCTCTACACTGGTAAAGGGTAGCGAAATGTTTTCAGAAACGGTGACCACTTGCTTTGACCCTGTGATCTCTGGCTTTTGTGAACCGCAACCACAAAGCAAACCTATTAACAGCGCACTTAAGAATGTATTTTTCATTGTGTTTAATTTTGGCTGGTTAGGTTGGTAAATTACTAAAACCTGTTCGACTTTATCATGATTTATAACGGGCTTTTTCAAACAATATGCATAACGTAGAGCAAAGTCGAATACTTTCGCTATTTTGAGAGCACATTCTAACCCTAATGTCAACTTAACCTATAAAATGTTCTACACCACATTTGCCCTGATCCAAGAACGCAAAGAGCCCCTTGATGAACGTGTCGTGCTATCGCCCATCCAACTCCGGGAAGCCCAGGACCGCTATCCGCGCGCCCGATTTATCATTGAGCCCTCGCGGCACCGTATTTTTCCAAAGGTGGTTTACGAAAAGGCCGAATTTGACGTAACCGAAGACCTGGCTGAAGCAGACGTCTTGATCGGGGTCAAGGAAGTACCCATTGAGGCCCTGGTTGCGGGCAAAAAATATATGTTCTTCAGCCACACCATAAAGAAACAGCCGTACAACCGGGATCTGCTCCGTGCGGTTCTTGAGAAAAATATTGAACTCTACGACCACGAGGCGCTGACTGCCAAGAGTGGACTCCGCCTCGTAGGATTTGGCCGTTATGCCGGCTTGGTTGGTGCATATAACGGCATACGTGCATTTTGCTTACGCGAAAAAATTATCGACTTGCCCAAAGTGGTAGCACTTTCCGGGATGGAAGCGATGTTTACCCAGCTGGCAAAAGTCAAGCTGCCCAATATTAAAATTGCCCTCACCGGAAGCGGTCGCGTCGCACAGGGAGCCGTTGAGGTTTTGGAAATAATGAATATCGAAAAAGTTTCTGTGGAAGATTACCTGAACAAATCTTTTGATCATCCGGTTTATACCCAACTGTATGTGATGGATTACAACAAAAGGAAGGACGGAAATCCCGGAAGCGCCGAAGAATTCATTAACGACCCAACGCCTTATATATCAGACTTTAAAAAATATACGACCGTCTCAGACCTGTTTATCGCCGGTCATTTTTATGGCGAAGGCGCACCCTATCTTTTCACTCGGGAAGATGCAAAAGCCGATGATTTCAACATCAATACCGTTGCCGATATCTCCTGTGACATTGATGGTCCCGTTGCTTCCACCATACGATCATCTTCCATACAGGAGCCACTGTATGGCTATGATCCCAAAACTGAAAAAGAGGTTGCCTTTGATGCTCCAGGCGCGATTACTGTGATGGCGGTTGACAATCTGCCCTGCGAACTGCCCCGCAATGCCAGCGAAGGTTTTGGCGAGATGTTCCTCAACAATGTGCTTCCGGCCTTTTTTGACGGGGACAGCGATGGCATATTAGAACGGGCTCGCGTAACCCAAAACGGTCAGCTCACCGAACGTTTTAGCTATCTGCAGGATTACGTGGACGGTAAGGAATAACAATTATTTTGATGCGGTGCTGAGGTTGTTTCGCTTGAAGCGAAAAGTTTGCTGAAACACCCACTCAACCGCGCCGGTAAAAAGCAGTCCCGCTGCATACATCACAATATCAAGCCACGAAAATTGATGTCCCAAAACGATGCGTACCCAACTGCCAATATTCATCGATGCCCAACTGCTCAAATTGGTTAACTGAAGTAGTTCGACCATTACAGCAAACACAAAAACCAGCAGCAAAGCGGGCACCACCCGAAAAGGTGCCAAACTCATCAACACACAATAGATAAGGATTACAACTAGAAAATCACCAAAAAGTGGCCGTATAAACGCGTCGTCCACGAAAAGTGCGATATAGACTTCTGTGGCAAAAAGGATAACGGCCGTCAAGGCATAATGAATGGGCTTAAGGGTAATCATATAGATCGAGTATTTGAAGTTTTACTATCGAGCACAAAGATGCCGGTGAAATAGGTAAGGTTGAGAAAACCTCCAAAGCATAATGTAAAACCCCAAACTTTCCAGTAGATGAGGGGATGAGATACGGTCGCCCAAATGTATTCGAAGAGCGGCAAAGGATTGGTCACCAGTTCCCAACTATTAAACCGAATGAACCTTCCCAGATACACGCCGTAACCACACAGGAAGAGGATAAGAATTTGTGCTGCCAAAAGCCCTTTGATTTTTACCAAGGGTTTGTAAATTCTGGACATTTCGCGCAGCGAAATAAACCCGGCCAATGCAGAGACAATAGCAAAGCTCATAATAATCAAACTATCTACCACGGCCCAGCCGGGATCAGAATGTTTCAGATGGATGAGGTCTGTGATGATGTAAGGCGCGTTTGGCAAAAACAGTAGCCAGATCAGCGTGCCAAACAACAACGGCAACCGTTTTATTTCGGCGGAAGCCAAAAGAAAATAAACCGTTACCAAGGGTACAATTCCCAAAAACAGGTTCCAGACCAGGATAAGGTAAAAGAACTCGTACGACAATTTTATACGGAATGCGAGTAGCCCGAAGCAGAAGGCCACCCCCAGAAATAGGGGCAGCAACTGCTGGTATTTGTTTAGGATGAGTGATTTCATAAAAATAGGTTTAGGAGATTTGCGGATTCAAATTTGGGTTGGAAGTTCCTTCCCAGTCGATCTTTCTGGAGACGTACATCACCGCTGCAAGAATGGCAAACAGACCGATGCTGCCCACAAGAAGCGCATAACTTTCGAGCTGGATGATGACGTAGATAAAACTGTAAAGCCCTGTCAATGCTGAACCAATGAATACCGGAAACTTCCAGATTTTGAGAATGCTTTTAGAGTAGAGTGTGATCAGCACAATTACTGAAACGGCTGCAATAAGATACGCGCTCAGAAAACTGCTGTGTTCTGAAATGGCAATGAGCAAGGTGTAAAACATCACGAGCGCCAGCCCGATCATCAGGTACTGAAACGGATGCACCGCGATTTTACTCAACGTTTGAATGAGAAAGAACAACAGAAAGGTCAGGCCGATGACGAGAAATCCATATTTGGCCGTGCGCTCACTCTTTTGATACTCATCAACCGGAATCATAAAGTTGACTCCAAAGGCCTCCTCATTGAGATTGGGAAGACCGTGGAAATATTCTTGGTCAAACGGCCGGTTGATGTCAAGGACTTTCCAGCGGGCATCAAATCCTTTCTCCTGAAGTTTGTCGTCGTTGTAGGGCAAGTAGTTTCCGGTGAAATTGTTGGTGTGCCAATTGGAAGTTATCCGGGCTTCGGTGGTTTTTCCGATAGGGACAAATTGCAAGTCTGCGCTTCCGTTTACCGAAATGTTTGTCGTGAACCGGATGGTTTTCTCTTCCGAAGAAAGCAGGTTTTTTAAAGGAGCGCTTTGCAAGGTATGCATAGCCATCGTACCATCGAGCTGCCGGTGTTGCGATTCATATTTTGAAGTCAGCGTTGCGCTTTCGCCATTGTACTGAAAGATCACCTGATTTTTCACCCCTTTGAGATTGGATGTTTTTAAAAGGATTCGGGCTTTGTTCCAAAGAATATGCTCATCGGGGATCTCGAGTTCAGAGAAATCGGGTTTGGCAAAATTCCCGGCCAGTTTGATGTCGCCGGTATAAACAGCTGTTTCATAAATTCCGCGTTTTTTGATCTGTGGACTGGCAGCTGCTTTGATATCGAGCACTTCAGGAAAGAAATAGGCGGTACTTATTTTCTCGATAATTTCTGTGGTGACCTCTTTGGTTTTGGTATTGGTAATTGCTTTTTCAGAATAGGTCTTATAAGGGACTTGCAGGATGGGGCCGTAAAGTAGCACAGCATCACCCCATTTGTCCTGAATTTCGGCAACAACCTCTACTTGGCGGGAAGCGCGTTCCTCTATTAAGTTTTGGACAAAAATAAGTGGGATCAACAAGATGATAACCAGAAATCCTACAACGAATAAGCGAAAGGTTATCGAAGTACGAATCAAATCAGTGAGTTTGTTAGTTTTGGAAGATTTCGGTGTAGTGCTCATAATTATTGTTTTTTAAAAAGTTTTACGGAAGTATTCAAGTGTTGTTTGTAGTCGAAAACGTGAAGGGGCATATGGGCAGCGCCTTTCTTTAGAGCTTCTTTAAAATAGGAATACCTGTCAGGGTAGAGCAGGTAGCCGCACAGCCTGGCGAGATTGAGAAAAGGGCTGCGCTTGCCATTTCCAAAAAGGAAGAACTGCATGGCGATTTCCTGATCGGTATCGGTGCTATAGCCTGTGATGACGTGGAAGACGTCGTGATCTTCACAACGCGGCTGGGGGTGCAGGTTGTGTTTTAATAGAAAGCAGCCCAAATGAAATCCCAGGCTTTCCGGTTGAAGTTTTAAAAGTTCTTTTCGGGAGATTCCCCACGGTTCATTGCGTTTTACTTTGACATAGAGGCGGCTGAATGTATCGAAGCCAAATGCGACGGTACGCTCTCTTAGATTATATAAAGTACTTTGAATTACAAAGTTAATAGGTAAAAAAATAGTTCTGGTTTTCATGGATTGATCAGTTTTTCAAGAGCTTCTATATGTTTGTTGAATGCTTCGCGACCTGCTTTGGTGGCGATGTAGCGGGTGTTGGGCTTTCGGTTGATAAAGGATTTCTCGACGCGTATGTATTCCTGTTTTTCCAAAGCTTTGGTGTGGCTGGCGATATTTCCGTCTGTTGCGCCCAGGATTTCCTTAAGCATATTAAAGTCGGCATACTCGTTGACCATAAGCACGCTCATAATGCCCAGGCGCACGCGATGGTCAAAAGCCTTGTTGATATTTTTAATGATGTTTTTCAAAGTCGGGTGGTGGTTTAAGCAGGATTTCTATCGTACTTGTTGTACAGGATGATGCCATAAATGATGTGGCATACGCCAAATCCAATCGCCCAGAAAAGCAGCCCAAAACCGATAAACTGCGTTGCGGTCAGGCCCAATAGAATTTCGATCAGTCCCAGATATTTTATGTCGCCAAAGGTGTACTTACTGGCATTGAGCAAAGCTAATCCATAAAACAACAAACAAGCCGGAGCAACGAGCCCTACTAGATCTTCGGAAATTAAGACCAAACAGAACAATCCACCGGAGCAAAGCGGAACGAGAAAGTAAAACAACAACCGCCGCGTCGTTGAGGTCCAAATCTTCTCTTTGTTTTTCTTGGCTTTTTTAAAGGTCAGGAACATTGCGGAACCCACAGCCAGAATCAAAACGGCAAGCGCGATTAGTATAAGGTCTTCCACCTTTTTTATAGAGGCAGCAAAGGACCGTAAGGTATTTTTGAGGCTATCACTGCTGTAAACCTCTATTTGACCGATGCGGAAATACGCCAGCCCGGCACCAATCAATGCATAAATTCCGGCCAGAATGCCTGAAAGTCCGCTGAGGCTGATGAACCGCGTCGAACGGCTCATCATCTCCCGAATGTGGGACAGGTCTTGACGATAGTCTTGTGCTTCCATAAAAGTACTTTGAATTGCAAAGTAAGTGTATTGATTGGTATAATGCAAATGTTATTTTGGTTACTTAATTCAAGTCCTATTTATTTATCTGGAAATAAATGGAGTTAAAATAAAATGTCTTTCAATACCTTTAAAACATCAACCCATCAGATTCTGGTGAAACAAAATCTACAAGATTTAGCTATTTTCGCTCACAATATTTGAGAAAGAAATATCTGAAAATTGCCGTGCTCCGAAAAAAAGTCTAATGGATAGAATAATTTCAATTATAATCTTGGTATTATTTCAATTATCTAATGTTTCGTCTTTTGGACAAGATTCGGCGGAATTAGAGTCAACTAAGGAAAGGTTATTCATTAAGCTCGATACTATGTATTTTAATAAATCGGTTAGTGACCCACATCTGTATTTCTTAAAAAATTTGACACCGAGTACAGGCATCTTTTTCAAAACTATTTCAAGTTCCTTAAAAGAAGAGCATAATAAGATATGGGACTTGGAAAAATTTGTGGCTCCCTTACAATTTTATTCTAAAGACCGCAGGATCATTACTAAAATGCCGCAATTTATGAATTATTTAAACGAGCATTATATCGTTTATCTAGTTGATTATGATGCTGATAAATTCTACTATTATAAAGTTTCTTTTGGGTTTATGATAGAATAAGTTGAAGGCTAAAACCTACAAGGATCGCTCGTGCCTCTCTCATTCCTTGCAGGTTGATCAGCAAATTTTTAGTCTTCAATTCAAAATTTTTTATATTTTAGAAACCCGAAACCCGAAACCCGAAACCCGAAACCCGAAACCCGAAACCCGAAACCCGAAACCCGAAACCCGAAACCCGAAACCCGAAACCCGAAACCCGAAACCCGAAACCCACGTGAACCCTGCCGAAAATTACATGCTATCCAAACCTGAACCGTGGCGGAGTATTTTGATCGAGCTTCGCGAAATTATCAAGCAGACTGTTCCAGAAGTTCAGGAAGGTTACAAATGGAGCCTTCCGTTTTACACGTTGGACGGTCGTATGTTCTGCTACTTGAATTTTCGAAAATCGTTTGTGGATATTTCGTTTCTGTATGGTAATGCTTTGACCCACCATACCGAGCACCTCGTGGCTGGTGAAGGCCGGAAGATGGTTCACTCCCTGCGCTTTTTCGCTTTAAGCGAAATCAACCACGAGGTGATTCAGGATCTGCTTTTGGAACAACAAGAAAATGTACGACACAAAAAAAGGGCCTGATTTTTTAGCCCTTTTTTACATTCGTTTTTTTTAAAGAATCTTAGACTTTCAAGTCGTCGCCCGAGGCCATCTCGATCATTAAGGCGACTTCTTCTGCCAGTTGCTCTGTACTGCCCATATAACCTACTGATTTGAACTTGATCCTTCCGTCGGGACCCAAAATGAATTTAGTAGGGATGCCGCTTACGCCATAATCGCTTACCACTTCGTATTCCCTGCTGCCTTCTTCTTTAGGGTCATCAAGCAGGACTTCAAAACTATAGTTGTTGTCCGCGATAAATTTGGATACGTTTTCTTTTCGTTCTTCGCCAGACTCACTCTCCCAAGTATCGATAAAGAGAAAGACCACATTGGGGTTATCCTTATAGTTGTCCTGAGCTTTTTGCATCCCGGGAAATGATTGGATGCATGGCCCGCACCAGGTCGCCCAAAAGTCCAAAACCACGGTTTTCCCTTCTAGTTCGTTAAGTGCAATTTTTTCGCCATCCAGATTGACCAATGCGAATTCTGGTGCTTCCTCATCGATCATTTTCTTTTTTAATGCGGCGATGGCCTTTTGGCGCCCCTCTGCTTTGAGGTCTGCCAAATAGGTGTCAAATTCTTGCTCGTTGTTGTTTTTTGCGTGGGCTTCTTCTAGAGCGGCAACTACATCACTGGTAGAATGGTTCTGTTTGATAAACTGTGAAGCTTTTTCCTGAGCTTTTTTATATTGCTCTGCCTCGTTCAAAAATTGAACATACCTGCCGTTATATTCCGGGTTTTTACCTTCTCCAACGGCTTCCTCCTGAGCAGCGATGGCGCCTTCTAAATCTCCTTTTTTATTGAGGATCACGGCATAGGTGTCATAGTACCTGCTTATGCTATAGTCTAAACCTTCCTTGTACATCTTTGGGCTGTAGTAATCCGGTTTGTCGCTGGGACTTTCTTTTTCTTCCTGAATTAGAGCTAACGATTTTCTTGACATTTTTTCGGCCAAATCCAGGTCTTCACCGTTTTCCGCCATGTCCCAGGCCAAATTGTTCAGTACGCTTGCTTCGCGCCCTGGCTGATTCATATTGTCGAGGTATTCCATCGCTGCTTCCGGTTCATTGTTGTCGAGGGCCATCATTGCTAGGCTTCGTAACATATTGATACGTTCATTACCGGGATTGTCCACTTTTTTTTCATAAGCTTCAAAAGCAGCGGATTTTTCTTCCATTCCCTTTGCCTTGGTGAATTCCTTGTACATTTTAGTCCTGGCCATCGCGCCCACGGGGTATTCATTTTCAATAAAAGCCCTGATGCTGTCAGCAGCGGTTTTATTCTCGGTTGCCGTGTACCATCTGGAAAGGGTATTGAAATCTTCTGCAGTTTTATTTTCCCGGTCTTCGAGGGTTGCAATGTATTTGGCCACATCAAACTGCATACCTTCTTTGTCACCCCGATAGGCTTGTTGCAGATAGGCATCCTCAAAAGCTTCCCTGGTTTTTTGATCTTTATCAATACCGGATTTTAATACCGCCAATGCAGAATCTGCATCCATCTCCACATCGTAAAGGGTGCCATAACGCATATTGTAATAGGCAATACTGGGCGCGGCAGAGGTCAATTCTTCCCCATCCCCGTTATAAAGCGGAACGCCGTATCCTTCCTTATCGTAGCTGTCATAAACATTATCCACTTTAAAGGCAAAGGATATCGCAGTGGCGGAATCTGGCACTTTTATGCTTCCGCTATAACTTGATGGGCCTTTTGCCTCAAGATCAAGGTCGTAAGCATAACTGTTTGTGTTGACCAAAATGCTGTAATATCCGCTGACATCCATATTTTCTTCCACAGGCGTGGCCGGGGCATACGTTACCGAAAGACTATCACCGGGTTTGGGCTTTTCATTGGAAACGGTTAAGTTTCCCAAGGTCATAGCATTTTCTTTTTTTTCGGTTTCTGCGCAGGCTGTTAGCAGAATGACCGTTATTAGTGCAATAAATCCTCTGATTTTCATGATGATGTTTTTGATTGATACTGGACTAAGTCTCAATTTACTGAAATAAAACGAATGGCCGAAGCGGTAGATTAACGACGAAAGTAATTTTCAACAATCCGTGATTTTATTAATTGAAATTTGCGAATGTGCACGTTGTTGGCTACATAGCCGCACCAAAGCCGAAGGATTCGGTATGCAATCAACTCTTAACCACCTCCCGAATAGCCACCAATTTCTCCAGTAACCCCTGCATTAAGGAAAGGTCGAGCATATTGGCACCATCGCTTTTTGCGTTTTTGGGATCAAAATGGGTTTCTATAAAAAGCCCATCAACTCCAGCGGCAATACCGGCTTTGGCCATTGTTCCTATCAATGTGGGACGCCCACCCGTCACACCGCTGGCCTGGTTGGGCTGTTGCAGCGAATGGGTTACATCGAGAATGGTTGGTGCAAACTGCTGCATCGTGGGAATTCCCCTAAAATCAACAATCATATCCTGATAGCCGAACATTGTTCCACGTTCGGTAATCATCACTTGTTCGTTATTATTTTCTGTGACCTTGGTGACGGCGTGTTTCATACTTTCAGGGCTCATAAACTGGCCTTTCTTGAGGTTGACCACTTTACCGGTTTCTGCGGCAGCGACCACAAGATCAGTCTGACGAACCAGAAACGCGGGTATTTGGAGTACATCAACATACTCGGCGGCCATCGCGGCATCACTTTCCACGTGGATGTCTGTTACTGTGGGGACGTCAAAGGTTTCTGAAACTTTTCTAAGAATCTTCAATGCTTTTTCATCTCCAATTCCCGTAAAACTATCAATACGGCTTCGGTTGGCTTTTTTAAAACTGCCCTTAAAAATGTAAGGAATTTTAAGTTTTTCGGTTATCAAAACCACGTGCTCTGCGATACGCAGTGCCATTTCCTCACCTTCAATAGCACACGGCCCCGCCAATAAAAAAAAGTTGTCGCTATCGGAATGTTTTATTTTGGGAATCAAATTAAGTTTCATTTCATAAGATTTTAGTTAGAAAACAGAAAACAGAAAACAGAAAACAGAAAACAGAAAACCGGTTTCCTCGATACATTTTTCTCGTTCCTCAAAAAACACTCGAACACCTCTTTTTATTTAATTGAACATTTCAAAAACTAGAAACAAGGAACAAGGAACAAGAAACAAGAAACAAGAAACCCAGAAACCTACAAGGATCGCTCGTTCCTCGCTCATACCTTGCAGGTTTGCTAAACCGGGAACAGAAAACAGAAAACAGAAAAACGGTTTCCTCGATACATTTTTCTCGTTCCTCAAAAAACACTCGGACACCTTTTTTTATTTATTTTAACGTGTCAAAAACTAGAAACAAGAAACCCCAAACCCGAAACCCGAAACCCAGAAACCTACAAGGATCACTCGTTCCTCGCTCATACCTTGCAGGTTTGCCAAACCGAGAACAGCGAACAGCAAACCGAAAACTTATTCAAACGACTGCATCTCTACCAATTTGTGGTATGTTCCTTTTTTGGCCATGAGCACTTCGTGTTTGCCTTGTTCTACTATTTCGCCACGGTGCATCACGATGATCTCGTCAGCATTCTGTATGGTACTCAAGCGGTGCGCGATCACGATCGAAGTACGGTTCATCATCATATTCTCAAGCGCTTTCTGTACCAAACGTTCACTTTCAGTGTCGAGGGCTGAGGTGGCTTCGTCTAGAATCATGATCGGGGGATTCTTCAGTACGGCCCTTGCGATGGACAAGCGTTGTTTTTGCCCACCGCTCAATTTGTTCCCGCTGTCGCCTATGTTTGTTTCCAAGACTTTTGGGAGTTCTTTTACAAATTCCCACGCATTGGCGACCTTAAGGGCGTCGATGACTTCATCGTCAGTGGCATCAGGTTTGCCGAGAAGAATGTTGTTTTTTACGGTATCGTTGAACAGGATACTTTCTTGCGTTACCAGCCCCATCAGTCCGCGCACCGAGCTTTTTTTCATATCCTTAATATCAATCCCGTCTATCGCGATGCTGCCGGAATTGATATCGTAAAAGCGGGTGACGAGATTGGCAATGGTGCTTTTACCACTACCGCTTTGGCCCACAAGCGCTACCGTCGTGCCCTTGGGTACGGTTGCACTGAAATTCTTCAGTACATTCTCATCCTCATATTTGAAGGATATGCTGTCAATCGTGATTGCTTCCTCAAATTCATCTTTCTCAATGGCATCCGGGGCGTCCTTAATGGTAGTTTCGGTGTTCAAAACCGAAAGGATTCGTTCTGCAGCCGCATTCCCACGCTTCACGCTGTAGGAGGCTTTACTGATCTGTTTTGCGGGAGTCAATATTTGGTAAGAAAGTCCTAAAAATGCAATAAATGTGGCACCCTGAAGTGTTCCATCTTGTAAGACCATTTGTCCGCCAAACCACAGGATGACCACGATGACAAAGATTCCCAGAAATTCTGAAGTTGGCGAAGCTAGGTTCTGCCGGTTGATCAGTTGGTTTAAGATTGTGCGCAACCGTAGTGTTGAACCCTGAAACTTTTCGCGGAAGCGATCTTCTGCATTGAAGCCTTTAATGATCTTGAGACTGCTTAGGGTTTCTTCTACAATCGACAAGAACGTGCTGTTCTCCTCTTGTGCCAAATTGGATTGTTTCTTTAATGTTTTGCCGATCCTGGAAATCACAAATCCCGAAATAGGCAGAAATATAAAGACAAATATGGTGAGCTGGGCACTTATAAGTAGCATTGCTATGATCGTAAAAACGATAGTTAGGGGTTCGCGTACGATCATTTCGAGAATGGAAAGAAAGGAACGTTCTAGCTCATTGACGTCTGCGCTGATCCGGGAAATGGTATCACCTTTTCTTTTTTCGGAAAAATAGGCTATGGGTAGTTCAATGATTTTATCATAAATGGCGTCGCGCACATCTTTCATAACACCATTGCGCAAAAAGGTAATAAAAAATGCCGCCATATACCCAAATAGGTTTTTCAGGAAAAACAGGATCACCACAAAAATACATACGTACACGAGGGCAGAAAGTTCATTGTCTGAAACCCGCTGGGTAATCTCATAGTTCACCGCATCTGCAACATAGTCCTTAAAATAACGAATGCTCTTATACACCGGTTTTGTATTGACCCTTTGCGTTTTATCAAAGAGAATATTGATTACGGGTATAAGTGCCAAAAATGACAACGTGCTGAATAAAGCATACAGCACGTTGCATAAAATATTAAGAAGGGCATATCGTTTATACGGCCTGGCGAATTGCAGGATTTGTTTAAAGTAATTCATTAAATACAAGCTCTGCCGTCAAGCAGGGTTAAAGACCAAGTTCTTTCTTGATCCCCGCAATACGATTTTCCAGCTCTTTTGAGACTTTGTCGAATTCCTCGCGCCGGTCAAGATCGGCATTGACGCTGACGTAAAATTTTATTTTGGGTTCGGTACCACTGGGTCGGGCTGCGATGCGGCTGCCGGCTTCGGTATGGTAGATCAAAACATTTGATTTTGGCATATCGATATCTTCAGAATTGCCTGTGGCCACATTTAGGCATTTTGAGCTGGCGAAATCATCGATCTTGATCACCCGCTCCCCGTTGATTGTGGTCATTGGGTTTTCCCGAAGGTTGATCATAGTCTGTTTAATTTCCTCTGCGCCCGAAATTCCTTTTTTGACCAAAGAAATTAAATCTTCCTTATAGAAGCCATGTTCCACGTACAGGTCGATGAGCATATCGTAAAACGAAGTGCCATTTGCCTTTGCCCAAGTAACGATCTCGCACGCCAACAGGGTAGATGTGACGGCATCCTTGTCCCGCACAAAATCGCTTACCATATACCCAAAACTTTCTTCTCCACCTCCTATAAAAATTTGATTGGGATGATCGAGGATCATTTTGGCAATCCATTTAAAACCGGTCAATCCCAATTTGCATTCCATATTGTAGGAACGGGCAAGAACATCCATCATTGGGGTAGAAACCACGGTAGAACCAATATATTCGGTACCCTTGGTTTCATTGTTGTTCTTCTTGAGATATTGCTTGATCAGGAAATCGGTCATGACGATCATCGTCTGATTACCGTTCATAATCTGCATTTCCCCAGATTTGTTGCGTACAGCGACACCCAGACGATCACAATCAGGATCGGTGCCGATGACGATATCTGCAGAGCTTTTGTCTGCAAGCTCAAGCGCCATTTTTAAGGCTGCGGTTTCCTCTGGGTTTGGTGATTTGACTGTGGGGAAGTTTCCGTTGGGCTCCCGTTGCTCTTCCACAATCTGGACCTGGCTGTATCCCGCTTCTTCCAAAACAACTGGAACTATGGTTACCGAGGTTCCGTGAAGTGGTGTAAACACTACCTTGGTATCTTTTCTATGGTCGTTAAGTTCCTCAAAGCTTCCGTGTGCAAGGGAGGCCTTTATGAACGCTTGATCCACATCCTTGTCGATCAACGCTATATTTTCTTCTTTCGCATCAAACTTGATGGCGTCATAGTTCAGGCTTTCAATCCTATCGATAATCTCACCATCCTGTGGCGGTACCAGTTGGCCACCATCTTCCCAGTAAACTTTGTAGCCGTTGTATTCTGGCGGATTGTGGCTTGCCGTTAAGACAATCCCACTTTGGCAGCCTAGATGCCTCACTGCAAAACTAAGTTCTGGGGTAGGGCGCAACGAACTGAACAGATACACGTGTATGTCATTGGCCGAAAATACTTCGGCAACCACTCTGGCCAAAGTATCGCTGTTGTTACGGCAGTCGTAGGCAATCACGACCTTCACCTTTTGATCCGGAAATTTTTCGTTTAGATAATCTGATAGGCCCTGGGTGCTTTTTCCCAGTGTATATTTGTTGATACGGTTGGTCCCGGTGCCCATCACGCCGCGCATACCGCCCGTGCCAAACTCCAGATTTTTATAGAAACTTTCTTTGAGTGCGTCTTGATCGTCCTTTTCCATACGGGCGATTTCCTGATGTGTAGCGTCGTCAAAGGTTGAACTTTTCCAAAGTTTGATTTTGTTTTGAATTTCGGTAGCTTGGTCTGACATAGGAATAATTGATTAGGTCACAAATGTAAAGATAAATGGATTGGTCGAAAAGGCTAAAGTCCTTTTTTGGCAGAAATGAGGTATTTGGGTTTGTTCTCTTTACTGCGCAAAACAAGTTCGCCTAGAAACCCTGCTATAAACAGCTGTACGCCCATCAACATGGAGACCAGTGCCAGATAAAATTGAGGACGGTCTGTAATGAGACGGGCGGTAGGGGTAATAAACAATTTATCTATCCCGAGGTAGGCCGTAAGCCCAAATCCAACAAAAAACATAATAAAGCCCAGCGCTCCAAAAAGGTGCATTGGCCGTTTTGCAAAATGGGTGATGAACCAGATTGTCAACAAATCCAGAAAGCCTTTTATAAACCGGTCTGCGCCAAATTTAGTATGCCCGTACTTCCTCGCCTGATGCCGTACCACACGTTCTTCTATACGGTAAAACCCAGCGTTTTTTGCCAAAAGCGGAATGTACCGGTGCATATCGCCATAAACTTCGATCGACTTGATAACTTCCTTACGATAGGCTTTCAGGCCGCAGTTGAAGTCGTGCAATTTGAGTCCGCTGGTTTTGCGGGCAACGGCATTAAAAAGTTTTGACGGAAGGTTTTTGGCCAATACGGAATCATACCGTTTTTGTTTCCAGCCAGAAATTAAGTCGAGTTTTTGAGTGGTCAACTGCTCGTAAAGTGCCGGGATTTCTTCTGGGCTGTCCTGCAGGTCGGCGTCCATGGTTACGATCACATTTCCTTTCGCGGCAGCGAAACCGGCATGAAGCGCCTGGCTCTTCCCATAATTTCGGTTAAATTTTATCGCCTTTACGTGATAGTCATTGGTCGCCAGATGGGAAAGGGTTTCCCAGCTTCCGTCTGTGCTACCGTCGTCGATAAAAATGATCTCATAGTCAAGTGCTGCCTCCCGCATCACGTGGGTGATCCAGTCGTGCAGCTCGACCAGCGATTCGTTTTCATTAAGTAAAGGAATAACAACCGATAGGTGCATAAAGTGCTATTGTTGCGCGTAGGGATCTTCTTTTTTGACAACGAGACCTGTGATTAAGGAAATGATAAATCCTATAAATATAGTCCCGATCAAGGATATAGTGGCATAAACAAATGGCGTGCTCACCATTCGGGAAAATTCCATACTTTTTTCGAGGTCTTCGTCAGACAAATCCGGGCTGAATTTTAACGTTTGTTCCCTGCTTTGCTCTAGGGCGGTATCAATAAATTCAGGGTAAATAAAGGTGTAGTGTATAAACGCAAAAAGACCGCCAATAACTCCTGCGATGGCAGCTATTGCCATTCCCATTTTTAAGCTCTCCACAAGTGAAATGTAACCACCCTGACTTTTTTTAAGTGATGTAATCCCGGTGGCTATGAGGTAAATGGTGATGGCCATACTAATGATGGAGATATACCATTCTTGAGGAAGGTTGAGTACATACATCAATACCAAAATCACTATGGATGATGCAGCAAGAAGAACACCATTGGTAAAGGCGATGTTTTTAAAGGAGTTGGTTTTGTTTTCCATAATAAAAAATGAGGTTAAATTTATCCTCATACGTCTGCAAAACTAGGCATTCGTTACAGAACGTTCGCGGTAAATCAATACACAGTCAAAACTTTTTTGTAACAAGGTTGTCAGATTGTTTTTTATTCCTAAATTTGCACACCTAAAAATGAGCGCGGTTAAAAGCACGGTATAATGAAAAAAGACATACATCCATCAAATTTTAGAATAGTAGCATTTAAAGACATGTCTAATGACGATGTGTTTTTGACCAAATCTACTGCCAATACCAAAGAAACCATTGAGGTTGACGGAGCAGAATATCCTTTGGTCAAATTGGAAATCTCAAGAACATCACATCCATACTACACCGGTAAATCCAAATTGGTGGATACTGCCGGTCGTATTGATAAGTTTAAAAATAAATATAAAAAGTTCGCCAAGAAATAATCTTGGTTACCCCTATCTTTTAGAACCTTCAGCATATTGTTGAAGGTTTTTTTTTTGGCGCTTGCGCGAAAGCATTTCGGAATATATAAAATCACTTCTTCTTCTTCTTCTTCTTCTTACCAAAAACGGCTTCCATTACCCGGTTGATGCCTTTGAAGCCAAAGTAGATCGCGCAGAAGAACAGGATAAGCCCCACGATCAAAACGGGGATGAACAAAAAATGCTCTTTGTTCTTTGAAGCCTGCCATAAAAAACCAGGACCGAGCACCACAAATAGCAGCGACATCGCCAGTGTCTGAATTCCCTTCATTAACAGCTGCTTATCAGTTCCCATCGCCGCTGTTTTCTATGGCCTTTCTTACATTGCCATATTCTTTAAGCAATTCCTGCGCCCGCGCTACCGAAATGTCCAGCTCCTTGACCAGCATCCGTACCCCGCGATCCACAAGTTTGTCGTTGCTCAGTTGCATATCTACCATCTTGTTGCCTTTGACCCTTCCCAGTTGAATCATCGCCGTAGTCGAGATCATATTGAGCACCAGTTTTTGAGCGGTACCGGCTTTCATACGGCTACTGCCGGTAACTACTTCTGGGCCCACAACAACTTCAATGGGAAATTGGGCCGTTTTTGCAAGTGGGCTTCCGGCGTTGCAGGTAATGCATCCGGTAGCGATATGGTTCTCATTACAGCTTATTAGCGCGTGAATCACATAAGGCGTTGTGCCCGAGGCGGCGATACCGATGACAAAATCTTTATCGCAGACGCGAAATTCCTGCAGGTCCTTCCAACCTTGCTTCTTATCATCTTCTGCAAATTCCACCGCTTTTCTGATGGCTGTATCCCCACCAGCGATCAGACCCACGACCAGCTCGTGCGGCACCCCAAACGTGGGCGGGCATTCCGAAGCATCGAGAATTCCCAGCCTGCCACTGGTGCCGGCACCCATATAAAATAATCTTCCTCCTTTTTTAAGGCAGGCCACCGCAGCTTCAACAAGCATTTCTATTTGTGGCTGTGCCGCTTCTACCGCTAGTGGTACTGTTTTGTCCTCGTTATTGATGGCGGTCAAAACTTCTGAAACTGACATATTTTCCAAATGGTCATAATTGCTGTCCGCTTCTGTGGTTTTGGTAAATGTCATAGTTTAAAATTAATTCGGTAATGGATCTTCTATAAGGATGGTTGTACTGTATATTTCCGCGATAGCGAAATAACCCAGCGCATAATTGTCAGGATTGTCAATGTTTCTTATGTTGCCGCGCAGTTGTACCGGTGGTGACGAAAAAGGACCGCCCGCATTTTGACCGGACTGCTCCAGTATAATATTCAGATAATCAAAAAACACGCGATCTACGCCCAAAATATTGATTTCGATCTGTGTATCGGGCTCCAAATCTTCGTAGAAATAGGAAAATGAAAATTGCCTGCCTTGGTAAAACCCATCGTCGCTGGTAATAAATTCACCAAAATCCATGTCGAAGAAATAGTAATTTTCTTGATTGGGAATATCGGTGAAGGTCAGAATAACCTCGGTCTCCTCACCTGAAAAAAGGGTTTTGGTACCCTGTTCCGCAGAAACCGGCGCCGAGGGCACAAATTCCGCTTGCGCCACATAATTTTCGCCATCGTTTAAAATATTCAATACTGCGAAATGTTCTTTTAGTTTTTCAGTGGCGATGGTCGCGCCGTAGCAACCATTCTGCTGGTACATCAGCTCAAATTGTTCATCGTCCAGCTGTACGGAAACCTTCGCATTCTCAACGGTGGAAACAGTGTCTTGAAAAAAACCTGCAGCCTGGGTAAGGCGAACGGTCACTTTTGTATTTAATGAATCTGCCGGAACACGCACGAGGCCGTCAACTACCAGACGGCTTTCGGTCTCTGGGAGATCGACTTCAATAACTTCCTCGCAGGCTGTAAATGCCAGAAGGAGTATCATAATTATATTGAAATAGGTTTTCATCAGAATTTAAAATTATAGGTTACAGACGGTATAATGCCAAAGATCGAGGTTTTTACGGCTTCGTTGTTTCCGGTGTCACGGTTTTGCCTAAAGTTGACAGAGGCTGCGTTCTTCCGGTTGTATGCATTGTAAATACTGAATACCCATTCGCCTTTCAACTTTCGGTCTTTATTTTTTAAAGGCGTTAAGGTTGCCGAAAGGTCCAGCCGGTGAAAATCGGGCAGACGTTGTTCATTTCTGGGCCCGTAATTGGGAATCACCAATCCCTGAAAAACCGACTGGCTGATAGGGTAATTTGCCGGTTGCCCGGTCTGGTAGATAAAATTGGCCGCAAAATCCCATTTCTTGTTGAGGTCGTAACTCGCAGTGATACTGATGTCATGGGTCTTGTCAAAAGGAGTGCTGTACCAGTTGCCGCCGTTGATGCCGGTTTCCCCCGGTGTCCTGCCCGGCGTACGCTGCTCACTTCGGGAAAGGGTGTAGGCAAACCATCCCGTGAATTTCCCGGAGTTCTTTTTAAACAGGAATTCCAGACCGTATGCCCGCGCTTTACCGGCCAGAATTTCCCTTTCGATCGCATCGTTGGCAATCAATGCGGCACCGTCCCGGTAATCGATACGGTTATCAACATCTTTGTAGAAAACTTCGGTTTCCAAAGAATAGTCGCCATCTGCGAAACTGCGGGAATATCCCAGCGCATATTGATCCAGCAATTGCGGTTCTATAAACTGCCCGCTGGGTGCATATACATCCAGCGGAGTGGGAGAGTTGGTATTAGAGATCAGGTGCAGGTACTGCGCCATACGGTTGTAGCTGGCCTTGATCGAACTGTCGTCTGTAAGCAGATAGGATAATGAGGCGCGGGGCTCAAGATTGGTAAATGAACTGATGCTTTTTCCGCGGGGCTGGCTGATGGTATCTATGGGTTGTGCCGTCTGATAAATCTGAAGGTCTTGATTAAAGAGCAGCGGCGTGTTGTTCTCATAAACATAAATCCCATCTTGGCCCAAACGGTCAAAACGGCTTAACCGTAGGCCATATCGCAGACTCAATTTATCTGTGATATCGTGTTCTGCTTCGGCATACGCCGAAAATTCATTGGCATATTGCAATGGTAGCTGCTCTTCTACAATTCCGGATTCTGCATCATTCGGCCGAATGTAGCCGGGATTGAAGCGGTAATAGATATTGTTTATGCCATAATTCAATTGAAAATCTGAATTGAGATAATGCTTAAAATCGTACTTGATGTTAAAATTGCGTATGCCGGAATCGTATTCAAAACCCACAAAATCGAGCAGAAGCCCATAATCAAAATCAGAATAGATCACCGACAGGTTAGAAAAGAGCTTGTCGCTGAACAGATGGTTCCACCGAAGGTTTATCGTGGCGTTTCCGTAGGTGTTTACAAATGTTTCATCGATGCCAAATACATCCCGCCCAAAATAGCCCGAAAGGTACAAACTGTTGTTTTCGTCGATGTTATAATTCAATTTGGTATTCAGGTCATAAAAATAAGCCCTGTTATCGTTATCAAACAACGGAAGGAACAGGTGGGCATAACTCGCCCGGCCACCTACTAAAAACGCCGCTTTGTCTTTGACAATGGGCCCTTCCAAAAGCAGTCTGCTGGCCACGGCACCAATCCCACCGTTGGCCTTAAACTGTTTACTGTTTCCTTCCCGCTGATAAATATCGAGCACCGAAGAGACCCGGCCACCATACTTTGCAGGAATGCCCCCTTTGTACAGTTTGAGATCTTTGATGGCGTCTGGATTAAACACCGAAAAGAAACCAAACAAGTGCGATGAGTTGAATATAATCGCTTCATCCAGCAGGATCAGGTTTTGCCCGGCCGCGCCCCCACGTACGTTGAAGCCCGAAGCACCCTCACCACCGCTGGTCACGCCCGGTAGCAATAAAATGGATTTGATAACGTCTGCCTCACCGAGAACCACCGGGATTTTTTTTATGGTTTGTGCTGCCAGTGCATTGACGCTCATCTGTGGTTCGCGGATACTGATCTTCTCGACATCTTCGGTGATAACTACTTCGTTGAGGCTTTCGGTAGCTTCGTTCAGGGCAAAATTTAATTTTTGGTTTTGCTTCAGTACCAGCGGTTGTCTGATGGTTTCAAAGCCCAAAAAACTAATGATCAGCTCATAACTCCCTTCCGGCAGGGTAATGGAATAAAAACCATATTCATTGGTTACGGTGCCCTTGCTCAATTCTGGAATGAGGACATTGACGCCAATGAGCGTTTCGTTAGAGGCTGCATCGGAAATCGTTCCGCTGATGGTAAAATTGTTTTGGGCTGTGGATTTCGCAATTGCGAAAAAGAGCAGAATCAGGACAAGTGCCCGTTTGTGAAGGTTCACGCTTTTTATTTTCAAAAATACGGTGTTTGGGTCAAAGGGTTCTCAATAAGCCCGGAAATCATAAACTCAAAAAAAAAGCTATCCAAAAAGGGATAGCTTTCAATTTATAGCCTGCTCATTTTTAGCCAATAATGGCATTGAGCGTTTTACTTGGGCGCATAGCTGCTGAGATTTTGTCAACATCTGGCAGGTAATAACCGCCAAGATCAACTGGTTTTCCCTGAGCGGCATTGAGCTCGTCAAGAATTTGGTGTTCGTTGCTCTTAAGCTGGCTTGCGAGTTCGTCAAAATGGGATTTCAGTCCTTGATCCTTATCCTGAGCCGCCAAGGCCTCGGCCCAGTACATTGCCAGATAAAAATGACTTCCGCGTAGGTCAAGTTCATTGACCACCCGGGAAGGCGACTTTTTATTATCCAAAAACTTGATGGTAGCTTCGTCCAAAGCTTCCGCCAGGATTATGGCCTTTTTATTGTTGTTTTTCTCACCGGCGTGTTCCAAGGAAACGGCCAGTGCTAAAAATTCACCCAGGGAGTCCCAGCGCAAATGGCCTTCTTCCACAAATTGTTGTACATGTTTTGGAGCTGATCCCCCGGCACCGGTTTCAAACAGGCCGCCACCGTTCATCAATGGGACAATCGAAAGCATTTTTGCGCTGGTGCCCACTTCCAGAATGGGAAAGAGATCGGTATTGTAATCGCGCAGCACGTTTCCGGTCACCGATATGGTATCTTTTCCTTCTTTCATTCTTTTCAACGAAAACAAGGTGGCGTCAACGGGCGACATAATCTGAATGTCCAGACCATTGGTGTCATGATCCTTTAAATAAGTGTTCACTTTTTTGATCAGTTCGACATCGTGAGCGCGGCTTTTGTCCAACCAGAAAATGGTGGGGACACCGGTTGCTCTGGCACGGTTTACCGCTAGCTTGACCCAGTCTTGTATAGGTGCATCCTTGGTTTGGCAAGCTCTCCAGATATCTCCTTTTTCAACCTCGTGGCTTAACAGGACATTTTGATCAGCGTCGATAATTTCAACTTTTCCGGCTGCGGAAATCTCGAACGTTTTATCGTGTGAACCGTATTCTTCTGCCTTTTTGGCCATCAAACCAACATTTGGGACGGTACCCATCGTGGTGGGATCGAAAGCGCCGTTTTCCTTGCAGAAATCGATGGTCGCCTGATAAATACCTGCATAACTACTGTCTGGAATGACGGCTTTGGTATCCTGGCTTTTGCCTTCGGCGTTCCACATCTGGCCGCTGTTGCGTATCATTGCCGGCATCGATGCATCAATAATCACGTCACTGGGGACGTGGAGGTTGGTAATCCCCTTATCAGAATTGACCATTGCGAGATCAGCGTTTGAAGCGATGGTTTTTTCTATGTCAGCTTTTACCGCCTCATACTTGTCTTCAGGTAGATGCTTGATATCTTCCAACAAATTAGCCAATCCATTTTTTGGATCAACACCAATGGCTTTAAAATCAACGGCGTATTTTTCAAAAACATCCTTGAAGTAAACTTCAACCGCGTGTCCAAAGATAATAGGGTCTGAAACCTTCATCATGGTCGCTTTCATATGCAGGGAGAAAAGAATATCCTTTTCCTTAGCATCTGCAATGGCCTTTTGAAGAAAGTCCATTAGTGCTTTTTTGCTCATTAGCGTAGCGTCTAGCACTTCTCCTTCAAGAAGTGATAATCCACTTTTTAAGGTGGTTTTTTCACCGCTGGCGGAAGTATGTAAAATATTTACAGAAGTAGCTTCATCAAGGGTGATCGATTTTTCGTTTGCACGAAAATCACCTCCATCCATCGTTTGAACGTGTGATTTGCTGTCTTTTGACCAAGCCCCCATACTGTGTGGGTTTTTGCGGGCATATTCTTTTACCGGTTTGGGTGCACGACGGTCTGAATTTCCTTCACGAAGCACCGGGTTTACTGCGCTTCCCAAAACTTTTGCGTATTTTGCCCTGATGCTTTTTTCTTCATCTGTGGCGGCATTCTCCGGATAGTCTGGAATTTTAAATCCTTTATCCTGAAGTTCCTTGATCGCCGCGCTGAGTTGCGGTACCGAAGCACTGATGTTGGGCAATTTGATGATATTTGCTTCGGGCTCCTTGGCAAGCTCCCCCAAAAAGGCTAGGGCATCTTTCTTCTTTTGATCGTCGCTCAACCATTCTGGGAAGTTGGCAAGAATTCTTCCCGCAAGTGATATATCTTGAGTTTCCAAATCGATGCCGGCTTCTTTGGCAAATTTCTTGACAATGGGTAAAAAGGAATACGTGGCCAGCGCTGGTGCTTCATCCGTCTTGGTATAGGCTATTTTGGTTTGTGCCATCTCTTATAATAGTTGTGATTTCGGGTGTCAAACCCTGTAATTCTTAAATTATTGAACATTCTTCAGCTTTTTTCCGAAGAAGGTTTGCAAATATAGCGTTTTCGGATTTTTTGAAGTCTAAGAGGTCCGAGAAGTTACTATTGAAAATGTGAAGAAAACGCAAAAAAAAGCCCAATCAAATCTAATGTTTTGACTGGGCTTCTACTGAATTGGGTTTTTACCGGTGAACCCTTGAAGTTCTTCAAACAAGAATATTAGTACTTGTACCGTAACGCGCAATTCAAAAACAGGTCTCAAATGCTTTTAAAGCTATTATATTGACCTCAATTTCTTTGATAACTTAAAGATACAGTAAAAGATAAAAGAATGCAACATTTCATTATCAACAGTTTATGAACTTGCTTTTTCAACATTTGTTAATATAAAGCATAGCCGAAACTGAGCATCAATGGTACAGCAACCCCAGGATTTTCGGTGAAAATATTGCCATTGCTGTAATGAGAAATACGTAAATCTATATTTAGTTTGCGGTTTTCGCCAAAAAGAAAACCAATGCCCATAAAATCCTGAAAGGTGGCTTCCTCCCCGGTATCGATACCATCAAGTCTTGATTTTGAAATATAGGCAGGCCCAATCAACGAGTAATTGAAATAGACATCTGTGGCCTTAGATCTTAAAAACCACCATTTGATAAGCGGATAGGCAGAAAGCGCGTAGAAGGTTTCATCGTTTTTGGTTTCATACAGGCCAGCGCTCAAACCCCATTCCAAAGAAAAATTTTTGTAGGTATGGAGAACCGTTTGCTGATACGTTGCAAATACTCCCTTTTTGACAAATACGTCTCCCAGCCAGAACAGGGGAATGCTTGTGGGAAGCCCTCCTGAAAACTGCCGGTTGATATCAAAACCGGCCACATCTGAGGTGTAGCCCAACTGCAACATCTTTTTTGGAAATGCAAAAGGGGTATTGGCATTGCGCGCTATCACTTGGTCGTCGGGACGCTTGGCGCTAAAAATAGTTCCGAGGCCGATAAAAGTGGTTGCGGGTTGGTCGATATCATTTTTTGGCGGCGAGTAGGTAGCATTCAGGTTAAATTGCCATTTCCCGTTGAGCCGCCAATTGAGACCACTGCCAAAAATGGGGTAGAGGTAGTGGGCATCCCCAACGATCAAAAAATCCCCCAGTTCAATGCCATTGCGTGTTACATTGCTCAGGCCGGTTTCAAAATACATACTGTATTTGTTGGTGAGGTTAAAGTTGTATTTCGCGGTCAGCGCCCAGATATTGGTCCAAACGGTCTGATCGCTTCCGTCGATGCTCAGCTGTTCATATTTGGTCCATGCTGCGGGACGCATCACACTGAACTGGGCGTCCCAGTGTTCAGACAGGTGGTAGCCTACAGCAAACCTTCCGGCGAAAGTGTTCTTGGCCGAAACTCCGCTGGCGGTGTAACCAGGTTCCAATATCGAAAAGTCGTAATTGTAGTTGATGACGCCCAGTGTTCCGCTGAGATAAATGTTGCGGATGCCGTTGCCATAATCTGCGTTGCTTTGGCCGTGTGCCATAATACAGCAGTTGATCAGTACGATATAATAAAAAATAGCCTTAAGGCCTGATTGGGTCATGGGTTTAAAATCGGTGTTAATTTAAAAATAAAAATCATAAAAAAAGCCCTTCTGATAAGAAGGGCTTGGACAAACAAAATGCGTTTGTTTTATTTTCTGATTTCCTTGATCCTGGCTTTTTTGCCGGTAAGACCACGGAAGTAGTAGATACGTGCGCGACGTACTTTACCACGCTTGTTGATCTCAACTTTTTGAAGTGCTGGCAAATTAATCGGGAAGATACGCTCAACACCTACGGTACCAGACATTTTTCTGATCGTAAAAGTCTTGGTAAGGCCTTTTCCCCTTACTTGAATGACAACGCCCCTAAAGAACTGGGTACGTTTTTTTTCTCCTTCACGGATTTCGTAGTACACGGTGATGGTATCACCCGCGCTGAATTCTGGAAATTCTTTTTTCTCTACAAATTCAGATTCTACGTATTTTAATAAATCTTCCATCATTATGATTATAAAGGTAAACCATAACCAACGTTCACGGTACTCGTCAGAGGTTGAGTTATGAGGGCGCAAATATACAAAAAAGTAGATATGTGGCAAGTTCTTTTTTCCATATAAAATGGACGGTCATATTACAACCCGAAATTTTTGTTGGGTCACTACAATAGTCTAAATTTATTTTAGCCCTTAAACTAAATCAGTGACACCTATAAACTCCTTTCCTATTGAAGAATTGTACTTCAATACTTCCGCTTTTATAGCCATACTCGATGAAAATTGGGTGTTGCTGGAAGTGAATAAGGCCTGGCCTAAAGCCTTGGGATATCCTGAGTTTAAGATTGTAGGTTCACCTCTTGCCAAATTTCTTATCCTGACGGATTCTCTTGACGAAATCCGGAAAGAAGTCGATGCTTGCGAAAACACCAACGGTTTGACGCTGCAGTTTCTCAACCATGAATGTCAGCCATACTGGGTCAAATTTAATATCTGTAAAGCTGATGGTCTGCTTTACTTTTTTGGTCTTCCTGCTACTGAAGATGTTTTGATGGCTAAGATGATGCAGAACATTGGGGAACTCCATCAGGCCGGAGGATTCATTTATGATGTCAACACCGGTAATTTTCAATCGACCCCGCTAATCAAGAAAATACTTGAACTGCCCCAAGATGCAATACTAAACCAAAACGTGATCATAAGTCACATCCATCCCGAATTTCGTGCGACGTACGAAGAGGCCGTCCGAAAGCTCTATCAAGTGCATCAAGGTTATGATCTCAAGATAAAATTAATCACCGCAAAGGCTAATGAGAAATGGGTGCATTCCATCTCACAATGTGAGGTGATCAACAATAAAATTTCTGTCATCTACGGCTCGTTAAGGGATATCACGCAACTGGAAGAATCAAAACGTGAAAATACCCGGATAAAACAGAATATGGAAATGGCACTAAAAGCCATGAATTCCGGTTATTTCGTACTGGATCTAAAAACCAATGTCTTGGAATGCAGTCCTTCTTTTGGTGAAATGATCGGGATTGAGAATATGCTGACTTTTGAAGATTTTCAGAAAAGAATGCATCCCAAGGATCAGCAGGTAGTAGCGACCGAACACATTAATCAGCTCATCAGGCCCGGAAATCACTACTATCATTTTTACAGATTGAAAAATACCGATAAAGGGTATCGGTATTATGAAATACACGGTTGGAAAATTTTGGACAAGTTTGGTAAGCCAGTGCAGTTGGTAGGGAACTTTATTGATGTGCACGAGAAGGTCAAGCAGCAGGAGAGCCGCAAATTGTACCAACGCCAGATGGAATCGATCATCAATACCGGTAATGTCCATTCAGTTTATCTGGATAAGGATTTTCGGGTGATTATTGCCGATAAGGCAACAAGAAGGATGATCCTAGAGGAATACGGTCTGGACCCAGTAAAGACCAAGGTAAATTACAGTCAGATAATCCCGGAGCATCAACGGGTGGAGTTTGTGGCCGATATGGCCAAAGTGCGTTCCGAAAATATTATAAAGAAAGAGGTAAGGCACGTCAACTTCAATGGAGTGGTAAACTGGTATGATGTAACCTACACCAAGGCCACCGACAATGGCGAATTTTCTGGTTATGTGCTTACTTACCTAAACATAACCAACACCAAAATAGCCATGCTCAACCTCAAGCATGCCCAGAAGTACCTTACTGAACTGGATCGTGCCAAGGATGAGATCCTCTCCAATCTTAATCACGAGCTGAGAACGCCACTCAATGGCCTGTTAAGTGCATCCGCGCTACTGGCAGAGGTTAGGGAGCCAGAGGCCGTGCAGAAATTGCTTCAGGTGCAGCAGAAAAGTAGTGACAGACTTTTGCAGACGTTCAATAACCTCATCAATTTTAGCACGCTTACAGCCAGGAGGGAAGCGCTTGAATTTTGCACCGTGAATTTAAAGGTTGTTGTGGTCAATGCCTATGAGCATCACAAGCAGCAGGCAGAGCTAAAGGGACTTGCTTTTAGACTAATTTTGGATTGTGAAGAAGAAATCTGGGTACACGCTGATGAGATGATGCTGGAACAGAGTATTTCTAATATTGTTCACAATGCGGTAAAATTCACTCACGACGGCACGATCATTATAACATTGACCAGATCGTCAAATAATTATGCCTGTATCAAAATCAAAGACAGCGGTGTTGGTATAGCGGCAAATAAACTGGAACGCATATTTGATAGTTTTGAACAGGAAAGTCAAGGAAGTACCAGGCTTTTTGAAGGCAGTGGCCTTGGGTTGAGCTTTTCTCACAAATTTGTCAATTTGCTCGAAGGTGAAGTAACCGTAGAATCAAAAAAATATGTGGGAAGCATATTTAAAATTAAAATTCCGATACTTAATGAAGATACTCTATCTTGAAGACAATCCACTCAACGTGGTAGTTATGGAATTTATGCTGAAGAAATATGACCTCGATGTCGCGATCAATAGCGCCGAAGCTTTTAGCAAATTAGACAACGTCACCTATGACCTCTTGTTGCTAGACATTCACTTGGGTGAAGATATCGACGGTATTGATGTACTGAAAGCCGCCCGGGAGAAGCCCGCAAATAGAAATACCCCGGCCTATGCTGTTACGGCCTTCACTGCTGAAGCTGACAAAAAGCGGTTTGAGGAAAACGGATTTGATGATTATTTCCCAAAACCCGTAGATCGCGACCGGCTGAGGCAACGTATAGAAAAATTGGCCAATTCCAAATAAACAACTTTACTCCAAAAGATCGGGACGTCTATTCTGTGTATGTTCCAAAGCCTTTTTTTCCCGCCAAGTTTCTATTTTAGGAGTATTGCCCGAAGTAAGTATTTCAGGCACTTTCCAGCCCCTGTAATCTGCTGGCCTTGTATAAATGGGCGGTGCGAGCAGATCATCCTGAAAACTGTCTGTCAATGCCGAAGTTTCATTCCCCAAGACTCCGGGAATAAGCCTGATGACCGCATCGCAGAGTATAAGCGCACCCAGTTCCCCGCCGCTCAAAACATAATCCCCTATTGAAATTTCCCGGGTTACAAAATGATCGCGAACCCGTTGATCAACACCCTTATAGTGCCCGCAGAGGATGATGACATTTTCTAGCAAACTTACTTGATTGGCAATACGTTGGTTGAGCGTCTCGCCGTCAGGCGTCATATAAATAACCTCGTCATACGTTCTTTCCGCTTTGAGCTGGCTTATGCATTTGTCAATGGGTTCAATCTGGAGTACCATTCCCGCGCCACCGCCGTATTGATAATCGTCCACTTGTTTGTAGGCGTTGCTCGCGTATTCCCGTAGATTGTGCAAACGGACATCAACCAGATTTTTATCGATGCTACGGTGCATAATGGACGCTTCAAAAGGACTTTTAAGTAATTCAGGAACTACTGATATAATATCAATACGCATAAGGGTAAACGTGAATTTTTTCGCGCAAGCGAAATTGACAATTATTTATGGAAATCAAAATTACTGTCCGGGACGTGCATTTTTGTTGCGTTCATCCTGCAGCAAGCGTCCCATCTTTTGCTCCTTCTCCAGAGCTTTGCGTCGGTATTCCTCGTACTCGGTTTCGGTTTCTGCAAGGCGTTTTTTAATGTCCCGTTCCTGAGCATTACTGTTTTTATACCTGTAAATGAAAAAGACCAGGGCAAGTGCCAATAAACCTATGATACTCCACATCAAGGTTTGATAAGTCCCTTTGCTGAGCGGGATGCCAAACAGTCGTACCGAATCTTTTTCGGCGATACTGGCATCCAGTTTTTGCTGGGTTTCTGTCAAAGCGTTATTGAGCTGTGCAGTTTCGGAATCGTGTTCCCCTATAGTTAGCATCAGCTTGTCGATGCGCTCCTCAAGGGCGTTGATGGTATCTGTTGTATTCTTTTGAAGTGTTGTGAGATTGGCGCGTTTGACCACTTTGTAATCTTCCCAGGAATTTGAGTTCTCGAAGAGCTGCTCAAATTGCCCATTGATGGTATTGTCCTGCGGGGAAACTTCCTGAGCCATCATCGTAAACGGCATTAATGTGAAAAATAAGCCAATGAATAGGGGTTTAAACGTAATCATAGAAAATAAAAATTTAAAACCGTCGCTTTTAGGTTTGCTTCGGTATCGAAGGGACAAAATTAATGCTTTAAAATGGAATGAATACGAATTGGGGTTTCCGTTTATAATGACGAAAACCACGGAAAATTGTACGCTGAGAAAAAAATAAATGAACACCAAGAAAAAAGCCAACTCCCAATGAAGTCGGCTTTTACTGATAATTTTTCCTAAGTATTAAGCAGCATTTTGCTTTTTGATCAGGTTAAGGGCAGAACCTTCCCGGTACCAAGCGATCTGTGCGTTGTTGTAGGTGTGGTTTGCCTTTATGGTGTCTTTGCTTCCGTCGGCGTGAACCACTTCAATGGTCAGGGGTTTGTCTGGAGCAAAATCAGCGATGTCCACAAAGTTGAAGGTGTCATCCTCTTGAATCAGGTCATAATCGCTTTCATTAGCAAAGGTGAGCCCAAGCATTCCTTGTTTTTTAAGGTTGGTTTCGTGAATACGGGCAAAAGATTTTACCAGTACCGCCGCAACACCTAAGAACCTAGGCTCCATGGCAGCGTGCTCACGAGAAGAACCTTCTCCATAGTTGTGATCTCCCACGACTATCGTTTTGATGCCTTTGGCTTTGTATTCCCGTTGTGTATCAGGTACGCCGCCGTATTCGCCAGTCAATTGGTTTTTGACAAAGTTTGTCTTCTTGTTGTAGGCATTAATGGCTCCAATAAGGCAGTTGTTGGAAATATTGTCCAAATGCCCGCGGAAACGCAACCAAGGCCCAGCCATGGAGATGTGGTCTGTCGTACACTTTCCAAAAGCTTTGATCAACAGTTTCATCCCTTGAAGCTCTTCATCCTGAAGGGGTTCAAAAGGCGTTAATAATTCTAGGCGCTCACTGTCTTCGGCCACTTTTACCTCAACAGAGCTTCCGTCTTCGGTGGGGGCGAGGTATCCGTTTTCGTCTACTGCAAATCCTTTTGGTGGAAGCTCCAGCCCTTGTGGTTCGTCCAGTTTAATTTCCTCTCCATCTTCGTTGGTTAGGGTATCGTTCATCGGATCAAAATCCAATCGTCCTGATATTGCGATAGCAGCAACCATTTCAGGAGAACCTACAAAAGCGTGGGTGTTGGGATTGCCATCAGCCCTTTTTGAAAAGTTTCGGTTAAAGGAATGCACGATAGTGTTTTTCTCGTCCCCTTTTCGGTCGCTTCGGTCCCATTGACCAATACAAGGTCCACAAGCATTGGTAAATACAGTTGCCCCTAGGTTTTCAAAAACCTGAAGCAATCCGTCCCGATCAGCGGTAAAGCGTATCTGTTCAGAACCTGGGTTAATCCCAAAGTCGCTTTTTGGTTTCAATTTTTTATCGATGGCCTGTTGCGCGATAGAAGCGGCTCGGGATAAATCTTCATAGGAAGAGTTGGTACACGATCCTATCAAGCCCCAGTCTACTTTGATGGGCCAGTCTTTTTCTTTTGCTTTCTGGCCAAGCTGACCTACTGGAGTCGCTAAATCTGGCGTGAATGGTCCGTTGAGGTGTGGACGCAATTCGGTAAGGTTGATTTCGATCACTTGATCAAAATATTCTTCAGGGTTTGCATATACTTCATCATC
The DNA here is from genome assembly GCA_049671285.1 of Leeuwenhoekiella sp. Taxonomy (GTDB): domain Bacteria; phylum Bacteroidota; class Bacteroidia; order Flavobacteriales; family Flavobacteriaceae; genus Leeuwenhoekiella. The sequence continues at coordinate 407 of JBATUQ010000041.1, read as the reverse complement.
CCCTGTTAGATAAGGACGGATTTCGTTAGCAGCATCAGCAACATCAGCACGATCAGTTGCACGAAGGAAACGCTCCATGGAGTCATCGTAGCCAAAGGTCGAAGTCGTTGCACCTATTTCGGCACCCATATTACAAATGGTCCCTTTTCCTGTAGCCGAAAGATTTTTTGCTCCAGGGCCGAAATATTCAACAATTGCACCGGTTCCGCCTTTAACGGTAAGGATTCCGGCAACTTTGAGGATAACATCTTTGGAAGCGGTCCAGCCATTCAGTTCACCGGTCAATTTCACACCGATGAGTTTTGGGAATTTCAGTTCCCAGGCCATTCCGGCCATAACATCAACGGCATCTGCACCACCTACACCTATTGCCACCATACCAAGGCCACCAGCATTTACTGTATGAC
>JBATUQ010000040.1:0-2429 GCA_049671285.1 Leeuwenhoekiella sp. | reverse complement strand
TTGTATAGCCGCAGTCAACTTGGTAAAGTTCAAAAACGCTTCTTGGTATGACAAAGGCTGAGAAAACACTTGTTGGAACCTGTTAAAGATTGAATCCATTTCAGTTTCAGACCTATACCGGTGTAGCCCGGGATGAACTTCCAAAAGCGCCATTTTGAGAATGTTAAAATCATCGGTTAGTTTCTCAGCACTTAGTTTGGGTAAGCGTTTTACATCTATTTTGCCTGGAACATTCCATTCATCATTGAGCTGAATTTCGTTGGAATCCAATAGCAAAATTCTGTTTTGCCCGTCCAGTTCCCACACGGGCGATTTCCCTCCGTGAACATATTTGTACTCGACTACCTCGTTTACATCTGTTGAAAACACAATTTCTGCTTCATAAACTCCATTCACATCAGCGTCTTTCAGGTAATATGTTTTGTTCCAACTTAACGGACTCACGCTGCCTCTGATGCCGAGACTTTTGACATTTTCGAGTGAAGTAGCATTTACACTAAACTTCACATTGGTATTTTCTTGTGCGGAAACGCGCAAGCTATTCGATAAGACAAGAAATAAGATAAAGATTCTTTTCATTGTCATTATTGTTGGTTTATAATTCTGACTGACGATCAGGCTAAGAAACGTGCGGTTTTTGGAACACGTTAATGGCCATTTTGTCGTGATTTAGATTGAAGGTAATCATCTTCATTTTAACGAGATCCCGCATGTTTTCTTAGGTAATGTTAGCCACCGTTTTCTTTATTTTTTCACTTTGGATTCTTCCAATTTCGTTTCTTGTAGTTGATCTGTACTTGTCCCAAAACACCCAATATTCATTTTTCACATCTGAATCTTCCTTTAAGATCAAGTTAGACTCTCCATTTGTTGATTTAAGCTTGAACACTATTTCCTTTTCTGGCGCGGAATGATGAGCGTCAATATGCCTCAAGGTTAAGAGTTCTCGGAGAACTGTTTCCTTTTCCTGAAACTTCAGAATTGAACCACCAACTTCAATCTCCAGATCTTGATTATTCAAAAGTTGCAAGACTTCTTTTCTCGCTTCTTGTCTTATGTAATCAATCCCTTGGAAATAAGCGATCGAGTAACACACGAAAACTGCAACGGCAATAATCGAGTATTTCATTTCTTTTTTTGTTACGTCATCATTCCTTCCGAAAAAGCCCCTCCAGTAAGGTCTAGATATAAAAGACATACCGATAATTGCACCAATGAAGAATACTACGAAGAAAAATGGACCAATGTGAAGAAGGTTGTCAAGTGTATTCATTTATTCTAATGTTCGTTAAGATACATCCTTTACACAAGTTATAGATCAGGGTTTACACTAGATTCGTTTCTAACCTTACTGATTGTTCTTTAGTTCTTAATTCATTTTCATTAAAGTACCCTAAAAATACGTTTCGATAGAAGACCCGCCAAATTCCGTTTCCCATCTCCAGAGCTCCTATGTATTTTCCTTGCAAAGAGGCAGATACATACACCCAGTTGTATGAGCCCCATCGTACAGATCCATTCCTTGTTACTTTCAAAACTTTCAGTTCTGAGTCGTAATCAAAGTTGGCAACGAGGCTGAAACCTCGCTGATAGCAGTTCACCCGCCATATGCTATATGCGTTGTTGTGTGCAGGTTTTTTTTAATTTATTCAGTTGTTGACTCCTTTTAATTCTGGATTTTTATTTCGTAAATCGTATCCTGTTTCATAAAATGCTTTTAAGTTTAGTAGATAGAAAGTCCACCCTTGTAAACATCCAATTCTTATATTAAATTTTGATTTCTCGTCCGTTGGAATATTATGTTGTTTAAGGGTCACAAGAATGTTTTCTCCAATTTCTTTAAGTTGGATATGTACTAAACAATCTCCTGCAAAAGTGAACTGAAAGAAATCTTTCCCATTTGCTTGAGTGATTTTTCCTTTCTCTAAAATCTCAAACAAGTACCAAGTCCACTCATAGTTATAGTCAATCGTAACATTTTCGTTACTATCTAAAATATTATTTCTCGTGTCTTTATACGTGCAGGTCTCTAAAAACCATTTTTCAATTTCAGACGATTTTGTCCAAGCGCTATAGATAGTATTCAAGGTTGATTTAACGGCAATTTTTGTTGTAAATGAAGTCCAATCTTGTGTCATACAAATATTCTTTTTAGGAGTTTAGTAGGTCATTATCGTGTCGATTCTATCTCAATTTCATTAGTCGAACTCGTTTGCTCAACTTGCACACAACGCTCAGTATAAGATGTCGTAGCTGACGATAGGAAGCTATGCATTCTTATATATTGTTAGGCCATGTTTTATTCTTTTATTCTATAATCTTGTGTGTCTGTGAATTTTCCTGAAATCCAATGGCAAACGTACTCGTTGTCGTCCCAAGAGATTATTCTTACTAAAATCTGAGATTCAGGCGAAGTGTCATTGTTTTTG
>JBATUQ010000039.1:0-67272 GCA_049671285.1 Leeuwenhoekiella sp. | reverse complement strand
GGTGCAGACCGCGCTGATATTATGCATCTACAGGAAGCTTATGTGAGCGGTTATCGTCCTATGGTGACATGGAATGACTCCCTTGCGAAAGGCAGGCCGATACAACCGCAGACCTTAAAAGAAATCGAGCGGGATTACCTGCGTGCCTGGTACGTGAAGAACAATGCCTTGAGTAGCAATACTACCGAAGGTTTGAAGGATTATTATACTAAAAATGCACTTCGTAAACTCGAGCAGTATATTAGACTAAACGACAGCAACAAGACCACCATTCAGACCACAACCTTAAGCCACGATCCTTCCCTAAAGTTCTACAGTGCTGATGGATCGATGGTGATTTTTGACGATTACGTATCGCGCTACAGTGCGGTGAATGTAGATGATGAATTTCTTTTAGCAGAAAAGGACACTACTGCATTTGCGGTAATGATGTTGATTGAAGACGGTTTCTGGCGGGTGCGTCATATGGAGCAACTTACAGTTTATGAGGGGACGGATACCGCTTCCGCGAAAGTGAAACGAATATTTAAAATGCCGGCAGGTTACGGCGTCAATTACTATCCACAGGAAACCCCTTGGGATATGTGGGGAGAGCGTTTTGATGCTAAAATTATAACGAAGGATTTTGAACGTATTGACCAGCTTGGCTTAAAATACATTCGCATTTTTATTCCCTATGAAAGTTTTGGCGGTGCAGATGTAGATGCCGAAAAATTAATACAACTGCGCAAAACCCTCGATCTCGCTGAAAAACAACTATTAAAAGTGATTGTCACGCTTTTTGACTTTTATGGAAATTATGCTGTCACCGACTGGACGCAAACGCAGGCTCATGCCAATCAAATTGTGAATGCGCTAAAAGATCACAGCGCCTTGCACAGTTGGGATGTTAAGAATGAACCGGATCTGGATTTTGAGAATCGCGGTAAGATTCAGGTTCTGGCGTGGTTGGAGCATTTGGTACGGCAGATACATAAATGGGATCCCGTACATCCCGTGACCATTGGTTGGGCATCCCCGGAAGCAGCCGTAAATTTGCACGAGCTTGTTGATGTGGTTTCCTTTCATTATTACAAAGACCCCAAAGATTTTCAGAAGGAATTAAAATGGCTAAAAAAAGCGGTTGATGGCAAGCCCGTCGTTTTACAGGAATATGGTTTCTCCAGCTATGGCGGTATCTGGAATGCTTTCGCGGATGCGGAAACCAAACAGCTGAATTACTATAAAGAGATTAATTCCGTTTTGAAAGAGGAAAATATTCCGGCATTGTTCTGGACGCTTTACGATTTTGAAAATGTGCCCAGAAATGTTGTCGGGGGCTTGCCGTGGCGCAAAGCTCCCCAAAAGCATTTTGGCCTCCTCAATAAAGAAGGAGACCAAAATTGGGATTTTGATGCCTTATTTAAATAAAATAAATTAGTCCCTTTTATCAAAATGCGAGACCACAGGCTGATGCACAAGATCCCAGTCGATAGCGATATCTTCCTTATTTGAGACGGTCTTGCCTTTTTTTCTCTGTATTTTCTTGAACTGCTCAATATACATTCCAGTAATGACATCCATTGGGAGGGATGCTGCCGCACGGAAATTCTGCTTTCCGATGGCAATACGGTATTCCTCATTTTCCAAGATACTTCCTATTGCATCAGCTAATGAAGAACTGCTGTACGGGTCAAAAAACTCCCCGATATATCCTTCTTCTTCCACCAAATTCTTCAAATCACCAAGATTGGGTAGGGCCACAGCTTTGCCATAACTCCCAGCCTGATGTAAAACCCCCGAACTTCCGGTGGTTGAGGTGTATGGAAATACCACCACAGCGCTATCATTAAATAATCTCGGCACGTCCTCTTCAGCTACATAACCTGTAAAATGCAAATCCTCCACCTCGGAATATTTTTTTGATACATTTTCCAAATAACCCGGGGTATTGGGGCTGTCCGTTCCCGCAATTACAATAGAAAGATCCTGCATTCCTTTCTTGCGCAATTCTTCAACCGCCTCAATAAGCAGTTCTACTTTTTTATAGGTACCAAATTTTCCGAATGCCATGATTTGTTTTGGCCCTTGTGGCAGCGAATAATCGGGTTCTGGTGGAGTTTCAAAACTTCCGTGAGGAATCAATTCCACATTGTTCATTTTATATTTCTTCTCAAGGATCGTAACATATTTATTAATGGTCACAGCCACTTTGTCTGAAGCCAAAACAGCTCTGGTAAGTACGGTTCCTGTAAGGTTGTAAACACGTTGCAGCAATTTATTATTGGTCATTCCCGCATTTGCAAGATCCACCTGCTCCAAAATGTTATGCAAAAGTGAAATCGTTGGAACTCCTTTTAAGCGTGTAAGTAATGGAAGCATCAATCCCAGACCTGCAGCAATTTTACGATCACCAAATTTTAGAAATTGCAGGTTATAAAGTACCGCATCCGGTTTAGTCGCGTTGATCGCTTTAAGAACATTGGGCACGGTACTCATTCCATTAAAATTCCAGCAGGATTGTATGCTGATTTTGCCTGCTTGGTCAAAATCTAAAGTTTTAGGCTTTACGGTTTTATCTGTTATAAGAATAAGTTCTGTAACCTCTTCCCGGGCACAAAAATGTTTTACCAGATAATAGCCATATTCATTAAGGGTGACTTTGCTTGGGGGAAAGGCTGTGACGATAGCGAGTTTCATAAGATTGGTTTTAAAATGATGTTGTAAATTTCAGTTATAGCTTAAAAATTCATTGGAATTTCTCGTTCATCGCTCTATTGGTATAGGCGAATGGAAAGGTTTGCTCGTTAAACTAATAAGCCGGTGTCTCACGCTTTATCCGGTAAGAATGTCGAAAGTAATAAAGTGCCAAGCACAGCAGCAGTGCACCCATTGCGAAGATCTGGATTGTGATAACGGCAGATAAAGTCTCGTGCAAATAAATGATGGTTCCTACCTGAACTGCCCCAAATACGGCCGAAATTGCCACAGGTAAAAAACGCTCCAAAGACAGAAAATAGTAGGTGAAGACATTTGCCAGGGAAAATAGGGTGGTAGACAAGGCGTATTTCCAAAGCAGGGGTGCTGCTGAGATGTACGCTTTTCCAAACAACATGTTGATAATAGTTTCCGGGAACAAGGAACAGCTTATGGTGATCGAAAGTGAAAGCACCCCGATATAGGACAGGTATTTAAAAAATATAGGGCGGGTGGGATCCCCCTTTTTGGCGAGGTTGATAACTTCTGGGATCAAAAGCATAACAAACATCCAGGTGATAAAGTAAACTACCCTGCCTATCAGTGAGATGGCGGCATACAAACCTGCATCAGTAGCAGTAAAATAAGCTTTGACCAAAAGGATATCACTGTTGTTTATGGCAATTTGTGTGAATTCATAGAAACCTGTAGTTGCCAGAAATAAAAGAATCTTTTTATGATTAACCAAGGCGTGCGCTCGTTTAAGCTTGGGTAATTTCCAATCTATTTTTAAAGGAAAAAGTCCGAAAGCAAATGAGATACAGATACCAATGGCCACAAGGTATGCCGGTGACCAGGGCATAATATATAGCAGAATGAGGGTGATAAGCAGTCGGGACCACATTTCAAATTGATACGTAAAAGACAGTTGCAACAACCGTTGACTGCCCTGATAAAATCCACGGTTGACAGACATGGCGAAGTATAGGGGAATGCCAATGCCCAAGACTGTAAAAAGTTTTGGGGTTGACGTGTTGAGCACAAGCTGTAGCTCTTTTGCAAAATAAATAAGCAGACCTCCTAAAACCGCTCCACTTACTAAGGCGTACCGGTAAACCAACTGCTTAAACCTGCGATGATCGTCATTATCAAAGTCAACTGTGAATTTTGCCGTTGTGATTTGAAAAGTCATTCCTGCAAAAGAAAGTACGAGAAGAATTGTGATCAATAAAGCCGCATCTGCAAATTCTGCCGGGCCCAATAACCTGCCAAGGATTAAATTATAAAGGTAGTTACCTGCATTTACGATTAGCGTACTTGCCAGAAACCACTGCTGAGGTGTGATTTTTTGACTGATTGGAGCGGTAAAGAGCCCCGAGAATTTAGGTTTTTTTGCTTGCATGATTTTCATAATCCGTGGTCTAAATTTGCGGCAAGATGCATCACTCTGATCATATTATTTCGCCGGTATAGCTTAACTGCAGCTATCTGTAGATGAACAGAAAGCATCTAACCGTGAGAACAAGTACTAAACCTGTATCATTACAATGTTGTACTTAAACGATTATTATGAAGGTTTTGTGGGTGTATTTGGTCTTTATTGCGTGGACGTCTGTTTTAATAGCGCAAGAACCTATCGAAAATGGATTCAAACTACTCGAGGCAGGAGCGTTTGAAAAGGCGGCGTCTTTCTTTGAAGGCTACTTAGAAGAAAACCCCGATAATGTGACGGCACAGATATGTTATGGCCGTGCCCTAGGCCTTAGTGGAAATGCCGAGGAAGCCGTCCTCTGGTTTGATAAGATGCTTCGGGCAGATGCTGATAATCTTGAAATACGATTAAATGCAGCGGAGTCCTTATTATGGGCAAGTCAGTTTGAACAGGCTGAAAAAGTTTATGAAAAGTTAGTCGCTACTTATCCTGATAATTTTACGGCCGTTTTGGGCTATGCCAATACCTTGAGCAATCTTAAAAAATATGATAAGGCCACGAAAGTCATCAATCAGGCACTAGCAATTGATCCGGGAAATCCAAATGCGATGGTTTCGTTGAAATATATCCGGTTGGGTAAGGCTTATGCCTGCGCTCAAAATCAGGATTATGATTGTTCTAAAAAATTGTTGCGAAAAGTACTTGCTGAAAATCCCAAAGATAAGGACGGTCTTCTCAATCTCGCCGATGTTTACATACGTGGAAAAGAACTGGACAGCGCCCGTGTCGTTTACAAACGATATGCGGTAAGCCCTACAGATTCGATTACTGCACTTAATGGACTTTCATTACTTGCTCACCTTGATGAAAACAACAAGGAAGCGTTGCATATTGCCAGGCATTCGACAGAGCAAGCTTTGACTATTGCCGATAGCAGTTACTGGGAGCTGGCTCAGGAACGGTACATACAGGCGCTTATCTGGAATAAAAAATTCAGTCTGGCAAAAGAGGAAATTGCCGCTTTTGAACCACTCGTTTCCGATAAAAAAAAGGTCTATGCACTGAGCGCTACGTTGGGAATGTACACGGGCAATTTTAAGGAAAGCCTGAATCTTTACGAAGCTATTCTAAAACTAGATAGCCTTTCTTTTGATGGTAATCTGGGAGGAGCCAATGCACTTTTCGCCTATGGTAAGAAAATGGATGCCTACGATGCGGCTTTTAAAACGCTCGATATTTATGATGGACAACTAGATGCCGTCAATCTGGTTGAAAAACTGAATCTCAGTCTTGCGCCAGAACTCTATCAAAGTTTTGCTTACACGGCAGATAACGGAGACAACGTTGCTTTCGGAACCACGACTGCCGCTACAATACCTTGGTCTTCAAAATTCAGGACAACGGTGAGTTATGGTTATCGGCAAACCCAGAATAATACTACGGACGTCGAGGCAAGCACGCATGCTCTGACTGCAAGTATGCTTTATAATGTAACGCCAGTTTTAGATTTGAGTGCCCTTGTAGGTGCGAACACATCTAAGTTTATGGACGAAAGCTATATCCAGCCCCTTGTTAATTTAACCGCTTCGGTAAAACCTTTTGCCCGTGCCTTTATCGCCGGAAGTTACTCCCGTGAAGTACAAAATTTTAATGCCGATTTGATTGGTCGTGAGTTGGTTTTAAATCACTATGGAATCAATTACAACCTCACCAGTTTGTCCAATTTGGGATGGTACACGCAGGCTATGTATTCAAAACAGAGCGACGGAAACACGCGTCAATTGTTATTCACCTCGGTTTATTATCAATTTAAAATGAAACCATTACTGAAGACCGGTGTGAATTATCAATATGTATCCTTTACTGAACAAAGGCCCACCATCTATTTCAGTCCGGGTAATTATTATGCGTTAGAAGGTTTTGCCGAATTTAAAACAGCCCTTGCAGAAGGACTTGATTTTGGCGTTAGTGGAGCAGGTGGTTTTCAAAATATTGACAACACCGGAAGCACCAGTCTTTTTAGGGCGGAATCACAAATCAGCTACAGCATGGGCAAACAATTATCTGCTAAATTATACGGTAAGTACAGCAACGCAGCTTCTGCAACAGCGGCCGGTTTTGAGTTTACAGAAGTCGGGATCGGGTTCAATTGGATTATTTCAAAGAAACCTATTTTTTATAGCAAAATTGTGAAATAGGATTCAAAACAAGAAGTGAAAAGTAAACCGCCATTTCAAAAGGAATGGTGGTTTCTTTATTTCAACCAATGGTATTTATACTATTAAAATGAATATGAAATCCATTTTCCTCTAAATCCGTGAAGCCTTATTAATTTCTACAATAACGGGATGTGGAAAACTGCCTCCTATTATTAAATTATAGGATGAGCTTTAAGCCACTTCTTTTAACAGTAGTATTTATTTGTCCTGTATTCCTTTCGCGGAAGCCTAACAAATGCATATTTTTTTGAGCTCCTTATAACGCCTAATTAACAGGGGATTAATGGTTTATTTATGTTGCAAAGGAAATGGAAACAAGTCTGGAACATCGATTCGGAAATGCTGATGATATTCTAAAAGTAGTTGTGATCAGTGCTTCTTAGTTTTAAATAGCCTTGGGGCATAAGTAGTTTCCAGTTATAGCGACGAGTGAGCATTGAAAAACTAGGGGTTTTGTAAGATGTGGAAATTTGAAAGGGTGGTGAACTTATTGGGCATCCACGGTGTATATACAACGTCAAAGCTTGGTCGACAGCTGATAATTTAAACAGAAACCTGCTGAGCGTCACTCTAACAAACCAAAAAAAACAGCAAGGTGATTGCTGTTTTTAAGGTGATTTGTGAATTGATTTATTAGGAAAAATTAGAGTATAAACTGCCTGCTGAATTCTGAAAGATCGTGTAATCACCCTTACTTTCAATGGATAAATTTGACAGGCAGTTTAGACTACCAACTTTAATTTTTCATCAGCTTTGCGCTGTAAGTTTTTGAGGTTTTAGTATCAAAGACAGAATACATGTAAATTCCAGGGCTTAGTTTGGAAGCGTCAAGGGTCGCCTTGTTACCGTCAATTGTGTTTATGCTTTCCTGAAGGACAACTTGGCCATTTATATTTATTACAGCAACGTCGATCTGGCCGGCTTCAAACGGAAGAATTATTGTGGTAGAATTTGCCACGGGATTTGGATAATTCTTTAATTCTGAAATTGTAGTTGTTGCTATGAAATCTTCAGATCCCAAGCTGTTTGGCGTTTCCGTAAAAGCAAGTTGACTCACTGCTATCTCAAAAGAATGGCTGCTCACGTAATCTCCCGCTATCGAAAAGACCACTGATTTTATTTCGGTGAAAGGTACAAACGCACCGGAAGCATTTTCAAAGTCAGTGAATGCCAAAGAAACCGTTTTTATGTCAGCGCTTTTGTCCAGTTTAACTTTTAAGCGATCCTCCCAATTTGCAGTGGTGTTTGTCATCAAGCTAACTTCTACCGGAAGATCATTCTTGATTTGAAACGAAAGGTATTCAAGATCTGCGACCGGGAGAAATAGATTGCCCGCGAGCAAATTGCGAAACACATTTACCGTCTGTTTAATTTCGCCATTCATTTTAATACCACGTTCTACAAGATAACCTTCTATATCTTGATTGGGCTGATGCGATATTACTTCGAAAGAATTTACGACATCAACAGTATTGTCATAATCCATTCCCCATGGGCCGTCTGCTAAATAAACAGAATCATATTGATCGTTATAAGCAGTGCTGATTGATATGCCGATATCGAACAAGAAGCCGGTTTCTACAATCACACGTTCTTCCCAAGCTCCGCTTAGAGGGATTGTCTTTATAATGGTTTCTGACTGAGAATATTCGGTAGCTTTGTAGTTTCCGGTGAAACCAAGTTGTGATTGGTTGGTTTTGTTGATTACGGTAAGATGTAATTTCCCTTGCTCGTAAAATCCTTTTTTGACGAAAACCGTTGGTATTTCCTGAACAGCTTTACCGGCAACTAAGGTTTTTTCTTCTTTTAAGGTATTTAGAATGTGGTTTACGATAGTACTCACCTGTCCCATTGAAGATCCCCAAACCTGATAGTTTAAATAAGCACCTTCAGGATATTCGTCGAGATTCCAAAAGCTATAAAGATTGTGCGAATTGGCTTCCTCCTTCACAGAAAAGGTAACCGCATATTCTATCACCCCTGCGTGACGCTGTATTTTTGAATAAACCAACGTGTAACCCTGAAGGTTTATGGTGCGGACATCCAGCAATTGAGAATCATTAAGACGATCGCAAATAGCTTTGGTGTGGCTATAAACCTTGTTTTCTGTTTCGGTTACCAATGCAGCTGCAAGACGTTCTTCTTCATGATAATAGTCTACGGAAGCGACATTCGTGGCATTGGTGATCGCGATTAAGTCTGTAGGGCTGGAAACATAGGCTTTCTCGGTACCGAACATCCCGGTTTCAGGAAGATAATCGCTCAACGTGTTCTTACCCTCATTGTTGCTTTTATAAAGTGCCAATCCAGTTTGCTTTGATTTCTCATTGCTACTAGAATTTGTTTTAGCCCTGGTAAACATTTGTTTTGCAATGGCGGTGGCAAGATCGCCGTTACTTTCCAAACCTCCTTCGTTTCCGGAAGTAATTGCGGCGTGTTCTGTAATATCGTTGAAATTATTTACCCGAATTGCAGAATATGGGTTAGCCGTGATATAAAAAAGCGCATCGTTAAAGTCGTTGTCACAGCTGCCAAAATCACGTCGAATATCCTCGAAACCTAGAATAATTCTTTCGTTATCGGCATCATTGAGCAAAACGTTATGATGTCTCAAATCTTCATCAGCTTCAGGATTAAAAGTGGTATCCGAAAACAGCTGCCACTGCCCAGCGGTAACTGCACCGTTTTGATAACCGTTTGCGAGTAAGACCCAGCCAATACCTGTTCCTGCAGGAAATGTACCTATACTTACTTTGTTCCCTTTTCTCAGTCCGCCACCAGAGCCAACTCCTGAAACATTGGGAAATATAATGGTGATATCTTCCGGCATGGGATATTTACGGTCTGGGTTATTTACATCGTAGGTGTAGTAGCCCAGTACATTTTTATAACCGGCGCCTTCCTTTACAAAAGTTACCCAGACTTGCGCAGTCTCATCTAGAATGACATTGGTGTCATAACCTGAAGAGATGTATTGTGGGTTATACGTGGGTACAGGATAGTTTTCAGGGAGTGCAGCGTTTATCATTTGTATGGTTTCCTCGCTCACCGCATCGCTTTCGACGAGATAATCAGGCACACCAAGAGCATCAAAAGTGCCTAGGTAATTATAATTTTGCGCACTTAATAAGGTAGTAAAAAGTAAGGATGAGATAAGGTGTAAAATTCGTTTCATAATAGTTTGCTTAAATAATTATGAAACAAAGGTGCGTTGTTCAAAGCACTAATAATGACTGATAATGTTTACCAGTCTTTTTGTATAGACGAATGGTAAAAAAGCAATGATTGGTGCTTAAAGCAAGTTGAGCCTTTTCATTAATTCTGGTCTGTTGGAACGACTAATGGGAATTACACTTTTTTTGATTAACACACTGTTATCTTCAATATCAATGATTTTTGAAAAATTGATAATATATGATCGATGAATTTGAATAAAGAATGCGTCCGGAAGTTTCTCTTTAATTTTCTTTAAAGTTGTGTGTACGCGATACGATTTCTCCTCGGTATTGATTTCTATGTAATCTCCTTTAGCTTCTATAAATAGAATGGAATTAAATTTTAGTTTAATAAGTCTCCTGTCAATGTTAATGTAGAGTTCTTCGTCAGAAGTATTTTCTTTGGGAGATTCTTTTTTTGGATTGGATACTTCCGCTTCTTGCGAGGAAGCGAAGCGTTTTTTTGACTTGTCTATGGCTTTTTCAAACCTCTGTAATGTAATGGGTTTTACCAAATAATCTATGATCACATCATACTCATAGGCCTCAATGGCAAATTGTGGGTCTGATGTTGTCAATATGATCTGGGGAGGATGTTTAAGTGTTTGAATAAAATCAAAACCGGTAAAAACCGGCATATGAATGTCAAGGAATATGAGGTCAACCTCTTGTTGATTTAAAAATTTAAGCGCCTCCACGGCGTTCTCAAAACTTGCAAGTAATTCAATTTCTGGAATTTGTCGGCAAAGGTGTTCGATAATAGCGCGTGCCGTTTTCTCGTCATCAATGACTATGCAATTCATTTCAAATAGTTTTTAAAAAAGCTGTGATTTGTTGTAGTGCCTGTTCAAACTCAGTTTGTTTGTCTGTTATTCCATCGCGCAGCTCCATCTCATAATTTGCTCCCAAGACATAAGCTTTATGCATGCTTAATATATTAAATTTATGTTTTATTTTATGCACGATGTCAGCAGTTTCTTTCCATTTTTCTTCATTGAGCAAATTGTGGTAGGTAATTTGCTCTTCGGGGAATTCATTTTTTATAATATCAATAAACTCGTTTTGAAAGGCGATGTCAGAGCCTGCCAGTTTTTGAATATACGTGATGTTCGGAGTTTCTGTTTGCATTATTTTTTGAGTGTAAAGTAAAATGTGGTGCCCTTTTCAGGGGCGCTTTTAAGATTTATTTCGCCTTCGTAGAGGTCAATGATCTTTTTTACTATAGAAAGGCCAATACCTGTAGATCTTTCCTCATTTCCTATGGACTGAAAAATTTCAAATATTTTTTTGTGATATTCAGGGGGAATGCCAATACCGTTATCCGCAATGCTGAACTGCCAATGGGAGCCAATATCTTTGGCTTTAATTTCCACACATCCCACTTCTTTCTCAATGTTGACAACAGCATTGCTCATCAGGTTTTGAAAGAGCTGGTGCAAGCGTGTCTTATCTGCAACTATTGTGGGCAATTCTTCCGGTATGGAAATATGTACGTGATCTGGGATAAAAATAATTTCTTTGATTTCTTGAATCAACACATTAACATCAACCCACGAATTTTCTAATTCCCTGCCGTTAATGCTCGAATATTTGAGAATGCCGTCAATAAGCTTGTCCATCCCTTCTATTTTCTCCTGCATCTGTTGCAGGTTGAATCTGCCATTTTCATCCAGAATATCGTGATAATCTTCAGAAATCCAAGTGGCAAGTGCGCTAAGCGACCGAAGCGGTGATTTAAGATCGTGTGAAACGATATGCGCATATTCCTGCAGTCCTTGATTACTTGCTTTGAGCTCTTTAAGGAGTATCTCTTTTTGCAGTTCAAGATTTTTTTGATCTGTGATATCCAAATGAATACCTATGGAGCCTATAGCTACACCATTTTCGTCATATCTGGGGGCCCCACTAATGAGCCAGTGTCTTTTGGCCCCGTTTTTATGCCGTACCTCAATTTCATAAGAATGTGATTCTCCTGCCTGCCTTTTTCTATTACGCTCCTTAAGGACTGAAGATCCTTCTGTAACACCAAAAATTTCACGGGCGTCCTTTCCCAAAAGCTCTTCTTCTGAATACCCTGACATATTGCAAAAGCTAAGATTGACCATCTGTATGAGGTCGTTTTTATCAACTTCAACAAGACCAAGGTTCATATTGGCGATAATGCTGCTATATTTTTCCTTTTGGGCTAAAAGATTATTCCTGTATTTTTTTCTAAGGGTTACATCATTATAAATCCAGAGGTGTCCGGCGTATTTATCCCCGTTGTATATGGGGATGAAGTCACGTTCCAGAATTCTTCCATCTACCATTTCTAAATTGTCAGCAAGTGCCGTTTTTTTTGCAGCAAGCAATTTTTCTATTCTGCTTACGAACCCCTCAGGATCAGTGAAGTAAACTTTATTTTGTTCTGCGGCGTTTGAACAGTCTGCCCCAATAAGTCGTTGTGGACTAGCAGGTATCCCAAACATATTACAGAACATCTGATTTGTTAGTTCGATCTCGCGATCCTGATTTTCAAGCAGTACGCCCGCATTGAGATTTGTGATCACTGATGACAATCTTGTTCGGGAGGCGTCCAGTTGGTTTTGAGCTTCTCGCTCTTTGGTGATATCCTCTATTGTGGCGACTTGATAATTAATTTCCCCGTCAGTATTCCTCACTGTACTGATTATGGTCTTTGCCCAAAGCTTTGTGCCATCTGAACGCTCATAGTTTTTGATGAATGAAATGTTATCCTGTTCTTTTTGATACATTTCTTTTACCACATTGTTGATTTCATTTTTCAGACGATGGTCTGAGACATCTGCAATATGTCTCAACTTCAGCTCTTGGTTGTCAAATCCTAATAACTTGTAAAATGCAGGATTGGCGTGAAGTATCTTTCCTTTTTTTGAAAGGACTATCCCTAAGGGGGAATTTTCTACAATTATGTCCAGTTGCCTTTTCTGCTCCATCATCTGCTCCCTTACCCGGGTTTCCTCAGTAATGTCGCGGATAATTCCCTGGGCAGCAATAGGCTCTAAGTCTTTGTTGTAAATGAGGCTTGCATTTATTTGAACCCATTTCTCTTTTTCGCCACTTACGATTATTTTCGCACGGTAATTTTTGAGTACCCCATTTGCGATGAGTTTTTTTAGGCTGATGGCGGTGTATGCTGCAAAGTCGGGATGTACGAATTTGTTGAGGTTTATATTTTCAGCGCTGTGATCTTTACCTAGAAAATCCTTTGCAGATGCATTCATGTTGATCACATTAAAACTCATGTCCATAACAACATAAGGGTCGATGATATTAATGAAAACACCGTCTAGTTCTGAAGTCTTCTCATTGAGCAGATTTTCTAGTTTCTCGTTGGTTCGTTTGAGATGCTGGGTGACATCATAGAGTTCTTTTGACTTTCGCTCAAGAATAGCCTCAGCCTGCAACCGGGCATTCTTTTGCCGTTCTAGGGCGCGCCTTAATAAATCTGCTTCTCCTTTATCTGTCGCCATTTTTAGCAATGTGAAATTTCACTTCCGTTCCTTTCTCGTTAAGGAGTTCATAAGTGACCGTAGCTGTTTCATTAAAATAAATAAACGTCTTCTCAATAAGTCCTTGTGCCAAACGGTATAATCCCCTATCTGATTTGTAAATCATTCTGAGGCTATCATCTGTTTTTTCGAGCATTTTAAAAGTGGGGAGTACAGCATCCGGATATAATTTTTTGACGTGCACGTGTATATGGTCCTCAATGGCATAAATCAGAGGGATCGGTGAAGTATAGTTTTCTATCACCCAAGGATGCGATCTATTGAGGCCTTCAAAAAGATACAGGCCAAAAGCGTGCAATAAATCACCTGCGGGTATTTTTGTCACTTCGCTGAGGTTACCCAGCAAGGATACCATTTCATTAAAATCGTATGTGCCCACAGATGTGTAAGAGGCACCTGAAGGAAGGTCTGAAAGCTCGATAATATCATCAAGGGTTTCAAGTCCAAATTTATCTTCAACAAGTTCTAAAAATTCAGTAAATATTATTCCTTTCAAAATGGGTCAATTAAATAGTTGGGATTTATCGAGAGGTTCAGGCTTTTACAAGCTCGTTAAGATTCCAGTAGTTTAGAACAGAGCCTAATTTTGCTTCATAATCGGCGTATTTTAACGGTTTTATGACGTAACCGGCAATCCCAACCTTATAGCATTCCAATAAATCTACCCGGTTTTCAGAAGTGGTTAAAATAATGGTCGGCAAATATTGTAGTTTGGGGTCAGCCTTCAGAATTTTTAAAAATTCAATCCCGCTCATCCTGGGCATGTTTAGATCAAGCAATATGATATCCGGAATATTATGGTTCTGATTTAAAATTTCCAAAGCCTGTTCACCATTCTTAGCTTCTACGATGGTATGTTTTAACTCCAACTTAGACACCGTGCGTCTAAGTTTCATTATCTCTATGGTATCGTCCTCAATCAGCAGGATTTTCATCGTTTCGCTTTTGGAAGGTAAAAATCGTCAATTAATATAGATGAAACTTCAAAAATCGGCAGAAGTGGATTAAGTGTAGATCAATGGAATTTACAAGACGTTGGGCAGCATTGGTAAATCGAGATAACATTTTTAGGCTGCGATACGCAATCGAATAAATGATAACCCGGTGCTTACTGCATTCAACGGGCAGCTGCCTTATTTTAAGAGTCTGCCAATGTTGTTAAAAACGCCTGTTGGTTAGCTTCGTTTACCAGTGCACGCGATCTCCGGAAGTAACATTCCAGTCGGTAGCCTTTCCGGCATTCACTTCAAGAACGAATTTTACGGGTTCGCCTGAGGGAATAGAACGTTCATTGTACGGCTCGGCGTTTTTAATGATCTTGGCCACCGTGCTGTCTGCCCGTATGTAAATAATATCCAGCGGAATCTGAGTGTTTTTCATATAGAAACTGTGTGCTTCGGCTTTGTCGAAAATGAAAAGCATCCCTTGGTTTTCGGCCATCTGTGAGCGGTACATCAATCCCGTTTGGGTTTCGTATTCGTTGTCGGCGATTTCGATATCCAATGTTTTCAATACCGAATCATTCCGCAATATTTGCAGCTCGCCTTCTTTGGTAAAGGCGACTTCTGCTCTTTTGATTTCGGCGGATTCTTTTTTGTCTTTACAACTTGAGATCAGTAAAGAAAAAAGACACATTCCGACAATAATAATTTTAGGCATAGGTTTTATCTTCAATTTTCAAACTACGCACCATAAATACGATTCCGGCAATGATAAGCGGAATACTTAGCAGTTGGCCGGTGTTAAAAAGCCAGTCGGCACGTTCTGCCACCTGTTCCACCTTAAAATATTCCACCACAAAACGCACCGACCACAACAGCACCAAGAAAAGACCGAAGATAAATCCTTCTTTTTTGCCCAAACTGGTTTTCCAATAGACAAACATCAAGATCAAAAACACAAAGATGTAGCCGGTCGCCTCCATCAGTTGCCCCGGAAAACGATAGGGTATTTGCCCGATAAAACCAGCATATTCAGGATTATCGGTCAATGCTTGAAATGCTTTTTGAGCATCGTTGATCTTAGTAATGCGCATAGCTTCATACTTGTTGTATTGATCCTGAACGAATTTCATTCCGATGGAAGAATCCGTCTCAATCCCAACCATCTCGCTATTAAAAAAATTGCCGATCCTAACAAAAATGGCGCCCAACGCCACTGGAAGTACCACGCGGTCCAAAAGCCACAGCACGCTGCGGTGCAAGATTTTCTTGTTGTACAGATACATCGAAATGATCATCGCAATCGCTGCCCCGTGGCTCGCCAAACCTTGAAAACCGGTATATTCTATTTCAGGAACAAAACGAAACGGTAGTAAAACAGAAAGCGGATCCTGCCAAAGCAGTTCGGTTTGATAAAAAAACACGTGACCTAATCTTGCCCCGATCAATATCCCCAACACCGAATAAATAAAGAGCGGATCAAGTTTTTCCTCTTCGATACCTTCGCGTTTGTACACTTTTTTCATCAGTTGATAGCCCAACATAAAGGCGACAACAAACATCAAGCTGTAGTAATGTATGGTCAAAAATCCCAGATCCAGACCAGTGGTCGGGTTCCAGGTGATTTTCAGTGCGTGCATAAGTTGTATTTAAGGGGTAAAGATAGCAAAGCCGAAAGGGATTTGATATGGTTGTTGGTAATTTTGAAGTTGTAATTGGATAATAGTAAACGAGAGAAAATAGAGAAAAGAGAATAGAGAAAAGAAAATAGGAATTGGTGGGTTGGTGAATTGGTAGAATGGTGAATTGGTCAATTATTGAATTTTTGAATGTTGAAACTTAAATTTCAAATCCAGTCTCCTCGATACATTTTCTCGTGCCTCGAAAACACTAGGAAATCTTTGACCCGTCAACTCGATTATTGAATCTTTGAATTTTGAACCTTGAACCTTGAATCAATCTAAAAGGATGTAATTTTTAAGTCTTTCTTCCCTCAAAATTACGGAATACAGAAAACAGAAAACAAAATCTATTCCTCCGGTGGAACAGGATCATAACCCGAACCGCCCCAGGGATTACAACTTGCGATGCGTTTTACAGAAAGCCATCCTCCGCGGAAAAGTCCGTGAGTTCTTAAGGCCTCGATGGTATAATGAGAGCAGGTTGGGGTATATCGGCACGAAGAGGGGAGTAGTGGCGAAATGAACTTTTGGTACACCCGTACCAAAAAGACAAACGGTGCTATCCAGATTTTGCGCGACATCAGTGCGTCAGCGTGTAGGTCGTCCCGTCCTTGCCATCTTTAAGCTGAACGCCGAGATCGATCAATTCATCGCGAATGCGATCACTGGCGGCAAAGTCGCGGTTGGCGCGTGCTTCTTTTCTCAGTTTGATCAACATCTCGATCACTCCGGCGAGCAGGTCTGCATTCGCGTCAGCTACAGCAGTCGTGTCTTCAAGACCAAGAATATCAAAAATAAAGGCTGTGTAGGTTTCGGTAAACAGCTTTAGGTCTGCCTCGTTCAGTTTGGCCTTTCCGTCTTTGATTTGATAGACAAATTTGAGTCCGTCAAAAAGCTTGGCGATCAGGATGGGCGAATTAAAATCATCATTCATTGCGTCGTAGCAAGACTGCACCCAAGCTTTGATTTCAATCGTGCTTTCTTTTCCTGCCGAAAGCGATTGCAGCGTGCGATACCCTTCCATCAGGCGGTTGAAGCCTTTTTCACTGGCGAGCAGCGCCTCGTCACTAAAGTCCAGAACGCTTCGGTAGTGGGCTTGCATCACAAAGAAACGCGCTACGGAAGGCGCAAATCCCTTGCTCAGAAATTTACTTTCGCCGGAAAAAATTTCGGTAGGTGAGATAATATTGCCTGTACTTTTTGACATCTTTTTCCCTTCCAAAGTCAGCATATTGGCGTGCATCCAGTAGTTGACGGGATCCTTGCCTTTAGCCGCTTCATTCTGGGCAATCTCGCATTCGTGATGCGGAAATTTTAAATCCAGACCGCCGCCGTGAATGTCGAAACGTTCCCCGAGATATTTGGTGCTCATCGCGGTACATTCCAAATGCCAACCGGGAAAACCATCGCCCCAAGGGGAAGGCCAGCGCATAATGTGCTCCGGTCCGGCTTTCTTCCACAAAGCAAAATCCTGTGGGTTTTTCTTTTCGGTTTGTCCCGTCAGTTCGCGGGTATTGGCAATCATATCCTCCAGTTGCCGGCCGCTCAGTTTTCCGTAGTTGTGGTTTTCATTGAACCTAATCACGTCAAAATAAACCGAGCCGTTTTTTTCGTAAGCCAAACTTTTTTCCAGGATTTTCTCGACGATCCCGATCTGTTCAATGATGTGACCGGTGGCTGTCGGCTCGATACTGGGCGGCAACAAGTTGAATTTCTGAAGCACGTTGTGAAAATCAACCGTGTACTGCTGCACCACTTCCATAGGTTCTATCTGTTCCAGGCGGGCGCGTTTGGCGATCTTGTCCTCGCCCTGGTCCGCGTCATCGGTGAGGTGCCCGGCATCGGTGATGTTGCGCACATAACGAACCTTGTATCCCAAATGCTTCAGGTACCGAAAGATCATGTCAAAGGACATAAACGTGCGCACATTGCCCAGATGCACGTTGCTGTACACCGTTGGGCCGCAGACATACATCCCAATATTTCCTTCCAGCAGCGGAACAAAAACTTCTTTTTGACCGCTTAGGCTGTTGTAAATTTGGAGTTGCTGGTCTTTATATTTTGGCAGCATGGGACAGGTGTTGTTTTTCCTTCGGAAGGGTTTGCGTTTGAAATTTAGGATTTTTCAACTGAAAATCGTTCAGCCGAAAACCGTTTTCAAATTACGAAGGTTTTTCTAGTTTGATATAGTCGAGGAATTCCCGGCGAGTGGCTTCTTCTTTAAATTTTCCACCAAATTCGCTGGTCACGGTGCTGCTGTTGATATGGCGTATGCCGCGGCTGTTCACGCAAAGGTGCTTGGCGTCGATAACGCAGGCTACATCTTGAGTGCCCAGAGCGTCTTGCATTTCCTGCACAATTTGCATGGTAAGGCGCTCCTGCACCTGAGGGCGACGCGCATAATGGTCAACGATGCGGTTCATTTTAGAAAGACCTATTACCGTACCATTTGAGATGTAAGAAACATGCGCCACGCCAACGATAGGTAACAAATGATGCTCACAGGTACTATAAACAGTGATGTTTTTCTCTACCAGCATTTCCCCGTATTTATACGGATTTAAAAAAGTTGAAGCTTTGGGTTTCTGCTTAGGATTGAGACCGCTAAAAAGTTCGTTGACAAACATTTTTGCCACACGTAGCGGAGTTCCCTGCAGGCTGTCATCGGTTAGGTCAAGGCCCAAAGTGTCCATAATATTTTTAACATCACCGCGAATGCGATCTATTTTCTCGGCATCACTAAGTTCAAAAGCGTCGTCGCGAATGGGGTTTTGTGCCGAAGTGGACACGTGATCATCGCCATAATCGTCTATAAGTGAAATATCGTTATTCGTTGTTTTCATCTTCAATTTTCAATTGTGCACAAGCCGTGCAAAAGGGGTGCAAAGATACACTTTTTAAGGGTTTTGACCGAAGGGATTATCAGAGGAAATGCTTGGTCGAAAGTGGCTCTTAAGCCTTACGAAAGCAAGTAGAAATTCGAGATTTCAACTAAAAATCACCGTCTTGTTCCCATACACCAAAACCTTGTGCTCAATGTGGGCTTTGATAGCTCTTGCCAAAACTATTTTTTCCAGATCCCTGCCTTTTAAGATAAAATCTTGTACGTCGTGAATGTGGGAAACCCTGACGATTTCCTGCTCAATAATGGGGCCTTCGTCCAGATCTGCGGTGACGTAATGACTGGTGGCGCCAATGATTTTCACACCCCGTTCAAAGGCGGCGTGATACGGTTTAGCGCCAATAAAGGCCGGAAGAAACGAATGGTGGATATTGATGATCTGATGTGGAAAATGATTTACAAAACCGTTGGAAACAATCTGCATGTACCGAGCTAATATAATCAGATCAATGTTGTGCTTTTTGATAAGTTCGATCTGCTCGGCTTCGGCTTCTTCCTTAGTAGTCTTAGTCACCGGAATATGATAAAACGGAATCTCGAACCGCTTTGCCACAACCTCTAAATCAGGATGATTACTGATAACCAGCGGTATTTCAACCTCCATTTCGCCCGAAGCATAACGGCCTAGTAAGTCATACAAACAATGATCGTATTTTGAAACCAGTAGCGCCAGTTTCGGTTTATGATTGGCGTCAAATAGTTGGTAGTCCAGAGCATAATCTTCCGCGAAAGCGTCAACAAAAACCTTCTCAAACTTTTCGGCATCAAAATCTGGGGCGTCAAACTCGCTTTCCACCCGCATAAAAAACACACCTTGTTGGCGATCCACGTGCTGGTCGAGATAGACAATGTTTCCGTCACGTTCCAGGATAAACTGGGTGATGGTGGTGACGATGCCTTTTCGGTCGGGGCAATTGATAAGTAGCGTTAGTTTTTGCATAAGGATAGCGCTCTGGTCTATGGCGAAGCTAGGTATTTATCGCAATATTTTCCATTTATAATTTTGCAAAAGAAAATGTGTTTCCTTGCTTAATCCGTAATTTAGTTGGCTCTAAAGGAATTTTTATTACGAATGGAACAAACACCCAGATATACCCCCAAGAATAAAGTAAGAATGGTCACTGCAGCATCCCTTTTTGATGGTCACGATGCGGCCATTAACATCATGCGCCGCATTATCCAGGCGACCGGCGTTGAAGTCATTCACTTAGGTCACGACCGAAGTGTGGACGAGGTGGTCAATACCGCGATCCAGGAAGATGTGCAGGCCATCGCGATGACTTCGTATCAAGGCGGCCATATCGAATATTTTAAATATATGTACGACTTGCTCCAAGAACGCGGGGCAGGGCATATCAAGATTTTTGGCGGCGGCGGCGGCGTGATCCTACCCGAAGAGATCAAAGAACTGATGGATTATGGCATCGCCCGCATCTACTCGCCAGACGATGGTCGCGCGATGGGTTTGCAAGGGATGATAAATGATATGGTGGAAAGGTGTGATAAGGTAAGCGCAATCCCCCTAGCCCCCGAAGGGGGAACTCCAATTACTACGCTACTAAAGCAAAAAGATATACCTACAATCGCAAGGCTCATTAGCCTTGCAGAAAACAAACCAGAGGAATTCAAGGAGCGCTTCACTCCCCCTTCGGGGGTCGGGGGGATTCTGGGCATCACCGGCACCGGTGGTGCTGGGAAATCTTCATTGGTTGATGAATTGGTGCGCCGTTTTCTAAGCGATTTCCCGGAGAAGACTTTGGGGATTATTTCGGTGGATCCTTCTAAAAGGAAGACTGGTGGTGCGCTTTTAGGCGATCGGATTCGGATGAATGCCATCAACAGTCCGCGGGTGTATATGCGTTCGTTGGCGACGCGGCAGAGCAATTTGGCGCTGAGCAAGCACATTCAGGAAGCCGTTGATATTTTAAAGGCTGCGGAGTTTGATTTGATTATTTTGGAAACCAGTGGAATCGGTCAGAGCGATACCGAAATCATAGAGCATTGCGACACCTCACTCTATGTGATGACGCCCGAATTTGGTGCGGCCACCCAACTGGAAAAAATCGATATGCTTGATTTTGCCGATCTGGTCGCGATCAACAAGTTTGACAAACGCGGCGCAAAAGATGCGTTGCGCGACGTGAAAAAGCAATATATGCGGAACAATGGTCTGTGGGATGTAGACCAAAAGGATTTACTCGTTTTTGGGACAATCGCATCCCAATTTAACGATCCCGGAATGAACAGGCTGTATGCCGAAGTGATTCAGAAGTTGAATGAAAAGACTTCAGCAGGATTAAAAAGTTCGTTTGAAGTACCAGAAGCTTCCGCCGAAAAAATATTCATTATTCCGCCAGCCCGTACGCGTTACCTTTCTGAAATAGCCGAAAACAATCGCAGCTACGACAAAACTGCCCAAGAGCAGGCCGAAGTTGCCCAGCAGTTGTACGGGATCTACAAAACAGTAGAAACGCTCTCCAAACAAAAAGTCCAACTCACAAAACTGGGGATAGAAGTCGGTATGGAAAATAATGCAGCTTCCGCCGAAAGCAATTCACTGGTTGAATCACTTCTCGAACAATTCGATCGCGTAAAAATGAATTTCGATCCATTTAACTGGGAAGTGATTTTAGGTTGGGAAGACAAGGTTAATCGGTATAAAGAGCCTGTGTATTCCTTCCGCGTGCGCGACAAGGAAATCCGTATTGAGACGCATTCTGAATCGCTTTCGCATTTGCAAATCCCGAAAATTGTACTTCCAAAATATAAAGCCTGGGGCGATATTTTAAAATGGGTGCTTCAGGAAAATGTGCCGGGCGAATTTCCTTACACCGCTGGTCTGTATCCTTTCAAACGAACAGGAGAAGATCCCACCCGAATGTTTGCCGGTGAGGGAGGACCGGAACGTACGAATCGAAGATTTCATTATGTAAGCGAAGGCCTTCCGGCGAAAAGATTGTCCACCGCTTTTGACAGTGTCACCCTTTACGGAAACGATCCCGATCACCGCCCTGACATTTACGGAAAAATAGGTAATGCGGGTGTGTCGATCTGTTGTCTCGACGATGCTAAAAAGCTGTATTCCGGCTTTGACCTGAGCGACCCGATGACCTCGGTCAGTATGACCATCAACGGCCCCGCACCGATGCTACTCGGTTTTTTTATGAATGCCGCTATTGATCAAAACTGTGAAAAGTATATCAAGGCAAATGGACTTGAAGATAAAGTGGAGGCGAAGTTGAAAGAACTTTATGATGATAAGAATTTAGCACGACCAAAATATAAATCCTCCCCCGGCCCCTCCCAAGGAGGGGAGCTATCTCAAGAAGTCTCCCCTTCGGGGGGAGATTTAGAGGGGGATCACAATGGGTTAGGCCTGATGCTTCTCGGTCTGACTGGTGACCAAATTTTGCCTCAAGCCATTTACCAAGAAATAAAAACCGAAACGCTAAATCAAGTGCGTGGTACCGTGCAGGCAGATATATTAAAAGAAGATCAGGCGCAGAATACCTGCATTTTCTCAACGGAATTTGCACTGCGATTGATGGGCGACGTTCAGGAATATTTTATTGATGAAAAGGTTCGGAATTTTTACTCGGTTTCCATTTCTGGATATCACATTGCAGAAGCTGGAGCGAATCCTATTTCGCAACTGGCGTTTACACTTTCCAACGGGTTCACCTATGTGGAATATTATCTGAGCCGCGGGATGGACATCAACAAATTTGGCCCCAACCTGTCGTTCTTTTTCAGCAACGGTATCGATCCGGAATATGCGGTAATCGGAAGGGTGGCGCGCAAGATTTGGGCGAAAGCCTTAAAGCATAAATACGGTGCCAACCCAAGGGCGCAGATGTTGAAGTATCACATACAAACGTCGGGGCGTTCTTTGCACGCTCAGGAAATCGATTTTAATGACATCCGTACGACCTTGCAGGCGCTGTATGCGATTTATGACAATTGCAATTCGCTGCACACCAATGCTTATGACGAGGCGATCACAACCCCAACGGAAGACAGCGTGCGCCGCGCGATGGCCATTCAGTTGATCATCAATAAAGAGTTGGGACTTACCAAAAATGAAAATCCCATACAGGGCGCTTTTATCATTGAAGAATTGACTGATCTGGTCGAAGAAGCTGTCCTGCTCGAATTTGACCGCATCACCGAACGCGGCGGCGTACTCGGCGCGATGGAAACGATGTACCAACGCGGAAAAATTCAGGAAGAAAGCCTGCATTACGAAACGCTGAAGCACAATGGCGAGTTCCCAATTATTGGTGTAAACACGTTCTTAAGTAGTAAAGGTTCTCCCACCGTGCGTCCCGGCGAAGTCATCCGCGCCACCGAGGCCGAAAAGCAAGCGCAGATTAAAACACTGGAAACTTTACACAAAGCCTACAGCGGAAAAGCCGAAGAACAGCTCAAAGTTTTACAAGAAAAAGCAGTCGCCAATGAAAACATCTTTGACCAATTGATGGAAGCGACTAAAGTTTGTTCGTTGGGGCAGATTACCGAAGCGCTCTTTACCGTTGGTGGGCAGTATAGGAGGAATATGTGAGTCGCTTATCGCGAGCGTAGCCTCGGTATCTTATGTACTAAAGTTGTTCCTTGGAAGCTTAGAAGCTAAAGAAGACCTACAAGGTTTTGAAAACCTTGCAGGTCAGGAGACTTGGTGGCTTTTAAAAACCTTGCAGGTCGGGAGACTTGGTCACATAGACCCCACAAGTTTGAACAGGCGAAGTCTTCAAAGTGCTTGGCGTACAGCATTAAAATTCCCCCTTCGGGGGTTAGGGGGATTAATCCTCATCTCCATCCCAATCCTCAAAATCGTCTGGATCAAAAGGCAGGTCGTCATCGGGATCAGCGTCGTCGTAGTTGATGCCCGGCGGATTAAAAAGTCCCCATTCATCAATGATGTAATTCCAAGGGTCGAAGGTTTTGACCCATTCAGCAAAAAGTATTCTAAAGGCTTCAATCTCGTCCCGGAGCAGGTTTAAATATTCGGTTTCTTTGAATCCATAGATTTCCAGACTTGTCATATGCAAGCTGAGGTCTTTGGCGCATTTACGGATGATGGCGGCCTTTTCCATTTTATGGGCATAAAGATCGGCGCCCCAGGCACCAGCGATTTTTGCAGGAATGATCGAAGCATCCTCGCGAATCATCATCGCCTGGCTCTGTAGGATTTCAGACTCGTGGTTGTCGTTCTTTTCAGGCTCGTAGTTGGCCGCGATCTCGGCGATACGGTTGGCGAGCTTAAGGATTTCGGTGGCTTTTTTGAAAAGAGGAGTTTCCCGGTATTTGTTTCGGTTTTCAAAAGCGTCGTCGTCAAACATGGCTGGGTTTTTTTCGCGAAAGCGAAAGATAAAATAAGATCATTAAAAGTAGAAAGTTAAAGATTTAAAATTGAAAAATAGAGATGAGAGGATAGAGAAGAGAAAAAGAGGATAGAGAAAAGAAACAGGACAACCTTTAAGTTAGGATTCTTGAAAATGTGATTATTCGCTAAACGCTAAACGGATAAGTTGGCAGTATCAGTTGACAGTGGGCAGTACAGTTGCTCGATACAATTCCCATTGCTATGCTTCGGGAATCACTCGGAAACCGTTCCATGATACAATTGCTTTGTATATGCTTCATTAATTAGTCCGGCATCAAACAAAAAACAGTCCCTCGGTACAATTGCTTCCACTACGTTTCAGCAATCACTCGGGAACCTTACAACGAAACACGGTAAACAGTCCCTGGATACGGTTACTTCCGCCACGTTTCGGTAATCACTCGGAAACCAGAACAGAAAACAGTCCCTCGATACGATTACTTCCACTACGTTTCAGTAATCACTCGGGAACCTATAATAGAAGAACAAATTCACAGCGTCATCATCCACTTGCGCTGCAGCTTGCTGAATTTATGTAGTTCGTGGCGCAGGTGTTTTATGAAATCCTTGCCATTGCTTTCGGCGCGTTCCAGGCGTTCACAGGTGGCGTGCAGGCGCTGGGTCAAGGAATTTAGATCGTGAGCATGCTTGATGCGGTCGTCTTGAAAAGGATGGTTTGCGGCCTTTATGATCTGAGGTGCCAAGGAGTCAGAATGGCGAACGATATCGCCGGTAAAGTACACATCGGGATGCTCATTTCCGTTGGGTTGCAATGCGGCATAGTCAAACAACAGATATTCAGAGATGTGACGGGATAGATGGAGGATTTCCATCGCCTGTTTGTAAAGCCGTTTATTGTATGTCATTCTGTTCATCGACTATCAAAATTAGTTGGAAATATCATAGCCTAGCTTTAGATTCGAAAGTGAATTACTATATTTAAAAGCTTTTCGAAAGAAATAGTATTAAAAAAACATCGAATGAAAATAGATCCGATAAATTGGGAAATCCTTCAGATTTTACAGCGTAATGCCCGGGCGAGCAATGCGGCCATCGGCAGGCAGATAGGCATCACGGCTCCTGCGGTGGCAGAGCGTATTCGCAAGCTTGAAGATGCCGGGGTTTTAATTGGTTATAAAGCGGAAGTTTCTCATTATCATAGCGGACATCAGCTTAAAGCCATCATTACCCTACGGGCATTTATGGGACGGCTAAAACCATTTTTGGAAAAGGTTCACGAATTTAGCGAGGTCCTAAATTGCTACCGCATCACCGGCAATGAAAACATCTTTATGGAAGTAGTTCTTTTTGATCAGTTTCACTTAGAACGCTTTATTGACAAACTCATCACTTATGGAGAGACAAAAACGCATATTGTGCTGAGCACGGTAATCGAAAATGCTCCCATCCGCAGTCAGCGACCGATGCTCAAATAAGAATGTAGATGTACCACAAACTAAAAGCAAACAGCAAAATTATTCCTGTGACTGAAAGTGCTTTGATGGGTTTTTTGGGTTGTTTTTCAAAGGGGACTGTTTTTCCGGTCATCACCAGATAATTGCCAACGGCATAAAGGGGTGCGGTTAGAAATGACAGCACCGTCGCGAGTTGCACCAAGCTCGTCATCTCATTGGTCAAAAATATAAAAATCAGAATGGTTCCCGAGGCCAAAATAAGCAACCAAAGCGTGTAAGAGCTCAACGTTTTTCCACGGCCCAGCAAACTCATTGTTTTGGCCATCGCCCGCGGTGAAGCATCGAGCGTGGTCAGTGTAGTGCTGAACATCGTCGTAAAAGCGGCGATCCCAATGATTACAAACGCCCAACTGCCCAAATTGCCGGTATACATATCGATAAGCTGTTGCGCAAATACCACCCCAGAACTGCTGAATGTTTGACCGCTGCCGTACATCACCAGTGCCCCGAGGCTGATAAAACCCAGTCCGAGAATGATTGTTCCGGCGTAGCCGATGTTGAAATCTAAAAGGGATTCGCTGGTTTCTATTTGTTCTGTTTTGGCTTTTTCCTGCGTCCACAACGATTGCCAGATTGAGATGTCAAGAGGTGCGGGCATCCAGCCCATAAAGGCGATTAGAAAAGCCACTCCGGCGCCTTCCATTGGGAAGGTTTGTGGCAAAGAGGTTTCTGTTATGCCATTGCCAAAGGCTGAAATGACTGCGGCCAGTGTTGTTAAAGATAGGACTACGATGATTACTTTCATCAATTTGTCCAACAGTGTAAAACGCCCCAATAGCAGAATCAACAGACAGATCGCGGTGATGATTACTGCCCACGAGTTTACAGAGAGGCCAAAATCAAAAACGTAGGCCGCAATACCCGCACAAACAATGGTCACCGCTGCTTGTATCGTAAACATTGTTAACAAATTGACTGCAAAATACAGCGCTAAAAACCCCCTGCCCAGCGTTTTATAACCATCAAGTAAACTAAGACCGGTCACGCTGGCGTAACGAGGACCAAATTGGAAAAAGGGATATTTAATAAGGTGAATCAGCAATAGCGCCCAGACCAAACCAAAACCATAATCTGCGCCTGCCCGCGTGGACTGTACCAAGTGGGAAACCCCGATGGCTGCACCTGCAAACAGAAGCCCAGGGCCCAGTTTCTTGAGGTTAAACGCCACGTAAATAAAATCTTAACAGGTTGGAAAAGTGCATCTTCAGGCGTTATTGTGCGCTAAAGATAATCTTTTATCTGAAGTGTCAAAAAGGGATTGGACTTGAAAATCTTTCGCGGCTGCGAAAACAATTCAGGTTAAATTGACAATGTAGTTTTGATGGGAAAAATGGCTATTTGGCAGCAGCGGGTTCGGTACTGCAATCGCCCTGCTCTGACGGAAGCTTGCCGCACATGCCGCAGGCTTCTCCATCTTGATTTAAAAACGGACTTTGGCTGGCACAGGTTCCGGCAAATTTACCGTCTTTTTTCGCCCAGATCTTAATGGCGATCCCGGCGAATGCCAATGCGAGAATTCCTACGGTGATCAGAAGTAATTTCATGTGCTTTAATTGAAATGCAAAAATACAAATTGAACTTGCCATCCGCAATTATTAGCGTGTTCATCGCGTCTTTTTAACGCTGCCACCGCTCTGAATTAACGATATATTATCAAGAAACAGTAATCCGTGGAAACGTGGAAGCTTCAAACGGGATAATTCACGTGATTGATAGGATTTTGGTGGTTAAGAATTAGCAGTAGGTGGAAATATTGATTTTAAGCTTCATTGTCCTCCTTTTCCTTCTTCAATTCTTCTTCTTTATTAAACAGATTGAAAACATCTTGATCGTATATTCTCGCACTTAGAATTTCGTCTTGTTTAATTGAAATATCAATATCGTAAATATCGAATTCAGGATTATTAGACATATAAATATCCAATACCTCAAAATATCTCGTAATTAAATGTAATGTTTTGGTTTCGCTATTTCTATATCCACTTAAAACTGGGGTAATAGTCAAATAATTTGTCTCTCTAGGAACCGGTATGATGTCGGTAAAGCCAACATAAACTTTATTGTTTTTTAAGGACAATTCCATCAATTGCCCTGTTCTAGCTGATACTCTAAATAGTTTTTCAACTTCATCTCCATATTTTCTTACCGCATAACTTATAGATGGCCTGAAGCTAAACCCTGAAAATAGAAAGACAGTAAAATTGGCCAAAATCGTTCCAAATACAGCAAGTAAAAAAGAAGTTATCGAAGTCCAGAGATATGGAACATGCCTGACCTTAATCTGAGTATTTAAAAATTCAAAAATTGTTTTTTCAATGCCAGGCTTAGCAAGATCTACAAAAAATCTTATCGAAAAGGTTACGAATAGGAGAAAGACTCCTGCAATTATGGATGAAAAAAGTATCCGTTGGGAAGTAAGTCTTTGAAATTTATATTTTAAATAGACAAAATTTAGAAGTATAAAATATCCACCGCATAATGGAAGTATTAAAATATTATACGGCATACCCGTCTATCTATGATAGTTTTAAAAGCTCTCGATTATCTTCAATATGTTTCTTAAGTGACTCAGAGTTTTTGAGAGAATTGATGACACCTCGTACATCATCGCGTTTAAAAAAAACTTTTTTATCGACGTAAAGTTCTCCATTAAACCTACCACGCAATCCTGTATCCGAAACTTTTGTATTTGTTTTCTTAGCCATAGTTTCAAATATAATTCAAAATTTATTCCAAAGCAATTTTAATTGTATTTTGCTTAAACTTTTAATTATCAATTAATAACATTCACCTCCGGTGTAAGTTCAATACCAAATATTTCCATTACCGTTTCTTGAACTTTTTCGGCTATGTTCCAGATTTCTTTACCTGTAGCGCTGCCGTAGTTGACCAGCACTAGCGCCTGATTTTTATGAATTCCGGCGTGGCCGAAGCGTTTTCCTTTAAGACCTGCCTGCTCGATCAGCCAACCGGCTGGAACTTTTACCAGATTCTCGTCCACCGGATAGGAGGGAATGTACGGATGGTTTAGTTGAAGTTTTTCAAAATCAATTCTTGAGATTATCGGGTTTTTAAAAAAGCTTCCGCTGTTGCCCAAGAGTTTGGGGTCTGGCAGTTTTTCAGACCGAATGGCGATTACGGCTTCAGAAATGTCTTTGATTGTAGGTGAAGCTATTCCGCGTTCTTCAAGTTTTTGCTGTATGGCGCCGTAGCCCGTATGGAGTTGGTGGTTTTTTTTGGTCAGTTTAAAAGTTACGTGCGTGATGATGTATTCGTCCTTATATTTTCTTTTAAAAACCGACTCGCGGTAGCCAAATTCACATTCCGCGTTCGCGAAAACTTTTTCAGTCAGATCGCTTCGGTGGATGGTGGTGCAGCTTTCTAAAGTGTCCTGAAGTTCCACACCATACGCTCCAATATTCTGGATAGGTGCCGTACCGGTATTTCCGGGGATGAGCGACAGGTTTTCAATCCCGCCATAGTTTCTTTCAACACAAAATTGAACCAAAGCATGCCAGTTTTCGCCACCGGCAACTTTTAGCCAAATATGGTTTTCGTCCTCTTTTACAGTTTCAATTCCCCTTAGACCGATGTGTATGACCAGCGCATCCACGTCATTCAGCAAAAGCATATTACTTCCGCCGCCCAGAATAAACTTTCGGTCAAAATCCTGAGAAGTCAAGGCCTGCTTGAGTTCGTCAACAGTTTCCACCGAAATGAACCCGGTGGCATTCACATCAATACCAAAAGTGTTGTATGCCTTCAATGAAGCATTTCTTTCTATCTGCATCAGTCTTTATAAGTGGCTAGTGCTTTTTGAAGAATTTCAGTGGCCTCGATCAGGTCTTCTTTTTTAAGGACATAAGCGATACGCACTTGATTTTTTCCTTCTCCTTCTGTGGAATAAAATCCGGCTGCGGGAGCGACCATCACTGTCTTCCCATTATTTGAGAAATCTTCTAGCAGCCATTGAGCAAAACGATCAGCATCTTTGATAGGCAATTCTGCGATGCAGTAGAAGGCTCCTTTTGGCTTCGCAACTCTTACACCGGGGATTTCAGTAAGTTTTTCGACCAAAATATCCCGTCGCGCCACATATTCTTTGATCACATCATCAAAGTAGGATTGGGGTGTATCTAGCGCAGCTTCACTCGCAATCTGTGCCAAAGTAGGCGGACTGAGGCGCGCCTGGGCAAATTTCATAGCGGTGGCCATAACTTCTTTGTTACGGCTTACCAAACAACCGATCCTTGCGCCACACATAGAAAAGCGCTTACTCACCGAATCGATCATAATGGCATTCGCCTCCAGATTGGGTTCTCTCAAAACGGAGTGGTGCTGGTGACCGTCGTAGGCAAATTCCCGATAGACTTCGTCAGCGATTAAAAAAATATCGTGCTTGCGAACCAATTGGGCCAGTTGCTCGATTTCCTCCTTGCTGTACAAATATCCCGTTGGATTGCCGGGATTACAGATTACAATCGCCTTTGTTTTTGAGGTGATCAGCTTCTCGAATTCTGAAATTTTGGGAAGGGAAAATCCGCTTTCTAAAGTCGAAATAATGGGAACGACAGTTACACCCGAAGCGGTTGCAAAACCATTGTAATTAGCATAAAACGGCTCGGGGATGATGATCTCGTCACCGGGATCGGTCACGCTGCCCATTGCAAATAGCAAGGCTTCAGAGCCACCGGTTGAGATGATGATGTCTTCGGCATTCACATCTATGCCGTGATTTTTATAATAGGTAGCCAGTTTGGTGCGGTAGGATAGAAACCCGGCACTATGACTGTAGGACAGCACGTCGATATCTGCTTCTTTCACTGCATTGAGCGCAACCTGTGGAGTTTTGATATCGGGCTGACCAATATTGAGCTGAATGAGCTCGATGCCTCTTAGTGCTGCGGCTTCGGCAAATGGGACTAATTTACGTATGGGGGATTGGGGCATGGCCTGCCCTTTTTGGGATATGGATGGCATGTACTTTCTTTTGGCAGCAAAGGTGCGAAAATATCTTGATAATGTATTGGTGCAAACGTTTTCGTAAACCGTTAAATTACTTATCTTTAGGATAAAATTTTATCTAATGCTCCAGAAACTGTCCATCCCGGCCATTTGCAGCTTCTTGTTCTTATGCGTTACCGGCTATGGCCAGGGTTCTTTTCGGTTGCCGGAAGGGAAGAAGCACTTGAAAATTCCCGTGGAAATCAGCAACAACTTAATGATCGTTCCGGTTTCGGTCAACGGTACGCCACTTTCATTTTTACTGGATACCGGAGTAAAAAGCAATGTGATCTTTAATGTTGGCGATTTCCAGAATTTAAAACTTCATTCTCAGCAGACCATTACGCTATCAGGCGCGGGGACAGGCGAATCAGCAGAGGCAATTATTTCGAGAAACAACGTGATCAGCATTGGTTCATCAACTGCTATATCGCAGACCATTTACTTTATTCACGACGAGCGCTATAATTTTTCACCCCGCTTGGGAAAGGAGGTACACGGGATAATTGGCTATGAACTATTTAAGGATTTTGTTGTGGAGTTGAATTACGACCGTTCTTACGTCAAGTTGTACGACCGGGAATGGTACAACAAAAAGCCCTGCCGAAGTTGTCTCGTAAAAGATATTCGGCTCGTTGCCGGAAAACCGTACACCGATGTGGCCGTGACCACCACTCAGGGCGAGATCGAAGGACTCAATATGTTGCTGGATTCTGGTTCTGGAGATGCGGTATGGTTGTTTGAGGATTCTCACAAGCGTCTGAAAATTGAAGTCCCCAATTTTGATGATTTCCTCGGGCTGGGACTTAATGGTGAAGTACATGGCAAACGGGCAAAACTGGATAACGTTGATCTTGGCGGAATTGCTTTGAATGACGTTACCGTGGCCTATCCAGACAGTCTGTCGACCAAAGATATGCGGCTTAAA
This sequence comes from Leeuwenhoekiella sp., assembly GCA_049671285.1. GTDB lineage: Bacteria > Bacteroidota > Bacteroidia > Flavobacteriales > Flavobacteriaceae > Leeuwenhoekiella. The sequence goes on along the minus strand of JBATUQ010000039.1, from coordinate 35,885 downwards.
CGCAATGGGCGCAACGGTTCTGTAGGTGCCGAAATCCTCCGCAGGTTTACCGTTGTTCTTGATTACGAAAGCGGTACTGCGATTTTTCGGAAAAACAGGGATTTTGATAATCCGTTTCGTTACAATCGAAGCGGTCTGATCGTGAGCCATTCGGGCTATGACCTGGTCAAAGAAATCGCTGACAATATTGTTGAGGACCTTCCTGACGATAGTGCCCTTTTTGAGGACGATACGCCTGTTTTCGCAGCGGTAAAAACCATTCAATTTACATTGAGGCGCAATTATGAGATTGCCGAAATACGAGAGGATTCCCCAGCGGCAAAAGCCGGGCTCCAGGTAGGTGATATGATACTTAAAATAAATGGAAAGAATACCGCCAACCTCGAACTTGCCGATATCACCAAGCACTTTTTTAAAGATGAGGGATACCGGCTTCGCCTCAAAGTAGCCCGCGATGGTGTTGTACTCAACTACAAACTCAAACTGAAGCGTCTCCTTTAGCAACAGCCTCCGCAGCCCGTTTTTTTGCCATCAAGTTTTTTTGGAAAGACCTTAGTACTCGACTTGGCGAAAAAATGCTATTTTTAAAAAATATGGAGAACGAATTATTATTTTCTGCGATTCGGGATGGGGATGTTCAGGCGGTAAAAGCACTGATCAAAAAACATCCGGAGTGGATAAATACCAAAGACCAGCGCGGATCTACCCCACTGTTACTGGCCACCTACTACGGTCAGGAGGAAATAGTCGAGTTCGTGCTCAGCAATAAACCAGATTTGGATTTGCAGGATGGTTCGGGGAATACTGCACTAATGGGTGTTTGTTTTAAAGGATATCCCCAAGTGGCAGAAATGCTTATTGACGCAGGCGCTTCGATTAATATTCAAAACTTCAATGGGGCTACCGCTTTGATCTATGCGGCAACCTTCAATCAAAAACAGATCGTCGCGCTCCTGATCACTAATGGAGCAGATACCTCAATTAAGGATTCCCGCGGGCAGACGGCGGCAGACCACGCAAAAATGCAAGGATCCAAGGAGATTTTTGATTTGATAGTAGCTCACTAAATTAGCGTTAAAGGTCTTTTAGCCTAAGAAGCTTGTTGTTTTTCAGCCGGTTGTATATTTTGAGATAGGCAATGGCAGTAATGTAAGCGTCCCCTGTGGCCTTATGCCGGTCTTCCTTAGGGATTTTTAGTTCTGCGCAGAGATCGTCCAAAGAATAAACTTTCTGCGGGGACATCCTGTTAACGGTGTGGATTGATCTTTTATAAAGCGAGGCAGTATCTATTGGACGGTTTTTCAATTTTGGTGCTCCCAGCCTTTTGAGTGCTTGATTGATCATTGCAATATCAAAACCTACGTGATGCCCTACCAAAACTGAATTTCCCACGAAAACCAAAAATTTTTGGATAGCTGTTTCTTCGGAAATTTTATCGCGCTTGCCCATTTTGAGAATGCCGTGAATAGCCACTGATTCTGCATTGAAGGTTCGCTGCTCCAAGAAACATTCAAACACTTCGGAAACCTCGATCCTGTTCCCGTTTATCAATACTGCGCCTATGCTTAGAATCCGGTCGTTCTTTGTGTCGAGACCCGTGGTTTCGGTATCAAAACTTACCAAACGTATATTTTCAAGTTCATCTTTTAAACCTGGGGAACTGGTGAATTTCGCAGCGTACTCCTGATAAAATTCGGGTAGGTTTTTGGGTCTTGATTTAAAAAAGGAGAGCAGGCCCATTACTTTAGTGAATATCTTAAGGTGAGGAGTTCCTGTACATCCTGTATGGGTTTAAAGCAACGCTTCAATTTCAATTTATCGGCTTTGCTTAGTGCAGACAGTTCTATAAACCGCCCGGAATCCTTATGGATAAGGCCTTGTTTGACCCTAAATTTCAATAAGGCCTTGAAGGAATACGAGCAGTTTTCGTAAAGTTCCCTGTTGTTGGGTTCCACTTCTGCCAGGCGCTCAAAGCGACCAGCGGTGTTGTTAAAATTTCGCAAGCCGTGGTTCAGGCTCAAGACTCGTGCGGCATCGATAAGTGGCATCAGCGCCCGTTGCTTGATATCAAAAAAGTCCTTGTGTTCCCCGCTGGCTTCCACCAAAAACTGACGAAAAAATCCCAAAGGAGAAGCACTTTTTATTGCATCCCTTGCCATATGCCTATAGAACGTGGGGTTTTCGTTCAACAAAATTAAAACAGAATCGGTGAGTTGGGTGACCAGCGGGGTGTCGCCATAAACATAGCTGTAGTCATAAAAAATCGCCGATAGCAGCAGGCTTTCCGGGCTGGGATCCATGATCCATTTTTTGAACTGTTCCCTCCAGCTGGACAGGGACTGGCACCATCGCGGATTGCTGGCCATCATATCTGCCTGACAATAGGCATAGCCCACTTTATGCATGGCCTTGGTGACGTGACCGGCAAGTTCCAGGAAGTAAGCGTTCACCTTTTCGGAATGTTCTTCGGGTACATCTTCATAAACCAGAGCGTTGTCCTGATCGGTCATCAAGAGCTGTTCTTTCCTGCCTTGGCTTCCCAGGGCAAGCCAGGCAAATTTGCAAGGCGGTGGATTTTTCATTTTTTTAAGCGAAAGCTCTATGGCACGGACAGCCACGGCCTGATTGATTTCGTTGAGAATATTTAATATCTGCGACAGCGGAAGACTTTCGTCCAGGTAATTCTGAAGCAGTTCTGTGATTTTTTCCCGTATGTCCCGCAACTGGTTTAGCTTATGAAGCCGTTTTACTTCCTTGATCAGCACGACCGGATTGTTTGCAAACGTAACGATGAGGTCGTTTTGGGTCATCAGTCCCAGAAGTGGGGAATCTGGCGTTCCGTCCTCGGTAATACATAAGTGGCTGATCTCGTTGCGAAGCATAATAAGCTGGGCCTGGGCCACCGTGGGGTCTTTTTGAAAACATTTTACAGGCGAACTCATAATGGCGGTCACTGGCTCGTCAATCGTATGCCGGCCCGTGGCAATATGATCCCTAAAATCCTTGTTGGTAATGATGCCAATGGGGCGTTCGTTTTCTAAAATAATGATACTGCCAATGCGTTTTTGAGACATCTTATTAGCGGCATACTGTATGGTTCTTTTGGGTTTGCAGGTGATAGGGTCTTTTGAAAATTTGGCCTTCTGCAGGTCGAGGAGTTCACTCTTGCGCTCCACACTATATTCCGTAAAGAGTTTGCCGCTTTCTAAAAGGGAATTGGGATTACTTACATTAGAAGCAAAACTGGCGATCAGAAAATTACTGACTTCTGTATTTTTTAAGGCGATGGGCAAAAGCAGGTCAATGGGAATGCCGTATAGAATGAGTTCTTCGTTGGCAACGGCGGTAAGTTCATAATCTTCTTTCGTAATTAACGGGCGAAGACTAAACACATCACCCTCATCACAAATGTCAACGGTTTGATCCTCGCCGTTGTCAGTACGAAATACCCGCACGGCACCATCCTTGACCATATACAATTGGCCGTGGTTTTTTTCCAGTGCCCTGTAGATGACCTTGCCCTTTTCAAGATAGATGACCCTGACATTTTCAGATATCAGGGAGGTTTCCTCCTTGTTCAGAAAACTAAATGGCGGATAGCGTTTTATAAAATCGGCGACGCGTTCTGAGATCGTGTTTTGCATGTCCAGTTAATTCAAATTTCGTCGTTCAATAAAAAAACGTTTTAAAAGGGTGCTGGCCTCCTGGGTCAAAATGCCATTCTCCACTTTGGTCTTGGGATGCAGTTGTGTCCCCATTTTCCGGAAACCGCGCACCGGGTCTTCAGCGGCAAAAACAACCCGTGAAATCTGGCTCCAAAATAGCGCACCTGCACACATCTGGCAAGGTTCTAGGGTTACGTAAAGCGTGCAGTTGACCAGGTATTTCCCACCAAGAAAGTTGGCGGCAGCTGTTATGGCCTGCATTTCGGCATGAGCGGTGATGTCGTGGAGTCTTTCGGTAAGGTTGTGGGCACGGGCTATGATCTGGTTGTCTGCGGCGATGACAGCACCCACCGGAATTTCACCCAGGTCAAATGCTTTTTCGGCCTCCTGTATGGCATTTCGCATAAAATAAGTGTCGTCAAATGGATTAAGCATATTCAAATTTTTTATGGGGGCGGGCGGAAACCCCACATTTCTGATGAGGTCAAGTTAGTAAAATCAACACTTTTGGGAAGCGTCAAAATTACTTTCGCGCAAGCAAAATTCATTTTTTCAGAAAATATATCTTCCTATTTAAATTTACCTTTGTGCGATGCCCAGAGAAATATTGCAACATATTGACGATCCCACTGATCTTAGAAAGGTTCCTCCAGAAGATTTGCCGGTGCTCGCTCAGGAAATGCGTGACTTTATCATCAAGGCAGTCGCAATAAAGGAAGGCCATCTAGGCGCAAGCCTGGGGGTGGTCGAACTTACCATTGCACTCCACTATATATTTAACACGCCCGAGGACCGGTTGATCTGGGATGTGGGGCATCAGGCGTACGGGCATAAAATCCTTACCGGAAGGCAGAAAACTTTTGTAACCAACAGGCAGTTGGGCGGTATAAGCGGTTTTCCCAAAAGGAGTGAAAGCATTTATGATGCTTTTGGCACGGGACATTCGAGCACCTCAATTTCGGCGGCTTTGGGTATGGCGATCGCTGCAAAAATTGCAGGAAATATAGAAAGACAGCACATCGCCGTGATCGGGGATGCCTCAATTGCTGGCGGGATGGCATTTGAAGCGCTTAACCACGCCGGTCTCACAGATGCCAATTTGCTGGTCATTCTCAACGACAACGCTATTGGGATCGATCCCAGCGTAGGCGCGCTCAAGCAATATTTTACCCGTGTAAAAACCGGCAGTCAGCAACGGGAAAATATCTTTGAAGCACTCAATTTTAAATATTTTGGCCCGGTTGATGGTCATGATCTTGTGAAATTACTGGAGATTTTAAAAGTGATGAAAAAGGTTGCCGGTCCCAAATTTCTGCACGTAATAACCACCAAGGGCAAGGGTTTACGCCAAGCCGAAAGCGATCAGGTCACCTACCATGCGCCCGGAAAATTTGACTACCGTTCTGGGGAGCTTTCGCCCAAAAGCCCCAAACGGTTGCCGCTTAAATTTCAGGAGGTCTTTGGCCATACATTGATTGAGCTTGCCGAAAAAAATGAAAAGGTTTTTGGGATTACCCCCGCGATGCCAACCGGAAGCAGCCTCAAATATATGATGGAGCGTTTTCCTGAGCGTGCCATCGACGTGGGCATTGCCGAGCAGCATGCGGTGACCCTTGCCGCTGGAATGGCGAGCGAAGGGTTGATCGTCTTTTGCAATGTCTATTCCACATTTTTGCAGCGGGGTTACGATCAGGTCATTCACGATGTTGCCTTGCAGAACCTGCCGGTGATTTTTTGTCTGGACCGTGCCGGGCTGGTGGGCGAGGACGGACCCACGCATCATGGCGCCTTTGACCTGGCCTATCTTAACTGCATACCGAACCTGATGATTTACGCTCCGCGAAATGAAATTGGGTTGAGAAACATTTTATATACCGCGAGTCTAGGCTTGAATGGACCGATTGCCATACGTTATCCCAGAGGACGGGGAACGGTAGTCAATTGGAAAACCCCGTTTCAGAAAACCGCTATCGCAAAAGCCGAAACGTTAAAGAAGGGCACTGATCTGGCAGTATTGGTCACAGGCGCACTCACCCAAAATGTTCTTAAAGCGGCAGAAAGGTTCGGAGGCCGGGTCGCTGTTTACTATTTTGGATTCGTTAAACCGCTGGATCAGGATGCGCTGCTGGAAACTTTCAGACAATACGACAAGCTGCTCACGGTTGAAGATGGCTGTGTCATTGGTGGTTTTGGCAGCAGCGTAAATGCTTTCGCGGCAGCGGAAAAATTTCCGGGCTCGATTTTCATTCACGGTCTGCCGGATGAATTTGTCACGCAGGGAAGTGTTGACGAATTGCACAAAATGGTAAAATTTGATATTACCGGCCTCACGGAAATCATTTCGCAACTACTAGAAGTCACATCGAGGGACTAAAAAATAAAAGCCCCGAACGTTTAAATTCAGGGCTAGACTCAGAATATTGTTTATTTAATTATCAATTTGCGTGTATTGGTATGCGAATTTCCATCTGTTATCTTGACCAAATAGACCCCGGGATTAATGGCATTTAGGCCCAGTTCGACAGTCCCGCTCAAGCTATTCTCCTTGCTGAACACCTTTCTACCATTGAGGTCATAGATCGTTATGGTCCCGGTTCCCATATCCCTTAGAAAAGTAATATTCACGGTTCCTGATGTTGGATTGGGATAAACTGAGAATCCGGTTTTACCAGACTGTATATCGTCAACATTTAATGAGCAATTTCCTTCAAATTCCGGTGGAAGGTCAAAGGCTTCCACCTGATCTGTTCTACTGGTTGCCTCACCCTGTTCTGCAGAAAGGCCCAGGCCTCTTCTTGCAAATGCTTGATAAATAAGACACTGGTGTCGTCCCTCGTAAAGGGCCAGATCTGCGGCAAGAATGGCGTCACGACCATCCACAAACCCAGGTTGACAGGGTTGCATCTTCAAGGCTTCGGTGACCAGTTGAATTGCAATGTTATTGCCCCCTGTCCCGTTGTAAACGTCAGGGTCAAAACCATAAACATCGATCAAGTCCCAAGTCATCTCCCAGAGCATGTTTCCCCAGACAAAACCAACTCCGTGCGGGGCAGACAATGTGAGATCGTTAGTGTCCTCATAGGTGTAATCATTATTGTCAAAATCAGTACTGTAACGTGCTGGCCGAATGCCTTCCCCGGTTATGGGCTGTCGTGTCAAATAGGTGGCTATTGCCCGACCGTTGGTACCATCATCACTTGCCTTTAGCGTGTATAGCAGGGCATAAAAGTCTGACCAGCCCTCACCCATTTGCTCCGTATAGGTGCCACTGATACATTCATCATCATCGTTCCGCTCGGTACATGTCAAAAGGCAATCTGTATCATTGCGGCCTCCGGTAAGCCTATTGCTGATACCGTGTGCATACTCGTGTATGATCACCCCATTATCAAAAGAACCGTCCAGTGCATAGGGACCGTTAAATTTTAAGCTTACGTTGATGGTTTCATTATTTTGAAGTTTTTGAATGATTAAGTTCCCCGTACTTTTTGATATCATTACGGAAGGTATATTGATGTCATCATTCTCACCATTCATAGGAACAATTGGATCATCTGTATTGTTTACCACAATTACGGCCAAAGCACCTAAAACTTGAGCATTAAAAACCTTTGCGGTAAAATCACAATTGCCGCGGCGTACTACTGCTATTTTATTTTCAAAAGCATTCTCACTGTTGGTTAGGACGTCACAACCGTCGTTGGGATCGTCAATGCCCTCTCCAGAATCATCATCTAAAACGATAGCTAGATCACCCACAATTGCATCCACTTCAGGGAGTGGGGGGCCAAAGGTGGCAAAGGTGACCACATAATCCCCGGCAATACCATCTGGAGAGTTTACGGTCAATGCTGGGTTTGGCGTTTCTGTACTGGGCCAAAGAAACATTCGCATAACAGGATTTGAACCGTCTTCTGGAGTGCCAAATGTAGCATTGTTGGTTCCATTGCTGTCCTGCGCCAAAGCAACAACAGGATCGTCTTCGCCCCCAATATTTCCCGTAGGACCACGCCCGTAGTTGTTTACCTGAAAATTACCAGCCATTTCGTCAAAGCCGTAATGGTAGCTAATATCATGCACTTTGTTATTTACGTAAAATAAATTGGTGATGACAGCATTTTGATATGAAAAGGGCGACTCATCAAAATCCACTGAAGACTCGAATACTAGATTCGCACCGCCTTCAGCGAAAATCAGGAGGCTATCGATCGGGGTTATATTTAGGGCAATGGCATTGTTGCCTTGGGTCGTGGTGAACTCGGCGCCTTCCATGCCATCAGTATCGTGCCAACCAAAGGGCGAGGCCAGTGAATCTGCGGGATTAATGACCACCGAGCGGTTGCCTTCCTGCGGACTTGCCAACGGAAGCGCATACACTTGGTAGCTGGCATCCATCAAGGGCAGGTTCTCTCTAAACGGTTTAAAAATTGTTTTTGTTTGGGATTCGTCGATTGCCGATTTGTTTTCCCCGTGATTGTGGGAAGTAAAGGTACAGGAAAGGATCCAGTCATTCAATTGCAGCAATTGGCCCGTTGCCGCATCGATTTTGGCGCTCCACCAATGGTTTCCGTCCTTGGTGTGGATGTTCAGGTCCCAGGCGAGTTTCAACTGGTTTGTCTTCGTTGGAAAATAAACCAGTAGAACAGGTATATTTTCTTTGGATATGTTTCCGGGGGATAGTTCAAAGTTTCTTTTGTCTTGGACTGTTTTTATACGCAGATTCAGTGGGGTTTCTAAGTGAAGTCTTTTCGCCGCTGCGTAAACGGCATCCAATGGATTGAGCTGCGGCGAACTGTAGGAAGTTTTACCGGATTGTTTGACAAAACGGGGAGCGGCATAAATGACCTCATTATCTTTAAGTGTGAAAACACTGGTAGTGCCAGAAACCCCGATGCCATTAATTAGCTGGTTGGTATAGATATGGGTAATTCCTGTCCTTTTAGAAGGCAGCTCACTAACTATATTATAATCAAAATTTTCGGGTAGTTTGCTTTGACTTTGGTTTTCTGCTAGAAATTTATCGATGATGCTCCTATAATCTTGAGCGTACAATTGCGGTAGCATGACCAGAACGGCCAGCAAAGGGAGTAATTTCTTGAACATATTGCAATTTTTCTCAAATATCGCCAATTGTTAAGCTTAAAATTAGCACCGATTATTAATTAACATCCAGTCCCCTTACTTTTTGGAAAAGTCTCAAAGCATTACCATCAGTGAGGATAGCGGTTTCGGTGGCGATTTTCAGCAGTTGTTGATACATTGTTGACCACTCTATAAACTGAGAATTAAATAGCCTAGAAAGAAGTTGCTGGTAGTGATTGTGCTTTCCTTTAAGCAGGCTGCACCTAATGTCGAGCAAAGTGTCAAGTATTTCATAACCCGCAATCTCCTTCTCAATCACCTCAGGACTGTTGTATATCTTTTCTACGCTTATACTTTTAATATCATTGATCTGTGCGCCGTACGAACTTTTATCGAGCAACGCTTTGTCAAAGGATCCGTTCAAAATTGCTTCTTCGTTATCCATAAAGATGCTAACCGCTTCCTGTATCAAGGTGTTGATTGCCAGAGAACGCAAGTAGGCCAAACGGTCTGTGGTGGTGCCCAATGTACTGTACACTGAATTCTTGATTGATTTTCCGATTAACTTTATCAGGTATTCCAACGCAAATTCTTCTGGGATCAGGCCCAGGTTGATGCCGTCCTCAAAATCGATGATAGTATAACAGATGTCGTCTGCGGCTTCAACTAAAAAGGCGAGTGGATGGCGGGCGTATCTTTTTTCTTCGGAAGTATTGTGAAGGTTCAGGCCCAACTCGTCAGCGACTTCTTCAAACATCGCCTTGTCCTCCTGAAAATAGCCATACTTCTTGTCGGCCACTTGTTTTGTGGGTCGATGCGGAAGGGATTCCTTGGGGTACTTTGTAAATGCCCCTAGGGTCGCATAGGATAATCTCAAACCGCCGGGAGCTCCCTGCCGGTGCTGATTCAATAAGTGGAAGCCGTTGGCATTACCTTCAAAGTGGGTGAGGTCCTGAAATTCTTTCGCCGTTAGGCTATCCTTAAAAATTCTCCCGTTGCCCTCGCTAAAATAGGCACCTATTGCTTTTTCGCCAGAATGCCCAAAGGGTGGATTACCGATGTCGTGTGCCAGTGCTGCGGCAGCGACAATCGCACCAAAATCCCCAAATTGATATCCGTGATCTGACTTCAATTGAGGATGGCGTTCTAGGATTTGCTTGCCCGCGAGCCGTCCCAATGACCGCCCCACCACCGAAACCTCAAGGCTATGGGTAAGCCGGGTATGAACAAAATCTGTTTTGCTCAAGGGGATGACCTGTGTCTTGTCCTGAAGGGTTCGGAAAAGGGAAGAGAAAATAATCCGGTCATAATCTACTTCAAAGCCCAGACGGGTATCATCCTGCTCCTTGCGAGGTCTTTTTGCGGTATCGCCAAAGCGTTTTAACGACAACAGTTGCTCCCAGTGCATCATAAAAAATGGATTTGTCGGCAAGATACATTTTTTGGAATGGCATACTTTAAGAGATGCTCAGAAACGGGGTTCTGCTGTTAACATTAGGGTAACCTTCCCGTGATTTTGCATTTACCTAAGCATAACATTGCTTTAACCACCTCAGCCTTTTTTAAGGGCATCTTTGCAGCGTAAAATTTTTATTGAATGAAAGCAATTCTTTTTGCTGTTTTAGTCGTGTGTTCAACCTTTGCCTTTGCACAGGAGACCGGCACCCTTGAAGGTACACTTACCGACAAGGAAGCTGGAAATCAGCCGTTACCCTTTGCAAATGTACTTATCAAGGGGACCACTAAGGGTGCCACCACGGATTTTGATGGAAAGTACATCATAAAAAATATCCCGGTAGGGACATATGCTGTAGAATTCAGTTTTGTGGGGTACGAAACAGTGACCATTCCCAACGTAGTCATCCAAAATGACAAATTCACTAACGTGAGTACCGCGCTGGGAGCAAGTGCGGCCACCCTGAACGAGGTCGTGATACAGGTGCAGACCAGCCGGGAGCTTGAGGAGGCGTTGTTGTTGGAGCAGAAACAGGCTGTGGAAATAAAAGAGAGTATTGGGGCTGTCCAGCTCGCTCGTCAAGGTGTTACTGATGCGGCTACAGCCACAACAAAAATCTCTGGTGTTACTAGCAGTGAAGCTTCTGGGGACATTTATGTAAGAGGTCTAGGTGACAGGTATCTTTATACAACTTTAAATAACCTGCCAATTCCATCTGATGATGTTGAGCGAAAGAATATCGATCTAAGCCTTTTTTCTACTCGAGTTATTCAAAGTGTGGATATAAGCAAAACCTATTCAGTGAGTAATTCTGCAGATCAAGCTTCAGGAACCATTAATATAGCTTCAAAGGAACTTTCTGGAACAAAGGAGCTGAGCGTTGGAGTCCGTACCGGAGTAAATACAAATGCGGTCCAGAGCGGCGTTTCAGATAATTTTTTAATAACTGCAAATACTAGTGATTATAGTTTTGGGTTTCTAAAAGATCAAGGTTTTAACCAAAATCCGCTCCCTTCTGGCGGCGCTTCTAGAGACGTTGCCAACTACCCTAGAATTACGCAACAATCGTGGAATCCAAATGCAACATCATCCCCAATCAATTACCGTTACGCGGTAACCGGAGGAAAGAAGATAGGAGAAAACTTTAAATTTCTAGTGACGGGATCTCAGAGTTCTAACTATGATTATCGCCAAGGTGTATTTAGGGAATTTAGTGAGAATTTCATTGATGATTCTATCACAGATGCCACAGAGTATCGCCGAAATATAGCGACTACGGGTCTCCTCAATTTAGATTATAGGGTTGCTGATGGAAATAACCTGAGGGGTGTGGTGCTTTATGTTAACAACCTGAGTGATATCGTTTTTGAAGGGGGTCGTAACGGAGAAGCTTCAATTTTTGAGGAGACAGACATTAATGAGCCATTGTCACAATTCGTAAGAGACCAAAATACTAGGCAAACCCAGTTGTTGGTCAATCAATTATTAGGTGATCATAAAATAGGAGAGCGGCACGATTTGAGCTGGGGCCTTGCATATAATATTGTAAATGCCAATGAGCCAAATCGAATACGCAACGAGTTTAACGTTAATGAAGATTTAAGTTTTGTTCAGTTTGGGCGGACTGGGGGATTTCAGCAGCGTAAAACATTTCAGCTTATTGATGACGAGGAAGTCGCGGCCAACTTGCAGGACGTCTTTGTCCTTAGTGAAAATATAGATACAGGAAACGCCATAATAGTTACAGGAGGGGCTAATTTTAGGTATAAGACAAGGGATTTCCTTTCCCAATTTATAGGAGTGGAAGAAGATGCGTTAAATACAATCAATCCATCATCTTTAGACAATTTGGATCCGGTTTTTACCACTGATAACTTTGCGAGTGGTGATTTAGATATCAATTTGTTGCCCACAGATACCTATGATGCCTCGTTAACAAGTAAATCAGCTTTTGCGGCGTTTAATCTGAACAGGGAAAAATTCAATTTCAACGTCGGCCTTCGTTATCAGCAAGACGACCTCACTGTGACCTACAATGTAAATAATGCCCGACCTGGTGAAGTTGACAAATCCTACAACAATATTTACTGGTCAACATCTGCCAAGTATGATTTTACAGATGATCAGGCTCTGAGATTTGCAGCTAGCCGGACGATAACACTTCCTGAATTTAAAGAAATTGCACCATTTGAGTATGTTTCACCAGTAGGTCAGGTGACTCGTGGTAATCCAGATCTTGAGGCCTCAAATAATTACAACTTTGACCTTAAATATGAATGGTTCCCAACGACGGATCAGCTTCTTTCACTTGCTGGATTCTATAAGTTTATTAATGATCCAATAAATAGAGTACTTGAACGTAGTGCTTCGGGTATATTTTCATACTTCAATGCTGGTGATCAAGCTACAATCTTTGGTTTGGAGTTAGAAGGGAGGGTCAATCTAATTAAAATTGAAGATGGGAATTCCTTGAATCTTTCGGGTAATTTGACAAGAATGTTTCATAAGCAGGATCTAAAAGATGTTCCAGACGGTCAGGGAGGTTTTACTACCTTTCGTTATAATGGTAAAACAGAGGAAGGTTTGCAAGGTGCTTCAGACTGGATAGCAAATGCAACCCTGAGTTTTGAGACTGCTGGAGAGAACCCATTTCAGGCCAACGCAATTGTGAATTATGCCTCAGATAAAATTTTCTCACTTGGTTCTCCTCAAGATCAAAATCGACCTGATGTGCTTTTTGACGAGGCTATCGTTGAAAAGGGATTTGTTGTACTTGATGCAGTATTCAGCAAAACATTTTACGACAATCTAGAGGTAAAGTTCACTGCAAGAAATTTGCTCAACCCAAAAATAGAGAGAAGTCAAATAACACAAGCTGGGGAGAATGCCCCAGAAATAAACAACATCACCAGATCATATGATACGGGAAGGGTATTTCTTATTGGGGTGAGTTATGAAATTTTTTAAAAATCGGAACAATTAACTATTAATATCTTTTAACATGAAAAAAGCAATGACAAAAAATTTGATGATGGCAATCATCGTAGCTCTATCTGGATGGATGGTCAGCTGTGATCCTAATGATGACGGCGGACCAGTAATAACTGGCCCAATAGATGGTTCTGAAATTACTACGGGTTCTATCACAGGTACAGTAACATTAGATCCTTCGGTTCAATATACTCTACGAGGTACTCTTTCTGTTGAAGAAGGTGGAACCCTTATAATTCCTGCAGGGACTCGAATTGTTTCTGATGAAGGTACAGATAAATATATCGCAGTACTAAAAGGTGGTGATATTCAGGTTAATGGAACGGCTGCTAATCCGGTCGTTATGACATCAGCCAACCAAGAAGGTGGTGATTGGGGTGGACTTGTAATTTGTGGTGAGGCTTCGACTTCTGAAGGTGTAGATGCTACCGCTGAAGTTGGTGGTTTAATCTATGGTGGTACTAATGATGCAGACAGTTCAGGTTCTATTAACTATTTGATCCTTAATTATGGTGGGGCGCAAATCAATGCAGAATCCCAATATAATGGTCTTACTCTTTATGCTGTAGGTTCTGGTACTGGTATAAGCAACGTCGCAATTCTTAATGGTGAAGATGATGGTGTAGAGTTCTTTGGAGGTACCGTTTCTGTAAATAACCTTTACCTTGAGAACAACCAAGATGATTCTGTAGATTGGACAGAAGGATGGAATGGAACCATCACCAATACTTATGTCTTGTTGGATCGGGATGATTACTCAACAGTGGTAGAAGCTGACGGTGTCAATGGTAATCCTACCATTAACAACTTGACTGCTGTTTCAACGACTGGTGGAACTGCCCTGCAGTTCAAGAAAGCATCTGGTGCAACGATTACGGGTCTTTCACTTATTGGATTTGATACAACTGTAGAATTGGCCAATCCAGAACAAGGTGAGTTCTCATTCATTCAAATCGAAGGAGCGGATTCTGATCCTTTGTTAAACTACACGAAACCAGCAACAGTGGACGTCTCTATGTTTGACTGGGTTAATTCTGGACTTACAGTTGACAATACGCTATTACAAGGATCTCTTACGACTACTCTCACTTTAGATGCGTCTGTTTCCTATAATCTAAACTCTTCATTTTTAGTAGAAGATGGAGGTATCCTGAACATACCAGCTGGTACGAAAATTACTGCACGTGACGGTGGTACGGCTGTTTATTTAGCAGTTCTCAAAGGTGGTAAAATTAACATTAACGGTACTCAAGAAAATCCTGTAGTAATGTCTTCTCCTAACGCGGAGCCAGGGGACTGGGGTGGTCTTACCATTTGTGGTGATGCAGAAACTACCGAAGGGGTTAATGCGGTTGCAGAAGTAGGTGGCTTTGTTTACGGTGGCACCAATAGCAGTGATAGTTCTGGTTCAATTAAGAATCTTGTGATTCTTGGTACAGGCGCACAGATCAATTCAGAGTCTCAATATAACGGTGTTTCTTTTTATGCCGTAGGTTCAGAAACGACAGTAGAAAATGTTGCTGTGATCAATGGTGCTGATGATGGTGTTGAGTTCTTTGGCGGTTCAGTAAGTGTAACCAACCTATATTTGGAAAACAATGAAGATGATTCAGTTGACTGGACTGAGGGATGGGATGGAAGTGTTACTAATACTTACATCAGCCATACAATTGCGGGTTTTTCAACCGCTTTTGAGGCAGATGGCGCAAATGCAAACCCTATGTTCACCAACGTTACGGCTATATCTTCTGTAAATGGAACTGCTCTTCAATTTAAGAAAGCCTCTGGTGCGACTATAAATAATTTGTATCTTCAAGGATATGCCACAAATGTAGAATTGGCTAACCCTGAACAAGGCGATCTTGGAAATATCATTATTGATGGAAATGCTGCAACTACCACTGCTGCTTATGATGATGGTACGCAAGTTGATATTTCAGGTTGGGGCTGGATCGACGCTCGCTTGTAATAATAAAGTTTAGAATTAAAATTACAAACCCCGGCCATCGTCGGGGTTTTTTATTTTATCGACGCAACCATTTTGAGCGATCTGTATCTTGATATAAAACGTCACCATGAAAACATCACCACTTTATTTTTTACTGACCTTTGTTTTCTTTTCCTGTAGTGAAAACGAATCACAATTACAGCAAACCGGAGCGGGTAGTCCACTTTTTGGAAAATGGCACCTTAGCCAACAGCTCAGTGATCCAGGCGATGGAAGTGGGACTTTTCAGCCCATTGATTCTGACAAGACTTTGACCCTTAAACCCAATGGAGTAGTAGAGGCGGAAAATGTATCCCTCTGTCATCCTTATGATGACCAGCTCAAATGGGCTGGTAAGCTCAACCTAGAGGATAGCACCATCAGCACGACCTGTGATAATCCCAACATTGCTAAAATCTTTGTAAGTATGGAAGGCGGGTCATTACGGTTGGATTACGTCAGTAATGAAGGATTTTCCCAGCTCTATACCAAAGTGGAGGAGTAGATCCACTTAATTTCGTGAAACAAAAAGAGCCCGAAACATTATAAAATGATTCAGGCTTTCTTATTGTGTTAGGGTGTGTTATAGTGTAATCTTCAAATTTAATTCCTTCAATTGCTCATCATCAATCTTGGCAGGCGCATCGATCATTACGTCGCGGCCGGCGTTGTTTTTTGGGAAGGCAATAAAATCACGTATAGTTTCCTGTCCACCAAGAATAGCTACCAAACGATCCAGACCAAAGGCGATCCCACCGTGTGGCGGAGCGCCGTACTGAAAAGCATCCATCAGGAAGCCAAATTGCGCCTGAGCTTCTTCTTTGCTAAAGCCGAGATGGTCAAACATTACCGACTGGGTTTCCCGATCGTGAATCCTTATGGAGCCGCCACCTATTTCATTTCCGTTTAAGACCAAATCGTAAGCGTTGGCTTTTACGGCACCGGGATCAGATTCCAGCAATTCGAGTTGACCGGGTTTGGGTGAGGTAAAGGGATGGTGCATGGCGTGGTACCTTCCGCTTTCCTCGTCAAATTCGAGTAACGGAAAATCCACTACCCATAAAGGGGCATAAACTTTTGGATCGCGCAGGCCGAGGCGGGTTGCCATTTCCATACGCAGGGCGCTCAGTTGTGCTCGGGTTTTTTGGCTTTCGCCGGAAAGTACACAGATCAAATCGCCCGGTTGTGCTCCCGTAGCTTCTGCCCATTTGGCCAGGTCCTCCTGGTCGTAAAATTTATCTACGGAAGATTTATAACTTCCGTCTGCATTGCATTTTACATAGACCATTCCGAGTGCGCCAACTTGTGGCCGCTTTACCCAATCGATCAGTTTATCGATTTCTTTTCGTGTGTAGCTTGCTCCGTCTGGAACAGCAATTCCCACAACGAGTTCGGCGCTGTTGAATACTTTAAAATCTTTATGCTGGGCAACTTCGTTGAGTTCGCCAAATTCCATCCCAAAACGAATGTCCGGTTTGTCGTTGCCGTATTTCCGCATCGCGTCGTCATAGGTCATCCGCGGAAAACTTTCAATTTCAAATCCTACGACTTCTTTCAGCAGGTGTTTGGTCAACCCTTCAAAAGCGTTTAGGATATCTTCCTGTTCCACGAAGGCCATTTCGCAGTCAATCTGGGTAAATTCAGGTTGGCGGTCCGCGCGGAGGTCTTCATCGCGGAAACATTTTACAATCTGAAAATATTTGTCCATTCCGCCAACCATCAACAGCTGCTTAAAGGTCTGCGGCGACTGCGGAAGCGCGTAAAACTGCCCTTCGTTCATCCGGCTGGGCACGACAAAATCACGGGCACCTTCGGGTGTGGATTTGATCAAATATGGAGTTTCGACCTCGATAAACCCTTTTTCCGAAAGGTAATTGCGCACGGCAATCGTCACCTTATGGCGAAAGATGAGGTTGTTCTTTACTGGATTCCGACGGATGTCGAGGTAACGGTATTTCATCCGCAAATCCTCGCCGCCATCGGTTTCATTTTCTATCGTAAACGGCGGAAGTTTGGCTGCGTTGAGAATCTCAAGATCGGTCACCAGGATTTCGACATCACCGGTCGCCATATTAGCGTTTTTCGATTCGCGCTCGATGACTTCCCCTGAAACTTGAACAACAAACTCACGGCCCAGATCTTTGGCCTGCGCCATCACCGCTTTGGGCGTTCGCTCTTCATCAAAGATCAATTGGGTAATGCCATAACGGTCCCGAAGGTCAACCCAGATCATAAATCCTTTGTCGCGGGACTTCTGTACCCATCCAGAAAGGGTTACGGTCTGACCAATATGTTCTGCACGCAAAGCGCCATTGTCGTGTGTTCTGTACATTCCAAGAATTTTAAGGCTGCAAATTTAAGAAGTCGCAAGGCAAACCACACCGCCAAAGTGTTTTTATTACATCGAAAAAGATTCGGTTCATTTTTGAAGTTTTGCTACTCAAACGAATTGCTTCGGGAGGTGCTCAAATAAAAAATGCTTAGCACGAAAAAGCCCTTTTTATTTTCAGTGCTACCAAAAATAAAAAGGGCTCCATTAAAAATTTGTCAGGATCAAGCTGCGTCCTGCAGCCGCTGTTTTTCAGCATCCTTTTTGTCCTGTCGTTTATCACGCCAGTTTTTGATCCTTATTTTTCCCCGATAGATCACGTAAAATAGGGTAGGTACGATGATCAAGGTCAGGAATGTGGCGATAATCAAACCGTAGATTACTGACCAGGCCAGTGGCCCCCAGAAGATCACATTGTCCCCACCCATATAAATCCCGGGATCAAAGCTGGTGAATAGACCAAAAAAGTCAATGTTGAGTCCTATCGCCAGGGGGATCAATCCCAATACCGTTGTAATCGCAGTTAGGAGTACCGGACGTAATCTGGCCCGTCCTGATTCAACCAAAATGTCAAACACGTCTTGTTTGGGAAGCAGCGCATCATCGGGCAGGTCGAGCTGCACGATACGTCGATCGATCAAAATCTGGGTATAATCGAGCAGTACCACGCCATTGTTTACCACAATTCCCGCGAGTGAAATAATCCCCATCATGGTCATCATAATTACAAATGAGGCTCCGGTGGCCAAAATCCCGCCAAATACACCAATGAAGCTCAAAAAGATGGCGATCATGATAATAATGGGTTTAGAAAGGCCGCCAAATTGAAAGATCAAAATAAGCATGATCAGACCAAGTCCAGACAGAAACGCGGTGTTCAAAAAGGCTTGCTGCTTGTTCTGCTCCTCAATCTGCCCGGTATAATCTATCGCGATGTCATTTGGCAAATTGGTAAAGTCCTGCATTTCCTCCTGAATTTTTGATACGACGGCTCCGGCATCTATAAAACCAGGGGCCAGTGCAGAATATACCGTCACCACACGCTTGGTGTCCTTATGCTTGATGGCACTAAAGCCAGAAGTGTTCTTTCGGGTAGTTACCGTTGACACCGGGATTTCTTTAACCTCCCCTGTCGCGGGATCCCTAAAGGTAATGTTCTGATCAAATAGCAGGCTGGTATTGTAGCGGTCATTTTGGTCAAAGCGGACGTAAATGTCATAATCCTCGCCATCCTCTTTGTAAACACCAGCTTTTTCGCCAAAGAGTGACCGTCTCAGCTGCTGTCCTACCTGACTTGCAGAAACCCCAAGTTCGCCGGCTTTCTCGCGGTCAACGACCACTTGCATGGCAGGTTTGCTTTTGTTTACATCCAGTTTAAGTTGATCGATTCCCTGAACATTACGGCTTTCTATGAAATTACGCATCCGTTCTGCGGTGGCTATGAGTTCATCATAATCCGGGCCTTCAAGCTCGATGTTAATGGGCGAGCCTGCAGGTGGTCCCACGGCATCTTTTTCAACGGAAATGGAAACACCGGGATAGACGCCTTTGAGTTCCTGCTGAATTTTTGCCCTTAGCGTTTCTGAATCAAGCCCGTCACGGAATTTATACTCGCGCATCGAGGCGGTGATTTTGGCACGGTGTGGCATTTCGGCAGAAGAACCACCGTCAGTCTGTGGGTTTCCGGCGCCTTCGCCAACTTGTGACACTGCAGATTCCACCAAGATGTTTTCGCCATTGTCGCGCACGTACATGCTGCGGTCTATAACATCATACACACGTTCCTCAATGCTCTCGGTCAGGGCGTTGGTCTTATCGATATCCGTTCCTTCGGGATATTCGATATAGACAATGATCTGATTGGGTTTGTTATCTGGGAAAAACTCAATACTGGTGCGTTGTGAACCCACACTCCATCCAAATAATCCAAAAACAACGAACAGCAACAATACTGTACCGCCGATAAAAAACACGGGTTTCTTACCTGCAAGCGCATACTTCAGGAAACTTTTGTACTTGTTTTCCAAACTGCTCAAAAAGCCCTTTTGAAAGCGCAGTGTTGCTCCTTTAATAACATATTTATACAACCAAAGTAAAACAACGGTTACCAGCATTAAACTGCCCAGACCGCTTGCCTCACCGCCAAAGAAAATAATAAGGAGACCAATTACTCCAAAAATTAAACTGATACGGATCAGGTTTTTAAGTGGAATATTTTTCTCATCCATACTCATATATCTGGAAACAAGCATACTGTTGAAGAAGATGGCCACAAAGAGTGATGATCCCAGTACTACGGAAAGGGTTATGGGAAAATAGATCATAAACTGGCCCATAATGCCAGGCCAAAGTCCCAAAGGAATAAAAGCCGCCACGGTGGTCAAGGTCGAGATAATAATAGGTACCGCGATCTCGCCGATCCCTTTTTTGGCAGCGTTGATGCGGGTCATCCCTTCTTCATCCATCAAGCGATAGACATTTTCTACCACCACGATCCCGTTGTCAACCATCATTCCCAGCCCCATAATCAGGCCAAAAAGGATCATCGTGTTCATCGTATACCCCACAAAATTGAGGATCATAAAAGCCATAAACATACTCATAGGTATCGCAAAACCAACAAAAAGAGCATTCCGGAAACCTAGGAAAAACATAAGTACCACAACTACGAGGATGATACCAAAAATGATGTTGTTGACGAGGTCATCTACCTGGTTCAGTGTTTTGCTGGATTGGTCGTTTGCCTTGGTAACGGTAAGGTCTGGCGGGAAGACATTGGCTACGGCATCTTCTAAAATTGCATCTATCTCCTCCACGGCTTCCACCATGTTCTTGCCAGATCGCTTCTTAACGTCGAGCATGACCACTCTACCTTTGTCATATTGCCGGGCAAAGGTTGTTTTGTCTTCCTCGGTAAAACTGATGTCTGCGATGTCCCTTAGATAAACGGCTCCGTTTTGATTTTTGACCACAAAATTATTCAGCTGTTGAGGCTCATCAATTTCGCCCAGAATACGGATGGTTCGCCGTTGACCACTCGCTACCAGATTACCGGCAGACATAGTGACATTGCCGCCCTGTATGGCGCTTAGCACATCCTGAAAGCTTACCTGCGCTGCCATCATCCTGTTGATGTCTACCGCAACTTCAACTTCTTTCTCCTGCGCTCCACGAATGTCGACTTCCTTAATTTCCGGTAGGTTTTCAATCTCGTCCTGTAGATATTCGGCATATTGCTTAAGGCGTTCTACCGTGTAATCTCCGGTGATATTGATGTTCAAAATGGGGGTTTCTTCAGAAATACTCAGGTCAAAAACATTAGGTTCTACCTTAGCATTGTTGAAAACGGGCCAATCTTCATTAGCTTTTTCTGACTCTACCTCATCTTTGACGCGCTGCTTGGCAATGGGGACATCTATGTCCTCTTCAAATTCTACGGTGATGATCGCATAGTCTTCCTGTGATGTCGAAAGGATTTCTACCACACCGCTCAGGTTTTTAAGCCGGTCTTCAATGGGGTCTGTGATCAGGCGCTCAATATCTTCGGCCGTATTACCGGGATAGGGAACGCTCACATAGATTTTGGTCTCGTTGATCTCCGGAAAATTCTCCCGGGGCATACCAAAATAGGCAGAGAGCCCCAGCACAAAAAATATGGCCATCATCACCCAGATGACCGTGGGGTTCTCAATTGCCCACGAGGAGAGGGCAAATTCTTTGTCTACTTGTTTTTTCTTTTTCGAAGCCATGGCTTTAATTATTTATGATTTCTACTTCCTGCCCTTGTTTTACACTTCTGGCCCCTTCATTGATAATGGCCTCGCCGGATTTTATTCCCTTTAAAACTTCGACAAAATCGCCTTGGGTTAGTCCGGTTTCTATAATGCTCCGCATCGCTACTGCGTCAGCGAGCGGGCTGAGTTCCCCTTCTAAGGTGTCTTTTTTGGCGAGATAAACATATTGCTCACCATCACTGTTTTCTGATATCACGCTCAAGGGAATTAAGAGGGCATTGGTATTGCTATAATCGTTGATGCGCACACGTGCCGTCATATTGGGCTTTATATTACTATCCTTATTATCTACCGCAACTTCTACCCTAAAAGTACGGTTAGAAGGAGAGATAAAACTCCCGGTTTCTCGAACCTCGGCTTTTATTTCCCTGTTGAGCACCGGGAAAAATACGTTTGCCATACTCCCTTTTTGGATGGCATCTACATAGCGCTCCGGTACTTGTGCCTCAATAAACATATCTGAAAGGTTTACGATTCTAAATAGCGGCTGTCCTCCGGGGTTGACCACCGTACCCTCATCAGTAAGGACTTCATCAATCTTGCCTGAAAAAGGTGCTCTGACGATGGTTTTTCCCACTTGGTTGCGCATCTGTGCGACAGCACTTTCCTGGGATTCATAGTTGGCCTTGGCTTGAAGATATTGTATTTCTGAACCGATGTTCTGATCCCACAAGCGTTTTTGACGCTCAAAGGTGGTTTTGGCCAAAGCAGCCTGCGTTTCCATCTGGGTGAGTTGATTACTCAGGCCACCATCATCTATTCGGGCTAAAATCTGACCTTTTTTTACTTCCGCGCCGTCGTTGACGTACAATTTGTTTAACACGCCTTGATATTCGGGGTAGACGAGCACATTTTGATCTGTGGTTACATTTCCCTGTATTTCCACGAAATGATTAAAAACAGTATCGTTGACGACAAAAGTGTTTACCAGAGGCAGATTTTTGATCGTGTCCAACTGGGTGATGGCCTGGTCCAATTGCTTGATCTCAGCATTGAGCTCCTGGGTCTTTTGTTCGATTTCCTTCCGCTTGGTGCGTAAGGTTTCAAGATCGTTGGATTCTAAGGCTTCTTCTACGCTACCTTCTTTGGTTTCGCCGCAGGCTAAGAAAAGCAGGAAAAGAGCGATCGATATTCTTGACAGGTTTTTTTTCATGGTTCAATAAAATTATTCGGTTGCAGTTGGATCTATATTAGGGGTGTTGAGGATGGTTTCTAGCTCAGCCTTGGCTGTGATTACATTTAGCATAGCGTTGAGCAGTTCGCTTTGCGCGGTATACAATTGTGTTTGGGCCTGGCGCAGTTCAAAACTGCCGGCGATACCTTCGGTAAATTTGATCTGGTTTTTATTTTCGATGCGCTGGGCGAGTTCCAGGTTTTTCTTGGCAGTTTCATAATTTGCAATGGCGAAATTGAAATCACTACGTGCGCTGTTGGCCTCAAGATTTACCTCCTGGACGGTGCGTTCTAAATCTGTCTGCGCCTGGTCTAACGCAATAGCCGCCTGCTGTGTGCTGGCTGCCCTTCCCAGCGAACTGAAAATGGGCACATTCAATGTCACGCCAATTATCGAAGATTGAAACCAGCGGGTGTCGTTCTGGGTGAAAACAAAATCATTATCGAAAGCTGAAGTGCCATAGTTAATGAAGGCATTTAATGAGGGCAGTGCCTTGCTCTTTTCCAATTTAAGTTCCAGTTCCCGCTGTTCGGTTAGGTTAAGGGCAATTTTATAGTCGATGTTTTTCTCAATGTCCAGACTGTCTCTGCTGGCACCCGGAAGCATTTGTCTTACCGCCAAGGTCTCTAAGTCGCTCTCGAGGCTTACCTCGCTCTCAACGGGAATTCCCAAAGTTAGGTTGAACATCTGCCTGGCAATCTCTTCTTGGCGAACGGCATTGTTAAGCTGATTTTGCAATTGGCTCTGCGTGATTTGCAATTGCTCAAGATCCTCTTCTTCGGCCAGGCCGTTTTCAAAAATTTTCTGCGTCTCGTTTACATTTTCGGTGATGTTGTCGAGGTTGTTGCGTAGAATGGCCACATTCTCTTCAGTGAGGAGCACGCCGCCATAGGCATTGATGACTCCTTTTCTAACTTCAAGGGCAGTCTTTTCTGCTGCATTATCTGAATATCTCAAAAAAGCCTCTGATGCTTGAAGGGCAACAAGATAGGAGCCGTCAAAAATAAGCTGGCGCAGGGTAGCGGTCAGCGTGGCTTGCTGTTGCGTACCAAAAACCACTGGCTGAAAAGAACCGGGAGCACCGCCAAAAAATTCGGCAGGAACCAGTTGTACCGGTTGCTTGATACGGTTCTGGTAGTCCACTACGCCGTCAATTTGCGGAAGGCCTGCAGCTGTTGTTTCCCATTTTTGTTTCAACGCTTTGGCAATGTCCCGTCTGGCATTAAGGGCGCGGTAGTTGCTGTCCAAAGCAAAAGTTATCGCCTCTTGCAGGTCAAAACTGTAGCTGGGCTGTTGGGCTTTCGCCGAAAGGCTACCTACTAATAAGAGCAGGGTGAGCATTGTTTTTCTCATGCTATTCGTGATTTGATTGAATTAGGGTGTTTAATATTTTTCGGCCTTGCGGGGTTACAATGCCTCGCAGGTGGTATTCCAGATACATCCCGTGAAGCTCTGCCGGCGGGTAATCCTCTGGCGGGAAGATAGCGGCATCCTTTATCCCCGTCATTCCCGTAAAGTACATACGGGCAACAAATCCTATATCCAAGTTGTTGCGGTACAGGCCTTTTTGTACACCCAGTTTTATGTTTTTGACCATACATTCCTGCATATAATCAAACTGCTTCATTTTAAGTTCACTGAAAATTCTGGGATAATACTTTTGCAATTGCTGCAATGGGAAGGTATGTTCTCCTTTGAGATGTTTTAAAATAAAAAGTTTTATGTCGTAGAGTTCTTCGATAGGATTGTTTGCCTGCATCTGTAAGCCGTCAATACCGGTGCATATACTGTTATATAGGTGAGCCGTCACATCTTCTACAAGGGCGGTTTTTTGACTGTAATGACTGTAAATCGTTTTTTTTGATATGCCCATTTGTGTGGCAATATCATCCATTGTTACACTTTTAAATCCTTGATTTAAAAATAATTCGGTCGCGCTGCTTAATATTTCTTCTTTCATTTCAGGCGCAAACTTAAAACAGGAAACTTACAAAACAAAATAAGTTTCCAAAGTTTTTCGAGTTGTTAACCTTAAGACAACGCTGTGGCCGCCAAAAAACTTTTGCTGCCAATCGAGTTCGGTGTCTTATTTTTGGCAAAAAATATTAAACATGCGCAGCATTCCAGAATATACCGAAGCTTTTGTATCCTACCTCGATGCCCGCGTTACGGTCAAGAAACCTGAGAATCTGTATGCACCCATTGCCTATATTTTGCAGCTGGGCGGAAAACGCCTGCGGCCGGTTTTGACGCTTATGGCCACCGAAATCTTCGATACCGATTACCACAAAGCGCTAGATGCTGCCCTTGCCATCGAAGTGTTTCACAATTTTTCCTTGGTGCACGATGACATTATGGACGCTGCCCCGTTGCGCCGCGGCAAGAAAACCGTACACGAAAATTGGGATGTCAACACAGGGATTCTCTCTGGCGATGCCATGCTCATACAGGCGTATCAGCTTTTTGAAAATTACGAAGGTGAAACCTTTAGGGCACTGGCTCAGCTGTTTTCTAAAACGGCTATTGAAGTTTGCGAAGGACAACAATATGACGTGGATTTCGAGACTCGGGAGGACGTGACCATTGCCGAATATCTGAAGATGATAGAATATAAAACGGCCGTATTGGTAGGTGCGGCCCTAAAAATGGGCGCTATCGTGGCCGATGCGCCAAAAACAAGTTGCGAGGCGATCTATAATTTTGGCCGCGATCTGGGCATCGCATTTCAATTGCAGGACGATTATCTGGATGCCTTTGGTGATCCCAGAACCTTCGGGAAGCAAGTGGGTGGTGATATAATCGAAAATAAAAAAACGTTTCTCTACTTGACAGCGCTTAAAGCATTGCCCGTAAAAGACGCACGCCAATTAGAACACCTCTACACGATTTCACCCGGCAATCCCATTGATAAAATCAACACCGTTAAGACCTTTTTTATAGATTCTGGCGCTGCCGAAGCGACGCGGCAGGAAATCGAGAATTATACCAACAGGGCTTTAAGCGTACTTGACGAACTTCCGCTGAAAGCGGAAAAAAAGAATATCCTGAAAGATTTTGGGCTGAAACTTATGCAGCGAACGGCCTAGACCCTTTCATAAATCTCCCGAATTCTTTTCTGACCGTATTCCCGTTCCAACCGGCGTATCGTGAAATGGGCAGTGGCAATTTTCTGAAAATGGGTGGTGAACAATAAATTAAGCGATGCTCCTGCCGCAGCCCCAACCACCGGTATGGCCTGTAAAGCAAATTTCTCGCTAACCTGTATGCTGTAGCGAGCGGCCACCTTGCCAATAAGTTTGGCAATGGGTGTAGCAGTCTGAGAGGCGATTGCCTCCAGCACTTTCTCGGTGCCGTGTTTGCCAACAAAGGTACTGGCTTGGTTCATTGCCGTTTGCAGGGCAGATCGTGTGGCATAATAGGCGGTGTCTAGGGCATCGTCTTCTTTTGAATTTCCGCCAAGGGCGAAAACCTGCAAGCACGCCAACTGTACCTTTTCGTCAAAAATGTCCTCGCCTTGGCTTCGGGCAATATCCATAATAGACCGCATCATAAACTTGGTGGAAAGCAACAAATCTACAGAAAAACCGGCAACACCAAAAAATCCTCCGGTTGCTCCAGACGCTCCCGTGACCATTTTGTAAATCAGGTTTGACGGTGCCTTTTTGATTTTTCCCTTTTGCAGCGTGTGCAAGTTGGCCTTAAGCGCCAATCGTAATGCCTTCTGTATGGCGAGGTGAATTTGCCCTTGGTATTTTTCAGGCAGCATCAGCAGGCCTGTGTCAATCGGCGTGCCTAGAGTGCCTAAAACTTTCATGGAATAAGTGACATCATCCAGATGATGTTTGGACCTTTTTATAAGTGCGATGTCCTCTTCAGGGATACCGTGGTTTGCGACTAGGGCGGTGCTCAAAATTTATCTGGATTAGTTGGGAATTTAAAATTTAAAAGTATACACGAACGAAAGGCTGATATGCCTCGGCATAAACACGGTTTCCACTATTGAATAAAACATTATAGCGCAACCCTACAACCACGTTGCCATTGCGCAAACCGCTGCGCAAACCGCCACCTAGAAAGAGAGCCGTGTTCCAGAATTTTGAGTCGCGGTCATTCACAAAGGTCGAATTGACATTTACCCGTAGCTGCTCCAGTTCTGCAGAAAGTTGTAGAAAATTAAGTGGATCAACAAGTGTGATCCAGCTTCCTCCGTACATTGACGTTTTAAAATCAGACTGTTTTACGTAGCTGTAAATGATACTTGGCCCAGAGGCTATATATTTGTTGAACCGGTAAAGGGCGCTTGGCGCCACGGTAACCGAAAAAAAACCATTGCCAAAATTCATTCCAAGGTTCCCTCCATAGATCAGGTTATCGCTAAATTTCTCCTGCCCTTGAAGGTTTGCAGCAGCTAGGACCATAAAGAAAAATACTCCTCGTAGAATAATTTGTTCAAGTAATTTCGTTTTCCGATTTGGTATTCTAAACATAGCTTGATAGTTATTAGATGTAGAAGGGTAGCGCTAGGCAATAGCACAAATTTAAGGATTGAATGTAGATTCTTACTATAAATTGAAGATCCATCAATATTTATTGCAATTATCCAGAACCGCGGATAACATTGCAAAATAAGTGTTAACTATACCCATAAAAATTGGCAATATAAAATCCAGTACGGTCGATTATTGTATTTTTGCATCCCTATAACGGTACTTGAAATCGTTTGATTTAAACAGTGTAATGGATAACTTTTCCTTTCTAAATGCGGCGCACACCGCGTATTTTGCAGAACTTTACGACAAATACTTACAATATCCCGATAGCGTAGAACCCAGTTGGCGCGCTTTTTTTCAGGGGTTCGATTTTGGCTTGCAGGAATCTGAGATCACCGTTGAGTCGCCTTCCTCAAATTCGACCAGCGCTTCAGGTCCGGAGATAACAGGACAACTTCAGAAAGAGTTTCAGGTCGTGCAGTTGATCAATGGCTACCGTACCCGCGGCCATTTGTTTACCAAAACCAATCCTGTACGCGAGCGCAGAAAATATGAGCCTACTTTGGCGCTCGATAATTTTGGACTTTCGCAAGCAGATCTCAATACGGTTTTTAAGGCAGGGGAAATCCTTGGGATAGGCGGTGCTAGGCTCAGCGATATCGTTTCCCATCTGGAGCGCATTTATTGTGATGCCATTGGGGTAGAATATATGTACATCCGCAAGCCGGGAGAGATCAAATGGATTCAGAATAAGCTGAATATAAACGACAACCATCCTGATTTCCCTGCGGAAATCAAAAAACATATCCTCAAAAAACTGAATGAAGCCATTTCATTTGAAACTTTTCTGCATACAAAATATGTTGGTCAAAAGCGCTTTTCACTAGAAGGTGGCGAGAGTTTTATCCCGGCAGTTGATGCAATTATAGAAGCTGCCGCAGATAAAGGTGTTGCCGAGTTTGTTATGGGAATGGCACACCGTGGCCGTTTGAATACCCTTACGAATATCTTCGGGAAGAACGCCAAGGATATTTTTAGCGAGTTTGATGGTAAGGATTACGATCAGGAGATTTTTGACGGTGACGTTAAATACCATTTGGGGTGGACCTCAAAAAGAAAAAGCGCAAACGGCAAAGAAATAAATATAAACATCGCTCCAAACCCGTCCCATTTGGAAACCGTGGGCGCCGTGGTTGAGGGTATTGTACGTGCCAAGCAGGACAAGCATCACGCAAAAAACCCAGAAAATGTGCTGCCCATTGTGGTGCACGGGGATGCGGCCATTGCCGGTCAGGGTATTGTATATGAAATAGTGCAGATGGCGCAACTGGATGGCTACACCACGATGGGCACCATCCATATCGTCATCAACAACCAGATTGGTTTTACGACCAATTATCTTGATGCGCGCTCTTCTACTTATTGTACTGATGTGGCAAAAACCACATTGTCGCCGGTACTTCACGTCAATGCAGACGACGCCGAGGCAGTAGTGCACGCCGCACTGTTCGCATTGGATTTCAGGATGGAATTTAAACGCGATGTTTTCATCGACCTGTTGGGTTACCGAAAGTATGGCCACAACGAGGGTGATGAACCCCGTTTTACCCAGCCTAAATTGTATAAAGCCATCGCCAAACACGATACGCCTCGGGATATTTATGCCAAAAAGCTTTTGACCGAAGGAATCATCGACGAAGGCTATGTCGCCAAATTGGAAGAAGAATACAAGGACAAGCTGGAAGAAAAACTCGAGCTTTCCCGGGAGGAAGATACCACCCGTATTACTCCTTTTATGAGTGACGAGTGGGAGGGGTACACGCCAACGGCGGCAGATGGGATGATGGCTGAAATCGATACCACTTTTGATCTGGGTGCGCTTACTAAAATCGCTAAAACGATCACCAAGCTGCCCGAGGATAAAAAATTCATGCGCAAGATAAACAAGATCATCGACGGCAGGCGCAAGATGTATTTTGACGATAATTCAATCGACTGGGGACTGGCAGAACTGCTGGCCTACGGGTCTTTGATCAAAGAAGGTTTTGATGTTCGTATGACCGGTCAGGATTGCGAGCGCGGTACTTTCTCCCACCGCCACGCGGTCACAAAGGTGGAGGACAGCGAGGAGGAAATCGTACTGTTGAACAATCTCGATAAGAATGATGACAATGGGCATATGTATATCTTCAATTCCTTGCTTTCTGAATACGGAGTAGTGGGATTTGATTATGGTTATGCCATGGCAAGCCCGGAGACCTTGACCATTTGGGAGGCTCAATTTGGGGATTTTAGTAACGGGGCTCAAATTATGCTCGACCAGTATATCAGTGCTGCAGAAGATAAATGGAAACTGCAGAATGGTCTGGTGATGTTATTGCCGCACGGTTATGAAGGGCAGGGCGCAGAGCACTCTTCCGCAAGAATGGAGCGGTACCTGCAACTTTGCGCGGTAGATAATATGTATGTGGCAGACTGTACCACACCGGCAAACCTGTATCACTTGCTGCGCCGGCAGATGAAAACACAGTTTCGTAAGCCGCTTATTGTGTTTACCCCAAAGAGCCTTTTGAGACATCCAAAGGTGATTTCGACCAAAGAAGAGCTCGCAAACGGAAGTTTTAAAATGACCATTGATGACACGGAAGCAAACGTGGACAAGGTTAAGACATTGGTTTTCGTGACCGGGAAATTCTATTACGACCTGCTCGCCAAACGCGAGGAACTGGGCAGGGATGACGTTGCCCTATTTCGGGTGGAACAACTGTTTCCGTTGCCTAAAGAAGAAATGCGCGACGCAATCAAAAAATACAAAAACGCAGATGATATCGTCTGGGCACAGGAAGAACCCCGCAATATGGGTGCTTACGGCCATATGTTGATGCATCTTCCTGAAGCCAAGGACTTCCGCATTTGCAGCCGCAAGTTTTATGGGGCACCGGCAGCGGGAAGTTCGGTGCGATTTAAAAGAAGGCACGAGCGTGTGATGGCAGACGTATTTAATTTGGATAACGAAAAAGATTAATTTTGGCAGGTTCGCTTTCGCGAAAGCGATACAGACAGGCAAAACTGAAATAAAATAACAACTATCAATTATCGCCTGACCAAGATCAGGATCAGGCACAGAAAATTTTCGCTACTGCGGAATTTGTAAAAAATAATAATATGGCTTACGAAATGAAAGTGCCCTCGCCGGGCGAATCGATCACCGAAGTTGAAATCGCAGAATGGCTCGTAGAAGATGGGGACTGGGTGGAAAAAGACCAGGCCATCGCAGAGGTGGACAGTGACAAGGCAACCTTAGAACTTCCCGCAGAAGTAAGCGGAATTATCACCTTAAAAGCCGAGGAAGGTGACGCCGTAGCTGTGGGCGAAGTAGTCTGCCTCATCGATACCGAAGCTGAAAACCCCAACGCATCCGGCGGCAAGGCAGAGAAAGAGGTTGATAAAGATCAGGACACAAAAGAGGAGACCAACGCCAAGGCAGATGCCAAAACGCAAACACCCTCAAAGCCCAGCACGCCATCCCAAAAGCAGGATGATAAGACCTATGCAACAGGTACCCCATCACCCGCTGCCAAGAAAACCCTTGATGAAAAAGGCATCGACGCAGCTGCTGTAAAAGGTTCTGGCCGTGATGGCCGGATTACCAAAGAGGATGCTGTACAGGCACAGCCTTCCATGGGATCAGCCGGTAATGGTGAAAGGGGCGAAAGCCGTAAAAAACTTAGCATGCTGCGCCGTAAGGTGGCAGAACGTTTGGTTTCGGTGAAGAATGAGACGGCGATGTTGACCACTTTTAACGAAGTCGATATGCAGCCTATTTTTGATCTGCGCAGCAAATACAAAGAAGACTTTAAAGAGAAGCACGGCGTAAGCCTGGGCTTTATGTCCTTTTTTACCAAAGCTGTTGTACGAGCGCTCGATCTTTATCCGGCGGTAAACAGTATGATAGACGGTAAGGAAATGATCACCTACGATTATAAGGATATTTCCATTGCGGTTTCAGGACCCAAGGGTTTAATGGTTCCTGTGATCCGGAATGCTGAGAATCTTGGATTCCGCGGGGTGGAACAAGAAGTAAAACGCTTGGCGTTACGCGCCAGGGACGGTGATATCACCGTTGATGAAATGACCGGTGGGACGTTTACGATTACCAATGGTGGTGTTTTTGGAAGCATGCTTTCCACACCCATCATCAACCCACCACAATCGGCTATTCTGGGAATGCACAACATCGTGGAGCGTCCTATCGTTCGTGATGGCGGCATCGTGGTGGCACCAATAATGTACGTAGCCCTTTCTTACGACCACCGTATCATTGACGGAAAAGAATCTGTTGGTTTCTTGGTTGCCGTTAAAGAAGCGCTTGAAAATCCTGAAGAGTTGTTGATGGATGGCAATGTGCTGAAATCCCTGGAGATGTAATCGCATTTCCCAGTAAAGACAAAATGAAACCCCGCCTTAAGCGGGGTTTTTTATTTGATCTTTTTTCCTATCGTCGTAAACGAAAGTCCCTGCTGTCCCATCGTTGAGGTCATAATACCTTCAAAAAGCGGTTCGGGGCAATTGGCGGGAGTGCGCCATTCAAAGATGAAATTGGATCCTGTTCCACCAGAAACGTCGTGCTCGTCGATGATGATTTCTGTGGTTTCCATCGGGGCGAGATAAATGGGCTGTTCAAAATAGGTGCGCACCAGTTTGCCGTGGGTATCGTAGTATTTAGCAGCAATGAGATAAATGGTATCGCGGTCACTGGTATTGCGCATACTTGCCATCGCAGTAAGGTTGTGGGTTTTGTGTTCTGTCTGGCTGTAAATTTGGGAATAGATGGAAAGGTAGGTACTTCCTGGGCTGAGCGAATCTCCTACCGGAAGGGTAGTGCTTCGCGAGCTCCAGTTTTCAGGATTTATAGAACTGATTTCTTCTTTTTTTTGGCAGCTGCCAAATGATAACAGTAATCCTAAAACACATATTAATCCTCTAATCATCATTTTGCCAAATTTTGTCAAACAAGCCTAGAACAAGGTACACTTTTTTGAAATGACCTTCATACCATTGGTAACTTGGGTTGAGGTTTTTATTTACTAAGGTTTTTAGGTCTGGGCTACCGCAAATACAGTGAGTAACTCTTTCTTTCCCCGAAGCTCGACGGCTCCAAGATTGTTCAGCACATAGTTATCGCCCTTTGGAAGGCTTTCTGCAATGAATCCCGAAATCACCAAATTGGCTTTGGTGTTTTTGGCCAGTCCTAATATCCTGGCGGTGGCATTTAAGGTGTCTCCTGTAAAGATAATTTCCTTTTTCAAAACCCCTATTTCGCCAGCGGTTACCGGGCCGCAATGTATTCCCGCTTCAAATGTGGGCTGTACACCAAATTTCTTCAAATAGAAATCCTTTCGATTTTGCAGGGCGCTTCGCATTTCAAAAAAACATGAAAGTACAGGTGCTGAGGAAGTAAGCGTTGCTTGTTTCCAGGAGATCACAATTTCATCTCCAACATACTGGTAGATCTCACCATCGAATTTCTGAATCGCTGAAGACATATCCCGAAAGTAATTTTTTAGCAAACTGAAATAGCGATGATGCCCCAAGCGCTCTGCAATGCCCGTAGAGTCGTTCATGTCGAGGAACATAAAGATGCGGCGCTCTTCAAGGGGCTGGTGGTATTTACCCCTGAGCAATTGCAAAAGCACCTTATGCCCAATGTGACCACTAATTTCTGAATAGAATAAAGAAATGATCAGCGATACGCTCAATTGTAACATCGTACTTAGAAACGTCCAAGTTATAAGAAAACTGGCGAATTTCTGCCAAACTTTTGCATCAAGAACACCAACTTTAAGTTCTATACTTGCCGCGATGGGATAAGATGCAACGACGATCACAAGAAAGGAGGCCACATAAAGCAAGGATTTAAAGGCCAGCTTTTTGCCCAAACTTTTTGATGCAAACAATTTACCGATGTAAAATACCTCGATAAAGCCCATTAATATGCCAAAGAAAAGGATTCCCGTACTTGCAAAAATGAAAACCGGCAAGCTCATGTCAACAGCACCGGCGGCGACATGGTTGAAGCCATCTGTGGCGGCCATCTCAATAAACAAAAAAAGCCAGCCAAAAACCAACCAAATAATCCCAAAAGGCAATATGAGATTTATGGATTTGGTTATGTTCTGGAGGTTTGCTGCATTCACGATTTACGCATAATTGGACGAATGATCAACGAATTTGGGTGTTTATCCATTCGGAAATAATAGTTAATGCTTTTGGCGAAAAGGTTTGCTCGATGGTCGCATATTCACTCAAAGCACCGGTATCGCTTTCCTGAAAAAGATGATTGAGCCCGTTAAGCGGAATGATTTTAAACTGCGTATTTCCCGCAGCCGAAAGGTTATTTTTAATTGCTTCCAGATTGGCCTCGGCTGGCACTTGAAAATCTTTGGTTCCGTTTAGGGCCAAGACCGGTATTTTAATTTGGGACATATAAGCTGATGGACGGGATTGAATAAGACTTAAAACTTCTGCGCCGGTCAATTGCTTGCTGATGGCTTGCGCTTGCGATTCTGGCAAAAGGCCGCCAAATGTTCTTTTAAAGTAGGCCATAATAGAATCTTGCATCACGGGAATTTCCAGATCCGTTCGATTCGCAATTTCATATGCTCCGCCAAAACTTTTCTGTCCGGCGTCGATCTGTTGCTCGCTTACACCCATAATCTTTTCCACGGCCGCTTTTTGGGAAAGCATCAGTTCATCACCCGGTACGCCCGGTGCGGCAAGTAGGACGAGAAAGGCAACGTCCTTGTTTACAGCAGCAAGCTTTGGAGCCACAATCCCGCCGATACTGTGTCCTATGAGGCCAATTTGATTTTTGGCGATATCCTTCCGTTGCTTAAGGAAGTTGATTGCTTCGGTCACATCTTGCATAAAAGTGTTGATGTTGGCCTGCTCAAAATTTCCTTCTGACTCCCCAACGCCCCTTTCGTCAAAACGAAACACACCAATGCCATTTTTGGTCAAATGATCGGCGAGTACGAGATACGGTTTGTGACTGAACATCGTCCCATGCCGATCCTGTGGACCGCTACCGCTTACGATAATCACCACAGGATATTTTCCGCTGGATTTGGGCAACGTCAGGGTACCGGCCAAGGTAATGCCGTCAGCAGCGTTGGTAAATGTGATTTCCTCACAATAATAGTTGAATGGGGGCTTGGGCTCTTGAGGACGGTTGAGTTTAAGGATTCCCCGGTGCAATTCAAGCGGAACGGCCATTCCGCCCTGAAGCAAGTTTCCGGTAATGGAATCTGCCGATACCAGTTTCCCTTGGTATTCGATCCCAAACTGCGGAAACGACATGCTGATACTGGAATCGATCACGGTGACGCTGTCCGCCTTTCCGCCGTTCAAACCTTGTTGAGGGATGTCCATCGTACCGGAATAGTCAGTAGATGTTTTGTCAATATGAAAGGCTACCTCAAGGGATTGCGCGCCCATATTCAGCTGGCCAATCCAGTCACCTTGGAAATCCTGAGCGCTGATGCAGCTGGTAATAGAAAGGAATAGATAGAGCAAATGGTTTTTTGTCATCGGGTGTTTGTGTTTTGAAGAATTTTCTGTTCTAGACATTTCTAAAAGTACAAACAATACAGCAAAAAAGCGGCACACCTTATCTTCCAGTTTGCATACGGTGCTGCTGTCCTTTTTAAAATCCTTGAGGGATATTCTGAGGTTTCACACTAGCATTGTTGGTTTCTCCATAGACATTTAATAAAACCATATTCTTAGTATTTTCTGTATTAGGCAATACCACCGCGTTGTCCTTTAAGGTGCCGTTTGTTTTTTAAGCACCGGAAATCCTTCCGAATGAAAAGGCAAAACCGGCACTGCCGAGCGGGCTGACTGTGATTTGTTGAGACCCGGTAACCGTTTCTTCGGCGTCATCAATAACCGAAGCGATCCTTAATATGAAATTGCCGGGTTGAAGTCCGGTCACGTCAGTTTTAAAGTTGTCGCCGTAGTTGGAAATGAGTTTGTCATCGATTGTATAACCGTCTGACCTCCCAAAATTATGAACGATGTAGGATATAGCATTCTCCGCAGGAGTTCAAATTATGGAAGAAGATTCATTCCATCCTTAGCCTAACACCTTGAGCTTTATTCGAAGTAAGCAAACCCGGAAAACAGAGAAAGAGAGTTGATTTTGAGCATTGACATATTCATTTCGCCAAACGAAGGGTATTCATGCTGCACTGCTATCACATTGTGTACCCAATCGTTTTAAGGTAGTCTTATTTTAATATTGAAATCAAAAAGAATTCTACCTTTTGAAAAGATTGATTTTATGTTTTTCATTAAGAAATAAATTATATACATTTGAATATATTTATAAAGTATAAACATAAAATGGCAACATTTACTTCATCACTTCCAGACAGTTTGCTCGATCAGCTAGCGGTAATGGCGGCACAGTATAAAATTCCCAAAAATAAACTTATAGAAAATGCACTCACCGTATATCTTGATCAGCTCAACCGGGCAGAATACGTCAAGTCATACCGGCAGGCGGGTAAAGATGATGATGTGATGCAGGTGGCTGAAGAAGGCATGACCTACTATTTACAGGATCTTGAAAGTGATCTTTTATGAAGCAGGGCGATATCTGGGAGCTTTATCTTAACCCTACTAAAGGCAGCGAGCAAAGCGGTCGGAGGCCTGTAGTGATCATAAGTGGCAATATGCTCAACCAGCATTTGCAAGTGGTCATCGTGTGCCCGTTGACAACCAAAATCAAAAATTATAAGGGCAATCTCATCCTGAAACCTTCAGAAAGCAGCGGTCTTGTAAAAGAATCTGAAGTGCTGACCTTTCATGTACGTTCCGTATCCAAAGAACGCCTGCAAAACAAGTTGGGGAG
>JBATUQ010000038.1:0-1503 GCA_049671285.1 Leeuwenhoekiella sp. | reverse complement strand
CTTATGTACTAACAAGACATTACAGCCGATAACCTATAAAGAAATAGAAGCAGAGGATGCTAACTTAGGAAAATTGCTCAAAGGCTTCTTTAGTAACTGACCTTTCGCAGGCGAAAGATTTTGATTTAACGAGAAAATAGCAGTACAGAAAAGTAGTAACACACCTCTAGCGTTTAGTGGCAAGGCACTATTTCCAATGTACTCGCACGCATAAATAAGCCTTACCTCAAAAGAGAGGTACAACTCAGATTTAGCTCTTCGCTATTGGCGATGTAAGTCTTTAGACTTTGCAACTCTACGAAGGCCGCTCTGAGGGCTTTGACATACAACTTGCTTTTCAGGGCAAAATGATTGGATTGGTCTTTCAAAGACAATAATTCCAATTTGGTCCAGCTGATCATGGCGGCAAAGACATGATTGCACTGGGATGTTTCATGTTTGGTGGGCGACTTTTCCAGGCCCACATTTTGTTTGAGTGATTTGTGGAATACCTCTACTCCCCATCTTTTTTCGTAGGTCGTACAGATGGCTGTGGGGTCTAAATCCAGATCGTTGGTCACTAGGTACAAGTCTCCAGTAGAGCCGTCTTGGTTTGTAAAGACCTGTTTAACCAACTGAACCGGATAATCCAATCCTCTGAGATAAACAGTAATGGCCTGGCCTGCTTGTAACTCTAAGCCGTCGATTCGGTGGAATTTACCTTCCAGCTTATCTTCCATACTGAGGGCAGCCTTGCGGTTGCTCTTCAGGGCACCGATGAAGTGTTTTTCCAACGTAAGGTGAACGAAATCAAAGTTCTCTTTCGAGGAAAACCAAGTGTCCCACAACACATAACGGAAGGGAACACGGTTATACTTGTGCAGAACAAAAAGCCGATCACGCAGCATTTCGTTTTTACTACGAGGACTTCGTTTCTTGACTTTGCCGCTTTTGACATCAACGTATTCTTCCGATTTACGTACGATCTCATAAGTGATAGGAATTTCAATTCCTAAAGGGCTGTGATAAAGAAAATTGAGGATGTTAATCCCTTTGGTGTGCCCAGCCTTCGGCTTTTTGGAGTGATCCCAGTGCCAGGTAATCACTTCATTTTCCGTAGAGTGGGGCTTTTCTTCGATCGTATCATCAATTTTAATGATTGCATCGCAGTGCTCCACCTTACGAACCAAAGGCTTGATACAACGCCAATAATCTTTAGAGGTAAACTCCTCCTGCCCTAAAAATCGACTGATCTTATCATGGCTTAAAGCCTGATCGGTCAACTCGGATAATCCCGTCGCCGTCGCCATGCGAAACGAGGCCAAAAGGTAATCCGAATACAAATCAAGTAATTTTGGGTCTTTCATCTTCTGCTCCTTTGAACTGCAAGATAAAAACCCAAACATTTTTTTTTCAATTTACCAAATCTTTCGCCTGCGAAAGGTCAGTTAGTAAAACTCAATTTTCGCGGCAGATTAGCGTTAACCTTCTCAAGCCCGGATCACCCGCCGCACGCTATAGGGC
>JBATUQ010000037.1:0-24680 GCA_049671285.1 Leeuwenhoekiella sp. | reverse complement strand
GTATATTGATGAGGTTGGCGGTTGAATGACTTTAATGCAAACAGCGACAACAATCTCTTTAGTCGATAGGTGTTAAAGTACGTTAATCTATCAAGTTTTGAACATGCGATTGTAGACATACAATTTTGTTTGATTAATTTCGCGACGATGAATGCTCAGAAAACTCAAATCTTAAGAGGTCTAGGTCTATTATTGGCCCTTTTATTTGTTGCCTTTTCCTGTGTTGATCTGCACCGTTTTTCACACGACGACCAGTTCCCTTCAGATGATTGTGCAGTCTGTATTCTGGCACATTCCCAGCATCAGCTCGATCATTTTATTCCATCGGAAACCCATTCTTGGGAACCCAAGGTTTTTCTGACGAAAGTCGATCAACGCGTTCTATTTCGCAACTGCGAAAAAATTTCTTCTCAAAAAGTTATCTATTACTTCAATAAGGCTCCCCCGGTGATCTAAACTTTTCGAAGTCAGAATCACTCATTCGCCTTTTGGTGAGCTTTATTATTTACTATGAAATACCTGATTCTTGGGGTTTTTCTGGCCGTTGCGGCGGTTGGTCAATCTCAAAATTGCAATTATACCCTGACCGGTCGCGTGATAGATTTTCACGACGGGAGCGCCCTAACCGGTGCAACTGTTGAAATTGTAGGTCAACAAAAATATGCTTTGACCGATTTTGAAGGTCAATTCAATCTGAAAAGGCTTTGTGCCGGTACAATCGAAGTACAAATCACCCATCCCGAGTGTGATCGTAGAACTTTTAAAGTTAGGCTTGATGGAAATTTAGAGCGTGATTTTAAAATGGAACACCACATCGAGGCACTTGAAGATGTCCAGGTGGTAGGCGAGAGGTTTAAGAACCTCACCGAAACTGCCACAGAAGAAACCTTGTCAGGGACCGAGCTTGACGACTACAGCAGCGGTTCACTGGGCCAGGCATTGATGCAGGTGACTGGAGTAAGCTCGCTGAGCACAGGTACAACGATCGTAAAACCAATTATTCAAGGGTTGCACAGCAGCAGGATTTCCATCATTAATAATGGTGTTCGTATGGCAGATCAGGAGTGGGGTGTGGAACACGCGCCAAGTCTTGACGTCAACAGTGCGGCAAGGGTCACGGTCATAAAGGGCCCTGGTGCCTTGCGGTACAGTGGCGATGCCGTGGGTGGTATCATCATCACCGAGTCAAAAAACGCCCCGATCAAGGATACCCTTTTCGGAAAAACCATTTTAAAAGGCTCTTCCAACGGGCGGGGTGGCAGTGCGACGTCAAGCTTGACCAAAGCTTTTGATAACGGTTGGTATGCGCAGGGACAGGGTACGTACACGTACACTGGCGATCTAGAAAGCCCGGATTACGTCTTGTCAAATACCGGGGTTCGCGGTCAGGATTTTTCATTGGCATTCGGGCTGAATAAGTTTACTTATGGTTTTGACGCTTACTTCAGTTCTTACAGTTCTGAACTGGGAATTTTAAGGGCATCACACATAGGAAGTGTTCCAGATTTGATCCGGGCAATAAACAGCGGGGAACCCAATTTCATTCGGTCTTTTGATTATGAAATCAACGCTCCAAGACAAGAAGTAGATCATCAGCTAGCGAGGATAAGTGTATTTAAACGCTTCGAAAGAGCCGGCAAGTGGAACCTTGATTATTCTTTTCAACGTAACAACCGATTGGAATTTGACATCAGGCGTGGGGACGACCGAAACAAGGCGTCGCTGAATCTTGAATTGACAACCCATATTTTGGCTACCAATTTTAATTACGATGCCGGCCGAAGGTTTTCTGGAGATATAGGATTGGAAGGAACGTATCAAGTCAACTTTCCCGATCCCGCGACGGGGGTTCGCCGATTGATTCCAGATTACGAGCGGTACACCGCAGCGGCATACGCCACCGCAAATTATGTAATGACCGAAAATTTTCAGTTGGAATCTGGAGTACGCTACGATCACATCACGATGGATGCTGAAAAGTTCTATCAAAACTCCAGATGGGCAGAGCGGGGCTATGAGGCTGATTATGGTCAGGATGTGGTGCAGCGGTTGGACAATCAACTACTGGTTAACCCGGTGTTTCAATTTGATAATATCTCGGCATCTATAGGGGCGCGCTATGTTTTGGACGAAAACGTTTCGGGCTTGATTAATATAAGTAGTGTAGTACGTGCCCCCAATCCAGCCGAACTTTTTAGTGATGGTTTACATCATTCTGCGGCGGCCATTGAGCTGGGTGACCTGCGCTTGCGGCCAGAGCGTGGTTTGAAATTTAGTAAGGAATTTAATGCCATACTGAATAATTTTCAATTTACCATGAACCCCTATTTCAATTATATTCGGGATTTTATCATCTTGGAACCTGGCGGGCTTGAGCTTACCACACGCGGTGCCTTTCCGGTCAATGAATACCGTCAGGTTGATGCCCGGTTGTATGGGATTGACATCAATTTGGCGTATACCATCAATACAAATTTTAATATCGAAAGCAAGTTTGCCTACGTAAACGGCAAGGACTTGGATCGTGACCGGCCGTTGATCGATATGCCACCAGCCAACTGGAATACAGGATTACGGTACTCCGTTGAAAGCTGGAACAAGCTCAACCTGACGCTTAGCAACCAGACGGTGTTTGAACAGACCCGTTTTCCCGATAATGATTTTGAGGTCGAATATGTCAATACAGAAGGAGAGGCAGTTAGCGAAACAGTACTTATAAGCCAGCCACCGCCGGCTTACAGCTTGTTGCACTTCAAAGCTTCTGCAGAATTTAAATGGATCAAGAAAACAAATACAACGGTAAGCCTTTTTGTGGATAACCTCCTCAACACAGCTTACCGCGATTACCTGAACAGACAGCGGTATTATGCCGATGATCTTGGCAGGAATTTTAGTTTACAATTAAAAATTAATTATTAATCCTTAACAAAAAAAGTAATGAAAACATTTTTCAAATATCTTACAATCTTAGTACTACCTTTATTTATCGCTTCCTGTTCTGATGACGATGATGGGACTCCGGAAGTAATCAATGAGGAAGAAGTGATCACCACGATGACTATAACCCTGGCTCAACAAACCGGAGGAACGCCAATTACATTGACCAGCCGGGATGCAGACGGTGAAGGGCCCAACCCTCCGGTTGAAACAATTATGGGTGGACCCTTAATGGCCAACACCACCTATAGCGGAACTGTAGTTTTTCTTAACGAGACCGAAACTCCTCCAGAAAATGTGACAGAAGAAGTAGAAGAGGAAGACGAGGAGCACCAAATCTTCTATCAAGTGAATTCAGGACTTGATGCAACCATTTCTTATGACGATATGGATGACAACGGAAATCCGGTAGGTCTCGAATTTACATTAACAACCGGCGCGGCAAGTACAGGTAATCTCACTGTTGTACTAATTCATGAACCTGAGAAAGATGCGACAGGAGTTGCAAATGGAGACCGAACCAATGCTGGCGGGGAAGAGGACTTTACGGCCACCTTTTTAGATGTTACCATTCAATAGATAAACTTGATCCATTTAGAGTTTCTGCAAAATATATTTGACCAAAAAAAAAGGACAACAGCGCGTTGTCCTTTTTTATTTGTAGTAATCCAATTTCAATATATCATAAAAAAACCTCCGCATTAACGGAGGTTCAATAAATCTTGAAGAAAAAAACTATCCTAAGTAAGTCTTTAGCACTTTACTCCTAGAAGTATGTCTTAATCTTCTTATTCCTTTTTCACGGATTTGACGCACACGCTCGCGGCTTAGATCAAACATTTCTCCGATTTCTTGAAGGGTGTGCGGTTGCTCACCACCAAGACCATAATTCAATTTAATCACGTCAGATTCACGGGGCGAAAGCGTTTCAAGCGCCCGCTCAATTTCCGTTCCCAATGATTCTTGCATCAAGTCAGCATCCGGATTGGGAGACTCACCCGATTTTAAAACATCATACAAGTTTGAGTCGTTTTCACCTTCTTTAAATGGAGCATCCATAGATAGGTTTCGTCCACTGTTTTTCATGGCCAATTTCACTTTAGAAATGGTCATGTCCAGCTCTTTCGCTATTTCTTCGGCAGAAGGGGGACGCTCAAGGCTTTGTTCCAAATAAGAAAAAGCTTTATTGATCTTACTGATCGTACCAATTTTATTCAACGGCAACCGAACGGTCCTGGAATGTTCTGATATCGCTTGAAGGATACTTTGACGAATCCACCATACGGCATAAGAAATAAATTTAAAACCACGGGTTTCATCAAAACGTTTAGCAGCCTTAACAAGCCCTACGTTACCTTCATTGATCAAATCAGGAAGTTTTAAACCTTGATTTTGGTACTGCTTTGCAACAGATACCACAAAACGCAAATTAGCCTTAGTCAATCGTTCTAAAGCGATCTGATCGCCCTCCCGAATGCGTTGTGCCAACTCGACCTCTTCATCAGCGGTTATCATATCGAGTTTACTGACGTCCTGTAAATATGTATTTAAAGATTTTGATTCCCGATTGGTTACCTGCTTGGTGATCTTGAGTTGTCTCATATATAGTTTAAGGTTTTAGTAGATAGTGACATTATAACCCTAAATTTGCATAAAAGCAAATAAATGGTCTACTTTAGTCTTTTTTTGTGATTGTTGCCAACCTGCAAATTTAGGAAATATTCTTCAATTGGTAAAAGCTAATTTTCAGCGTCCTTTTCTTTTCTTTTTAAAAACGAAAAAACCCCACCTTTCTTATCTTCTATCGTATCATTATCAATTTCCTTACGATCAATTTCGGTTATCTTTCCACGGCTATCCAAATAAACGGTTTCGCTGTAACGTTTTTGTGCAATCCCAAAAAGATCATCGATAAACGAAGTAGTCAGCGTCGAATCTTTTTTGAACATTGGGCAATCCATTGCTTGTATAACGCTGGGTGAAACGGCAAAACGGCTGTTTGCTATAGCGCGGTAAGTGGTGTCAGCATTAACTTTCTTCAACAAACCGGCAAGAATGGGAAGTGCGGCGTTGGCACCAGAGCCCAAAGCGGTACTGCTAAAACCCATCCGGTAATCATCATTCCCTACCCAGGTAACGGCTACCAAATTTGGTGTCAGTCCCACAAACCAGGCATCTTTATTATCCTGGGTTGTTCCGGTTTTACCGGCAATATCGTTTCTCAGGCCATAGGTCGATCGCAGCCGGGTAGCGGTACCCTCATTGACCGTGCCGCGCATCATCTCAATGATCGCCTGTTGAGTGAAATCACTTAACGGTTTTTGATTCTCGTTTTTTCTTGGAGCTTCATATATGATTTTTCCGAGTCGGTCTTTGATGCGCGTGATGTATCGGGGTTGTATGGTTTTTCCGCCGTTGGCGAAAGGAAGGTAGGCGGTTGCCAAATTTTCTACGGTGATTCCGGCGGTACCCAGGGCCAGTGACGGTACTCGAGGCAATTTTGCATTGATGCCCATTTTTTTGGCGAAATTGATCACGGGGTCAAAACCGGTTTTTGTAATGATCTGCGCGGCTACGGTATTCAGGGAATTGCTGAGGCCACCTTTCATAGAGTACATCATATCCGGTTCGGTCGCGCCAGAATTTCTGGGTGCCCACTCTTTTCCGTCAAAGATATAGGTGCGGTCCGCAATGGGAAAGTAGGTGCAAACGTCCATACCGTTCTCAATGGCAGCACCATAAACAAAGGGTTTAAAGGTAGAACCCACCTGCCGTTTACTTTGTACCACGTGATCGTACTGGGAATGTTTAAAATCAATACCTCCAAGATAAGCCAAAACACTCCCGTCGTTTGGGTCGATCGCCACAAAACCGCATTGCAGCTGAGACAAA
The DNA here is from genome assembly GCA_049671285.1 of Leeuwenhoekiella sp. Lineage (GTDB taxonomy): Bacteria > Bacteroidota > Bacteroidia > Flavobacteriales > Flavobacteriaceae > Leeuwenhoekiella. Next base: position 18,851 of record JBATUQ010000037.1, on the reverse strand, counting down.
CGGTTCTCGATACTATCGCTAAGTGTCACGGATTTTTCAGTTATCCCGGCTTCCCAATCAAAAATTGTTCTGTTGCGCTTCCGCGAAAGCGAATCCTTTAATGCTCCTTCTGAAAGCTGCTGTGCCGCCAGTTTTTTATAATCAGAAGTGCTTTCTAAAATCGGCTGAAGCACTGAGGTTCGCTTCCAGGGAGCAGCGTTTCCCCAGGCACGCTCATAGGTTTTTTGCAATTGGGACAGATGTTCTGTCATACTGTTTTCAGCATACGTTTGCAGCTTAATGTCAAGTGTAGTCTCGATGGTGAGGCCGTCGCGGTAGAGGTTATAAATGGTTTTTCCGTTTTGGTTAATGCTGTCGAGAATGACCTTTGCCTTCTGCCGGATGAGTTCACGCAGAAAGGGAACGGCACCGGTATCATCGTACTGCTGATAGTTGAGCGCGACCGTGTCGAGTTCCATACCAATGGTGTCCTGGGACTCAAGCCGGTCATACTTGATCATTTGCTGTAGCACCACAGAACGCCTCGTTTTAGAACGCTCCGGATAAAGCCTGGGATTGAGGCCGGTATTTGCCTTTAAGCTTCCCACGAGAATGGCAGCTTCGCTCAGGTTAAGCTGTTCGGTAGGTTTCCCGAAAAATTTCTGCGAGGCGCTTTCTATGCCGTAGGTATTGTCCGGAAATGGTACTGTATTGAAATATAGGTTGATGATCTCATCTTTGGTATGGATTTCTTCGAGACGTTGGGCGATGATAAATTCCTTGAACTTGGATACAACCAGATTCACCTTACTGGATTCGTTTCTACCAAAAAGGTTCTTGGCAAGCTGTTGGGTGATCGTGCTGCCGCCACCGGATGATTCATTCTGTAAAACCAATGTTTTAAAAAACACCCGTAACAAACTGCGCTTATCGATCCCGTCATGATCGTAGAAACGGGCATCTTCGGTGGCTACGAGTGCATCGATCAGGTGATCGGGGAGTTCTTTGAACTCTACAGGCCTGCGGTCAAAAATGAAAAATTTGCCATATACTTTGCCATTTTTGTCAACAATTTGTGTGGCGAGGGACTGATCGAGGCTGGCAAGCTCTTCTTTTGATGGGAGTTTGCCCCACATTCCAAAATAAATGCTAAAAAAAAAGAGTGAGAACAACACGAATAAACCTCCAAGTGTGATGACGGTGTACCGCGCCCATTTTTTCTTAAAGAGCCAATCAGCGGCGCTTTCAAATTTGTAAGACATGTCGTTAAACCATAGATGGGCTTTGGGGTAACGCTGTTTAAATTTATTGAGTTTTTTCAAAAGTAAATTGTGGCACTAGTTGCTTTTTAAGACGGCAAATTAACGTACTAAACTGCGGGGATATTTGATGGTTTAAAATTGTTTAACAAAAATAATCAAGAACTTTTGTAACAAAAGTGTAATCCGCCCGTCCTATGTTTGCAAATGAAATTAAATTGATCGGGGTTGCTTAAGGGATGATTGCTTGCTAGGTAGGCAATTTTCCTTTAAAAATAAACGGGTTTTTCTTGTATGATGTAAGTAAACCGGTTTGGTCGCCAATACTTGATTTGAAAAAATGCTCCCACAGAGGAGCTTTTTTTTTGCACTTCGACCTTAATTATTCTTGTTTGCTGAAAAAGCTAAACGAGCTTCCGCCGTATTTTCGGCTTTCCTGATAATTTTGTCCTGTGGACAGATCGGTGTGTTTGCTGTGTTCAAGTACCAATGTTCCCGCTGAGTTAAGCAGGTTTTTTTGGAAAACCAAATCGACTATTTTTAAAAATTCCGAAGCTTCCCAGTTGTACGGTGGATCGCCAAAAATCACATCATAACTTCCACCGGAGCGTTCCAAAAATTTGAACACGTCACTTTTAAATGCTTCAATGGGCATCTCGAGGTCTTGGGCGGTCTTATTAATAAAGCTTACGCAACCGGCATCGCTATCCACCGCTGTTATGCTTTCAGAACCTCGGGAAGCAAACTCGTAACTGATATTGCCAGAACCGGCAAAAAGGTCAAGTACGCTAAGGCTTAAAAGGGTATAGGAATTCCGAAGGATATTAAACAGGGACTCTTTGGCCATATCCGTTGTGGGACGGATGGGCAGCTTTTTTGGTGCAATTATCTTTCTTCCTTTATGTCTTCCACTGATGATTCTCATAAAATGGGGTTTGCGTTTGCTGCCTGTTCAGGACTTTCAAGAACTAAATTTCTGATATACTTATAAAGCAGGGCGTAGGTTTCGGTATTTTTTTCAATGCCGTCCACCATTACTACAATATCATCGGGATCGAGATGGAGCTGTTCCATCACAAAAAGGGTGTAGTATAAAACGTCCTGATCGGTCTCATAATCAAAACAATTGGCCAGGGAGAGGCTGTTGCCGTTCACGACAATGATATCCATCAAATTGGTGTGCAGATTCAAATAAACGGATGTTCCCGAAGAACTGGCTACGGAAAGGCATTTGTCAATTTCCACGCTCAAATGATGGTAGTAGCTAAATTCCCCGAATTTTTCAAAAACAAAATTGTTGATATTCGTAAAAGGAATATAAACATTAACCAAACCGTGCGGCATTATGTTGTCGTGGGCAATAAAATCTGTTTTCAGGATTTTGGTATTGTACTGCAAATAAGACGAAGCATTCTCGGCATCAAAATAGGATGTGGGTGCCAAAGAGAAAAATGGGTTCTGGTGAATGACCGAAATTTTCTTAAAGCTTTTTCCCTGTAGCAGCGTTTCATTTTCCATTTCTGCCCTGAGCCGTTCGAGCAGGTGCGCAGGGGTAGTGCGCCCCATCTTAAACGCTCTCACTTCTTCCTTGTTGTCCCGGGCGTCCGGAACGATATAAAATGAAAATCCATCCAGGCTGACCCGGATGGATAATTTATGTAGTTGATCGTTGATCATTTTACTGTTCGTCGTCGGCGTAGCTCTTGGGCCAATTTCCTTTTGTAGTAACTTCATTAAGCGAACCAATGCTCAGGTAGGAACCGTTCACCCCGTCAACAGAGATCACCTGCTTTTCCTTCATAATATAATCCTTGGGCTGATCGTGAAAGAGAACGTCCTTGGAAACCTTAGCTTCAAAGACAGGTTCCATTTGTTCGTTTTTCATGATTCTTGACGTCTCCATCTCAAATTCTTCATCAATCCCTTCGACAGGAACTTTCATCATTGTTTTGTAACGACCAGTATCTCCAAAAAGGGAATCCTTAACCGAACGGTATCCAATGGTATCTACCACTATGATTTCCTTATACTTATCAACACGAAAAGCTTTTGTAAGTTCTTCATCCAGTACTGTGGAATCCTTGCGTGTGGTCAAAACAAAATCCGCAGTATCCACAAAGCGCACCAGTTGCTCGTAGTTTCCGGCATATCTACCGGTGACCTGTTTGTACGCTTGTTGCGACGACCTGATATCTTTCAGTTTATCGATCGCCTTTCGGTATCGTACGACTTTCATCTCGTTAAATTTAACTTCTCCGTAGACAGAATTAAAAAGAAGATAGCCCAAGCCCAGGATGACGATCCAAAGTACTATTTGTATAACTGCTTTCATTCGAAATTATATTTGTTTAATTAGTTACTGGTTTCAGACAAAACTACAATTTTTTTTTAACCGTTTCCCCGTGCTGCCAAATTTTCCATTGTATCTTTACCGGTAATCCCATATTTTATGGAGGTCGATCCTCAAACGTTTTACAAATACCTTAAAGCAGACTTTCCGCATGCGCCCACGATAAATCAGGATATCCTTCTGCAACAGCTGTGTACATTTCTTATTTCAAAAAATAACGATACGGTTTTTCTTCTCAAAGGTTACGCCGGAACAGGTAAAACCACATCAATTGGTACTTTGGTCAAAAACCTGTGGCGGTTAAAGATGAAATCAGTACAGCTGGCACCCACCGGAAGGGCAGCAAAGGTTATCAGCAATTACAGCCAAAGCCCGGCACAGACAATACACAGAAAAATATATTTTCCGAAAAAGGAAAGCGGCGGAAGCATCTCGTTTACGCTACAGCGCAATAAGCACCGCAATACGCTGTTTATCGTTGACGAAGCCTCAATGGTGCCAGATACAGTTAGCGATTCCAAGCTTTTTGAAAATGGTTCACTGCTTGACGACCTTATGTTTTACGTCTATTCTGGGCACAACTGCAAACTGTTGCTCATAGGCGACAATGCCCAGCTTCCGCCGGTAGGGCTTGAACTCAGCCCCGCGCTCGATGATCAACTTTTGGGTTCTCGATTTGGCAAGGAAGTGATGAGCATCGAGCTGGACGAAGTAATGCGACAGGCCGAAAACAGTGGGATTTTGAAAAATGCGACACGTATCCGCCAGTTCCTGTCTGATGAAATGTTTACAGACTTTCGGTTTGATCTGTCTGGACAAAACGACACCGAACGCCTCATTGATGGCCACGACATCCTCCATGCACTTGAGGAGTCGTATAGGGAACACGGCAATGAAGGCACTGTATTAATTGTACGCTCAAACAAGCGCGCCAATTTGTATAACCAGCAGATAAGGTCACGCATTTTGTTCAAGGAAGAGGAAGTGAGCCCCGGGGATTACCTAATGGTGGTGAAAAACAATTATTTCTGGCTTGATGCAAAAAGCGATGCAGGCTTTATCGCAAATGGTGACATTGTCGAGATTCTGGAAATTTTCAGTATTAAGGAGCTGTATGGTTTTCGCTTCGCGGAAGTAAAAGTACAAATGACCGATTACCCAAATCTTAAACCTTTTGAAACCGTGCTGCTGCTGGATACACTTACTTCAGAAACACCAAGTTTACGGTACGAGGACAGCAACCGGCTCTATCAGGAAGTGATGAAGGACTATGCTGAAGAAAAAAGCAAATACCGAAAATTCCTGAAGGTCAAGAACAACAAATACTTCAACGCACTGCAGGTAAAATTCAGCTATGCAATAACTTGCCACAAATCCCAAGGTGGCCAGTGGAATACCATTTTCGTGGAACAGCCCTACCTGCCCGAAGGCCCAAATAAAGATTACCTGCGCTGGTTATACACCGCGGTTACCCGAGCGCAGAAAAACCTGTATCTTATAGGGTTTAAAAATGATATGTTTTTAAGCGAATTGTAATGGAATCACTGCAATTAGAATGGATCATTGGGGCTTTTCTAGGGATTGGGTTGGCGACTGCCGCCGGATTTCGGGTGTTTTTGCCCTTGCTGGCATTAAGCCTTGGGATGTTCTTTGATTACATTCCGGTGAAGGAAGGTTGGGAATGGCTGGGTTCTACCGCTGCAGTAATCTTGCTCGGAACGGCCACAATTGCTGAGATAGGTGCTTATTACATTCCTTGGTTCGACAATGTTCTCGATTCAATTGCCGTTCCCCTTGCCGGAATATGCGGTACGGCGGTTATGTTTGCCACTTTGGGTGACTTACCACCCTGGATCACCTGGTCATTGGCATTGATCGCTGGTGGCGGCACCGCATCGATTATTGCGGGAACCACGGCTGCGATACGAGGCGTATCAACTGCCAGTACTGCAGGTTTGGGCAATCCCGTGGTTTCTACGGTAGAAACCGGCGTTTCTGGAGCGATGTCTTTTTTAGCGCTATTTCTCCCGTTGATCGCCTTCTTGGGATTTTTAGTAATACTCTATCTACTGTTTAAAGGTTGGAAGAAAATAAGATTACGCGGAAAAAACAAAAGTATTTGATAGATAATAGTTTAAGTACAGTTATCTAAACGAAAAGTTTAAACATGAAGATCATTGCAATGATTCCCGCCCGGTACGAAGCCAGTAGGTTTCCGGGAAAATTGATGAAAGACCTTTGTGGACTCCCGGTCATCTTGAGGACGTATGATGCTGCCGTGGCGACTGGTCTTTTTGATACTGTTTACATAGTGACGGACAGCGCTTCTATTTACAAGGCAACCGAGGAACATGGTGGAAAGGTAATCATGAGCCAAAAAGAGCATGACTGTGGCAGCGACCGTATTGCCGAAGCAGTCGCAGATATGGACGTCGATATTGTCATCAACGTGCAGGGGGATGAGCCTTTTACCAATGAAGCTGATCTTCGTGATCTTATCAAAGTGTTTGAAGGTGCCGACGCAGCGACCATTGATTTGGCTTCTATAATGACCCCGCTTACCGAGTTCTCTGAAATTGAAAACCCCAACAATGTAAAAGTCATTACCGATCACGAGAGGAATGCACTTTATTTCTCGCGTGCTCCCATTCCATATCCGCGGGATCCATCAGTTGCGGTTAAATATTATAAGCATAAGGGGATTTACGCATTTAGAAAACAGGCATTAATTGATTTTTCCAATTGGGAAATGCGCCCTTTGGAACGCGCTGAGAAAATCGAGGCCATCCGCTATTGCGAGTACGGCAAACGCATACGGATGATAGTATCAGAAATGCCCGCCATTGGTATCGACACTCCCGAAGATCTGGAACAAGCCCGATTAAGTTTCAATAAAAACCATTCTAAATGAGCGGTTTTTACCAACGTGTTTATTCTTGGTTGGGCTGGAAACGTGTTGGGGAAATTCCAAGGGACATCAAGAAAATGGTAATCATCGCTGCTCCGCATACCAGCTGGCACGATTTCTATATGGCGCTGCTCTATCGGAAGATTATTGGTCTCGAAATCAAATTTGTTGGTAAGAAGGAGCTTTTTAGGTGGCCTTTTGGCTGGTATTTTAGAAAAGTAGGCGGAATGCCATTAGATAGAACACCGGGACAGAACAAGGTTCAGGCCATTGCTTCCCTGTTTGAAATAAACGAAGAGCTGCGGCTTACGCTCGCACCAGAAGGTACCCGAAAAAAAGTAACAGAATGGAAGACGGGCTTTTATTACATTGCCCTTGAAGCAAAAGTGCCAATTGTGCCAGTCGCGATGGACTTTGGCAAAAAAGAACACCGTGTGGCTCACCCTTTCTACCCAACGGGAAATATTGATGAAGATCTTCCAAAGCTTATGTCTTTTTATGAGGGCGTGGAAGGTAAAATTTCCAAATTCAGCTAAGTAAATGGAGTTCTTGCAAATTGAATTTTTTAAATCCCTGTTTGTACTGGTAATTGTTTAAAAGCAAAACCCCGGGATTCAATGAATCTCGGGGTTTTGCTGTTTTTACGCGGAAAGTTTTGTAACTACCTCAAAATAGTCTGTGTCCTGTCTGGTCCTACCGAAACTATTTTGATAGGCACTTCCAGCTCTTCTTCCAAATACGCTATGTAGATGTTCAAGGCTTCCGGCAGTTGCTCTTCTTTGGTCATTCCGGTAAGGTCTGCTTTCCAGCCTTTCATTTCTTTATAAATTACCTTAACATTTTCGGCTTCTATATTAAACGGAAGATGGGTTATTTTTTCACCTTTATAGATATATTCAGTACAGACTTTAATCGTCTCAAAACCAGAAAGTACGTCGCCTTTCATCATCATCAGTTGGGTCACACCGTTGATGCGCACGGCATATTTGAGTGCAACAAGATCCAACCAGCCGCATCTGCGCGGCCTTCCCGTGGTAGCACCAAATTCATTGCCCACACGCCCCATAGTCTCGCCATCTTCATCAAAAAGTTCGGTAGGGAATGGGCCGGAGCCTACTCTAGTGGTATATGCCTTAAATATTCCGAAAACTTCTCCTATTTGCCCCGGTGCCACACCCAAGCCGGTACAAGCGCCAGCAGCTGTGGTATTTGAGGAAGTAACAAAAGGGTAGGTGCCAAAATCAATATCAAGCAAACTGCCCTGAGCACCTTCGGCCAGGATGGATTTTCCGGCTTTTTGAGCTTGGTACAGGTACTCTTCAGAGTCGATGAATTTTAATTTCTTCAGTCGCTTTACAGCTTTGAAAAAATCGGTTTCCAGTTCGTCGAGATCAAATTCAATTTCGGCATCGTAAAAATCGATCATAGCAAGGTGCTTGTCGCGAAGGCTTCGGTAGCGCTCTTTCCAGTCACTGAGTTCGAGGTCGCCCACGCGCATTCCGTTCCTGCCGGTTTTGTCCATATACGTAGGACCGATTCCTTTTAGGGTAGAACCTATTTTCGCCTTGCCCTTTGAAGCTTCCGAAGCAGCGTCGAGTAAACGGTGGGTGGGAAGTATCAAGTGTGCTTTTCGCGAAATCAATAATTTTTCGGTAAAATTTATTTCAAACTGCTCAAGGTTATCCAATTCCTTTTTAAAGATTACAGGATCGATCACCACACCATTTCCCACAAGGTTGATTGCCTTTTCATGAAAAATCCCTGAAGGAATCGTATGCAAAACATGCTTGATGCCGTCAAATTCCAAGGTATGTCCAGCATTGGGCCCACCTTGAAAACGGGCGATGATGTCATAATCCTTGGTCAGGACGTCAACTATTTTACCTTTTCCCTCGTCTCCCCACTGGAGCCCGAGTAGTAGATCTACTGCCATATACTGCTAGTTGTCTTCTGTTGATTTTCGGTTACCGTAGAAGTACAGCGAGTGTTTTTTAATTTCAATATCAAACACTTCTTCTATGGTTTTTTTGATAGATTGTATTCTGGGGTCGCAAAACTCAATGACTTCGCCAGTGTCTGTAAGGATCACGTGATCGTGCTGCTTATCAAAATACGACTTCTCATACTGTGCCTGATTCTGGCCAAACTGGTGCTTGCGCACCAGCCCGCACGACAGTAAAAGTTCAATGGTATTGTAAAGTGTTGCCCGGCTGACCCTGTAGTTTTTGTTCTTCATACTGATGTACAGGGACTCAATATCGAAGTGGTCCTCATAATCGTAAATCTCTTGAAGAATCGCATAACGTTCTGGGGTTTTGCGGTGTCCATTTTCGGTAAGAAAAGTGGTGAACACATTTTTTACTACTTCCTGATCGTTATTTATAGGTTTTTTAGCCGTCATAATTTTGCCGCCCAAAGATAGGGTTTACCTACGTATCACTTTGTCAATACCATCAATTTTTTTGAGGTTGCTGATCAGCTTGTTCAGGTGTTCCTTGTTTTTAACGATGACCGTAATGGAGCCGCTAAAGACACCATCGTTAGTAGTAAAATTCAAGTTGCGCATATCCACGTGCATATGGTCTGAAATTTCACGGGTCACCCCATTGACCAGTCCCATTTTGTCAAGCCCGGTAAGTTCAAGCTCTGCTTTAAATTCTTGTGCACTGCTATCGATCCATTTTGCCGGAATGATGCGGTAAGCATAGTTGCTTTGCAGGCTCAATGCATTGGGACAGGTTTTTTTGTGCACCTTGATTCCTTCTTTGATCGTGGTAAAACCAAATACTGCATCCCCAGGGATAGGGTTGCAACAAGGGGCGAGCGTATAATCCAGCTTTTGGCCTTCTTTACCAAAGACAAGCAGGTCATAGTTATCATTGATCTCTTCCCGGTCAACGTGTTCGGGAACCTGTGGTTTCCTGATCTTATTTTTTATAAAGCTCACAAAGGCGTTACTTCGCTGGTTTGCGTACTCCTTAATCATCTTGTTGTCAATAGTGCCTATGCCCACCCGATAGAAGAGATCGAGACTTGTTTTCAGCTTAAAGAACAATACCATCTCGTTGATTACTTTTTCGTCCAAAGTAATTTTCTGCGACCGCAATTTTCGTACGAGGATCACCTTACCGTCTTCGGCAATTTCTTTGCGCTCGTCTTTTAATGAGGATTTTATTTTAGAACGCGCCCGCGCCGTAGTTGCATAATCAAGCCAGTTGTTGTTGGGCTTGGCGTGTTCTGAAGTGATGATTTCTACCTGGTCTCCGCTTTTAAGCTCGTGGCTAAGTGGGACCAATTTACCATTGACCCGTGCGCCGCGCGTATGCAGGCCAATTTCTGTATGAATGCTAAAACTAAAATCCAAAGGTGTCGATCCCTTGGGAAGTGACTTGAGGTCGCCCTGTGGGGTAAAAACAAAAATCTCCTTGTTATAAAGGTTCATTTTGAAGTTTTCAACAAAATCGACCGCGTTGGTTTCCTGATTCTCCAGCGCATCCTGCAGACGGTTCAACCAGTGGTCTAACGTTTGATCGCCCTCATCACCTTGCTTATACTTGTAATGTGCGGCATACCCTTTCTCGGCAATCTCGTTCATACGTTCTGAGCGTATCTGTACCTCGACCCAGCGCCCGCGCAAACCCATGACGGTAATGTGCAATGCTTCGTACCCAGTTGATTTGGGAGATGAAATCCAGTCCCGCAATCGGGTAGGGTTAGGCCTAAAATTGTCGGTAACCAAGCTGTAAATCTTCCAAGCCAGGAATTTTTCATCTTCCGGCGAACTTTTATAGATGATCCTGATGGCAAATTTATCATACACCTCCTCAAAAGGGATGCGCTGCTTTTGCATCTTTCGGCGTATGCTGTAAATGGATTTTGGCCTGCCCTTTATTTCGTAGCTGATCATTTCGCGGTCCAGTGATTTGCAGATCATGCTGGTAAATTCATCGATGTACTTATCCTGCTCTTCCTTAGTGTCCTTAATCTTATTGACGATGGATTTATATGTGCTGGGTTCTGTATATTTAAGCCCAAGATCCTCAAGTTCGGTCTTGATGTTATACAGGCCGATTCTGTGCGCGAGCGGGGCGTAAATGTAAAGGGTTTCACTTGCGATTTTTACCTGCTTGTCAGGCCTCATGGAATCCATCGTCTGCATATTGTGCAGGCGGTCTGCAATCTTTATGATGATCACCCGCACATCGTCATTGATAGTCAGCAGCATTTTCCTGAAATTTTCCGCTTGCAGCGAAATATCCCGGTGCTTTTTAAGGTTTGAAATTTTAGTAAGACCATCGACAATGCGCGCTACCGTTTGCCCAAATTGCTCTTCAATATCCTCAAGCGTGTACACGGTATCCTCGACCACATCGTGCAAAAGTGCAGCGGCAATCGATGTGGCGTCCATCCCGATCTCGCTGGCCACAATGCGTGCAACGGCCAAGGGATGAAAAATGTATGCTTCACCAGATTTGCGCCTTTGGTCCTTGTGGGCATCAACGGCAATCTCAAAGGCGTGACGGATCATCTTTTTATCCTCATCCGAAAGGGTGCGGTAACTGATGCGCAGCAGCTCTTTGTACTGCCGGGTGAGCTCCTTGTTTTCTTCCTGGATCTGGGCTTCGGTCATTTCCTTTACCTCCATGCGCTGTGGTCGTTAGGGGTTTTCGCATTGGCAATTCCATAGGTTTACAGATGGGGCCTTTTAGTCGAACCCTTTGCTGTCGTTGCCTTTATTCGGAATGGCTTTCGTTTTCAATAACGGTAATTAAAGGTACAATTATCTTCGGTGCTGACCAATAGCGGCAGCCCTTCATAAAATAGGTTATCTTGTGAAGCCTAAATGTAAAAGTTATGCTCACGGCCGAAAACTTTCAATTTCTCAAAGACCTCAAACAGAACAACGACCGCGAATGGATGACCGAAAACAAAACGCGCTATCAGGCCAACGAAAAAAGGCTAAAGGCTTTTTATGCCAAATTAGGGGAGGAGCTGGAACGGGTGGATGTGATTGAAAAGCAAAAGGTTTTCCGTATCAACAGGGATATCAGGTTTTCTAAAGACAAAACGCCCTACAACGTTCACCGAAGCGTTTATTTCAGCCGCGAAGGTGCGCATCGCCGTGGTGGTTATTATTTACGAATTGAACCGGCAAGAACCTATTTGGCTGGTGGATTTTTTCAGCCGGAGCGAGAGGATCTTTTTCGGATTCGCAAGGAGTTTGAGCTGGATGCGGAGCCGTTCCGAAAAATTTTGGCGCAGCCGAAATTTAATAAAGCATTTGGCGGGCTCAATACAGAAGATCAGGTAAAAACCGCCCCGAAAGGTTTCAGCAGGGAAGACCCCAATATCGATTTAATTCGGAATAAAAATTTCTTTGTGAGCCATAAGTTTGAAGATTATGAAGTGCTCCGTCCTGATTTTCACAAACAGGTTGTTGCACAGTACCAACTTATGCGGCCATTTTTTGATTATATGAGCGTAGTGCTTACCACAGATTTAAATGGGGAGTCGGTCTTGGACTAGGCACAACACCTTATTCTTTCTCCACAACCTTATCCATATCCTTTCCCTCAGAAGAAAAACGTCTGTTAAGTCCAGACTCGTAGATGCTTTTGTTGAGTTCGGCCTGTCGCAGCCTGGTAAAGAATTCCTGCTGAATACCGTCGTATTTCTTGGCCGTTGCCACATTGTCAGAATCAGTATTCTTTGAAAGGGGCTTTTCGGAAACTTCGGCCATCCGGGCCATTTGCTCCTGAACGCTGAAGGTGAAATCCTCAGTGAGAATTTCAGGCAGCTTTTCCTTGGCCAGGATCTGTTCAATCTTTTTATGGGTCTGCTGTTTTACAGTATGTGCCAATTTATCTGTAGCGCGGCAAAGTACGAGGTAATTGATATAGACGAGACCTGCGTAAACAGGAATCGAAATTGCATAATAAAATTCGGTAACATTAAGCACCCACCTGAAATAGAAAAAAGCAAAAAGAAAATAAGTAGATGTAGCGATAAGTGACGACACGAATTCCCGTGAACTGAACGCTTCCTTTTTCCGTTTAAAAAATGATGGGATCATCTGTTGCTTTATCGGGGTGCTTGCGCCTTTGCTAAAATTAAAGTTGGGAGCGAGTGTTTTTAGCCTTGAAGAGCGAATCTTAACCCGTGCTTTTGTTCTTTAAAATTACACATTTAATAAGTGCTTGGGCTATTTTCTTTTTAACAAAGGTGTACCACAATTTGTTGATTACTTTCCTAGAGCGGGTTTTAAAAACGACCTTTTATCGTTTAAATTAGCCGATACTCCTATTTTTATATGGCTCAAGAAACGCAATATACCGAAGATAACATACGCTCACTCGACTGGAAGGAACACATCCGTATGCGTCCCGGGATGTATATTGGGAAGCTGGGTGATGGCTCGAGTGGAGATGATGGAATCTATATTCTATTAAAAGAAGTGCTCGACAATTCCATCGATGAGTTTGTGATGGGATCGGGCAAAACGATTGAGGTCAGCATACAAGGAACCCGCGTGATCGTTCGTGATTACGGCCGTGGCATCCCCCTGGGCAAAGTTGTTGATGTGGTTTCTAAAATGAATACCGGCGGAAAATACGATTCCCGCGCTTTTAAAAAATCCGTAGGATTAAACGGGGTAGGTACCAAAGCCGTGAATGCACTTTCTGAATATTTCCGGGTGGAATCTTCACGCGACGGAAAATCAGCCGCTGCCGAATTTTCTCAGGGAAATCTAGGCGAAGAGGAATTTCTAGAAGAAACCTCACGCCGCCGGGGGACCAAAATCACTTTCGTTCCTGACGAAACCATCTTTAAAAACTTCAAGTACCGCAACGAGTATGTGGAAAAGATGCTCAAGAATTACGTCTATCTCAATCCGGGGTTGACCATTGTTTTTAATGGCGAAAAATTTTACTCTGAAAATGGACTGAAAGACCTTCTGGGCGAAAGCATTGCAGAAGGCGACCGGCTCTATCCTATTATCCATTTACGCGGAGATGATATCGAAATTGCGCTTACACACAGCCGTACACAGTATTCGGAAGAGTATCACTCCTTCGTCAACGGCCAGAACACCACACAGGGCGGGACGCACCAGGCGGCCTTTCGCGAAGCGCTCGTAAAAACCATCCGCGAATACTACGGAAAAAACTACGATGCTTCTGATGTTCGTAAATCCATCGTTTCGGCCATTAGTATCAAGGTGATGGAACCGGTTTTTGAATCCCAGACCAAAACCAAGCTCGGCTCTACAGATATGGGCGGTGATTTGCCCACGGTGCGTACGTATATCATTGATTTCGTAAAGCGCTATTTGGACAATTATTTGCACAAAAACACCGAAACCGCCGACAAGCTTCAGCGTAAAATCCTTCAAGCAGAACGCGAACGCAAAGAACTCAGCGGCATCCGGAAACTCGCTAAGGACCGCGCCAAAAAAGCCAGTTTGCACAATAAGAAACTTCGTGACTGCCGAATACATTTGACTGACAGCAAAAAGGAACGTAACCTAGAAAGTACGTTGTTCATTACCGAAGGGGATTCGGCTTCCGGATCGATTACCAAATCGCGGGATGTTAATACCCAAGCGGTATTTAGCTTACGCGGAAAGCCGCTCAACTCGTACAATATGAGCAAGAAAATTGTGTACGAAAACGAGGAATTTAACTTGCTGCAAGCCGCTTTGAACATCGAGGAATCGATGGAAGACCTTCGGTACAACAATATTGTGATCGCCACCGATGCCGACGTGGATGGGATGCACATCCGTCTGCTGCTTATTACTTTTTTTCTGCAATTTTTCCCCGAACTCATTAAGGAAGGACATCTTTATATTTTAGAAACGCCGCTATTTCGCGTGCGGAATAAAAAGAAAACCTTTTACTGTTACAGCGAGGAAGAACGCCGCAACGCCATGGAAGAACTGGGCGGCAAACCCGAAATCACCCGTTTTAAGGGATTGGGCGAAATCTCACCTGATGAATTTCAGCACTTTATTGGCGACGACATACGCCTTGCACCAGTGATGCTGGACAAGGCGATGCCTATCGAAGAATTGTTACTTTTTTATATGGGTAAAAACACCCCCGATCGGCAGAAATTTATCATTGAGAATTTAAAGGTGGAACTGGATCCGGTTTTGGAGAATTAGAGACAGGAAATGGAAGGAGGAAAAGAGTTGGTTGGTTTGGTTAAAGATGTGCCACAAGTACTTTCTATGTTTTATAAAGATTTAGCACAGCCTGGTGTTCAAAAATTGGGTAATGCATTGGGAACAGTCTTAGAATTCAGCACTTCATTTCTGCTACCAGTCAAATTGCTGAACGAAAAGTTTAAATTAAATTTCGAAAAAAGACTGAACGAATACAAAGAAAAACTTGAGCAAATACCTGAAGACGATATTTGCGAAGTCAATCCGCAGGTTGGTACTCCAATAGTTGACAAGTTGAGTTATACTACAAACGAAGAAATTGCAGATTTATTTACGAGTATTTTAGCAAGAGCAAGCTCTAAAAAAACCGTAAATTTTGCCCATCCAGCTTTTATACAAATGATTGAAAGACTTTCAGTTGATGAGGCCAGAATTATAAAACATCTTTCACAAGAAAATTATTTACCATGTTTTTCCTTCAACATGCATTTAAAAAATAATGGTGGTTATTTAAAATTAATTACAAATGCCACTGGCCTTGAAGAAATTGTCGAATTTTTATTCCCATCGAATATAGATGTTTACATACAGAACCTTTTGAGTTTGGGTGTATTGGACTTAAATCCAAAAGAACCACTATTAAATGTTCACGATGATTTTTACGATAAAATGTTCAAACGAGTAGATAAATTAGAGAGTAAATATAATAATGAAAATGATGTAGAGAGATTTGAAAAATTAAAAGGATTGATATTTGTTACGGAATTTGGACGCACCTTTATTAAGGCTTGTAACTTTGAACTCAAAGTGAACAGTTGAACCTAAAACCCAAAACTCTTCCCCGCAATAAACAATGAGCGAAGAAAACCACGAAAACCCCAATACGATCTCCCGAGTATCCGGTATGTTTAAAAATTGGTTTCTCGATTATGCTTCCTACGTGATTCTAGAGCGTGCGGTTCCGGCCATTGAGGATGGTTTTTGTCCGGTACAGCAGCAAATGCTGTGATTAGTAAGCTTAAAGAGTAATGGTCATAAAAATAAATTGTACGGATGATTTTATTAAATTTACACGTATAAAAATTTTCATATGGACACTAAATTGACCTTAAAACTTGATCAAGGGATCATTGAGGAAGCTAAAAAATATGCCGCTAGTAAAAAAATGAGTCTTTCACGAATTGTTGAAGCCTATTTGCAATCGCTGATTATTGATAAGGATGTTTCTGAATTTGAGATATCACCATTTGTGAAGAGTATAGCCACTGGAACTGAAGTACCGGTTAATTTAGACCCCAAAAAAGAATATTCTGATTTTTTGATGGAGAAGTATCAATGAGTTTCCGAATTTTTATAGATACGAATGTTATGTTGGACTTTTTAGGCGAACGGAAACCGTATTACGAACCAATTGCAAAAATAGCCACATTAGCAGAGAAAAAAAATCTCAAGATGGTGGTTTCCCCGATTTCTTTTGCAACAGTTAATTATTTCATCTCAAAATTTGAAAATAAAGAAGTAGCGCGGGAAAAGCTTCGCAAATTCAAAATCATATGCGAAATATGCCCTTTGGATGAATACACGATAGAGAAGGGGCTTAATTCATCCATTGCAGATTTTGAAGACGCTTTGCAGTATTTTAGTGCCACCGAAGCCAATTGTCAAATAATAATCACCAGAAATGGAAAAGACTTTAAGGAATCGTTATTACCAGTTATGACAGCCGATGAATTTTTGAAGTCTTTGCTTCGAAAATGATTTTGCCTCATTCTTATCCCAGCTCATTAATAATTGTTGAAAGTTTAGGAAATTACCTTTCAAAAGTTTTAAAACAAATCATTTCTATAATGGGTAATTCGTTATAAAAGTAAATAACCATCACTAATCTTTAATTTTTGGATAATTTTAAACCCAAAACCCTTCCCCATAATAGAAAATGAGCGAAGAAAACCAAGAAAACCCCAATAACGATCTCCCCGAAGAAATAAACTCCGGCGAAACCATCACCCGGGTGACCGGGATGTTTAAGGACTGGTTTCTTGACTATGCCTCCTACGTGATTTTGGAGCGTGCGGTGCCGGCCATTGAGGACGGTTTTAAACCGGTGCAGCGCCGCATCATGCATTCCTTTAAAGACCTAGATGATGGGCGGTACAACAAGGTGGCGAACATCGTGGGGCATACCATGCAGTACCATCCGCACGGGGACGCGAGTATTGCTGATGCGATGGTGCAGATGGGGCAGAAGGATTTGCTGATAGACACGCAGGGAAACTGGGGAAATATTCTTACCGGCGACAGCGCGGCGGCTTCCCGGTATATCGAAGCCCGACTTTCCAAGTTTGCGCTGGAGGTTTTATTCAGTCCAAAAATTACCAAATGGCAGGCAAGTTATGACGGTCGTAAAAAAGAGCCGATCAACCTGCCGGTGAAATTCCCGCTCTTGCTCGCCCAAGGCGCCGAAGGTATTGCTGTAGGATTGAGTACCAAAGTGCTTCCGCATAATTTTCTTGAACTCATCGATGCTTCCGTCAAGCATTTAAGAGGAAAGAAATTCCGAATACTTCCTGATTTCCCTACCGCAGGCGAGGCCGATTTTAGCGATTACAACGACGGAAAACGGGGCGGAAAAGTCCGGGTGCGGGCTAAAATTTCGCAACTGGATAAGAATACACTGGTCATTACTGAAATTCCTTTCAGTACAACCACGACTTCGCTCATCGAATCTATTCTCAAAGCCAACGATAAAGGAAAGATCAAGGTTAAGAAGATTGAGGACAATACGGCAGCCACAGTAGAGATTCAGGTGCATTTACCGCCGGGACTTTCGCCAGACAAAACCATCGACGCGTTGTATGCTTTTACTAATTGTGAGGTTTCCATTTCGCCGCTAGGCTGTGTTATTGAGGATAACAAACCGCTGTTTGTGGGTGTAACAGAAATGCTTCGGTTGTCCACAGAACGCACCAAAGACCTGTTGCGTCAGGAATTGGAAATTCAATTGGAAGAACTTCAGGGGCAATGGCATTTTGCTTCGTTGGAACGTTGTTTCATCGAAAACCGAATCTACCGCGACATCGAGGAAGAAGAAACCTGGGAAGGCGTTATCGCTGCTATCGATAAAGGTTTGCAGCCACACATTGGTCATTTGAAACGTCCCGTGACCGAAGAAGATATCGTTCGGTTGACCGAAATAAGGATCAAACGAATCTCAAAATTTGATATTGACAAAGCGCAACAAAAAATCGAAGCGCTTGAAGGTCAGATTGCAGAAGTTCGCCACCATCTGGCAAACCTCACCGATTTCGCCGTTGCCTATTTCAAAAAACTAAAAGAAACTTACGGCAAAGGCCGCGAGCGCAAAACGGAGATTAAGCTTTTTGAAGATATTGAAGCCAGTAAAGTGGTCATCCGCAACACAAAATTGTACGTAAACCGCAAAGAAGGTTTTGTGGGAACTTCGCTGAAAAAGGACGAGTACGTCACCGATTGTTCAGACATTGATGACATTATCGTTTTTACCAAAGAAGGGAAAATGATGGTATCCAAGGTGGACGCTAAGACATTTGTGGGAAAAAATATTATACACGTTGCGGTCTTTAAAAAGAAGGACAAACGCACGGTTTACAATATGATCTACCGCGACGGAAAAGGCGGGAAGTCGTATGTGAAGCGTTTTAGCATTACCAGCATCACCCGCAACAAAGAGTATGATCTTACCTACGGGACCAAAGGTTCGGTGACGCACTATTTTAGCGCCAACCCAAATGGTGAGGCCGAGGTGGTAACGATTTACCTGAGGGCAATTGGCAATATTAAAAAACTGAAGTTCGATCTTGATTTTAGCGATGTACTCATCAAAGGCCGTGGGGTAAAAGGAATTATTGTAAGCAAGCATGCCATACGCACAATCGAACTCAAAGAGAAAGGCGTTTCTACACTGAAGCCGCGCAAAATCTGGTTTGACGATACCGTAAACCGTTTGAACATCGACGGTCGCGGCGAGCTTTTGGGTGCTTTTAAAGGCAGTGACCGCATTCTCATTATCACGCAGGAAGGTGTTGTGCGTACCGTGGCACCAGAGTTAACCACCCGCTTCCCGGATGATATGATTATTTTGGAAAAGTGGAAAGAGGAAAAACCAATTTCGGCAGTGTATTGGGACGGAAACAAGGAGCGGTATTATAT
>JBATUQ010000036.1:0-3566 GCA_049671285.1 Leeuwenhoekiella sp. | reverse complement strand
GTGATGGTGTGCATTATCCTTTCGGCATAAAAAAACCTGCATACAAAGTACACAGGCTTTCAAAATTCATGTTTGTTTTTGAAATTATTTCTTGACCGGTTCGGTCTTTTCGGGCGTTCCCAAATGCTTGGCGTAAAAGCCCATCATTGCTTTATAAAGATCCAGCGAATTCTCCTCTTTGGCAAAACCGTGACCTTCATCATATTTTACCATATAAGGCACATCCACATCTTTTTCGCGCAAAGCGGAAACTATCTGGTCAGACTCATCAATATTCACACGGGGATCATTCGCGCCTTGCACCACCATCAATGGCACTTCAATCTTATCAATATGATAAACCGGACTCACTTCTTCCATAATTATTCTTTCTTCCGGATTGTCCTGATCGTACCAAATTTCTTTTACGATCTCTTTATACGGTTGCCAATAGGCCGGCATGGTATCCATAAAGGTAAAGATGTTTGATACCCCAACATAATCCACACCACAAGCATACAGGTCTGGCGTTTTGGTGAGACCGCGGAGTACGGCATAACCACCGTGGCTTCCGCCGTAGATGGCAGCTTTGTCCTTATCTACCCAACCTTGATCGATCACGTACTGCAAACCGTCTTCAACATCATCCATCGCTTTACGGCCGATTTGCTTAAACCCGGAAGTCAAAAACTCCTTTCCGTAACCGCCAGAAATCCTGAAGTTCACCTGAAGCGTCGCATAACCACGACTCGCAAAAAGTTGCGCTTCTGGATTGAAACCCCAAGAATCGCGAATGCCCTGTGGCCCACCGTGCGGGTTTACGATCACTGGCACGCGCTCGCCATCAAGGGCAGCTTTTGGCAAGGTGATGTACCCGTGCAAGGTCAGACCGTCGCGGCTTTTAAAAGTGATGGGGCGCATTTCTGCCATATCGGCTTCTTTGAGTTGCGGCATCAGTTCGTAGATCAATTCGAATTTGTCGTTTTCGACATCGTAAGAATAGTAGGTGCCATAATCTTTATCGCTGTTCACATACAACAAGTAGAAATCCTCATCATCGGTGCGGTCTGCGATGCCGTATTGCTTTCCTTCAAACTCTTTTTCAAATTTCTTGTGTAGCTTTTTATAGGTCTTGCTGACGGGAATGACTACTTTCTTTTCGCCTTCATAACTGAAATAATCGATCTCATAACCCCGCTTCCGCGAAATGGCAACGTTGCTCACGTCATAATCCTCGTTGCTAAAAACCTTCTCGATTTCCTTGTTTTCTTTCAGGTCATAAAGTACGATCTGGGTTTTATCGGTATCGAGATTGGTCACCACATAGGCATCGTGCCCGTATTCGGAAGCATAATTAAAACTGATGATGGAAAATGCATCCTTCCAATTGAGCGATTTGAGTTTTTTATAACCGCCGTTGCCGTCTTCGTAATACATATCCTGCTCCACACCATCGCGCAGACGGGTAAAGCCTTTTAGGTTACCATCCTTATCAAAATCGTAGCCCATAATCGGGTTGGCAATATCATCGTTGGTGTACAATTGCTCAATCTCTCCGGTATTGACATTCAGTTTATACGGTTCAAAAACCTGCGGATTGTTCTTGTTCAACGACACGATCACGTGCTCTTCATCTTCCTTGAGATTGTTGAGGATGCTGGCTTGAACGCCTTCAAATGGGGTGAGGTCTTTCTCGTTGCTTCCGTCGAGGTTCACGGCATAGACGTGGTAATTCTCATCCCCGCCCTGATCCATCGCGTAAAGCAAACGCTCGTTGTTGACCCAACCAAATCCGCGGATAAGTTCTTCCCGTTCTTCAATAGCACGCTGGGTTTTACCGGTGGCGCGCTCCTTGACCATGACGTGGCGTTTTCCGTTTTCGTCTTTTTCGCGGTAGGCGATATATTTTCCGTTGGGTGAAAAGGTAAAGCTCGATGCTTTGGGCTTGGCGAAATAATCCTCAACAGAATACTTAAAATCCCCGTCACCCATTTTCATCAATTCTTCCAAAGAAGCTTCCGACGAAACCAGCTCGGGATTTCCGGGAGTTTCTTTTTTGGTCCTAGAAAGAACCAGCGGAAGCTCCATTGGCCCCTGAAAGAATTTTCCATTTATAGATTCTCCGTCGTAAGTACCCACATACTTGATGCCGGCCTGTTTAAAGGTCATCGTCAAAGTATCTGCCTCGAGCACAGCAGTGTCCATAGGCAGGCCGGTGGCGCCTTGTGAAGGACTGTCCATCGTGGCGGTAAGTTCGCCATCTGTTTCCGTAAAATTAAAAATTAGGGGCATCTTCGTGCCCTGTACATCGAGTTCTCCCTTCCAGGAGCCCGAAAGTTCCTGTGCGGTGAGTGCTGTTATGCCTGATGTTATCATAAGTAGTAGTAGAATTTTTAGCTGCGTGGCTGTGTTTCTCATAATCAAATATTTTAAAGGCAAGTTGCCCAATTACTGATCATTAGTAGTTGTGACCACCCCAATCGTTACATTGGGAATGCAGTAATAAGTAAAATTATTTTTCTGGCGGAAACTTTTCAAATATTTCCAAAGCGATTTTGGTGAAATAAGTATCACGTGCTGCCGGGGTGGTGCCCAGTGGGCGATTGCTGTCGCTCACTGCTTGCCAGATCAAAATATCCTGTTCTGCATCAATGACATCAATGGTAATGGTCTGATGCAATGTATTTCCGCCCAGCGGTATACCGCCGCCGATACTAATACCACCTCCGCGGCCACCACTACCAACGCCTACGCCTACAGTACTGTTGGGTCGTTGCTCATACTGACCCGAAAAAACATTGATTAAAATTGCCGGACTCTTGGCAAGCTTAAACCCTTTTTTGGCAAGAACACTATCGGTGGCGCGGGTCAACCGGTCGAGATCAAGCTGGCTTAGCCCGGTATCCATATCGGGCATATAATTGTAGGTTTGGTACTGTTCAAAATTGATTTCCTCATCATAATCGTACGCAACGTTGACGCTACCGCAGGAAATTAGAACGGCTGTTGTGATCAGAAAAATTACATACTTCATGTTCGCTTTTCGCCAAAGTTAAGGAACGGGTTTTTTGTTATTGCTATAGTTATTATAATTCTTGGATGTTGCATTTTGGTAAATAACTGCACCGGAAATTGATTATCGACCAAGACGCCCAACCTCGTGACTTTATCAAGGTCCAAACCCAAAAAAAAGCTTATAATTTTTTGCACACGACTTTATCGCCGCGTGGGACAAAGTGATGATGCTGGGTCGTTATTATGTAGAGGACGAGTAAATCCATTTAAATATTGACTTTGAAAAGCCCGATAGCAGTGATGTTGTTGGGTATTTTTTGTGCGGTACATTTTTAATATGCAGAAAGATGAGGATTTCCGGAAAGGGGGATTGGGGCATTTTGGTTATTTTTAGCCGAGATTGACTAAAATGGGGATAACACAACTTTTGTTGTGTTATATAATTGTTAGCTGCAAGACGAAAAAAAATCGCAATCAAAACATAATGAGGAACTTATTTATAATCATATTCGGACTATTAACATTTAGCGGATTTTCCCAAGATTATTTACTTGCTGACGAAAATTCGGATA
>JBATUQ010000035.1:0-25775 GCA_049671285.1 Leeuwenhoekiella sp. | reverse complement strand
ACTGTACGCCTCTATTTTGTGTTAAATTACTATAGAATTTATGTAAAGTTCTAAAATTTCTTTCATTGTTTCTAGAACGAGAAGAGGATCAGTTCTCAAGATTATAAGAAGTACAGTAAAAATAACCAGCAACTGCCACCACTTTAGGTTCTTTACTTTAATAGAAATAGGTTTCGCCATTTTTAAATCTGTCTAATGTTCCGTCCAAAGTTTACTTTCGAATTAAAATATATGAACTTGAACAATTTTATATGTGGACAAGATATTTGATTAGATCAATCTAAAAAAGGACACCGGATATAGTTAAAAAGTGTTAAAATCAAGATAATTGCTTAACAGAAAAAATAGATTATAATTATTAAATATGACTCTCATCTTTCCCAAAAAAAACCACCGATTCGTCGAGCGGTCGCCGCACCTTTTTAAATTCAGCAAACATATCGTCTTCGGCACGGTAGCCAACTGGAAGGACGAGCACGGCTTCCAGGTTCTGATCGTGCAATCCTAGAATATCAGCATATTTATCTGGCTGAAAACCTTCCATGGGGCAAGAATCAATTTCTTCTAAAGCGCACACGGTAAGCAGGTTTCCCAGGGCAAGATAGGCCTGTTTAGCCGCCCAGTTCTTGGTTTCGGCTTTGGACTGGGCATCAAATTTTTGTTCGAGATCTTCGCGGAACGGTTTTAAGATTTTCTCGGGTGTTTCCCGGATTTTTTTCACGTGTTCGAAATAGGTACGTACAAATTGTGCATTCACTTCGGTCTCTATACAAATAACCAAGAGGTGTGACGCATCTGCCACCTGCCGCTGATTGTAAGAGGCAGCCACCAGATTTTCTTGAATCCTTTCATCCTGAACAACCACCATTTTTAAAGGTTGCAGGCCATAAGAAGTTGCCGTGAGATTGAAGGATTGCAACAGTCGCTCTACCTGATTCATTTCGAGTTTTTTATCCCGGTCAAATTTTTTGGTGGCGTACCGCCATTGCAACTGTTCAACAACATTCATCATCTGTACTATTTAAACTATGTGATCATCCCCAATAACGCTGAAATGAACCGCAAAAATAAGCAGAAGCTAAAGAAGAGTGCATCGCCTATCTTTTTTATATTTGGCGGTCAATGAAAAGAAAAGTAAGCCGAATTTATAAATTATTCCGATGGTGTGTCGCAGCTGCTGCTTTGACCCTGCTTTTTGTAGCCGGGCTTGCCCTGTATATCAAGCACTATTCGGAGCCCTATATATTTGATTCCAAAGAGGAGGTCCCGAAAACTTATACTGCCCTGGTGCTGGGAGCAAGCGTTAAAAGCAATGGTCAATTGAGTACGATGCTGAGGGATCGCGTGCAGTCTACTTTGCTGTTGTACAGGGCTGGCAAAGTACAGCGCTTTTTGCTTTCTGGCGATAATGGAACCACCTTTTACAATGAACCTCAGGCGATGAAGAACTACCTACTGGAACATAATGTGCCCGAAAAAGACATTTTTCTCGACTTCGCTGGTTTTGACACCTATGATTCCGTGTACCGGGCATCGTACATTTTTGAGGTAGACCACGCCATTATAATCACTCAGCAGTTTCACCTGAAACGCGCCGTTTACATTGCCCGCAAAATGGGTTTGAACTATTATGGCTACGAAGCCGACCGCAGAGACTATCCTTCAAAAACAATAAACGGACTTCGTGAGTTGATAGCCAACGTAAAAGCCTGGGCAGAACTACTGGTGGAGAAAGAGCCTTATTTTAAGGGAGAAAAGGTACCGATAACCGGCCAAAATAACACCTGAAAAAATCTCTAGGATTCCGTGAGGAATGTTGAAAATTCGTGTTATATTTGCACCCGCTTAAGGAGAAATGGCAGAGTGGTCGAATGCGGCAGTCTTGAAAACTGTTGAGGGTCACACCTCCGGGGGTTCGAATCCCTCTTTCTCCGCAAAAAGCCCCGTTATCGCAATGATGACGGGGCTTTGTTTTTTGAGGATTATATATGAGTGTGCAATGTAAACACGAGTTTATTATTTCGAAATCAGAATAACCAAACTGCTTTAAATTCTTCTGTTCCCGCATAAGATTTTCGCTCAGTTCAAGTACGTTCAAATTTTTTCCATTAACAATATTCAAATAGTAATTGAATAGACATTCTCTTCTTAAGTTTTTTTAACCCTACGATTTAGAACATCAAAATATGTATAAATCAGGGCCTTCACCATTGTCATAAGCTCTATTATGTCCCGTTATAGCTGTTCCGTTTACCACTAATATATGTAAAATCATAAAGTCGAACATTAACACAAGTTAAGCAACTCAAATTCAGTTTTATAGGTTATGTTCATTATATTATGTTTATGAGAACAGGAACAAATACTTACACTAATTTCGTATTACTATTCATCTTTATATCAGCTACTTTTATAGCGTGCGATGAGAATGAAGAAGAATCAATCGACAATTCGGTGACGATGGATGTTACTGCCACGGCATATAATTCAGTAGAACATCAAACGAAAAAAGGAAATATAGGTTTAGCTGCTTGGGGCGATACTTTACAGCCTGGCGATAAAGCCATAGCGGTTTCCCGAGATCTCATTGCAGAAGGGTTGGATCATAACGAAGAAGTAGAAATAAAAGGTTTAGAGGGAACATACACCGTTAAGGATAAAATGAACAAACGCTGGACCAAAAAAATTGATATTTATATGGGGCTTGATGAAGAAGCTGCAATAGAATGGGGAAAAAAAGAAGTGGCCATCACCTTTGATACCATCAATAAGCCCAATGACCGATTCTCTAAGTAATGTCATTACGCACAGATTGCTTTTCAGCAATTTTACAACATAAATAATCCATAAAAAAGCGGGAAAAATAGTTGACCCCACTATGTTTCCCGCTTTACTTTTTAGTTACCCTTTAGGTAAGACAAAGATTACTGCACTTTTGAACTGGTCTTCTTTGGGACAAATGACAAGAAATCATCATATTGATTAATGCGTTGCGGGCTTCGCTGATACCATCTTCCTATTTCTGCTAGCGGTTGAATTTTTGCGATTTGCATAGTATATAGTGTTTATAAATTAGTATTTACTCTTCAAACTGTTCCTTGGAAATGTTTCAAAAAGGGAGTGACATTCGGTGATGCGAGATGTAAAAGCTGTCATCAGACATACGCTTAGATTCCTTTAAACAGCTCAAATAGTTTAGCTATGAAATTAAGAATCTATTAAGATAAAAACGCAGTGAAATTCTGAAAAATGGACTGAAATATCATTGAAATTAAAATAATACTGCTGTTTCAGAACGAATTCCACAAAAACATTGAATTAGCTCTAATTCAGATTTAAGGAAAGCTGATTGGATTTAAAAAGAATTTCAACATTCAATGATTCCTTAATCAGGTATGCAATGCTACCAAAATCTATTTATTGATTAAGAATAAACATATTGCTATCCTTTTATGGTCAAGGCGTTGTACATAAATGTTTCTTGCCATCTTTTAAAACGTTCATCCCACTTTTCCGCAAAAACCAAGTATTGACATTTGCCAACACTTTCTGGTGCTCTGCTGATTTCTGCTAAGTTCCCATCCCTAAAAACAAAGTTGGCATCTTCAATTATAAAGAGTTGCAATTTGGTCAGATTGATTCCGTTGAGGAAGAAGATTTTATTCAGGCGTTTGGGAGTAGCGATCACAATATCTGTCCCGTTATAAAGTTCATCGCGCTGGTCGTCTATATTTTTTTCGTCATAAGCACAGTAAACCCGCAGATCAGTACCTTTTTGATAAGCCAAAAATTCAGATTCTAAAGCTAAGGCCGCCTGCTTATTTTTGACAAAGATCAATACCCGGGGCGCATCACCTTGAGCTTGACCTTTCAGTTTTTGAATGGAGCTCCAAACAATTGTGGTCGTTTTACCCGAGTTTTCTGGCGCTATCGCAAACATACTTGCCCCGCTTTTAATTTTTGACCAAATCTTTTTCTGAAAAGGCAAAGGTTTTTCTATACCTTTTTGTGTCAGCATTTCTTTTAAAGGGAGAATAAGTTTTTTAAAGGCCATAGGCGTAATAGAGATTTTGGTAAAGATACCTTTATTGATTGGCACAGATTTTAATCGATGTCGGGATAATTGACAATACCGAGGGCGTATTTTTAATATTGAACTATTTTTGACAGCCTCAAAAAGAAAATATACAAGCTTACGGTATAGAATAATTGATCTTATGGAGAAACAACCCAACAACCCTTTGCACGGCATAAAGTTGGCCGACATAATGGAAAAACTAGTCGCATTTTATGGTTGGGAAAAATTGGCCAATCTTATCAACATCAATTGCTTTAAGAATAATCCTACCGTAAAATCAAGTTTAAAATTTTTGAGAAAAACACCGTGGGCACGCACCAAGGTCGAACAACTCTACTTGAATTCTATCAACAAGACTGGCTTTTAAAAAAATTCAGGCCATCAGAGCCACAATGATTTGATCACGAGTATCTTAGTTCATTAGTGCCTAGCGATATATGCTTACAGCTTCAAAGCCTCGTCCGCTTATCCCAATCGGGATAATTTCCTGAAAATCCCAAAATCTTAGGGAAATGAATCCGCCTGTAATCTATTTGATCTCGTTTTTATAAAAGGCTTTCAAATAAATTTCGTGCTGACTTGTTTACGCTGTCTTTTTTAACCTCCTGCCGTTGCTATCAGAAGCCCACACTCGTCAGATCATTTTAAACTTTCTGGTTTTTCCTAGTAAACGTTAAAATGTGATGCGAAACAAAATCCGTAATTAAAAAATCAGTTTTGCTTGGGCGTTGGATATCTCATTTAGCAAGAACAAAAGCTTACATTACAAGTATTCGGGAATACTACGAAAGTCCTTCAAATCCTCAAAATTTTATGAAAAACTTGGGCGAGGCCCGGCATCCCAGCCAGTAAATTGTTGCAAAAATATGCCATGCCAGAACTGCCCGAAGTACACGGTTACAAAGTATATAATGACAGTACCTCCCTGCATAAGAAAATCACCGCTTTCGCCTGCCGGGATAAGCGACTTCTCAAAAAACCCGAAGCAGATTTTAAGGAGTTCCTGATTGGTGAATCCTTGACGGAAACTCAACGGATCGGAAAATACCTTTTTATAAAAACGACTGGCGATAAAATTTTGGTGATGCACTTTGGCATGACCGGAAGGCCCAATTACTTTAAGGATATTGACGACCGCCCAAAATTTGGTCATATTCTTCTAAATTTTCAAAATGGTTTTCACTTTGCCTTTGAGAACAAACGCAAGTTTGGCTGGTGGGACCTCACAGAATGCATAAAGACCTATAAGGAGGAACTCAACTTGAGCGATGATGCCCGTGAACTTTCCCTAGAGGACTTTAAAGATTCCCTCAGCACCCGAAAAACAGACATCAAAAAAATACTGATGGATCAAAGCGTAGCAGCGGGAGTAGGCAACTGGATGGCTGACGAAATCCTGTACCAGGCAAAAATTCATCCCAAACAAAAGGTTTCAGCTATGACAGAAACAACTGTAAAAAATATATACAACTCCATGCAAGCGGTCATAGAAACTGCGATAAAATACGACGCCCATTACAGCGATTTTCCTGAGAACTATTTAATGCACTTTCGTGAAGAAGGCGCTAAATGTCACCATACGGGAGCTTCTATCGAAAAAATAAAAGTAGGCGGTAGAACAACTTATTTTTCGCCAGAATGGCAAAAACCATAAACAGAACAACTCTAATATCCTTTACATTTCATATCTGAAAGAGATCGTCAGCCAGACCATTTAATTAAACCTGATTTCTGAAATAAAAAGACGATCGCATCTTGAAACTTTATTTATGTTCTTCTAAAAAAGTTCATAACATTTGAAGCTAGCATTGTGGTTTTAATGTCAAAAAGCTTCCGTTGTCTGTGAGGTCAGGATAATTACGCTGTATCTGTTGGCCTTTAAACAAGACTGATAGGTTGCGCGGCAATCACGCCAGGATAGCGCTAACGCGAAAGATGTATGCCTCCTCACCTTGTGTAATTTTGATTTCATTCCTCGACTTCTACCAATTCCTATTATATTTAGACCGTGGAAAAAACGATCATCGGGACAGACAGTCGTAAGGCGATGAAATATCGCAGTCCGGAGTGCCTCAATTGCGGCAACCCGCTGGAGCTTCAGGACCGCTATTGTTCGTATTGCGGACAGCTCAATTCTACCAAGAGAATTTCGTTACTTGACTATTTTTCAGAATTCTTAGGAAATTTCTTTTCGTTTGATTCAAAACTTTGGACCACCGTTCGCAACTTGCTTGTGCGGCCCGGTATGGTAACGCTCGAATTTACCCGTGGGAAACGTCTTAAATATGCTAATCCTTTTCGGTTTTTCCTCAGCGTAAGTATTATCTATTTCCTCCTCACCAACTTCATCGATCTCCTTACACCCGGTGACAGTTTTTTTGGTAACGATACCGTGAATGTATCAATGGACAATGATGATCTGGGTGAAACCAAAGAAATGCCGTTAGATAGTTTGCTGGCGTATATTGGTGAAGCCAGAAGGGATACGATTATTAAAGATCGCGGTGCTTACACCTACGTCAGGCCGGACAGTTTGGAGCAAATGAGATTTTTTGACCGTACCAAAGCGAAGTTTGAACTTTTTGAAGATTTTAGGGAGGCCACAGAAATCAAGGACGCCAAATTTGCGATGGACAGTCTTAGATATCCTCAAACCCGATATAATATTTGGTTGTACGACCGCGCTGATTTGCCCAACCGAATCGAAGAGAGACCTTTTGATTTTGCCAAGTACCTGCTGGATAAGGTTCCGTTCTTTATTTTCTTTTTTACACCCTTATTCGCACTGTTGTTTCTCATTTTTTATTGGAAACGTATCCCGGTAAGTGTATTTCGCTGGAAGTTGGATAGACGTAGGATTCTATTATCTGAAAAAGTCAAGAACAAAGCAGGCCCCGTCTTAAACCCGGTAAACTGGATTACCGCCCGCCTCCTTTATGTAGTTCGAGTGAGGAGGCCTTACACCTATATGGAACACGTGATTTTCCTGTTCCATCTTTTTACCTTTATATTTACTGGCCTTTTGATCTGCCTTTTGCCTGACACGTTTATGGGCGACTCGATTCTTGCCGGGATTTTTATCACCTTGGTCTGCCCCTTCTATTTTTACAAGGCATTGCGTAATTTTTACAGGGAACGGCGCCTGCGAACCATTGCTAAATTTATACTGCTCAATTTCTTCTTTGTGATTTTCGCCTCTCTGGGTATGGCTGTCTTCGTGATACTCACAGCAGCGACCTATTGATCTATGACAACACCAAGTATGCCAGCAATCCTGCTACTGGTATTCCTTCTACCCAAAAAGAACTGTAATAGGCTGATTGATCAGTAGCCGCGCCAGAGATAGCCAGGCCACTCAAAAATGCCATCAAGGCATAAGTGATTCCCAATGCGATATTGCCTGGGGCCAATGCGTTGAAGAGCAAGAACCCCACAACCATCCCATAGCCAAAAGTCTTGGTTTTTTTTACTCCCAAAACCTGCGGAAGTGTTTTTAAATGCGCGGGGTCATAACGCAAATCCCGAAGTTCAAAAGGGACAATCAGCACCAGCGTAAGCATAAAATGAACGACCAATTGTAGTAAACCGGAAATGCTCCACGATTTATCTGCAAACGCCAAAGGCAAATACACGGAAACCCCGGCCCAGACCGCCGCGATAATAAATACCTTGATAAAAGGCACGCTGCGTAGGTTTCGCTGCCGCGGAAGAAAAGGCACCGCATAAAGTAAAGTCAAAAGTCCCAATGGCAGGCAACGCCAGAAAAAATCTAGTGGCAACTGAAAGATGCAGTACACTAAAAAACCAAAACTGATCAGTGAAAAAACCTGTATTACCCGCAGCGATTGCGTCAGGCTCTGGTGGTGCAGCTGGGCCACTCCGGCATATTTCACAAAATTGTAACCCGAAATACTTCCGAAGAAAACAAAACCTAAAAATTGGGGTGTGGGCGATAGCTCAAACTTCTCACAACTCAAGAGAACCAGGCTCAAAACCGCCAGCGAAACGTGAATACTGCTGTTTATATAGAAGTCAAAAAGACGACTGAACCAGATCATAACACAAAAGTAAACGAAGCTGTTAACAACTCTGCTAAATGTTTACAAATTGGCAGCGTTCCTCCCACAAAATCAGCGGTCAATATGTACTTTTGCGGCATTAAAAATCCTCTGAAAATTCGCTATGAACACTGATAATTTCGCCTTGCGCCACATTGGTCCCCGGGAAGCAGATAAGCAGGAAATGCTTAAGACCATTGGGGCAGAATCCATCGATCAATTGATTTTTGAGACCCTACCAGACGGCATTCGTTTGCAGAAGCCTCTCCATCTCGAGCCGGCGCTCAGCGAATATGAATATGCCAATCACATCTCTGGCCTGGCGGCGAAAAATAAAGTGTTCCGGTCCTTTATAGGTTTGGGGTATCACGAAGCGATTTTGCCTGCGGTCATCCAACGGAATATTCTTGAAAATCCGGGTTGGTATACCGCTTACACCCCATATCAAGCCGAGATTGCACAAGGCCGTCTCGAGGCTTTGCTCAACTTTCAAACGATGGTGAGCGACCTTACGGGGATGGAACTTGCCAACGCCTCCCTTCTTGATGAAAGCACCGCAGCCGCCGAAGCGATGTCCCTTATTTTCGCCCTGCGTGATCGGCAGCAGAAAAAGGATAATGTTTCCAAGTTTTTTGTTTCGGAAGAAGTACTGCCGCAAACGCTAGAATTGTTGAAAACCCGCGCACTTCCTGTGGGCATTGAACTCGTCATAGGCGATCATAACAATTTTGACTTTTCAACGGAATATTGCGGTGCTTTGGTGCAATATCCATCGGCAACTGGTCAGGTTTACGATTACGCAGATTTTATCAAAGAGGCACACGAGAACAATATTAAGGTAGCTGTTGCCGCAGATATTCTCAGTCTGGTTATGCTCGAATCACCGGGTCAGCTCGGTGCTGATGTGGTGGTGGGCACGACACAACGCTTTGGTATCCCATTGGGGTACGGTGGGCCACATGCCGCATTTTTTGCCACCCGTGAAGATTATAAACGCAGTATTCCCGGTCGTATCATTGGCGTGACCCGCGATATGAACGGCGACCGCGCCTTACGTATGGCATTACAAACCCGAGAGCAGCACATTAAAAGGGATAAGGCAACTTCAAACATTTGCACCGCTCAGGTTTTGCTGGCCGTAATGGCCGGAATGTATGCGGTCTATCACGGTCCCTGCGGAC
The DNA here is from genome assembly GCA_049671285.1 of Leeuwenhoekiella sp. GTDB lineage: Bacteria > Bacteroidota > Bacteroidia > Flavobacteriales > Flavobacteriaceae > Leeuwenhoekiella. The sequence continues at coordinate 16,458 of JBATUQ010000035.1, read as the reverse complement.
TTAAATACATCGCTCAAAAAGTACACGCTGGTGCAACTACTTTAGCCGACGGATTGGAGAAAATGGGACTGTACCAAATGAACTCCGCCTATTTTGATACCATTTCGGTGAAGGCGGATGCCAAAAAAGTGTTCGCTTCCGCGAAAGAGAAACAGGTAAACTTTTATTATCCCGATGCGGAAACAGTGACCATCTCACTAAACGAGACTGTTTCGATAGCAGACATCAATGCAATCCTTGGCATTTTCGCGGAGGCGTTATCCAAAGATTTCAAACCTGTGGAAGCTTTCACAGAGAAAGTTGAAATCCCGGAATCCTTGCAGCGCAGTATGCCATTTATGGAAAATGAGGTGTTCAATAGCTATCATTCCGAAACCGAATTGATGCGCTACATCAAACGTTTGGAGCGAAAGGATCTTGCGTTGAATCACAGTATGATCTCACTGGGATCGTGTACGATGAAACTGAATGCAGCTTCAGAAATGTTACCCTTAAGCGATGCGCGTTGGGGCAATATCCATCCATTTGCTCCTATTGATCAGGCGGAAGGGTATCAGACCATGCTTAAAAAACTGGAAGACCAGCTTACTGAAATTACTGGATTCGCCGGAACTTCTTTGCAGCCCAATTCAGGAGCTCAGGGCGAGTACGCCGGCTTGATGGTGATCAGGAAATACCACGAAAGCCGCGGTGAAAGTCACCGGAATATCTGCATTATCCCATCTTCTGCGCACGGAACGAATCCCGCGAGTGCCGTGATGGCCGGGATGCAAGTGGTCGTAGCAAAATCTACCGACTCTGGAAACATCGACGTGGATGACATTCGCGAAAAGGCTGAAAAGTATAAAGACAATCTGGCTGCGTTGATGGTGACCTACCCGTCAACACACGGGGTTTATGAATCGGCTATACAAGAAATTACAGGAATTATTCACGAATTTGGCGGGCAGGTCTATATGGACGGTGCCAATATGAATGCGCAGGTCGCATTGACCAATCCTGGAAATATTGGTGCCGATGTATGCCACCTGAACTTGCACAAAACCTTTGCCATCCCACACGGTGGCGGTGGTCCAGGTGTAGGTCCTATTTGTGTGGCAAAGCAATTGGTGCCGTTTCTTCCGTCAAATCCGATAATCAAAACAGGTGGTGAACAGGCGATCACGGCAATTTCCGGAGCGCCTTGGGGTTCGGCATTGGTGTGCTTGATCTCGTACGGCTACATAAAAATGCTTGGAGCGCAAGGACTGAAAGAATCTACCGAAGCCGCTATCCTCAACGCCAATTACATAAAAAACCGCCTCGCCGGAAAATTTGACGTGCTTTACGCTGGAGAACGTGGCCGCGCTGCTCACGAGATGATCATTGACTGCCGACCGTTTAAAGCGAACGGCATCGAAGTGGTTGACATCGCCAAGCGCTTGATTGATTATGGCTTTCACGCGCCAACGGTTTCTTTCCCCGTAGCCGGAACCATGATGATCGAGCCCACCGAAAGTGAAAGCAAAGAAGAGCTTGACCGTTTTTGTGAAGCGATGCTTTCCATACGTACGGAAATTGATGTAGCAAACGCCGAGGAACCGAATAACGTTTTGAAAAACGCGCCGCACACCATGCCCATGCTGACTACCGATGCGTGGGATTTTCCCTATTCGCGACAGCAGGCGGCCTTTCCGCTGGAATATGTGCAGCACAATAAATTCTGGCCATCGGTACGCCGGGTGGATGACGCCTTTGGCGATCGAAACCTGATCTGTACATGTGCGCCGATTGAGGAGTATATGTAGTCCCCCTAGCCCCCGAAGGGGGAACATTTCCAAACCTAAAACCCCCAGTTCTGATAAATCAGAGTTGGGGGTTTGTTTTTAAGAACGAATAACTTCAGTGATAGGAGAAATCGTATCAGGGCGTCGTCTGAATGTTTCTCAAACAGTTTTCAAAATGACTCTTTATTTTTCCGATTCTTGTTTGATGTGATTCAAAACTCTTTTGTGAATTCTGTGGATGATAAAGTCCGACCAGAGTTTCCAATAAACTTGAGGCCCGATTTTGAGTTGATAAAAGGTGGTACCTTTCAACAGGGTTTCGTTTTCAGAAATTGGTATCAATTCAAACTGACCTCTTTTCGATTCAAAATAACCCTCTAAATGTGGCGGATGCACCTCGTGAAAAGGGTTGACTTCCGTCATTGGGACAGGTTGCTCAAGGACATCAAATTGAAGAAGGTTCGGTTCTTGCCAATTTGTTATTGGTTCGACAAAACTTCCTGTTGTGAAGTTGCAATAGCGAATCGCATCCTTACCTTTTCCGTCAATTGTAGCGTGAGTAGGATAGGAAATACCAGTTTTCAAAACCCAATCAGTAGGAGGAGCGATACTGTCAAAAGTAATGACGTGCTGCCAAACCTGATCTATCGGAGCGTTGACCCTTACTGTGGTCTCGACTGGAAATAAATCTTTGTATTCCACGACATGATCAAAACTCATTGTTACCGTGGCCAGCAAGGCTATTATTGCTGCGATGCTCCTTCCCGACAATTTCTTGTCCTTACTTTGAAGTTTATAGGCCAAATAGCAACCCAGCAAAGTGAGCAGCAGGAACAAGGGTAAGGCCATCGCTATACAGATAATACCTTCTATGGCCAAAACCACTAGCAACAGTAAGGCTACAAACAGCGTTTTAAATCCTAACGATCGGTATCGTTTAAATGGAAGTTTAGTTTTTCTTCCGGTCATATAGCCAGGCAAAAACCCTATAAATAATGGCAGAAATATAAATACCAGCCAGCCATAGTCATCAAACAAGTAAATGCTGGAATAGCCTAATAGAAAGCTCAAAGCTACGGTGAGCAAAATAGGTAGATTGAAAATTTTCATAGTACCGAAATTAGAACTTTACGCTTGTTCCCTATTTGTCAAATTGTTTTTTACAGGAATTTGGCTGGCTCTAGATTTCTTCCGCCCCCTAAAGAAAAAAAACAGCATTAAAAAGAGCATTACGCCAAAGTACATTACGAACTTACCGATTTTAGGACTCAGGATTTCGACCAATTCCCGATAGCTATTGTCAAAACCGTAAGCGTTAATCTTTAGAATCAAAAGTGCAAAACCAATGTTCAGCAAGTAAAAGCCTACCTTAAAAAGCCTGTTAGTGGCCAGTGCAATATCCTCCTTACCTTTAAAGATGTCCAGCATAAAAAGTTTTCCATTTTTAAACAAGATGGAAGAAACATAAAGGGTGAGACCAATAGTGACCGGAAGGTAAATGAAGTAGCCGATTAGAATTTTAGAACTTTCCATAATTATAGAGATTTAGAGTTTACTTTTTTTGGTATTACGTTTCAAAAGAAATACGATTACCCCGATGTTTATAAAGTGAAGTACACCAAGAATGACAATTAAGCGACCTGATAAGAGCGCAATGCGCTCCACGACTTCGGCGATGTTTGCTAATGTTTCCCAACTTTGAATGCTATACAGGACAATTCCTAGATTTACCAAGTAATACCCAATAAGCAACGTATGATTTACCCGTTGAGATAGTTCGTGGTCTGCCAATAGTTGGTAAACAAAAGTCTTTCCATTAGTATAGCACGCATAGCCCACGGAAATTATGATAGGCGCCATTATCAGGAAATAAATCAGGTAGCTTATGAGATTATAGTTCATATCAAACTTTCAGAAATAAATGAAATACTAAGCTAAATTTTTTTAGCTCATCAATTTCATAATAGTTTTGGTAATCCAGTTTTCTTTCTGATTTACGATTTTTTCGAGCATAGTATCTGCCTTGTGGACAAAATCATAGAGCTCTTTGGTGCGCATTTTAAAATATTCGGCGTCGTGGTTGTCTTCCGTTTCCAGATGCTGCACATCTTCAAGTACACGTATTGTGGGTTTGATTTCGCGTTTACTGCGTTCCATTGCGATCTTTCTGGCGAGAGCGTCAATATCCTTTTCAGCTTTAAAGAATTCCCTTCGCTCGCCCGGCTTGTACTCTTTAAATATGATGCCCCAGTCAATTAAGGCGCGAAGGTTCATACTCGCATTGCCCCGTGAAATCTGAAGTTCCTCCATAATATCTTCCATAGAACGGACTTCTGGCGATATCATTAACAGGGCGTGAATCTGCGCCATCGTCTTATTGATGCCCCACTGTGAGCCCAGTGCTCCCCACGTTTGTAAAAACTGTTCTTTCGCTTCCTCAAATTTCATAGGCTAAAGATAAACAATCTTCTCTAAGTTTCAGTAATAAATGAAAGTTAATTTTATTGGTGAAATTATGTCAATTGGCGTTTTGGTCAACCTGTTATTCAGAACCCCATAAATTGAACAGGCATTTCACCATTTTTCCTTAGCTGAAGTGCTCATAGAATGTCAGCCTGAGCGCAGTAGAAGGCCAATTTAACTGTGAATTCTCAATTAGAAACCAAACTCTAAATCCATATCTTTTAAAAATTCCGACTTTTGACATTCAATTGAAAAAATGAAAATTCTTATAATCGGGCAGGTGTGGCCAGAACCTAAATCGTCTGCAGCAGGAAGCAGAATGCTGCAGCTGATCTCGGTATTCAAAGAAATGGGAGCCGAAATTCACTTTGCCAGTGCCGCAGCACCGGGTCAAAATGCGGCGGATTTGTCTGCACTAAATATACAGACGCACGTAATCAAACTCAATGACGATTCGTTTGATGCATTCGCGAAAAATCTTCAGCCGGAAGCGGTGATGTTTGACCGTTTTATGATCGAGGAGCAATACGGTTGGCGCGTGGCCGAAAACTGCCCCAAAGCCATACGCATCCTCGATACCGAAGATTTACACGGACTGCGGAAAGGCAGGGAGCTGGCGTTGAAAATAGGAGAGGCTTTCACAGATAAGCATTTGCACAACGATACTGCCAAACGGGAAATTGCCAGTATTTACCGATGTGATCTGAGTTTGATAATTTCGGAAGCGGAAATGGACCTGCTGAATAAATTCTTTAAAGTACCCGAAGAATTACTGATGTACCTTCCATTTATGGTGGATCGCATTTCTGAAGCCGAGGTAGCGAAGTGGCCAGGATTTAATCAGCGAAAAGACTTTGTAACCATTGGTAATTTTCGGCATTTGCCCAATTGGGATGCGGTACAGTATTTAAAAAAAGAGATTTGGCCGAAAATCCACACCGAAATTCCTGATGCAAAAATGCACATCTACGGAAGCTACCCAGCCGAGAAACACACTCAGCTTCACAATCCCAAAGAAAATTTCCTTATTCATAGATGGACTGAAGATGCTGCCACAGCCATGATGGCAGCCAAAGTTTGTTTGGCGCCTTTACGCATTGGGGCAGGGTTAAAAGGCAAGTTGCTGCTGGCGATGCAATGCGGTACTCCTTGCGTGACGACAACTCTTGGAGCGGAAGGAATGCACGGAAAGCTTCCGTTTAACGGCTTTGTTGAGAATGACCTACAAGCTTTCGCCGCCAAGGCAATCGAATTATATACGGAAGAAAACAAGTGGAAAACTGCACAACAAGCAGGGGTCGAAGTGATCAATCAACGTTTTCAAAAGGATTTTTGGTCACCAAAACTTATCGACAATATCTTCTGGCTGACGACGCATCTCAAATCGAATAGGCACCACAATTTTACCGGAGCTATGTTGCATCATCAGACTTTGCTGGCTGCCAAGTATTTATCAAAATATATTCAGGCGAAAAACAGGGCTGATTAAATACCGGAAATTTCGAAGTTCAATTTAGTCCTCACCTTCCCGTCCCTATTCGAATTTTTCTTCAAGGTAACTTTAAATTCTGTGCCAAAATCTTCTTCACTCCTCAATTCTACACTTCCCTCGTGAGCATCAGCAACCATTTTGACCAAAGTGAGCCCTATACCCCAACTTTTAAGTCGGCTGGAATTTTCTGTTTCTCCGTGATTCAAAAATTTGAAGATTTGAGCCTGCTTCGCTGCGGGTATTGGGACACCGCTGTTATGCACTTTTAGCTGTACACTGTCTTCTGTTTCCGTCGCTGTAATAGTAATAGGTTCACCCGATTGCCCGTATTTTATAGCATTGGTAATTAAATTTTCCAATAAACGGCGTATCGCCACACCGTCAAAGACGCCATTAATACTATCTGAAATTGTATCTAATACAATCTTATCATCATAAACAAGTGAAGCCTCTTCACGTACTTCCTGAATATCCCTCAACAGGTTGATTTCCTTAAAATCTAGCATCATACCCTCGCCTGCCTTTACGGTCACACTTTCTAACAAGCCTTCAAGCATCTTGATGGCATTGTTGACGCTGTCATAGGACATTTTTTTCACCTTTAAAATGCGTTCTGTTGAACTTTCAGGATTTATCATTTCTATTGCCATGCGCGCCGCTGCAAGTGGATTTCGTATGTCATGGGCAAGGGTAGCAACAAGCTTTTGCTGCATTTCCTGAAGGGCATCTGAAAAGGATTGAATAGATTTAAGAATAGCGGTTTCGATAATGTACTTTATCAGGTTGAAAGGAGCCGCTTCCGTAATCTCAGAATCATTTAATAAGTCTGTAATAACCCTGTGGAATATAATATACTCATTAACTATCTCGTCTGTAGTGTATGCTTGGGTCGCGGCACGATGTCTGCCGTGTTCTAGACTGTTGTCAACTATCCTGGTGTAACGCTCATCTTCAAATGGATCGTCTAGATTCTCATATTCTTCCAAAATACCAATCAGATCATCTAAAATTGATGGAACGTGATCTTGAAGCGTGATTTTCGAACTTTTTGAGGACGCCCTAATAGTTTCCCTTACACGCTTTTCCCAAGACAGAAGAATTTCTTCGGAATTATCTTTTAGAATATGCGCAATACATTTCATTGTTCTAAATAATAATTAAATTTCTTAGTGCAAGATAAGTTAAATGTAGTTAAATGTCAATAGAGATTAACAAACCGGGCTTTCAATAAATCTCACATTGCATCTATTTCCCTCTTAGCGATGAGCGCCTCATCAAAATCACTATCTCCTCTTATGGCGTATTTGATATACTTCAGGGCACTAGGTTTATCATTAAGATTTTTGTAGATCTGCGCAAGCCTGTAATATGCCCATTCCCAACTGGGTCCATCTTGTGGTGTGTGGTTCTTTATGTACATTTTTAAACTGGAAATGCCCAGCTGTGGATTGAGATTGTATTCTGCCGAAACTTTACCCATTTGGTAATTGAGGTGGTTGCGGTTGGGGTGGTCCAGTTTTTTCACGGTTTGGTCCTCACCCACGGGCAAATCCTTCAAATCGTGAAAGCTCTTCATATCAGCCCCCAGTTGCAATGCCTTTTTGTAATAGGTTTCTGCTAAAGCTTCCTCCTCTTCAGATTCTGCGATATAGCCCTTGGAAAGGTATCCGTTAATAGGTGAGATTGTCATCAGCTCATTAGCATATTTTTCGGCTTTCCTGGTGCTTCCTCCGGCAATTCCCGGCAATTGCAGGTAGAATTCCACGAGCGCCCACCGTGTTGCAATGTGTTTGGGATCAAGTTCTGAGGCCCGGGTAAATTCATCCTTGATGTCACCTATGAGCGTTATCGCCATAAATTTGCTCCCAGAAAGTGCTTTCATTCCGTAAGCACCGCCCAGTTTAAAATGATATTCGGCGTTGTTGGGTTGTGTCTCGGTGAGTTCTTCAAAATACTCAATGGCGTCATCCCATTCTTTTTCCTGAGCGGCAACATCCCCCAAATATTCCTGTACTGTCAAATTATTGGGCTGGTTTTTGTGCAGTTTGATCAGAATGGCTTTGGCTTCTTTGACTTTGTTCTTATTAAAAAGTGCAATTGCCGTTTGCAACTCGTTCTGCTGGGAAAACAAAGGCTGGCCAAAGGTCAGCACACATAAAAGGGAACAACAAATAAGGCGGTATAAAATCATCAGCTTGCTTTTCGTAAAGCTAAACAAAAAATAAGCCAACTTAATTTTCAACAATTATTCATCGTCAATTTATATCTTCGGAATATGAAAAAACTCTTATTTCTACTACTGCTAATTTCCTGTAGCTATGCTTTTGGCCAAAAATCTTCTTACGAAAAACTTTGGGCTGAGGTGGATACTTTAGAAATCAATGGTGCCGTAGTTTCTGCCCAGGATGCACTGGCCGCTATTTTTAAGAAAAGCAAACGTGCCGAGGATTACGATCAATACCTTAAAGCCTATCTCTACCGCTGGAAATTCCTTCAGTTTAATACCGAAAATGCTTCGGAAAACATTTTGACAGAAATCGATCAGGTGACTGCCGAAGTTCCTTTTCCATTTAACGCTGTCGCGAAAAGTTATAAGGCCAGTTTCCTGCGCACGTATTATCAGGATAACCGCTACCGTATCAGCCGCCGTACAACTACCGAAGATACCGCGATAACTGACTTCGAATCCTTGGATGCAGATCGTTTGCTTGGCGAAATAAGAACCTTGCACCAGCAAGCGCTCTCTATGGAAAAGCCATTGTCCAAAACCAAAATTGAAGATATTGAAGCGTTGCTGGAAGCCGCATCGCTTTCCCGAAAATACCGTCCCACGCTTTTTGATCTGTTGGCGCACGAGGCCCTAGAATTCTATAACGAAAATTTCTACGGCGTGACCCGCCCCGAATCGCTTTTTCAACTTACCGATCCCTATCTCTTTGCCGTAGATGGCGATTTTTTAGCGCCGAACTTTCAAACAGCAGACAGTTTGTATTCCCGGCTTCCGGCAATTGCCCTGTACCAAAAGTTGGAAAAACTGCACGCTGATAGTGGTAACATCGAGGCGCTGGGATTTGCGCAATTGCAGCGTTTGCAATATGTCGCAAATTATTTTACCGGTACAGATACCCAGCAACGCTTTCGCGAAAGCTTGAAAGACTTGGCAAAAAAGTATGTGGGCGAGCCTGTGCAAGGCGAAATACTTCTGGTGCTCGCTCAAAATTATGAACAGTATGCCGAAAGTCGCGGTATAAAGGAAAAGCCAATCCATCCCGATTTTAACAAAAAAGCCTTGGCACTATCGGAAGAATTGATCGAAAAATTCCCATATACCGAAATCGCCCAGAAAGCCGCTTCCCTAAAAGCCAAGATTACCGCGCCCTCGCTCAATGCACAAGCCATTACCTTACTGCCGGCACAAGCAGCCAACCGGCTTTTCCTGCGCTATTCCAATCTGGATACGTTACAGCTTCAGGTGTTTCGGGTGCCGCACAGTTTTGATGAAACTGTATATCGCCGCAAAGATAGTTTGGTTCTGGCCACGGTTAATGCCAAGAAACCTATGCGCACACAAAAAATAAACCTTCCGCAGCGCAAAGATTTTAACTCACACAGTACCGAGTTTGTCGTTGAAGGCCTTCCGGTGGGGAAATACCTGTTCTTTCTCGATAATCCCGAGATGCGCAGCAAAGGTAAATTCGCTTACACCACAGTGACCATAAGCGATATGATATTGGCAAAAGTCGACTTTGAGGCTTATGAAGAAATAATGGTCAAAAACAGAAAAACCGGTCAACCCATTAAAGATGTGATCGTCCAGATTTTCAATCGGGAGAACCACCCGACCAAGACTTTTAAAACCGACAAAAATGGCCTTGTAAAAATCAAAAAGGAAGGTTCTTATGAGCAGTTGAGAAATCCGAAATTAATTCTAACCAAAGATCAGGATTCGTTACAAGCCAATCTATGGTCCGGCATTTACGGTGATGACGATGAGGAAAGTGAACCCGAAGCCAAAACCATGCTTTTTCTGGACCGGGCGATCTACCGGCCCGGGCAAACGGTTTATTTTAAAGGCATTCTATTGGTTGATGAAGATGGTAAAACCAAAGTAGTTCCCAACGAAAAAGTTTTGGTTTATATAGACGACGCCAACGGCGAGGAACTGATGGAACGCGAATTTACGACCAATGAATACGGCTCGTTTTCCGGGGAATTTAAATTACCAAAAAGCGTCTTGACCGGTGAATTTGAAATCTATGTCGAAGAAGGTTCTGAAGATAAAACGCAATTTTGGGAGAAAATTTCGGATCGAGGCGATTACGACTACAGCAACACTACATTTCGCGTCGAGGAATACAAACGTCCCACTTTTGAGGTGGTTTTTGACGAGCTTACCGAAGCGTATAAACCCGGCGACAGCATTACCGTGAGCGGAAAAGCCGCTGCATTTATGGGAGCCAACCTGAGCAATATTCCCGTAAAATACAGCGTAAAGCGCACTACAAACAATTTACTCTGGCGTTATGGCAACGGAAGCACTCCTGTACAAATCGCAACAGACACCGTTTTCACCCAACCGGATGGCAGTTTTAAGATCACCTTTAAAGCATCCGAGTTTACGGAAGCTGATAAGAATACCATCCATCAATATGCCATAACCGCTGTAGTGACTGATGTAAGCGGAGAAACCCAACAAGCAAGCACATCGGTCAAAACCGGCAAGAAAAACCTGATTGCAAAACTAAAGGTTCCTGAAAGTGCAATCTTAAAAGATACCTTGAAGCTTGCGCTGCAAAGTGAAAACCTCAACGGCAATCCGGTTTCGGCAAAAGGCACATTGAAGATTTACAAACTCATCACTCCAGAGCGGGTTTTACGAAACCGGTTTTGGGAAGCCCCGGAAATCCAACAGATTTCAAGAAAAACGTTTATTAAAAACTTTCCGCACGAACCTTATGGGGATGAACCGGAAGAATTGCCCAAAGGCGAACTCTTTTATGAAACGGCCTTTGAAAGCGATGGTGAAAAAGAGTTGAAGATTTTCATACCTAAAAAATGGCAGGCCGGAAAGTACACCGCAGAACTTTTGGTCACCAAAGAGCAGGATTCCGCTAGCGCGAAAAAGGAGTTTTCAGTGGTCGATCCCAATGCCAAGTATCCGTCGGACAGTGCAGTTTTTCAGTCGAAAATCGTCAATAGAAATTTTCGGGAGGACGGTCATATTTTAATTTCGCTGCAAAGCGGTTTTAAGAAATTGCCGCTTTCGGTGATGGCGTTTGATGATAACGGAACCTTGTTTCGCAAGCAGATCGATTTAGAAGGAAGCAGACAATTAAAAATTCCCGTTTCCGATACCAAAAAGCAAAGCATTCAGGTGTTGATCTACGGTGTGGTTGATGGGATCGTGGTGCAAGAGACTATGCCGGTCAACATTTTTGTCAAACAGGAAGCAATGGTTTTTGGCACGAAAACCTTCCGCAACAAGTTGCAGCCTGGCGTACCCGAAACCTGGAGTTTTGTTTTAAAAGATTCCGAAGGAAAAACTCCGGATGCTGAAGTATTGGCCTCGATGTACGACGCTTCCCTGGATCAGTTTGCCGCCCTCAACTGGCAGACCGATGCCCGGTTTTACGAATCGCGTGTTGACTTGCCCAGCCTTCAGGTTGGAGCCGAAAGTAGCAGTGCCTACTTTATCAGTAGAATTCGGCAATCCAATTATTCCCGCAATCAAGTCAGGCGTTTTGACGCGCTGGATTTGTTTGGATTTTACTTTTCAAATACCAACAGTTATCAATACCGCAATTACCTGCGCAGTAAAATTAGGGAGCGACAAGTATCAAGTAAAGTAACTGGTAATGTGAAAGGTGTGGTTACTGACGAAAACGGCCAACCGCTTCCCGGTGTCACAGTTTTGGTTAAAGGCACCGAAAACGGCACAACGACCAACTTTGACGGTGAATTTGGCCTCGATGCCAAAAAGGATGCAGTTCTTTTGTTTTCGTATCTGGGTTACGATACCACTGAAATTACGCTTGGAAAAATGAACAATCTTTACGTAATGTTGGAAGCCACTCAGGAAAGTCTCGAGGAAGTTGTTACAGTAGGTTATGGAACTCAAACGAAAAAGTCAGTTACAGGTGCTGTGAGCACGATCTCGGCGGAATACAGCGTTGACGATATGTTGGCTGGAAACGTTGCCGGTGTGGAAGTGGTGCGCGCTAATGGAGCGCCAGGAAACGTAAGTACTATACGGCTTCGCGGCTCAAATAACATCACAGAAGGCAAACAACCGCTGTATGTTGTTGACGGTGTACTCGTTACAGAGATGGATGTTAGCGCCGCCAATATCAGTTCGATATCGGTTTTAAAGGATGCCACAGCCACTGCAATATATGGTACCCGAGCAGCCAACGGCGTGGTTATAATCACCACAAAAGGAGCCATCGACGAACTTGATCAGGTACAAGCCCGTACCAATCTCGACGAGACGGCTTTCTTCTTTCCGGAGTTGAAAACGGACAAAGACGGAAACCTGGAGTTCACCTTCGATACGCCCGAAGCCCTAACCCGTTGGAATTTTAATATGTTGGCGCACGATAAGTACTATAATCTGGGTGAATTTACCGGAACGGTAATTACTCAAAAAGAACTGAGCATTGTGCCCAATGCACCGCGGTTTTTACGTGAAAAAGACACGCTGGTTTTTACCGCCAAAGTGAGCAACCTTACCACCGAAGCCAGAACCGGTATGGCCACCCTAAAAGTTTTTGACGCCATCACGATGCAGCCCATTGATAGCCTTTTAATGCAGGAAGATGCGGTTCGGAATTTTTCTGCGAAAGCCAAAGAAGCTGCCAGCGTTTCCTGGAAACTAATTATCCCCGAAGGTCTGGGCGCTGTAACCTACCGCGTTTTGGCAAAAGCCGGAAGTTTTACCGATGGGGAGGAAAACACCTTGCCCGTTCTTGCAAACCGCATGCTCGTCACCGAAAGCATGCCTATTTTAGTGCGCGCTGGCGAAACCGAAGAATTTACGTTTGAAAATTTAAAGAACAACGATTCACAATCGCTGGAGCATCACAAATTCACTTTAGAATATACGGCAAATCCAGCATGGTATGCGTTGCAGTCGCTACCGTATTTGATGGAGTTTGAACACGAATGCAGCGAACAGATTTTCGCCCGGTTGTATGCCAACAGTCTCGGGGCGCACATCGTCAACAGTGATCCCAAGATCAAGTCGGTTTTTGAAGATTGGCGTGAAAACGGTGGTTTGGAAAGTAATCTGGAAAAGAATGAAGAACTTAAAAATATCATTCTAGCCGAAACGCTCTGGGTTCGCGATGCCCAATCAGAAACCGAGCAAAAAAGCCGTATCGCCCGTCTTTTTGTGCTAAGCAAAATGAAAGAGGAGCAGGCCGAGAACATCAGGAAGCTGAAACATAAGCAGTTGGCTTCCGGTGCGTTTCCGTGGTTTGCAGGTGGTCGTGCCAATCCGTATATCACCAGGCACATCGTTACCGGTTTTGGACATCTGGAAAAATTAGGCGTAAGAACCGACGCTGGAGAACTGCTAAAAAGTGCGATCGACTATCTAGATAAAGAATTCGTCAAAGACTATGACTACGCTGTTTCCAGAGAAAGCAAAACTAATTTTCTCGAAAGCCGCAGTGCCTTACATTTTCTGTACACCAGAAGTTTTCATCTGGACGAGTTTCCGTATTCCGAAGAGATAGAGACGAAAATCACTAAGCTTTACGAGAAGCAGAAGAAGTTATGGGTGAGCAAAAGTCTGTTTGATAAAGGGCTGTTAGCACTGGTGGCAAAGAGACGTGGGGATAACGCTTTCGCCGAAAAAATCCTGACCAGTCTTGAGCAGAGTGCCGTAAAATCCAACGAAAATGGAATGTACTGGAAGGCCAATAAATCAGGCTGGTTTTGGTACGAAGCGCCCATTGAAACCCAGGCGTTGATCATTGAGGCTTTCGCCGAAATAACCGATGACGATAAAACCATTGAAGAACTTAAGATATGGTTGCTGCAGCAAAAACGCACTAACGCCTGGCCAACCACCAAAGCAACTACCGAAGCCGTTTACGCCATCCTGATGACCGGGGGCAATTGGTTGGCATTAGATGAAAAAACAGTGATTAAGGTGGGCGGAAAAAAAATAAACACTTCCGCTCCAGAAATTGAGAAAGAAGCCGGAACCGGTTATCTGAAAAAATCCTGGGATGGCGAAGTGATAGATGACGATTTTGGCAGTATAAAAATCAGTAACAAAAACGAAACAGCGGGTTACGGCGGTGCCTATTGGCAATATTTTGAGGATTTGGATAAAATCAAATCGAGCGACGGTTCCCCTTTGCAAGTGGAAAAAACCCTTTACCGAAAAGTCAATTCAACCACAGGAGAAAAACTGGAACCGATTACCACCGAAACTCCGCTCAATCTTGGCGATCTGATCACGGTACAATTGACGGTCAAAGTAAATCGAACTATGGAATTTTTACATCTTAAAGATATGCGCGCCAGCGGATTTGAACCCACCGATGTTTTAAGCGAACACAAATACCAGGATGGAACCCGCTATTACCAAAGCACCCGCGATGCCGCCACCCATTTCTTTTTTGATCGTTTGGAAAAGGGAACCTATGTTCTGGAGTACACGGTTCGCGCCAACAATTCCGGTCAATTTAGCAACGAGATCACCACTTTAAAAAGTATGTACGCCCCGGAGTTTTCCAGTCATACCAAAGGGATTCGGGTTGGGATTGATTAGTTTGAAATACGAAATACGAAGTAGGAGTTTTGATTGAAGATTGAAAATTATAAGTTATTGGAAGTGCGAATTGCGGTTAATAGCGTTCAATCGTTGAACTGGTTGATCGTGTAATCGGCTCAATAACTTGAATACGACTTTCAACTTTAAAATTTGAACCTTGAACTCAAAACTTCAAAGCTTCGCGTTTGGGTAAAGTCCTTCCTTCGGTAGCTTGGAGATTTTAAGGAAGTTTAACGCACTACCCCAATCAATCCTCTGACCTCTTCCCCAAACCCTCCTGCATTATTGGAAACAGGGTTGACAACGGTATTGTAAGTAATTACCGGGAAGCTCGGATTTATTAATTCTGTAAATGTGTGGGGTAAAACCTTTGAGGGTAATGTTTTTAATAATGAGCAGGCCGGGATGCCCTTATGACCCAACTGTAAGTTTCCCGAAACTGCGCCCAAATGAATGTTGCTGGTTAGCGGACTTCGTGTACTGGAGCAGAATTACGATAATTATAAATACGGTATTTACAGAACGCCCGGGACAGTTGACCAATGATTTTTTTCAGGCGCTGACCAGTAGGGATTATGAGTGGAAACCAAAGGATTGGGACGACACCGTTTTTGACATCAACGAGCGCAAAACGGGAATTACCAAATACACCGCGACCCGTTGCGACCTGGTCTTTGGATCTAATGCCCAACTTCGCAACCTCGCAGAAGTCCCTGCCGCAGACGACGCCCAAGAACGTTTTGTCAAAGACTTTATCGCCGCCTGGGACAAGGTGATGATGCTGGATCGTTATGATGTAAAGGACGAGTAAACCTTTTTGAACAATGACTTTGAAAAGCCCGATAGCAGCGATGTTGTTGGGCATTTTTTGTGCGGTACATTTTTAATATGCAGAAAAATGAGGATTTCCGGAAAGGGGGAATGGGGCATTTTGGTTATTTTTAGCCGAGATTGACTAAAATGGGGATAACACAACTTTTGTTGTGTTATCCCATTGTTGCCAGCAATTTGAAAAACAATTTTGCTCTAATTAAAAACCGAATAAATATGAGTATGCAATATTTTAGAAATGTGTGTCGAAATTGTCACATAACTGATGGAATACAAGGCGTAATAGCTGATTATGAAAATGATTTAGAATACTATAAGAACTTAACTGATTACGAAATTTCAAAACGGATAAGTTTAACCTTAAAAAATAACGAGCGGAATTGCGAAAATTGTGGAGCGAATAATTATGATGTATTCAATATAAAGATTGATGAATTTCCAATTTTCAATCTGACTGAATTAAAAAATAAGCATCGAGAAAAAGGTTCATACATTTTTATTTATAATATATTCAAACAGAACAACGAAGCCCAAATGAATGTTGATAATGGCGATACTTATCCAAATACGTTCGAAGAAACTCAATCTTTTGAAAGAAAATGCAGAGCGGAAATTCAAAAAATTATAAATAATACACCTGACGAAAATTGTATCCATCATCCAGATGGTGTTTTATATTTATGTTTTACTGCTAACGAAAACGAATTTGAACTACAAAAATTTCGACATACTGGATTTTCGAAAGAAGCGATGATTAACATAACAAACAACATTGGAAAAGACCCATTTGCGTGAAAAAACTGCTGGCAACAATGTATATAAAACATAGCTAATACAGGCTTTCCGAGAGGTTTTTGCGTATTTGTGAAGTCCGCCAAATTTTTAAATTTGGCTTTTAGTAAAATAAAGATAAAAAGAAAAATTTAAAAATTCGGCTCGTGTATAATCCGAAACTATAGTGTCTATTTACACGCTACGTTTCATATACGGAGACGTTAGCTGCAAGACGAAAAAAAATCGCAATCAAAACATAATGAGGAACTTATTTATAATCATATTCGGACTATTAACATTTAGCGGATTTTCCCAAGATTATTTACTTGCTGACGAAAATTCGGATA
>JBATUQ010000034.1:0-13768 GCA_049671285.1 Leeuwenhoekiella sp. | reverse complement strand
AACAACAAATTTGTATATATGCCCATAGACAGTGTAATCTACAAACGCAAAAGGATTGATCTGCAAGGTGAATTCTGGTTTGCGGTGGTACAGAGCACGGGACAGCCATTTGCATTAAATGGTTGATTATTTGGGCGTGCCCCAAGGGTCGGGCTATTCGCTATATCTCCCGCGATGAATATTCTTGGTTCTCAACGATCATGTGGTTTTCATTAATACTTAAATTCCATAATACTAGCCGGTACCTTCGCGGGAGGATGCCGCTGCTATCCCTCACGCATATTGTCTTTCCTATCAACCTTATCATTCTGTATGTGAACCCTTGATTTTGTCAGGTGCATCCCATCTTCTAACTGGGCGATAAAAGCAACAAGTTCTTCGCGTAATTTGCAGTGCAAATCCCAAGTGGTCGAGGCATCCTTCCCAGAACAAAGTGCACGTATCACAATAGAGTCATCGGTAACCTCGGTCACCTGCACTTTAGGCGGCAATTCTTCGTCCCAGTCTTCCGAAGCTTTAAGAAGTTCTTCAAATTTTTCACGAACCGCTTGCACGTTGATGCGATAGTCGGCGTGCAGCAGTATGCCCCGCACTTGTTGTGCACTGGTCATTGACCAGTTTTCAAAAATATTGTTGATCACCCAGCGTAACGGGATGACCAGCCGGCGCATATCCCAGGTACGGACTACCATATAAGTAAACCGGATGTCTTCTACATATCCCCAATCATCTTGTATGATTACCGTGTCACCTATTTTTGCCGGTCGCGTTAAGGCGATCTGCAGACCGGCAATGATATTCCCCAGCGTACTTTGTGCGGCAATACCCAGCACCACGGTCATCACCCCGGCCGAAGCCAGTAGGGAAATGCCCAGTTTCTCCAAATAACGGAACTGTCCCAGGATCACAACAATAGCCACAATGATTATTAAAAAGGTAGCCACCCGCCGCGCCACCGAAATATAGGTCAGCATCTGCCGCGCGCTATCGTTATCCTCGGGGCTGGCGTCACCAATGCGGTGCTGGGCAACGTAGAGCATGAGGCTGTCAATAAACCGCATAATGAGCCAAGCAATGGCGCATATAACGATCACCAGTAAAAATGAATATACCAAACTTGAATATTCACCACCAAAAGAAATCAGTTCGTTTAGGGTAATGTAAAAGAACAGCACCCCTATGGCAACACCTATGGGGATGGTAAGTTTTTCTCTCATCACACCAAACCAGGCCCATTTTGTTTTCTTAAAAAGAAATTTGAATATATAAACACTGAGCTTACCCACTAAAAATGACAGAACGGCGAGAAGAAGTGTTCCCAAAAATTTCCAGATGGGAAGTCCTAGAAACTGGAGACGGGCCCACGAGGGCATCCAGCGGTCCAATTTCAGCGGTCCGTAGGCTTGATAAAGAGCGTCAATATTTTCGACGGCATCTGCAGAAATCAACCAGAATGCACCGTAATCCTCATATTTAATACGTTGCAGGCGCAGGATGACATCGCGGTCTTTTAGAAATACCTCACCAAAAACAATACTGCGCCTGGGCGCACCCGCAATGGCCTGATTGGTTGTTGTCTGTATATCCACCTGTCCATCGGGACGGTCAGAGATGCTGCTCCATTCTACCGCAACGCGTTGATTAAGGACGAAATATAATTTCTCTGCCATTTCTTTGGCTTGATCCATATTAAAATCCAAAGGCATCAGGTTATAGTTCAGGGCATAGGCAGCAGCCTCAAAATCGCTATTTCGAGAAGAAAAGATAAAATGTTCTAAAGTCGCCTGCGGCGTACGGAAGTTATACTGTTTTGGCGGTAGCCCAATATTCTCATTGATGCGGTTGACAATATAATAGGACTTGTTGTATTCCTGCAAAGGATTGGGACCGTGTGCTTCCTGTTCATTTTCGGTAGCTTCAGAATCAGGATAGCCGTCCAGATAAGGATTGTCGGTATTGGTGGAGTCCTGGCCGTAAAACGATTGAGTAGTTCCCAAAAACATGAGGAGAACAATCAGCAATTGAAGTTTCTTGAGCATATTCTCGTGGTTGGATTTTCAAATTACGAAAGATTAAACCTTTGCCCAGATATTTTAAGAAAACCACAACAATTCATTATTCTAATTATGGATTGTCTGGATCAGGATTACATAAATTTGCTGATTATTAAAATTCATTCATTTCGACAAACCACCTATTAGACTTTACTATGAAATACAGAAATTTAGGAAAGACCGGTTATAAAATCTCTGAAATCTCGCTCGGTACCTGGCAGGTGGGCGGTAAATGGGGAAGCGGTTTTGACGACCACCTAGCCGAAGAAATTCTCAATACGGCTATTGACGAGGGTGTCAACTTTATCGATACTGCAGATGTCTATGAAAACGGAATGAGCGAAAAAGCAGTGGGCCGGGTAGTCAACTCCCGTTCAGAAGAAATTATTGTGGCGACCAAATGCGGCCGGCAGATCAATCCGCATGTTAATGAAGGCTATACAGTAAAAGCGCTTCGGCAGTATGTGGAAGAAAGTTTAAAGCGGCTAAATTTTGAAACTCTAGACTTAATCCAGCTACATTGCCCACCGACCGAGGTGTATTACAGGCCGGAAATTTTCGGACTTTTTGAGGATTTGAAGAAGGAAGGTAAAATCAAAAACCTTGGTGTTTCGGTGGAGAAAATAGAAGAGGGGATCAAAGCGCTGGAGTTTGACAATGTCGCTTCTGTGCAGATCATTTATAACTTGTTCCGGCAGCGGCCCAATGAGATTTTCTTTCGCGAAGCGGAAAAGAAAAACGTAGGTGTCATCGTGCGCGTTCCCTTGGCCAGCGGTTTGCTTACAGGGAAGTTTGACCAAGACACCACTTTTGACCAGGAAGATCACCGCAATTTTAATCGTGAAGGCGAAGTTTTTGATAAAGGGGAAACCTTTGCCGGGATCCCTTTTGAAAAAGGACTTGAAGCGGTAGAGGACTTAAAGAAAATCTTTCCTAAAATCGATAATCTCGCGCCAGTGGCTTTACAATGGATATTAACCGATCCCGCGGTAGGCTGTATCATTCCCGGAGCTTCCAGAAAACAACACCTGCTCTCCAACCTTTCGGTTTTTGACCGGGACGCGCTTACTTCTGAAGAAATTGATAAAATGAATACAATTTACAAGACACAGATCAAGAAGTATGTGCATCAGCGTTGGTAGCGCCAAGCAGGTTTGGTAAAGTATTGTACGTGTGTTAATAAGTACTGTAATTATCTTAGAATAAACTCAGTTGACAGTTGGGGGCAGTAATATGACAGTTCGGTTTGATATGGTGTGGAAAGTTGCAGGTACGCTGCACTTTTGAAGTGTCTAATCAATACCGCCACATCATGATCAAAATTCTTTTACTTCTAATTACGCTTTTTTCCGCCTCTTTGGAAAGCATTGCACAAAACACAATAACGGCAACCTTTGAAAATATTGACCACGAATTGGGAACCGTTCGCGTGGGTCTGTATAAAACGGAAGACAGCTTTCTTGGCAAACCCTATCTCGCTCTCGTTTCCAAAATTAAGAACGGTAAAGCCGAAGTGATCTTTAAGGACATTCCCGATGGTGTGTATGCCATTTCGGGTTTTCACGATGAGGACGGTAATGGTAAGCTCAATATGGTGATGGGCTTGATCCCTTCAGAGCCTTATGGCTGTTCTAACAATGCGCCCTCAAGATTTGGACCGCCAAATTGGAAGGATGCCAAATTTGAGGTGAAAAATGGGGAAGTCGTTCAACAGAAGATCAGCCTTTAGTTTCAAATTACTTTTTATTAAAAAACCAATCTATCAAAACATTTATTATGAAAACCATACTTATGACACTTCCAATTTTTCTTTTGAGCTTTTTACTTTCGGCACAGACCCCTTATGATACTGGGATGCAGAAGGCCTATGACTTGTACAGTTCCGGTAAAATGGACGAAGCGGCAAACCTGTTTGAGCGCATTGGCAGTGCCGAGCAGGATGAGTGGTTGCCCTATTATTATGTCGCCCACGTCATTATCCTTAAAAGTTGGAACACAAAGGATGAGAAGTTGCTCAAAGCCCAACTGGACAAAGCTCAGGAGTTTATCAATCTGGCCCAAACCTATTCACCGGAGAATCCAGAAATTATGGTACTACAGGCATACCTGCATACCAACTGGGTGGCGTTTGACGGTCAGAAATACGCGATGACCCTCGGGCCCAAAGTTTCTGCTATTTATGAAAAAGCACTAAAAATCGCACCTGACAATCCCCGTGTAAATTTTGCCAAGACCGAATGGGATATGGGCACGGCACGGTACTTTGGAAAGGACCTGAGCCCGTACTGCCACGATTTGGAAAAAGCCGTTAAACTTTTTGATACCTTTACTGCAGAAGAAAAATTCTATCCCTCCTGGGGTAAGGATCGCGCAGAGCAAGTTGCATCTTCTTGTAAAGTATCCAAATGAATCTTATAAAGGAATTACGCAATGCGGTGATAGTGGGGATCTCCATTTATGTGGTGTTCCTCATTATTTATTTTTTTCAAGGTGGGAAGGATCACCTTACAGCCGTGGTGGATATCGAGGATTTCATAATCCATATGATATATTCCATTGTTCTGTACACGGCCAATACAGCCGTTTTCCTTTACCTTTTTGGTTATCACAAACACAAAAGGTTTACGGCAAAACACGTTTTTCAGGGAATTTTTTCTGGGATCATTGTTTCGGTGGTGAGTATTTTTCTGCTCAACTTAGCTCATACTAAATATATCACTGGTTTTACCTGGGTCGAAAGCTTTAATCACCAAAAATTGATGGATGTGGTGACATCCCTCATCATTTCTATGGTGGTCACGGGTATATTTTATGCGGTGTACTATTACCGGTATAAAAAGGAAACACAGGTCAAGGAACAGAAAATCATCGCCGGTACGGCTTCGGCACAATTTGACGCTTTAAAAAACCAGCTCGATCCTCATTTTCTTTTCAACAGTTTGAATGTTTTGGTAAGCTTAATCGAGGAAAACCCCGATCAGGCACAGAAGTTCACTACTTCCCTCAGTAAGGTGTACCGTTATGTTCTTGAACAGAAAAACAAGGAACTCGTTACGGTTGCTGAAGAACTTGCTTTCGCGAAAACCTATATGTCCCTGATCAAAATGCGGTATGAGGACAGCATCGTCTTTACCATGCCCGAAAATCCAATAAACCCCGATGCCAAGGTAGTACCGCTATCGCTTCAGTTGTTGTTGGAAAATGCGGTAAAGCACAACCGGGTGACGCCCAGCTCCAAGTTGCATATCACCATCATTCAACGGGACGGTTACCTTTCGGTACAGAACAATTTACAAGAGAAGGCCGTGATGGCAAGAAGCAGTGGGGTAGGACTACTCAACATACAACGGCGCTACTACTTATTGACCACCAAAGAAGTGCAAATTCAAAAAACACCTGCTACTTTTGAGGTTAGTATTCCCACACTTACCAAGCAGCTTTCGCCATTGCGAACGAGCAGCAAGGATTATATTGAGGACAAAAAGTACGCCCGTGCCAAGGAACGTGTGGAAGCGCTCAAGGGCTTTTACGTGCATGCATTTACCTATTGTATCGCGGTACCGTTTTTTATATTTCTTAATGTTTCATCGGGCGGCTACCCGTGGAGTATTTTTCCTATTACGGGCTGGGGGATAGGCGTTGCCTTTCACGCAGCCCAGGTTTTTGACTGGAACCCGTTGATGAGCAAGGATTGGGAGGAGCGGCAGATACGCAAAATGATGGAAGACGATAAATAGGTTACAGTTGAGCAGTAATTTTTGACAGTTTGGTAACTCCCTTTTTTGAAATGTACCCTTTTTTGAGAAATTTGGTAGGTAATTAAAAATCAACAAATCATGGAAAATCTATCATCAAAATCAAAGTATCAACTCGCACAGGAAAAAGTAGAACGGCTTCGCGAATTTTACAATCACCTTATTGTTTTTACCATTGTTATGTCAGGCTTGTTCCTCCTGAATTATTTTACCAGTTCCTATTTTTGGGTCATCTTTCCGTTATTGGGTTGGGGGCTGGGGATTCTGGGACATGCTTCCGCCACTTTTGAATGGAATCTACTTTTCGGAAAAGACTGGGAAAAGCGCCAGATCAAAAAGTTTATGAACAATGACAACCTTTAAGAAACCGGCCAACCAAAAAACGACCAACATGAATAATTTTGAAAAAGAAAACAAATACTTGCGCGCCAAGGAACGCGTCGCCCAAATAAAAAAGTTTTACACCGGCCTGATCAGCTATACGGTTTTTATAGGCCTCTTAGCGGTCGTCAATTATTATCTCAACGGCTGGCACTATCCTTGGTTTCTCTGGGCGGCTTTTGGCTGGGGAATCGGTCTGGTGTTTCAGGCGGCCCGGGCTTTTGACTGGAACCCTTTTGTAAACAAGGCTTGGGAAGAGCGCAAGATCAAGGAGCTTATGGAAAAGGAAGAACGCAGTTCAGGCAATATGGGCCGCTGGGAATAATAAACGCGCTATGACCGAGGACGAAAGATTAAAGTTGGCCAAGCGTAAAATTCAGGAGCGCAAGGGGTTTTACACCCATTTGATAATATACAGTTTTATCAACGTGGCCTATAACCTTTTTAATTTTGGCCTACTGGATGGCGGTAAACTGAGGGGTATTTTTCCGTGGTGGTCATCCATCACCCTGGCGTTGGGGTGGGGCCTGTGCGTTGCCGTTCACGGTCTCTATTCTTTTTATGGCGAAAGGTTTTTCGGTTTTTACAAACGCTGGGAAAATCTTAAGATCAAAGAATTTATGGAGAAAGAGGAGGCCGAAAGAAATTATTTTTCGGAAGAATAACAACCATCAAAATAAAGATAGATGAACGTACTCATCATTGAAGATGAAAAACCTGCAGCAAGAAGGCTTTCGCGTATGCTCGAAAGAATCAATGTCAACGTCACCGAAATGCTGCATTCTGTAGAAGAAGCGGTGGCATGGTTTTCAAGCAACCCACATCCCGAACTCATATTCTTGGACATACAGCTCAGCGACGGACTCAGTTTTGAAATTTTTGATGCCATCGATATCAAGAGTTCGGTAATTTTCACAACGGCTTTTGATGAGTATGCGCTACAGGCCTTTAAACTCAATAGTGTGGATTATTTGTTGAAACCGATTGATGACGAAGAGCTGGAGCAGGCAGTTAACAAGTACAAAAATAACAGGTCGGCGGCACAGAACGTACAACTCAATTTTGACGATATCCGCAAATTGCTACATGCCAATCCCGTGGAGCGGGAATATAAAAAACGCTTTACCGTAAAGATTGGTCAACATCTTAAGATGATCAATGTAGATGAAATTGTATGTTTTTATAGCGAAAACAAAGGTACTTACGCCCATACCACCGAAGGTCGCGATTACTTGCTTGACACCACTTTAGAAAATCTGGAAGAAGAACTCGCTCCCGAAGTATTCTTTCGCGTTAGCCGAAAATACTACGTCAACATCAACGAGATTCGGGATATTATCGCGTACACCAATTCCCGCCTAAAAATAAAATTAAATTCTTACGATGATCAGGAAGTAATCGTAGCCCGGGAACGGGTAAAGGATTTCAAACTTTGGCTGGAATAATTATTCATCTAAGGTAAGTAGTGCGATATCAGTGTTGTTTTGCTTCCTGATTCGTTCTGCAAACCGAAACAGGTTCTTGAGGTCGGTACGGTTGGTGATGCTTTTTTTGGCATCGGTCAGTATGAGGTTGGCCTGCTCGATGAGGATTTCGTCAGAGCCAGAAATTACGCTTTTCGCAAACTGCAGGTTGTTGATTGCCATCAGCATTTTTTGCATCATATGCATGTCGTGCCGGCAATATTCCCGGAAGGCTGCCAGTGTATGGTAAAATACTTCAGAAAAATTGATCGTGCGCAATTTAATGATCTCCTCACCTTCGGCATTTTTTATAAAGCTTTCATCTTGCTTGCAGAGGCGAAGCGCAAAAAGCTCGGTCAGGTAATCAAGGCAGGTAATTGCTGTTCCCGGGTCGTTAATTCCCGGACTCATTGCTTTCAGACCAATTTCGGTGAGTTGCTTAAAACCAAGAATGTAATTTTGGGAAACAATTTCGCTTTGCGAAAATCTAAAACAATGCATCACCGCATCAACACTGTCTTCATCAAGCTCCTTGCTCACCTTGATCACAGGTACGCCTTGCAGCAGAAACATGCCCTTGGCGACAATAATCTGCACTTTGCACTGCTGACTGTCACAAATGCTCATCAGAGTATCTATCAAGAAAGTCTGTAGATACCCGGTCTGGTCAATGGAGTAGGTTTGCCACTTTTCTGTATCAGGGAATTGGCCATTTGACTTGTCTGCGTCTGTATGATCAATAAGTTTGCTCAACCTGTTCTTTGATTCGAGATAGATCTGCTCAATGATATTGTTGATCTGTATAGCTTCAGAAATACTGTGGATAAAATATATAAAAAAGACGAGTACGTGCATACTCAATATAATCCCTATAAGCACTGCAAAGCCGGGCAACTGTGTCTTGTCATTGGTAGGTTTGACGCTTAACAGAATCATTATGCAATATATAAGCGTGGCGATGTAAAAACCGAGCACCAACTGGTGTTTCTTGTTTGAAATCAATCCCGGAAGAATGCGTGGAGAATAATTGCTGGCCGCCTGATTGAGAAGTATCATCACCATTGAAAAACTAAAAACCATCAGCGAGATGATCCCTCCAATGAATGTGCTGAGCAAGGTACGGGCGGTGTTCGCGTCATTGATGACCAAATAAGATGCATTCTCCAAAAGAAATTTGGAAATGCCCTTCTCTTCGGCGTAAAGCATTATAAAACTCAACACCAGACCGCTTAGAGCAAGAAGCGACGGAAAAAACGCAATATTTTCGGTAATGTTGGTATAGACACTTTTAAGACGCAGCAGCAACTTATTCATCGGGACAATTTCGCCAAATTAACACGGAAGGGTGCAGCAGTTTGCAAATGATTAACGTAGGCTAATCCTCTATTTTATTTCCGTTGAATGCACTGGGAAGCAATTCTGGGATCAGTTTGATCAAAATGGGAAGTAGGATCCCGCCGCCGGGAAGTATAAAAATCGCCAAGGACGGAATGCTTTTACAGATATCGAGCAGTTGGGATTTTACTTTTCGTTTTTCTGCCTTGCTTAGATCGCGCTGGGTAGATTTTGCGAGGAGGACAAGCAGTTCCTTACTTTCACGCAGTTCCTGGATTAGGCTTTTTTTATTCCGAAGAATGAGGAGACTTACCGTTTTTGATGTCTGGTCGTA
Organism: Leeuwenhoekiella sp.; assembly: GCA_049671285.1. Taxonomy (GTDB): domain Bacteria; phylum Bacteroidota; class Bacteroidia; order Flavobacteriales; family Flavobacteriaceae; genus Leeuwenhoekiella. Next base: position 4,446 of record JBATUQ010000034.1, on the reverse strand, counting down.
AAACTGTTTGACGGCGCTGCCCGTTTTGAAGTAAGGGATGTGCTCACGGTGTTTGCCTATGAAAGATTTGGTCAGTTTGACAATTTTTATCGCATCTTCCTGATTATAATTAAGATGCTTGGCAAGCAGCTCAACAAATACGTACTCGTCAATATCGATCTTGTTATCGTCCCAAATGGCCAGACTGGTCAGATCTAAGAGATAGTATTGTTCAAGTGCATTAGTAATTGTTTCCAGACCCAGCCCGGTCAATTCCTGCGGAGCGTGGTCGATGGTTTTGTTATACCTGATGGATTTCTCAAAAAGACCCAATATCTTAAGATCGTATTCCCCTTTGTCCTCCTTTTTGCTCAGTGCAAGCCACACCACATTGAGTACGATGGCCTCCATCTGCTGGGCGTAGGGGAGGGGGTTTTCGGCCGGTTCTGCCAAAAATTTTTTGAATGCCAAAACATCCACAAACAAAAGCGCATTGACCAAAAGTTGACTGAAATTCTTCTGAAGGATTCCCAGATCGCCCAGCACCCTAAAATGAATAAGTGCTTCCAAAACCTTATGGGGAGCGGCAGATTTTTTCTGTTTGAATTCCTCAAATTCGGGATCGAGCTTTTGATAGAATCCTACAGCTTTCTCGAGAAAACCTTCGGTGCTGTTATGTTGAATCTTATAGGTACACCAAAGTCCTTCAAGCAGATTGATCTTCGCGCGCTCGTGATCTGCATAGGACATCCCAAATGGGGTGCGGTCACAAATCGTCCCTACCGAAATACCATAGATAAAACCCACCTCCCGCATGCGGTTATACATCAAGTTTGCGTTAACTGGCTCGTGGTAACGCTTGGCCAGGGTATCCAGATGTTTTGCGATCCAGCCGGACGAGGAGGGGTTCATATTCGGTATTGTTTGCTAATGATTATATGCTGATCGAGCTGCAAAATAAGGCTGTTTTCGCGGATGCGAAAAAAAATCGAAGAAAATTAAAACCAACTCCTTCAATTGTTCGTAAATAAATTTGAAAACGATCAAAGACGATATTTTAGGTAATTGGAAGTGCTATTCCATTTATCGAGCTATTGAAAAAGAAAAGTAATTATTGGTTAGTTGATTGTTTTTTTGGATTTTTTGTTAGTTGTGAATCGCCCTTCTTGTGGTTAAGAAGGGCGATTCTTTTTTAGTACCCCACCGAAAAATAAAAAACCGAATCCCATTTGAGGAATCCGGTTTACGTTGAAATATTATTGATGTTCTAGGATGCGACTATGCCCAGCGTATAAAGTTGTTCCATAGTTGGTGCTTCGCTTCCGCCGGCAGGTTCGAGGGTGATCCCAAAGGCTTGTGACTCGTTGGGGTTATCTAATGCAAAAACTTTTATTTCGTTTTCATTAAAATCATCCAGAAGTCCCATACTGGTAGGTGTCAACGGGTTTAACTTGAGTGACCAAACCTGATAGACCTTACCTTCTGGCGGTTCTGGCAGTCCCTGTGCGTCGATGTATGCAGTATTGTTTTCCTGATCCCAAAATACATTTACATAAGCCTGCGGCGCCACCTGTTGCCCGGCCAGTTTGATTCTGGTCACGCTTGTATCCCGAAGTACTGCCAATATTTCACGCGTGCGCTCCAGTTTGTTGTTTGATTGATCAATTTCAGATTCCAGAACATTTTTGCGTGCTTCAACAATTTGAATGTCCTGCTCCAGTTCGTTTTTGTCATCCAGGACGCTGATCAGCCCGATCAAAAGTGCAACCGATGCAGCGATACTTAAGAACATTATGGCCCGCGCTAGGTTGGATGTGCGTTTCTCCGGCTTCATCGTAATTACTTCTCGGCCACGAGTTTGTCTCATCACTGCAGCGTATGTTTCGTAGGGAGTGTATGGTGCGGCTGCGCGTGACAGGTGCTGCAAGCATTTTTCTATACGCTCTACTTCGGCGCGTATTTCTTCGTGCTTATTGAGCTGTTTGGAGACTTCAATGCTTTCTTCCTGGGTGAGCGCACCACATACATAAAGTTCTAAGATTCCCGATTCTATATATTCCTGTATATCCATTTCTATCAATCAGCCAAGATTACCCTGAGACTTTTTAAACAATTTCTGTTATGGGTCTTTACCGTTCCCAAAGGCATCTCAAGTTCTTCGGAAGCCTCTTTTTGCGTAAAACCCTGAAAGAACAACAAGTTAATTACTTTTTTACAAACGGGCTTTAAGGCCTTGAGGTATTTTGTAATGCCAATAGCATCCACACTGGTAACGAAGCTTGTTTTTTGTTCCAACATATTTACGACGAAATCCTGCGAAAGGTTTTTATTTTGATTCTTATAACTTTTAGATCGAGTCTTGTCTATGGCAGCGTTGCGCGCAATGTTGAGCATCCAAGTAAAAAACCGGCCTTTTTTGGAGTTGTAGGAATCGGCTTTCTCCCAGATTTTTACAAAGACATCCTGTAAAACTTCTTGAGAAAGGGATTCATCGCGTAAAATGGTATTGATCACTCCAAAAAGGCTTTCAGAATACATGCCGTAGATTTTCTGAAAGGCCATTTCATTACCCTGCTTGAGTTGCAGGATCAGTTCGTCAGGTTGTTTCATTTTTATAAATATCTGTTAATAGACCAAAATGGTAAGGTATGTAAAAAGGCGGCCCGTAGCCGCCTTTAAATTAAATGTTTAATTGAATTATTCAGAAATAATGCCTCCGCAACTTACACGGGAACCAGCTGCACCGCTAGGTTGTGACGTAAAGTCATCAGCTCCCTGGTGTACGATTACTGATTTGTTCAAAATATTTTTGGCATTGTCATCACAACCTATGCACCATTCATCAGTCGTCATACTAATACTTCCATTTCCACTTTCATCAACTTCAAAATTGCCAATGTCCCCTTTGTGATACCCTTCTTCATCGCCCCATTTTCCATGGTCTTCGAAAGTAGGGTTCCAGTGGCCGCCGGCAGATGTTCCATCCTCGGCAGAACAGTCTGCGTTCTCGTGGATGTGAATGGCGTGGGTCCCAGCTTCAAGTCCTTCCAAAAGGGCGGTCATTTTCACCTCACCGTCTTCTTCTTTAAAGACTACCGTTCCCGTAGCACTGCTACCGCTTTTTGAATTTAGCTGAACCGTCACCTTTTTGGGAGTTTCCATTTCCGATTCCTTCGCGTACTCAGCATCGGTTTTTTCGGTAGTGGTCATATCATCTGTATCATCGTCTTTTTTGTCGTTTTTGCAGGAGGTCAATCCCAGTGCAAAAACAAGTATGAGCATCCAAATATTCTTCATTGTATTGAGTTTTTTTGATTAGTGATCTAAAAGTAACGCATTGAAAACACGTTCCCAAAGTATTATAAATAGCTTAACAAGGGAGCGGATGTCAAATCTCAAGTGGTTTAATCAGAAAACACGGTTTTCCTGTCCCGGTTACCCCTCTTGAGGTTTTCGCATAGCAGCAAAGCTTTGTCCACCCGCTTTTGGACATCCTTTATTCGGATTAGCGTATAAATAAGACTTCGTCTGAAACCTTCGGGCAGGACGTCAAAACGTTCTAGGGCCAAGGGATATGTAAGTAATACGGCCTCCATTTCTTCGGGCATTTCCACGCCGTATTTTGAAGTATCTTCAAAAAGCTGAAGCTGAAAACTTTGATGCGCACTCAAACCGAGCTCTCTCTGCTTGCTTTTGGAAAATATAAATTCGTAATTCTCATTTCGCTTTAGCAATGCGCCGTGAAAGTACAAACTGCCCTCAGTAAAACATGCCTTAAACCGGGCACGGGTATGCCCTACATCCAAAATTTGGTTGATATTGGACATTTGTAAAAGGACCCGCGAACAGGTCACGGTTACCTCAAAAATCTCAGATTGTAGTGCCATACTTTAATTTTGCAGATGTATGGCGTGTCTCTTGAATAAGGATAGCTCGGCGTACTCCAAGGCTTTTTCGTGACAGGATTCCAGAACTATTTGTGGCGCAACCCCGGCGCTGACGGCCTGTAGCCAACGGGAAACACAAAGGCACCATTTGTCCCCTGGCTGCAGTCCCGGAAACTCCCATTGTGGTCGTGGGGTGCTGAGATCGTTGCCACGGCTGGCGGTGTATTTCAAAAATTCCTGTGTCATTACCGCGCAGATCACATGTGTGCCGTGGTCTTCGGCAATGGTTTTGCAAAATCCGTCCCTAAAGTAGCCGGTTATAGGCGAGAAGCAACAGGGTTGGAGGGGAGTTCCCAAGATATTATTTTCTGTTCTGGTTTCCATTATGATCTTGGATTTTCTCTCAATTTAGCAAAGTATTTTGATATGTCTATATAATGTAATAAAAAATGTTAGAGGTGTCTAGTTAAGCACTTATTTTAATATCCTTATAACCAATAGGTTTGGTTTTCATCATCCTGTTAATGAGGTTGTCAAAAATGGTTTGCTTATGGATGGACCTGTTCAGGCGGTAGCTATA
>JBATUQ010000033.1:0-35653 GCA_049671285.1 Leeuwenhoekiella sp. | reverse complement strand
GTTGAATACATTTTCAAATAAATTATTGGGTGATACCGGTGTGGAGCTCAACTTTGGCCTGGATTCCTATACCGATTACCAGGGCAGTACGCCGCAACAACGTACCCAACTCGATATTGCTGCCCAGAAAAAATTGTTTGATGACCGCTTAATCGTTAGCGTGGGCAGTGCTGTTGATATAGAAGGGAGCAGCCAAGGCGGTGAATCAACTCCTGTAGTGGGTAACGTAAACGTAGAATATTTACTTACCGAAAACGGCCGATACCGTTTAAGGGGTTTTCGTAAAAATGAGTTTGAAAATGTCATTGACGGTCAAACAATCGTAAGTGGGCTTGCTTTAATCTTTACTCAGGAGTTCAACAAATTCACGGAGTTGTGGGATGCTATGTTCAGATCGACAAACAAAAAGCAAGACGAGAGTTATGGCGTTGAACAAAATGCCAACGAGGAGGCGACCGAAGAAGATAATGAAGGCGAAGATGCCAGCGATAAGGATTAAAGCCATTTAGAATCAAATATTTGAAAACCAAGAACTTCATACGACCGCTTATCCTAACTGGAATATTCTTTATCCTATACGCGTGCAGTGTGGACAAGTTTATTCCGGAGGAGAAGCGGTTGTACACCGGTGCCACGCTGACGATAGAGAACGATTCGGTCATTGATGACGCCGGAGCTTTAAAAACGCAGTTGTACACGGTGATCAGTCCCAAGCCCAACAGCAAGTTCCTGGGGATGCGGCCAGGGCTATACTTTCACTACAAGGCGCAACAGGAGAAGCCGGGTTTCATCAATAAATTTTTGAATAAAAAGTTAGGGGAAGAACCGGTTTACCAAGAAGATGTTCAGCCTTTTGAGATTGAAGAACTGCTTTTAAACAGGCTCAACAACCGTGGGTTTTTCTACAGTGCCGCAAGCTCGTCATTTGACGAGTTGGAGAAATATGCTTCGGTGGATTATACGGTTGCCATCCGTGAGCCCTATACGCTGGCCACCTACCAGATGGACACCGTTTATGCCCCCATTCATTACGAGATGCAGGAAACGGTCAAAAGTTCACAACTCAATGAGTCTATTCGCTTTGATCTTTCGGCGATGAAAACAGAACGGCAGCGTATTGACCTCGCATTAAAAAAAGCTGGATACTACAATTTCAACCCTGGGTTCTTGGTGTTTCAGGCAGATACCAATCAATACGACAAAAAGAAATTTGACCTCTACTTGAAATTGAAAAACAACGTACCGGAAAAATCCAAAATCCCATACACCATTTCAACCATCAATATTTATCCGAACAGCGACCTGAAAGCAGATACTTCGGCGCTTGATACCATTCGATTCAACGAAAAGAATTTTATTAGGGAGGAAGAATTCTTTAAACCGAAATACCTTGAACCTTTCATTACTTTGGAAGAAGGACAACTGTACGACCCCGAGCGGTCGAGCAATACGGCAAGAAGGCTTTCGACCATCGGGTCCTATAAGTTTGTGAACATTCAGTATGAAGAACTCGACAGCACGGCTCAGGACAGTATGGGCAATCTGGAAGCCAACATTTACCTTTCCCCGCTCAACCGCAGGGCAATCCGGGCAGAACTGCGTGCCGTGACAAAATCAAATAACTTTGCAGGCCCCACGCTGGCTCTGACGTTTTCAAACCGTAACCTGTTTAAGGGAGGAGAAACCCTCAATATCACCGGAAGTGTAGGCTATGAAGTACAGGCTGGTGGCGGTAGCGACAGGCAAGGTCTGAGCAGTCTCAATCTGGGCCTTGACAGCGAACTTATCTTCCCAAGGGTTATCGCCCCGTTCAAGATCAACACCGACTTCTTTGAATATAGCATCCCCAAAACAAAAACGGGACTGGGCTTTAATTATCTCAACCGAAGCCAGTTGTACACCTTGCTTTCCGGTAATGCTGAATTTGGCTACATCTGGGATGCCAACCGATATGTGACCCATGAGATTAAGCCGCTTTCGGTGAGCTATACTAAATTGTCAAACACCACCGAAGAATTTCAGGATATACTGACGAACAATCCATTTCTAGAACGCAGTTTTGAGCAGCAGTTCATTTCGGGATTGATCTATGGCTTCACCTACAACGGGATGGTGGACACACAGAACACCCATCAGGTATTTTTTAATGGAACGTTTGACACCGCGGGAAATTCGATAAGCCTGATCAGCAGCGGAAGTGGGGAGAATGGTAAGGAAACCTTTCTAAATCAAGAGTACGCCCAATATGCCAAGGCTGATATTGATGTGCGTTACCACTTCAATTTTGGAAAAGATCAGAAGATCGCCACCCGGTTGTTTGCCGGTTACGGCCTTCCCTACGGAAATTCTGAAGTCGTGCCTTATGTCAAACAATATTTTGCAGGTGGGCCGTATAGTGTGCGTGCGTTCAGGATTCGCTCACTTGGCCCAGGTACTTTTGATCCCGATCAGGATAATGGTAACCAGAGCTTTTTTGATCAGACCGGTAATATTCGGTTGGAGGCTAATTTGGAATATCGTTTTCCAATCTTTGGCTTTTTTAAAGGAGCTGTTTTTGCCGATGCCGGAAACGTCTGGAACAGCGAAGAAAACCCGGCAACTCCGGGAGGAAAGTTTGGGAATGAGTTTATCCGTGAACTGGGAATAGGCGCGGGGGTAGGCTTGCGTGTTGACGTGCAGGGATTTGTTATTCGGTTTGATCTGGCAGCGCCCATACACGACCCATCCAAACCTCAAAATGAAAAACTCAACTTCAACCTGCGTGCACCTGTCTTTAATTTTGCAATTGGGTATCCTTTCTAAATTTTATTGTCGTGTAAATTGCACAATCAACCCATTATGCTTCGGAAACATTTGCGATAGTTCCTCACGCTGTGCAAGCTGAAAATCTTCAAAATCAAAACCCGGTGAAACGGTGCAACCCATCAGGGCAAAATCTCCACCTTGATTCACTTCGGCAGCAAACCAGCATCCTGCGGGCACCACGAGTTGAGGATGTTCACCATTTAGAATATCTGGACCAATTATATAACTTTCAAGTTTTCCGTTAGGCGAAATTGAATGTAACTTAATCGGCGAACCTTGATAAAAATGCCAAATCTCGTCCTGGTTGATTTTGTGAAATGCCGAAAATTTTTCCGCAGTCAATAAAAAATAAATACAGGTTGAAAAATTCCGCTCGCCATCAATTGTTTTTGCCAAGTGAGAAGCTGGGATTGAGCCATCGCTTCTATAGGTCTCCCGATAAAAGCCACCTTCGGGATGTTCTTGTAAGTCCAGTATATGTATGAGTTGTTGAGCGGTCATGTCTGATTGTATTGTTATGTTCGATTTTGGTCACTATCAAAAATATAGCGACTTTGGTAATGCACCAAAGCCGCTACAATGCCATACCGAATGAATTGCTATTTTAGTTTATTTCACTAATTGATTTAAATTTCTCAATCCTCTCTAAAGCTCTATCCGCCAAATTATCAGTTAAACCTACTGAACCGCTGGTTTGAATTAAATTCTTCTTCAAAGAATCTGGTAAACCATTCAAAGTCTTATCATCATCTATAATCAGGAAGTCAGCTCCGAGATCATTGTCTTGAAACCAATTTATGATTTCCTCTTTTCTATTTAAATAATCTGTGTTTTCGGGAAGCCTCGAAATTTTGTTGATACTAATTTTTCTTCTTCTAAAAATGTCTTTCCATTCCTCTAAAGTAAAACGATGTTTATGAGAAGTGGTTAAAACAATTCCTGCATTTGAACTGAATAGAATTTTATTGAGCGCTATAGTTGCTATTGCACTGAATTTAGGAAAGTCATCTTCCAATATTTCAGGTTTTCTCCAAGAATTTGCAGGTACCATTACTCCGTCTATATCTAAGTAAATCATCATACTCTAAATGTATAAAACTATTTTGTGATCTCAATAATCTTTTCTAAAGGTATATTGTTGAACTCTGCATCCAGTTCATTTAAACGATTGATTTTGTCCTGAGTATCCCATTCTTCATCAACAAAAATTACATCATCCCACGCATATTCTATCGTTGCATTGGTTCTTGATGACTTAACTTGATCAATTTTAGTTTTTGCTAGTTGAGAACTTACATACCTATGATGTCCATCAATTATCACGCCGTCATACACTTTAATATCGTCAAATTTTATTCCATTAATCATCTTTTTATAAATTCTCTTGATAATTGGAAGACAAAGTTTTTTATGTGTCGAAATTAGGATATGATCGGATTTCTCAATTGCCTCTAAAATTGTCTCTCTGGTAATCGGTATCATTGGACAATAATTTTCAGTGACCTAAATCTTAATCTCCCCAACCATATCTTCTGGTTTCACCCACTCGTCAAATTCTTCGGCGGTAGTGTGACCAAGTCTTATTGCTTCTTCTTTTAGCGTGGTTCCATTTTGATGGGCGGTATTTGCGATTTCGGCGGCTTTGTAATAGCCAATTTTGGTATTCAGCGCAGTGACCAGCATCAAGGAATTGTTGACCAGTTCCTCGATGCGTTTGTGGTTGGGTTCAATACCGGCAGCGCAGTGCTGTTCAAAAGATACACATGAGTCACCTATAAGTTGGGCAGATTGCAACACGTTGGCCGCCATCACCGGTTTAAAAACATTCAGTTCATATTGCCCTTGCATTCCTCCCACACTTACGGCCATATCGTTCCCAATTATTTGAGCGCAAACCATCGTGATCGCTTCGCATTGGGTCGGGTTGACCTTGCCGGGCATTATCGACGAACCCGGTTCGTTGGCGGGAATCAGAATTTCACCTATACCACTACGTGGACCAGAAGCCAGCATACGGATATCGTTGGCAATTTTATTGAGGGAAACAGCAATTTGCTTTAATGCGCCGTGAGTTTCGACCAATGCGTCGTGTGCGGCCAATGCTTCAAATTTGTTCTCTGCCGTTTTAAAAGGCATCTCCGTAAATTTGGCAATGTACTTGGCAACCAGAACATCGTAACCTTCTGGCGTGTTCAATCCGGTGCCGACAGCAGTACCGCCCAGGGCAAGTTCGCTGAGATGGGCAAGCGTATTTTCAAGAGCGATAAGGCCGTGGTCCAACTGAGAGACATATCCTGAGAACTCCTGTCCCAAAGTAAGGGGAGTCGCGTCCATCAAATGCGTTCGGCCAATTTTGACCACTTCCTTAAAAGCAGCAGCTTTTTCCTGAAGTGTATTTCGCAATTGGATTATACCCGGAATGGTAACTTCTACAATTTTAGTGTAGGCCGCGATATGCATTCCCGTGGGAAAGGTGTCGTTTGAAGACTGGGATTTGTTCACATCATCGTTAGGCTGCAGGGTTTTTTCGCCTTCGCCCAGTTTTTTTCCGCTAAGGAGATGGGCGCGGTTGGCAATCACCTCGTTGACATTCATATTGCTCTGCGTGCCCGAACCGGTCTGCCAGATCACCAAAGGGAACTGATCGTCGTGCTTACCTTCTAGAATCTCTTGGCATACGTGACTGATAAGATCACGTTTCGCTTCCGTTAGAACACCGAGTTCACAATTGGCGTGGGCAGCGGCTTTTTTCAAATGGGCAAAGCCATAAATGATTTCCAATGGCATGGAAGCGGCCCTTCCGATCTTGAAATTATTTCGGGAGCGCTCCGTTTGGGCACCCCATATTTTATCTGCGGGCACTTTAACTTCACCCATCGTATCTTTCTCTATTCGGTAATCCATAATATCATTTTTGTTATTAGGTAAATTTAAAGTTTTGATTAAAGACACCCCGAGGCAATTGTTGAAAATTTGTGAAGAAATCTTTAAGCGCACGATGCATTTTTGATAAGAAATATTAAATTTGCGCTAACAATAAAAAGGAAAATTTTCCAACTATGTTTGAATTTGACCAGTATCTTGGATTTATAGCTTTTCTGACCATCCTTACCATCGGTTTTTGGTTGATGATTTTTTTAGTCGGGATTATTCCTTATTGGATAGGCGGCGCTGCCAAAGAGCGGTTTGACGAATACAAAGAGAAAAAACGACTGGAAGAAGAAAATAACTAGCTTCTTTTGTTCATATTAGTTTATAAGAAAACCCCGAAAAAAGTTTTTCGGGGTTTTTGATATTCAGAAACTACAGGCGTTTGATGCAGCCTAGCCTTCAAAGTCTCCTCCTTCATCGCCATAATCATCACCCCGTTTGCGCTGTTCCTGTTTTTGCTGGTTAAAGCGATAGGTTAGCGACAGATTGACTTGGCGTTGCCGCCATTGAAACTGACTGTTCTGGTCGAAAAATTCAGTCGTGGTAAAACTGTTCCGCTTGCGCGAATTCAATAAATCTTGAGCATTTAAGGCAATGGTGGCATTATTATCGAGAAAATCTTTGCTCAAAGCCAGATCGATGGATAATATACCTTCCTGTGACCCTTGAATTTCGTCTGAAGCCCCACGGTAAAAAGCATTGGTCTGCCAATCTATCTGTAACGGAAGCGTCACCTTAGAACTGAATCTGCTAAACCAACTTGTGTTTTTCCTACTGAAATCCTGACCATTGAACGAGCCATCCAGATTAAATTGAAAATAATTGATACTACCATTTAGTCTCAACCATTTAGTAGGATTATAAAGTATGCCCATTTCTGCACCTATGCGGTCATTTGTTGCGAGGTTGAATGGAATCCTCCGTATTACATCTACATCAGAACCGTTGGGTCCTGTTATGGTCACTTCTTCTTGTACCCGCTGAAACGCATCAGTCTCCCGCTGAAAATATACCGAAGAAGTAAGCGTGAGTTCCTCCCATCTTTTTAGATAGCCAAGATCAAAGGCATTGCTAAATGCCGGTTGTAGGTTGGGATTACCCTGAAAGATGTTGGTACGACTGTCCCGAGAGGGAAATGGATTGAGAAACCAGCCTCTTGGACGGTTGATACGCCTGTTGTAGCCCAAGGTAATGTTTTCTTCTTCGCCCAGCTCGTAAATGATGTTTACCGTTGGAAATAGGCCCAGATAGTCATCGTCAAAATCAGTGTTGACCGCAAACGAAAATTCTTCCTGCAGTTCTTCTTCTGTTAGCTCTGAGTTGATTTCTCCTGCGAGATTTGTATTTTCCAGCCTTAATCCAAATAGGAAACTGAACCCGCCAATCTTAGTTCCGTATTGTGTGTAAACCGCCTGAACGTTTTGGGTATAGTCAAAAATGTTGGTCTGTCGCTCGTTGACGACAAGGTTTCCGCCAGCATCTTCTTGTAGTAATCTGTAATCGGTGATTTCATTCTCAACACTACCCCGGTAGCCCGCTTCAAATTGCGAGTCTTGACCTATTGGCAATACGTAATCTGCTTGTATAAGATATTCCGTTTGATCTTCGGTGGTGGTGGTTTCTTCCCGTGGAATGTCTATTTGAGCTTCGGTGGTATTGTTATACCTGATGGGTTCTGAGATGAAACCACGTTGCGTTTCGGCATCTACATCATACTGAAAATCTGCCGTCAGCTGGTGACCCGCATCGTCGAATCTATTTATATAATTCAATGCAAACTGATAGCTTTCGTCCTCTTCCGTTTCCAGTTCGCGGCGGGTCGTACCAACTCGTTCGATTCCGTCTAAAATATAATCGCTTCGATTTTGGGTCAGGTCCTCATCATCCCCAAGGCGGTAGAAAACGGTTCCAGTGATCGAGGATTTTTCGTTAAGATAATATTCCAATCCCAAATTGGTGTTGAATCCTTTGTTCTGCCGGTCATAGGTGCGATCTTCAATATTTCGATTGTAGGGGACACTGTCCAAAAAGGCATCCTGGCGTATATTAAAGTACTCAGTATCAAAAAAAGCACTGCCCGGACTTTCGTTGTATCTAAAGCCAGTAGTATTGAAAATGTTGAACTTGTCAGTCCGGTAATTCAAATTTGAAGTCAGGCCTAAATTGTCAGGATTACCCGCGACAGCTGTAAATGAGCCGTTAAAACCCAGTGTCTTTTCTTTTCTAAGAATGATATTCAGGATTCCCGCAGTACCTTCAGCATCGTATCTTGCAGAAGGGGAGGTGATTACTTCCACACGCTCGATAGCATCTGCGGGTAATTGTCCCAGCACATCGGTTGAACCAAAACCAGCAAGCGCAGACGGCCTGCCGTTGATAAGGATGCGCACGTTTTCATTTCCTCTTAAACTGATTCCACCTTCAATATCCACAGCTACTGATGGTACGTTGTTTAAAGCATCGCTCACGGTACCGCCGGAAGTTGTCAAATCCTGGCCTATGTTGTAGATTTTTTTATCCAGTTTGACATCAACGGTAGTTTTTTCAGCGATTACAGTAACCTCATTTAGATCGGAAGCTGCAAATTCAAGCGAAATGGTGCCCAAATCAAGGTCGCTGTTGATACGTCTATTATCGATTGTAAAAGATTCAAACGAAATAAATTCAACCTTGATGTTGTAGGTTCCTTGAGGTACTTTCAAAGAAAACCGCCCTTGCGGATTGGTAATTCCTCCCTCGATATCGGCATTGTCGGAAGCATTTTTGACGGTGACAGTGGCATATTCTAAGGGTACACCTTCAGTATCCTGAACTTTTCCCGAGATCGTGTACGAGTTGTTCTGGGCAAATGCGATTGTAGAAATTAAAAAAATACAACACATAGAAAACGCTCTGAGGCGCGGTTGGGGAATATTCATTGGGGTATCTGTAGGTTCGTTAGAACACGAAATTACCCCAGTACACTCGGAAAGCGGGTTAATAGCTAGTTAAATTAGCCCTAACGGTTCAGAATATAAAATTAATATTTTCTGGAGGTTGTGCCACGACTGCTTTGTTATCCTTAACGACTATGGGACGTTGTAGAAGTTGCGGGTGATGGGACAACGCCTCAATGATATCTTCTTTGCTCAACGATTTATCCTTGTACTGCTCTTTCCAGATTTTCTCTTGAGTCCGGACCATCTGGAGGGGTTCTAGTTTGGTCTTGCCCACAAGTGCCGCCACGGTCATATAGGACAGGGGATTTTTCATATATTGAATGACTTCAAATTCCTTTCCGGTCGCTTCAAGGTATTTGAGGCCTTCGCGGCTCTTCCGGCATCTTGGGTTATGATAGATTTTGAGCATTTTCAAATTGAAATTTTAGAGTTCAGAGCTTTGTTCCTGCTGTGCGTTGAGCATAAGGTATGCTTTGAGGAAAGCATCAATATCGCCGTCCAAAATTGCGTCTGTGTTACCAGACTCTTCTGCGGTGCGCACATCCTTGACGAGCTTGTAGGGATGCAGTACATAATTGCGTATCTGCGATCCCCATTCTATGCTTTTCTTTTCGGCTTCAATCTCATCGCGGGCAGCCTGTTGTTTTTTCAGTTCGATCTCATACAGCTGGGACTTGAGCATTTGCATCGCTTTTTCCCGATTCTCCAGTTGTGACCGGGTCTCACTGTTGTGAATGATAATTCCGGTAGGGTGGTGGGTGAGTATGGCTTTGGTCTCCACCTTGTTTACATTTTGACCACCGGCACCGCTAGAACGTGCGAAATCCCATGAAATATCCGCAGGGTTAATATCTATCTCGATACTATCATCTGCGAGCGGGTACACATAGACCGATGCAAAGGAAGTATGTCTTTTTGCGTTGCTGTCAAAAGGCGAAATGCGTACGAGACGGTGTACGCCATTCTCTCCTTTTAACCATCCAAATGCAAACTCCCCATCGATTTCCAGCGTGACGGTTTTGATACCGGCCACATCACCTCCCTGGTAGTTGAGTTCTTTCACTTTGAAGCCGTTTTTTTCGCTCCACATTAGGTACATCCGCATCAGCATAGAGGCCCAATCGCAGCTTTCGGTACCTCCTGCACCAGCTGTGATCTGAAGTACGGCGCTTAGGCTGTCTCCCTCTTCGGAAAGCATATTGCGAAATTCAAGACTTTCAATATGTCCGGCTGTTCTATCGTACTGCATCTGCACATCTTGATCAGTAGCGTCTCCTTCTTTGTGAAACTCTAGAAGTACCTCCAGCTCTGATGTCCAGGTTTTCGCCTTGGTGTAATCATCAACCCACTTTTTCTTGCTGCGCAGGTTGCGCATAAAAATTTCAGCCTCTTTGGGATCGTTCCAGAAATTTGGATCAAAGGTTTTTTCTTCTTCGTTCTGTATTTCGACCTTTTTTTGATCGATACTCAGGTAGGTTCTTAATTTTGCCACACGCTCCTCAAGATCGTTCAGTTGATCTGTTGTAATCATCTCCCTTTAATTTAGCCCGAAATTAAGTTTCTTTTCGCGAAAGCGAAAACATTATTAAGATTCACTTGTGGCCGAAATTCATGGAAAACCCGTTCAAAAAAGGGAATTACTGAAACTCCTGATACTGTACAGCGAGAATTTCATTAATGGCACTTACGTCAAAAAATTCTTTTTCCACACATTCTGCTATGTCTATCAATTGACTGAGGATACGTTTTATCAAGCCAGGGATATCGTTGTGAATTTCGTTGATCGCCTTGTATTTGTATTCCGCCCTTATCTTTCCTATCAAAAATGCAGAACTCCCGCGTTTTGGGCTGGTCACGCCGCTCAACTCCTGGATGTGCTTATATAGCTGATTTAGGCAGTTCATGAACGAACGGGGACATTTTTCCTGAAGGATTAAAAAGTCAATTGTTTTTTCACTGTTTGGCGTTTTCTTGTAAAAGCGGCGCATCATATCGTAGGATTCCACACATTTTAATAGTGTGGTCCATTCATAACTGTTGCTGTACCCATTCACTGAACGCTCGTCGGCAGCCTTTGCGTCAATTGATTTTGAACGTATGATACGCGTAACCTGCATCGCCCGTTCTATATGTACACCGGTCATTATGATGGCATAGACATCATCGTGAAGGATCGTACCCCTTATTTTACCACGGATTACAGCGGCAGATTCAGTAACCGTGGTGGAAAACTCATAGAGACCTTTTTTTACCAGAACATCAGCAGAATACCCGTTGACAAAGTGAAAAAATTTATTGATGGTCTCATAGATTTCCGTAGAAATAAGATCGCGGGCGCTATTTGCATTCTCGCGGGCAAATTTGACACAGTTATAGATAGAATAGATTTTTTCGGGATTCAAGCCAATGTTGAAGAGTACTTCCTGCTCTTCAAGTTCATCGTCCGGCATATTGGTATTGTCTGCCATACCCATCAATGACCGAAGCACGATTTGCCTGGATTGCGAGACATTGTCCGGCGCATCGAGGGAGGAGAAATAGTTGACATTTACAAAACGGGCAATGTGTTCGGCCCGTTCGATATATCTTCCCATCCAAAAAAGGTTGTTGGCCACACGTGCTAGCATAAGTTGTTTGTTTTAATTTGGTTAGTGAAGAACTTTTAGTTCATTATTTTAGGACCCAAGTATCTTTGGAACCTCCTCCCTGTGAGGAATTTACCACGAGATTTCCTTTTGTCAAGGCAACCCGGGTAAGGCCACCTTTAAGAACAAATTCTGTATCCTTGCCCAAAAGGGTAAAGGTCCTTAAATCCACATGACGGGGTTCAAAAGATTTGCTGTCCTCAATATAGGTCGCGTGCACAGAGAGGGACATTATGGGCTGTGCGATATATTTTCTTGGACTTTCCTTGATGGTTGCCTTTACTTTCTCTATCTCGGCCTTGGTCAGGCGGTTCCCGATGGAAATGCCGTAACCACCAGCCTCATCCACCGGCTTGATAACGAGTTTATCCACGTTTTCCAGTACGTATTGCAATTCGTCGGGACGGCTGCAATGATACGTATGCACATTATTTAGGATAGGACTTTCGTCCAAATAATATTTGATGATTTCTGGCATATAGGTATAGACTGCCTTGTCGTCTGCCACGCCGGTACCGGGTGCATTGACCAGACAGACATTGCCTTCTTTATAGGCCTCAAAAAGTCCGGGAACCCCTAGCATGGATTTTGGGTTGAACGCACGGGGATCTAAAAACAGATCGTCGATCCTGCGGTAGATAACGTCAATTTTTTCAGGACCTTCGATGGTGTGCATATAGACAAAGCCATTTTCGACAAACAGGTCTCTACCTTCCACCAGTTCCAGTCCCATGGCTTTCGCCAAAAACGAATGTTCGTAATATGCGCTGTTGTAAACACCAGGGGTGATAACCACACAGGTAGGTTCGTCCACACCATTAGGCTTTACAGATTGCAGCATTTCGAGCAGGTTCTCGGCATAGTCGTTTACCGTGTACGCCTGATAATGATTAAAAACGCCAAAGAGCGCTCGCTTCAATGCGGTACGATTACATAATACATAACTCACACCAGAAGGGCAGCGGATGTTATCTTCCAGAACATAATACTCACCGTCGCTGTGCTTGATCAGGTCTGTTCCAGAAATATGGTTGTAAATGCCACCGGGAGGATCAACGCCCTTCATTTTATCTAAAAAGTTTACTGAGGAGGTAATCATATTCTCAGGTACAATGCCCTGTTTGATGATTTTCTGATCGTGGTACAAATCGCCAAGAAAAGCGTTTAACGCCTTGCTGCGCTGAAGTACACCACGTTCAATAACGTCCCATTCGGTTGGCGAGATGATGCGGGGAAAAAGGTCAAACGGAAAAATTTTCTCCTTGGTTTCCTTCTCACCATAGACCTGAAAGGTAATTCCCTGATTAAAAAAAGAGGCTTTTGCCTTCTCGTTGAGATGCTTATAATCTTCTGTGGAATGATCGCTGTACATCTTAAAAAGCGTGCGGTACATTTCCTTGACTTCCCCGTTGGTATCAAAGATTTCATCAAATAACGCCGTGTTCTGTTCATAGGACGAAAACAGCGGATGGTCAGTGTTTGGCATGTATTGAGGTTTTGTGAAAATTAACAATAAAATGCTAATTTCGTATGCTAATTTCTGTAAAAAAACAGAAATCTGTTATTAAAAAACTTGTAACTAGTGATATTTATCAAGAATCTTTTAAAAATTTGCACACTCTTTCAAATGATAATATTTAAGTACTTTTAAAATCAAACTTGGCAAATTATGAAAGCTATCCCATTCTTCCTTTTCACGATGTTTCCGCTTATATGTTGCGGGCAATTTATTAAGGACAAGGATCATATTGAACGTGTCAAGGGATTCTTTGACTATGGCCATGACGGGAAGGAAGATAAGCTTTATTTGGAAGTAGATTCATTAGATAAGGAATTTCTTTATGTGCATTCGCTCAAGTCAGGCTTGGGCAGCAACGACATTGGTCTTGACCGCGGTCAATTGGGCGGGACTTCCATTGTAAAATTCATCAAGGCCGGAAATAAACTCCTGCTGATGGAGCCCAACCAAAAATACCGTGCACTCACAGACAATGCTGCCGAAGTGAAATCAGTAAAAGAAGCTTTTGGCAAATCGGTTTTATTCGGTTTTGAAATTGTTGAAGAAAAGGACAGCACTTATATCATTGATCTTACACCGTTCTTGCTACAGGATACGCATCAGGTCACCGATAGACTGAAAAAACAAAAAGAAGGTACTTACAAACTGGATAAGTCTAAAAGTGCGCTGTGGATGGAGAACACTAAGAATTTTCCGAAGAATACAGAATTTGAAGCACTGATTACCTTGACCGGCGAGGCCACAGGAAGAAATCTGGGTTCCGTGGTTCCCAATGGGGAGAATATAACGATTACCCAGCACCACAGCTTTGTCGAGTTGCCAGACGATGGCTACGAGCCCAGAGCGTTCGACCCACGGTCTGGCGCGATATTCATTTCGTTTATGGACTACGCCACACCCGTCACCGAACCCATTACCAAACGTTACGCCATCAGGCACCGGCTGGAGAAGAAGAACCCTCAAGCCAAAAGCAGCGAAGCGGTAGCACCCATCATCTATTACCTCGATCCCGGTACGCCAGAACCCGTGCGATCTGCGCTGCTGGAAGGCGCCGGCTGGTGGGATCAGGCTTTTTCGTCAATTGGCTATAAAAATGCTTTTCAGGTAAAGATGTTGCCAGATCGTGCAGACCCAATGGATTTGCGTTATAACGTGATCCAGTGGGTACATCGCAGCACCCGCGGCTGGAGCTACGGTGCCAGCGTTGTGGATCCGCGTACCGGTGAAATTATAAAAGGACACGTCAGCTTGGGCAGTCTCCGAATCCGTCAGGATTATTTGATTGCACAAGCGCTTTCCAACAAGCCCTTTTCCAGCGACGACGATACTACCCAACCGATGCTTGATCTAGCCCTGGCGCGTATCCGGCAGCTTTCTGCGCACGAGGTTGGGCACACGCTTGGATTTGCGCACAACTTTGCGGCAAGTGTAAATGAACGTGCCTCGGTGATGGATTATCCACATCCCAAGATTAGTTTAAAAGATGGTGAAGTAAATTTTGATAACGCATACGCGAAAGGTATCGGGGCGTGGGATAAGGTGACCGTAGCCTACAGTTATGGGGACATACCTTCTGGCGAAAGCGAAAAAGACTATTTAAATGACATTTTAGAAACCGCCGAAGCTTCCGGGATGCGGTTTATTTCTGATAGCGACGCGCGTGCAAGCGGTGGCGCCCATCCCAGTGCCCACCTTTGGGACAACGGTAAAAACATTTCCGAGGAATTAAATGACGTTTTGGAATTACGGAAAAAAGCAATCGCTGATTTTTCGATAGACAACATCCGCACTGGTGAGCCTTTGAGCGTGCTGGAAGATGTTTTTGTGCCACTTTATTTCTACCACCGCTATCAGACCGAAGCAGCGGTTAAAATCATCGGCGGTCTCGATTATACCTATGCCGTAAAGGGTGATAAGCAGCAGTCTATTTTGCAAACCGTGAATGGAAATGCTCAAATGGAAGCGCTTCAGGCGGTTCTTAAAACGTTTTCCCCAGAGACTTTGGCTATCCCAAAAGACAAATGGAAACTTTTTCCGCCACGTGCCTTCGGTTATGGTCGCAGCCGCGAAAGTTTTAAAGGAAACACAGGCGTCACCTTTGATGTACTGGCACCGGCAGCCACGGCCAGTGCGATGACCTTACAATTGCTGATGCATCCCCAACGGATGAACCGGATCGTTGCCCAAGAAAATTTTGGAACTGATCAACCAAAACTAACGGCAATGCTTGACGCGGTTATCAACCAGAGTTTTGACAAGGAATACGATGATGCATATTTGAAAGCAATACAGGAGCTCGTTGCTCAAAATGTAATAGATCAATTGAAAAACCTATACGTGTCGCCAATGACCATCCCGCAAGTAAAGGCTGAAGCTTTTAGAAGGTTACAGCAACTTGTAGCACGCGGCGGCCGCAGACCAGAGGCTTTTCAGGCGTACTTAAGGCAACAGATCAATTACTTTCTTGAGCACCCAGACGAATACCAACCCATTAAGATTCCCGAGATTCCTGACGGTTCGCCCATTGGCAGTTGTATGGAATTCAGTGCTGGATTTTGATATTTAATTTGGCTGAAAATTTTTCGCCGCTAGGCATACTAAGAACCTATTTTGACACCTGAAACAATCATACAACTGCTTCCTTATGACAAACCGTTTTTGTTTGTCGATGGGATCGAGTCCGTTTCTGCAACACAGATCCAGGGGTATTATACATTTAGGGAAGATTTGTTCTTTTATAAAGGTCATTTTAAAAACAAGCCGGTGACGCCTGGTGTAATCCTCATAGAATGTATGGCGCAGATTGGACTGGTGAGTTTGGGAATTTACCTCTTGGATTATGACGCCGATGGCGAAATGGGAAATGCCCGGGTTGCCTTTACAGAATCCCAAGCAGAATTTTTCCTTCCCGTATTTCCCGGCGAAAAAGTTTTGGTACACGCAAACCGGGTGTATTACCGCCTGGGCAAGTTAAAATGCAAGGTCAAAATGTTGAACACTAAAGGAGATGTGGTCTGTAAGGGCACCCTTTCTGGAATGATCATACAGTAAAATGACAAAAAAGAGGGTTGTGGTCACCGGGCTTGGCGTTTGTGCGCCCAATGGAGTAGGAGTTCCCGCTTTCGCGGAAGCGATAAAAAAGGGCACTAGCGGCATCCGGTTCTACAAGGAACTTCGTGAACTCAAATTCTCTTGCCAGATCGGCGGAATGCCCCAGATCACTGACGCACACAAAGAATCGGTTTTTACGCCATTGCAACTTCGCAATTTTAACAGCGCAGGGATTACCTACGGTGTTTTGGCCGGGGTGGAAGCCTGGCGGGATGCCGGTCTGGACACCAACCCGACAACCACAAATTTTGACAACGGGACCATTTTTGGCGTAGGTACTCTGGGCGTTGACAAATACCGGGAAAGTATTTATAAGGTTGACGCCGGCAACACCCGCCGTCTGGGCAGCACCAGTGTGCAGCAGACCATGAGCAGTGGCGTGAGCGCCTATCTCGGAGGAATGCTCGGTCTGGGAAATTTGGTCACCACCAATTCATCGGCCTGTGCAACCGGTACAGAAGCGGTGCTTCTCGCCTATGAACGCATTGCCGCCGGAAATGCCAAACGCATGCTTGCCGGCAGCACCAGTGATGGCGGTGCTTATGTCTGGTGTGGTTTTGATGCGCTTCGCGTGCTACCATCTAAATACAACGATAATCCCAAAGCAGCATCCCGACCGCTCGATGCCGATGCAGCGGGATTTGTGCCCGGTTGCGGTGCCGGTGCTTTGGTACTTGAGGAACTTGATTCTGCGCTGGATAGGGGCGCGACCATCTATGCCGAAATTCTTGGCGGAAACAGCAACAGCGGTGGTCAGCGCAATGGCGGCAGTATGACTGCTCCCAATCCCGAAGCCGTACGAGCTTGTATTACGGCAGCGATAAAACAAAGCGGTATCGCTGCAGATCAAATCGATCTGATCAATGGTCATCTCACCGCAACCGGCAAAGATGCCGAAGAAATACAAAATTGGGCCACCGCCTTAAACCGTTCTGGCAACGGCTTTCCCGTAATCAATTCTTTAAAAGGAATGACCGGTCATTGCCTGGCTGCTTCGGGAAGTATTGAATGTGTAGCTTCTGTTTTGCAGATCAGGGAGCAGTTTGTCTTTCCCAACATAAATCTTGAGCGAGTGCATCCTGAGGTTGCTTCGGTGGTGGCGCTTGATAAAATGCCAACTGCAATGGTTCAAAAAAAAATTGAGGTTTTGGCGAAAGCCAGTTTCGGTTTCGGGGATGTTAACTGTTGTCTTATATTTAGTGCCTTTAAAAATTGACTTTTCCATGAATGCTGATATTTATAATTCTTTAAAAGACATCATCAAGCCCTATCTTCCAGAAGATGTTGATCCTGAAAACATTTCGCCAGAAAGTCATTTGGTTCGGGATTTGAATGTTAATTCCACTCATTTGGTGGACATTGTGCTCGACGTAGAAGATGCTTTTGACATCACAATTGAAGATGACGAGCTTGGCCAAATGGAAACAGTAGATCGTTCTATAAAGCTCATCGAAGAGAAAATTGAAAAAGTTTAGGTTTGGCACACACGTTAAGCCTTGTTAAATTGATCGTTTGCCTGCGGCGAAAAAGTTATTTTAGTGAAAGAACATAACTTAGAGCATTAGATATGGCCAAAACTATTTTAGAAAAAACCACGCCCACTGATTATGATATTGTGGCGGAAATAAAAAACCGTTGGAGTCCTCGCGCTTTTGCCGACACACCCATTTCTCAAAGTGAGCTTATGCTGTTGCTCGAAGCGGGCAGGTGGGCGTCGAGCAGTTATAACCGGCAACCGTGGCGGATGATTTATGGCTTTAAGGACAAGGAGGTTTACGACCGTATTTTTAAATGTTTGGTACCCTTCAACCAAGATTGGGCAAAAACAGCTTCGGCCTTGATATTGGGTTGTTATAAAAAGACTACTTCGGAAGGACAGGAGAATTTTCACGCGCTGCACGATCTGGGACTATTTGTAGGAAATATGGCGATACAAGCCCAGCATAATGGGATTGCCATACACCAAATGGCAGGTCTTGATCACGAAAAGGCTAAGAAAGAATTTGATTTCCCCGACGAATATCACGTCGCTACTGCCATTGCGGTGGGATACTATGGCGGAGATGTCAACAGTCTTCCTTCGGAATTAAGGGAGGACGAATTACAAAAAATACGCAAGCGAAAGCCCATTTCTGAATTTGCGTTCAATGGAAATTTTAAAAAATAAACTATGAAAACAATTCAAACACTAGGTCTAATAACGATGCTTCTGCTTTCGTTCAATAGCTTTGCACAGGATACTATATTTCAGAATATTGACGAGGAAACTGAAAAAGTTGCAGACAGTCTTACGGCTGTTTACAATGATAAACTGTCCTTAACAACCAAGCAAGAACTGCTCTTTGAAAAAAAGGTTACAGAGTTTCTTGAGAAAAAGGCTGATATAGAAATGCGGATGAATGGCAAGGCAAAGCTTGACGCACTCTATAAAATAGGTGTGCAGGAATCTGGCGAGATGCGTGATATCCTGACCGGGCCGCAATACGATCTTTATTTGAAGTTAAAGAAGTCCATTCAACCTGTTTCTAGGGTTCGGGAATAACCGGTAAAAACCTTGTAAAGAAAAAATCCCGATCGATCGATCGGGATTTTTTATTATTCGGTGCCTTTGGGTTTCTGTTTAAACTTTTCACCTTTGGTCTGCCGCGATATTGTGGGTTCTTCGTGCATCATGGTTTTTTCCAATCCTGCCGAATCCACCTCAATGAGCTGTTGTACATCTGTTGGATTAGTAATTTCAAGGATTTCATCTCCTTTGATAAGTACGGGATGTGTAAAAAGCTCGGGCTGCTTGTTCAGGATGTTGATGATACTGTTTTCGTCAAAATCACCTTCCATATATTTCTTATCGTCAGACGTATCTTCATAATGAAGCAGTTCTTTTAATGGTTTGTTAAGTCCATCGGCAATTTCTGCCCATTGCGTGCCTGTAAGCTGTTGTTTGACAATATCGATGGTCTGCAGCCTGTTGTTGTCTGTCGCAGAAATGTGAGCTCGGGTCCTTTCGCCAATGCGGGTTTTACTGCTGTAGATTAAAGTAATCTGGTTATTATCTCTTGATAAGGATTTCATAAACAAATTTTTAATGGGTTTTCATTTTCTCCTTGCGCTTCTGTAACTGTCTGGCAACTTCCTTCACGGATTTCTTTACAGACTCGTAAAAATCACCTGTACTTGTTTCGGCAAAAAGTCTGGGACCGGGAGCACTTACACGAATTCCACACTTCATACCGGTAGTGTCGCTGCTGGTGTTTTCGGTTTTGAAGAAGATATCTGCCCTTACAATAAAATCGTATTTATCTACCAGTTTGTCAATTTGCTCTTTGGTAAAAGTTTCCAAAGCTTCGCTTTTTGTGACGTCGTGGTATTCAAAATTATAGTTCATAAAGAATATTTTTCGGTTTCCATTAAAATTACGGATTAGCCACTAAACTCCCTTTCGATTTGGGGAATCTTTGGCAGGCACTATATAAGTTTATAGATTTTTTAAGAAGCAGAATCCGTTGGTAAATTCTCCTTTTCCTCCTTTGGTGCGGGTATGTATATACTTGCTAAAATACCTCCGGCCAGAGAGACGACGATAACAGACAGTGAGGCCCATTCAGGAATGTCCACGTAGTGCGAAAAAATCATTTTTAGTCCAACAAAAGCGAGTATGACCACGAGACTGTAGTTGATGTAACGGAATTTTGTCAACATCCGCGAAATCAAAAAATACATTGACCGAAGCCCCAGGATTGCCAGTATGTTTGAGGAAAAGACAATAAAGGGGTTGGACGTTATGGCCAGTATCGCCGGAATACTATCCAGCGCAAAAAGGATATCGGTCAGTTCTATGACAATAAGTGCGAGAAACAGCGGCGTGGCCGTTTTCTTACCATCGATCTGCATAAAAAAGTCGTGCCCTTGCATCTGGGTAGTGACCGGAAAGAACTTTTTCATCCATTTAAAGACTTTAGACTCTTGGGGGTCAAAGTCTGTATCGTCAGACTTGAGCATCTTATAAGCAGTGTACAATAAGAAAACGCCAAAGACATATATGATCCACTCAAATTTATTGATCAAGGCTACGCCAAAAAGAATCATCAGCGCCCGAAAAATGATTGCCCCTAGTATTCCCCAGAAAAGCACCCGGTGCTGATATTTGGCCGGTATGGCAAAGGAGCTAAAGATTACGGCAATTACAAAGACATTATCGATACTCAGCGAGAGCTCTATGAGATATCCCGTGATGTATTTTATAACGGCTTGATTGGGTGTCAGGTCTGATGGATTTTCCACCATACCTTCGGTAAACAGCCAGTAAATGACACCGCTAAAAGCCAGGGCCAGGCTGACCCAAACAGCTGTCCAGATTCCGGCCTCCTTGCTTTTTATAACATGGTCATTTCGATTGAAGACCCCTAGATCAAGAGCAAGACAGATCAATATAAAGGTGAGAAATATTCCCCAGACGAGCATAAGTAATTTTTTGTAAAAATAGGTTTCCTAAGATAAGACATATTTCGGTGGGTTGTAAAATGCTGTTAAATAATTGCTTTAAAGCGCGCTGATAGATAATTTTTGAAGCAAAGGGATTATATAGTCCCAAATATTCAATATCAGGGTATTGGCAAAGGAATAATTCATTTTAAATAAAATTCTGCGAGTTGTATGGAAAATCACAAAAAATGGATGCGCAAGGCTATCGATATGGCCAAAGAAGGAATGTCCAGCAAGGGAGGCGGCCCCTTTGGTGCTGTCATCGTTAAGAATGGTAGCCTTGTCGCTGCCGCACACAACCGCGTAAGTGCCACTCAAGATTGTACGCAACACGCCGAACTGTACACCATCCAACTTGCATGTGAGGTGTTGGGCACCAAAAACTTGAGCGATTGTATTTTATATACTAGTTGTGAACCGTGTATGATGTGTCTGGGCGCAAGTTATTGGGCGGGTTTCAAAAAGATATTTTATGGTGTTTCTGCTGATAAGGCCAAGGAATACGGTTTTATCTATAGCGATATGTTTTACAACTCAAATTCAGGCAAACGTCACAAAGAATTTAAACTTCAACAGTTGCTTGAAGAAGAGGCCTTGAGTGTCTTTAAAACGTACAAGGAGAAGCAAGATGTCAAATAAGGTAAAATGGTTCTTGATGGGTTTTTTAAGTGCGCTGCTCTTTGGTAGTGGGTTAAGCTTAGCGATCGAAGCTGGCTTTTGGCGTTACGACAACCAGCCCTTTCTAAAATGGTTTTGCGGGGGCACGGCCGGTATTGGGATGGCGCTAATGGGAGTTGTCGTATTGATCAAGACGGGTTTGTTTCGGGAGAAGTTTTGATGCTCACCTCACCATCACCACACAATTGATATTGCCATCCCCATCATATTCCCGTACGCTGTTTGCGGGATCCAAAATCCAGTCACCATCAACGATATACTTATAATGGTGCTTGCCGCCGCTAATGCGAACGGTACAGGTCCAGCCAGTTTCGGTTTGGGTCAATTTAGTTTTGCTTTCGTCCCAATTGTTAAAATCGCCGGAAAGAATGACCTCTTCAGCATCGGTAAAGCCATCGAGATAAAAAGTTTTATAGGTCAAAACCTGAACCACAGAATTGTAAGTGTCGTACTCATTTGGACGGTAATAGGGATTACGAGGGTCTTCCATCCATTCGCCGTCCACAATAAATTTGTATTCGTAGGTATTCGGTGGAAGTTGCAACGTTAATGCCCACCCGCTTTGGGTAGGTTGCATTTCAAAAAAATCTTCACTCCATTTGTTGAAGGTACCGGAGAGGATAACTTTTTTTGCAGCTTTAAATCCTTTTAGTTTGAAAGGAACATTGCCCTTTTCGCTAGGATATCCTAAAAACAAACGCAAATTGTAGGTATGCAAGGGGCTGCCATACGGGGTCTTGGCAGGGATTGCGTTGGGAAGATCGCCGTTTGGCTCTGCCCAGAGCGAGCCATTGATCACGTACTTAAATTCCAACCCAGAATCGTCAAAATCCGTTAATTTCTTGCGGAGTTCGTACTGGTCATTGGCTATTTTTTTCAGTTTCCATTGGGTGCGTGACCAGTTGTTGAAATTTCCGGCAACGGCCACATAGGCGATATCAATGCTGTTAAGTTTGTATTTTTTATTGAGACGCTCCTCTGTTACCAGATCGTAATCTTTTGTATTGAAATCAAATACAACTTCGTCGCCCACGATGCGATATCCTAAATAGTCCTTGTCCTGTGCTGACACGCCGGCCAGCCCAAGAAGTAGGAAGAAGATGCTATTTCGGAGGATCAGGCTCACGCTTTATTATTTTGGGATAATCTATAAAATAAAGCATTTCTTTTTGATAATTGATAATCGTTCGCTTTTGAGCGAAAAATTCATAGCCCAAAATCCCGTCAAGCCGAACACCAAAAGCGGCTTCCATCGCGCCGAGGTTAGCAATCAACGTACGCATTGGGCCAAAGTAAATGCTGTCGTTCAACTTAACCCTAAACAAGTTTCCTGCCAAAACATCTGTACTTTCTCCCGAAGCGCCAACGAGTGTGGTTTTTTCCAGTACCGAAAAATATTTCCGCAGTTTTCTGCTCAGCCGCTTGTTAAGGTGATTGACCTCGGCACCGGTGTCCAGGCCAAATGTTACGGGAAAGTCTTGTACGAAAGCTTCTAAGGTAATGGTATGTTTGCGCAGCTTGAAAGGTACACTGTCACTTATGGTTTCCAGATATCCCCGAGGGTCGAGCCTGTTGCCGTACCTGTCCGTTTTAGTAAGTGTAATCTGGTTGAGGTGAAGGTCCACAAAAACCTCGTGATCCTTTAGTATGCTGTGGCCAATGATTCCCAGAAGTTTAATTTTCTTCTGTTTCTCGATATGCGAAAGGTCAATCACATCTGACGTAGTGTTCCTAATGCTGAAGTTTTTTAGAATAAATTCTTGCAAACGCCGCTTTCCACGGGTTTCTACAGAGCCCAAAATTCCGCTACTTTTGTCGCTCTGACTTTTGAGCGGTCCCGAAAAATGTACGCTGTTTAGAATAAAAGTTTCTGCGCC
The DNA here is from genome assembly GCA_049671285.1 of Leeuwenhoekiella sp. GTDB lineage: Bacteria > Bacteroidota > Bacteroidia > Flavobacteriales > Flavobacteriaceae > Leeuwenhoekiella. The sequence goes on along the minus strand of JBATUQ010000033.1, from coordinate 12,666 downwards.
GGTGTCAATTATAAATTTTCCGGTCTGGTTGAGCAATCCGGCCTCAACCACGATAAGGTGGTCCACCAATTGAAAAGGGATACGGGCGGTATATTCGTTTAGGATTTCGGCTTCGGGAAACGAGATGTCCTCAATGGGACTGTTGCCCCAAACCGATGTGAGTTTGGAAAAAATCAATACGCTTAATATGAAGAAGCTGCATCTCATTGTATTCAAAAGACGGCGATTTTTGGATTGCGTTACAGTTACAAATGGTGAAATCCCGAAAATTTTGGTTCTTCGGAATTCATACTTTGGGCGATTATATTCCGTTATCTTTGCAGCCAAATTCAGCTATGCAAAATTCAGTACGGTTTTTACTTCTTTTCCTGCTAACTTTCCCGGTATCTGAAATTTTTTCGCAGGAGCGAAAACAAATTGACTTTCGTGCAGACTTAGAGACTAGGGATGAAAAGAAATATCCAGGCGCATTAATCATGAGAAAGACAGACAAGCAAGTCTACATCATTCACGAAGGGATAGAGATGTGGTGCGATCTTGCGTTTTTTTATAAAGAGCAGAATTTTGTTAAGGCCTACCAAAACGTTCGAATCAATCAGGGCGATACCATCAGGATGAACAGCCGTTATGCAGAATATGACGGTAATACCCAATTTGCTTTTGCCGCCGGTAAAGTCAACCTCAATAGCCCAACGGCAGACCTGGAAACAGACACTTTATACTTTAACCGGGTCAAGCAGCAAGCATATTATAACACCGGCGGAACTTTACGCGATACGGCCAGCGTCATCACCAGCAGGATTGGCCGCTATTTTATGGATCAGGACAAGTACAGTTTTGTGCAAAATGTAGTCGTGACCAATCCGGAATATGTGATCAACAGTGAGCAGCTTGATTTTTATTCGGAAGCGGGGCACGCCTATCTCTATGGGCCCAGCACGATTACCAGCGATGCCAGTAAGGTCTATTGCGAGCGCGGTTTTTACGATACCCGGGGGGACAATGGTTATTTCGTCAAAAATTCAAAAATTGACTACGAAAACCGAACGCTTTATGGCGACAGTCTGTTTTATGACCGGCCAACCAGTTTTGCTTCGGCGACTAACAATATCCGGTTGATCGATACCATCAACAAAAGTGTGATCAAAGGCCACTATGCCGAAATGTTCAAGGACAAAGATTCGGTTTTTATTACTAAAAGAGCGGTGGCGATCACGGTCGAGGAGCAGGACTCGGTGTATGTGCACGGCGACCGGCTGGTGGTTACGGGACCGGAGGATAACCGAATACTCCGTGGTTTCTATAATGTGCGGTTATTTAAAAAAGATATGAGCGGCAAGTGCGATTCTATTCATACAAACGAGGTAACTGGTTTGACGCAAATGATCGGGAGGCCCATTTTATGGAGCGGTCTGAGCCAAATGACCGGCGACACCATTCATTTAAAAAGCAATGTGCAGACCGAAATGCTCGATTCGCTGACGGTTTTCAACAATGCTTTTCTAGCACAGAAAGATACCATACCGCTGATCGATGATCCTGTTCCTGCATACAATCAAGTAAAAGGAGAAAAGCTGTACGGACTTTTTATCGATAATGCCTTATCTCAAATCGAAATCGTAAAGAACGCCGAAAGCATCAACTATATGCGATCTGATGCGGGTGATCTGCAAGGCATTGACCGAAGTTTATCCGGTTCTATTGTTACCACTTTGGAAGAAAATGCTTTGGTAGATGTGACCAAGTTCAATCAAGTGGACGGTAAGGTGTACCCCTTGTCGCAATTTGAAAAGTCCAAACGCCGCTTTTCAGGGTTTACGTGGCGTGGGGACGAAAGGCTGCTCACCAAGGAAGATATTTTTAAGGGAGAAGAACCTTTTGAGCTGGTCAAAATAAAAGGCATTCCTTTGCCGGAAATCGAGGAAGACTTTTTTGAGGAAACCGAAGACGAAGATTTTCAGAAGGTTCCAGAGGTTTCTGAGCTTCCGCAGGAGTCGTTGCGCAACAAAGAAGAAGATGCCCCACGCATAGGTGTTCCTGTTAATGAGAAAGCGACTATTCAGTCAGACAGTATTTCGACGCAAAACAAAAGCAGACCAACGGCTGGAATGAAAAGATTAAAACCAGCATCCGGTCTAAAGATGGACAGCGATGGCTAAGGCTGATTTTTTAAGGTATCAAGCGCAGACCACGCCGCACCCGCTTGCGGTTGAGGTTTCGCACGCTAAGGGAAGTTATATATATGACACTTCTGGTAAGGCCTATCTTGATTTTGTGGCCGGGGTTTCAGCGACACCGTTAGGTCATTGCCACCCAAAAGTGGTCGATGCCATTAAAAATCAAAGCGAAAAATATTTGCACGTTATGGTGTATGGCGAGTATGCGCAAACTCCCGCCACCGAGCTTGCCAAACTCTTGTCTGCAAACCTTCCCGATCTGCTGGAAACAACTTACCTCGTCAACAGCGGTACCGAAGCAATTGATGGCGCGATGAAACTCGCCCGTCGCGCTACCGGTCGCAGCCAGATCCTTGCGGCAAAACACGCCTATCACGGAAATACCTTTGGCGCACTCAGCTTGATGGACTATAAAGAACGGGTCACCCCGTTTGAACCTGTAGTTGGTGACATCGATTTTATCGGCTTTAATGTTTTTACGGATTTGGAAAAAATTTCTACAAATACGGCTGCCGTTGTTCTCGAAACCATTCAGGGAGGAGCGGGTTTTATATTGCCGAAAAATGGCTGGTTAAAAGCTGTAAAAAATAGGTGCGAGGAAGTAGGCGCGCTGTTGGTGCTTGATGAAATTCAGCCGGGATTTGGGCGTACCGGGAAGCTTTTTGGTTTCGAGCATTACGACGTCGTTCCAGACATTTTAGTGACCGGCAAAGGATTGGGCGGCGGCATGCCCATTGGTGCTTTTACGGCTTCGCGGGAGTTGATCAACCTGCTTTCAGACAATCCCAAACTGGGTCACATTACCACCTTTGGCGGGCATCCTGTGATTGCGGCATCGGCTTTGGCCACGCTGACCGAAATACTCAACAGCGATCTGATTGCGGAAACTGAAAGGAAAGAACGGCTTATCCGTAGTCATTTAAAACATCCGTTGATCAAGGAAATTCGCGGAAAAGGTTTGATGCTTGCAGCAATGACCGAAAGTGCAGACATTACGTCAGCCATCATCCTCAAATGTCAAGATCGCGGTTTGATCCTGTTTTGGCTGCTTTTTGAACCCCGTGCGATACGAATCACACCACCGTTAACCATAAGTGACGAGGAGATTTTAAAGGGATGTTCTGTATTGTTACAGGTATTGAATGAGATTTAGGAAGAGGTGTTTTTGATTGAACTTTCAATCCACCTGTCGGTCTTCTCGGTACGCATTTCCGCTGGGGTGGAAGCGCTACTCGAAGACCTTAGTTTTAGTTTGAAAACAAGATGCCAGCTTTTCGAGTAGCCCCGAGTCGGCGAGGGGTTTACCGAGAAATGCGGAATATAAGTTTTGAATTCTGAACCTTGAACCTTGAACCTTGAATTTTGAATTTTAAATTTTCAATCCACCCGTCGGTTTTCTCGGTAGGCATTTCCGCTGCGCGGAAGCGCTACTCGAAAACCTTAGTTTTAGTTTGAAAACAAGATGCCAGCTTTTCGAGTAGCCCCGAGTCGGCGAGGGGTGTACCGGGAAATGTGGAATATGAGTTTTGGGTTTTGAATTTTTGAATTTTTGAATTTTTGAACCCTGAACCCTGAACTTTCAACCTTGAACATTCAATCCACCCGTCGGTTTTCTCGGTACGCATTTCCGCTGGGCGGAAGCGCTACTCGAAAACCTTAATTTTGCTTTGACATCAAGATGCAAGCTTTTCAAGTAGCCCCGAAGCAGCGAGGGGTGTACCGGGAAATGTGGAATATAAGTTTTGAATTTTGAATTTTTGAACCCTGAACCCTGAACCCTGAACTTTCAACCTTGAACATTCAATCCACCCGTCGGTTTTCTCGGTACGCATTTCCGCTGGGCGGAAGCGCTACTCGAAAACCTTAATTTTGGTCTGACATCAAGATGCCAGCTTTTCGAGTAGCCCCGAGTCGGCGAGGGGTTTACCGAGAAATGCGGAATATAAGTTTTGAATCCTGATCCTTGAACCTTGAACCTTGAATTTTCAACCTTGAACATTCAATCAACCCCTCGGTCTTCTCGGTACGCATTTCCGCTGGGCGGAAGCGCTACTCGAAAACCTTAGTTTTAGTTTGTAAACAAGATGCAAGCTTTTCGAGTAGCCTCGAGTCGGCGAGGGGTGTACCGAGAAATGCGGAATATGATTTTTGGTTTGTGAATTTTAAATTTTCATTCCACCCGTCGGTTTTCTCGGTACGCATTTCCGCTGGGCGGAAGCGCTACTCGAAAAACTAATTTTTAGTTTGAAAAAAAAATGCAAGCTTTTCGAGTAGCCCCGAGTCGGCGAGGGGTGTGCCGAGAGATGCAGAATATGATTTTTGGGTTTTGAATTTTTGAACCCTGAACCTTGAACTTTTAATTCCTAATCCCCACCTCGGCGTGATTGTTGATTACTTTGTTAAAAAGTAGGTGTGCTATCATCCCACAGGTTTAACTATCCTTCCTACATTTAAAAAGGTAGCAATTCAAAAAATACGTGTATGCAGTTTAGTCACGATGAAGAAAATTTTCCGCTTACCCGTTTTGAAGGGATGTTAAAGACCAACAGTGTTTTCTTTTTTGATTCTGAAGAGTTTGAAAACATCGTTAATTATTATCTCGAAAACGGAAAGATCGCATTGGCCAAAAAGGCGACCAAACTAGGACTGGAGCAGCATCCCACGTCTTCAAACCTAAAACTTTTTCAAATAGAAATCCTCATCTTTGAGAACAAGCTCAAAGAGGCAGACCGGTTGTTGAACCAGTTGTATGAGGTGGAGCCCAACAATGAAGAAATCTTTATACAGAAGGCCAACATTTACAGCAAGCAGGACAACCACAAAATGGCCGTGCAATTGCTGGAAAATGCGCTGGAGCTATCCAATACTGACGCAGACATCTACTCCCTGATAGGTATGGAGTATCTTTTTATGGAAGATTTTCAGAATGCCAAATTCAATTTTATGAAATGTCTGGAGCTTGATGAAGATGACTATTCTGCACTTTATAACATCATTTATTGTTTTGATTTTCTGGATCAGCACCACGAGGCGATAGAATACTTGAATATGTTCCTCGACAAACACCCGTATAGCGAGGTGGCCTGGCACCAGGTTGGCAAGGAATACTTTGACTTGAAGGAATACTCTAAGGCACTGGCCGCTTTTGATTTTGCCATTATAAGTGACGATCAGTTTGTTGGTGCCTATTTAGAGAAAGGGAAGGTTCTGGAAAAACTCGGAAAATACAATGAAGCCATCGAGAATTATTTGATAACCTTGGAACTCGATGATCCCACCTCATTTGCTTATCTGCGCATCGGCAGGTGTTACTTAAAATTGCAATGTGACGATCTGGCGATTCAGTATTTTCAGAAAACAGTGCACGAAGATCCGCTTTTAGACAAAGGCTGGATTGCTATCACTGATTTTTACACCAAAAAACTGGACTACCAGCAAGCGCTGCACTACATAAACGAAGCAATCGCTATCGATGCCGATAATGTCCTGTACTGGAAGCGTTACGCCAAAATCAACAACCGCTTAAAATTCTACGAAGAAGCCGAGCAAGGTTACCGCAAAACCCTAGAACTTGGCAATTATGAGCAGGACACTTGGTTGACACGTTCTGATATTTTGCTGTTTTTGGGTGAATATGATGCCGCCATCCAGAATCTATTTCAGGCGGTTGAGTTTTATCCGGAAGCGGCAGAGATCGAGTTTCGCCTGGCCGGTCTGTATTTTACGCAGGGGGATGATGTCAAGGGACATTTTCATCTGGACAACGCTTTGCGTATCGAGCCCGGTTTTATAATAATACTTGAAGAACTCTTCCCGTACGCATACGCGAAAAAAAGTGTGACAGAAAAGATCGACCGATTTAAATAAGCTCGTGTGGTTTTTAGTATTTTTGGCGCCTAACCAAAAATAATCTTATGACCCAGAACCGATCGTTGATAGCGTATGTAACCGTAGGCCTCAAAGGCCTGGCCATGGGCGCTGCAGATGTGGTCCCCGGTGTTTCTGGGGGAACCATTGCCTTTATCACAGGTATTTACGAAGAATTGATCGGTACGCTGGATAAGGTGGATCTGGGATTCTTTAAGCTCTGGAAACAATCTGGATTTAAGACGGCATTCCGGGAGTATAATCTTGGTTTTTTGCTGGCGTTGTTCGGTGGGATTATCGTAAGCATCCTCAGTCTCGCCAAAGTCATCACCTATTTGATGGAATTCTATCCCCTGATGCTCTGGGGATTTTTCTTTGGGCTTATTCTTGCCAGTATTCTATTGATCGGCAAGCAGGTAAGCAAATGGACGGTAGGTGTAATGATAGCCGCTGTCGTGGGTACCGCCGTTTCCTATTACATCACCATCGCCGAACCCCTGGGACAAACAGACAGTTACTTTTTTCTTTTTCTGTCTGGGTTTATGGCGATCATTGCGATGATCCTACCCGGAATAAGCGGGGCGTTTATCCTTCTATTATTGGGCTCCTATGCGGCAGTTCTCGGTACTATAGAAAGTACCATTGATGCGGCAGTTTCCAAAAACTACGCAGTGCTTCGGGAAGGATTGCTTAAAATGTTTATGTTCGTTATAGGTTGTGTTACGGGGTTAAAGGTATTCTCAAAAGCACTGACCTATCTCTTCGAAAACTACAAAGATCTTACACTGGCCTTGCTTACCGGGTTTATGATAGGCGCACTCAACAAGGTCTGGCCGTGGAAAGAGGTTATTTCCTACCGAACGGACAGTCACGGGGTGGAGATCCCCTTTCTTGACCGAAGTATCTTGCCGATGAACTTTGATGGCGATCCAAAAATTTTAATAGTTCTTTCACTCGCAGCTGCTGGTTTTCTACTTATCTTCTTGATGGAGCGATATGCCAATGTTAAACCTGTAGATGCAGACTGAAACACGTACTTTTTCTGACAAAATATGGCTGGTGCTCAAGGGCCTGGCGATGGGTGCGGCCAATAAGGTTCCCGGGGTATCTGGCGGGATCGTGGCCTACGTGGTAGGTTTTTACGAAGAATTTATCTATTCCCTGCGCCGTATAAACTTTAAGGCATTAAAATTATTGCTGGGCGGCCGTTTCCGGAGTTTTGGCCAGTACAACAACGGTAAGTTTCTTGGCCTGCTCATCATAGGTACCACCATAAGTTATTTTAGCGTTTCTAAAATCCTGGATATGTTGCTGGTCAACTATCCGCTATACGTGTGGAGTGCTTTTTTTGGGATGATCATTGGCAGTATTTATTTTGTCGCCAAGGATTTTGAGGCCTGGAGCCGTAAGAATATCATCATACTCTGCTGTGGTATTATTGCCGGAGTGGCGATCAGTTTACTGGAACCGGCCAAGGAGAACAGCAACCTTATCTTTGTGTTTTTTTGCGGGATCATTGGTGTTTCCGGGATGACCTTGCCGGGGCTTAGCGGATCGTTCATACTCATTTTATTGGGCAATTATGTGCTTTTACTGGTTGATTCGGTCAATGCGCTTTATGATACCATCGCAGATATAATCGTGCTGGACTTCGATTTTTCAGACAAACCGGAGCGGCAGCATTTACTGGCGGTGCTTGCCAGTTTCACCCTGGGCTCGGTCGTGGGCCTGGTAACACTATCCAACTTTTTGGGGTATTTGCTAAAGTACTATAAGTTTCAGACCAATGCGGCGATCATCGGTTTTATCACTGGTTCCCTCGGGGTAACCTGGCCGTGGAAAAACGAGGTTTTTGAAATGACCTCCTCGGGCGAGCTGCGCTTGGACCGGCAAGGAGATCCGGTGTTGCAGAACTACGACCGCTACATTCCGCAGGAACTGTCTTGGGAGAATGGTATCGCGGTCGCCTGTATTTTATTGGGAATTCTGCTTATCTTCTGGCTCAGTAAATACGGTGAACGACAAAGGGAAAAAAGAAATGAGAAAATTCGGATTGATAGGACGAAACATTGATTATTCGTTTTCACGGAAATATTTCAACAACAAATTTAAAACCGAAAGCATCGAGGCCCATTACGTCAATTTTGACTGTGCCACGGTAGAAGCAGTTAGCCGCCTGTTTGAGGAAAAAAGCGATGTTTCTGGATTTAATGTGACCATACCGTACAAGGAGGAAGTGCTTCCGTTTTTGCAGCGGTTGAGTGACGAAGCCCTTGAAATAGGCGCTGTCAATACAATTAAACACGAAAAAGACGGAAGCTTTACCGGCCACAATACCGACTATTTGGGTTTTATGGAATCGATTAAGCCCTTCCTCAAAGACCACCATAAAGACGCGCTTATCCTGGGAACCGGTGGCGCTTCCAAGGCGGTTGAATATGCCTTAAAAAAATCAGGGATCGCAACTACGTTTATTTCGCGCAAGCCAAAAACAGAAAATATCCTGAGCTACGGTGAACTTTCCGCAGAAATAATGGCTAAAAATACCGTCATTATCAACACCACCCCGCTGGGCACCTTTCCCGATGTGCAACGGTCACCAAACCTCCCGTATGCCCACCTGAGTAAAAAGCACCTGCTGTACGACCTCGTTTACAACCCTGCTGAAACCCAATTTCTCAAAAAGGGCAAGGAGCAGGGAGCGGCCACCGCTAACGGAACCACGATGTTGAAACTGCAGGCCGAGGCTGCCTGGAAAATCTGGGATTCCTAATTGAACCCTTTGCCGGGGCCGTGATGACTTTCTATTTCATTATAAGTATATTTGAACACTAATTTGATCCTAACAGCAATATCATGTCTGAAGAAAAAAATCCTGAACACGAAGATCACGATCTGAACTCCCTGGCCAAAAATGAAAAGGAGCAAACCCATGCGGAAGATGGCCCCAAACAAAAAGAGGACAACCACCTGTTGTCTGCTGAAATGTCTGATGCGCAAACGGTGAGCGAACTTCCGCAAAAATCCTCGACCAAAACCCCGGAAGCCGGAGAAGATGAGGCAGGGGAGAGCGATGCCAACAGCGAGGAAGTAAAGGATAGCGAACTTGTGCACGAGTCTATCGAAGTAATTGCTGACCTAAAGGGCAAGAATATCGAGCAAGCGGAACAGGATGCCGAGGAGACCGATCTGGGTGATGCCTCACTTGATGAAGCTGCAGCGTTAAATGCCAAGGCCGAAAATGCGGTCAAAGAACAGAAAGAGGATGAAGAGAACAACGAACCTTTAGCGCAGGAAACAGCTTTTGTGGAAGCTGCTTCTCTTGATACTGAGAAATCAGATGAACCTGAACAAAAGGATGAACCAAATCCTCAAACTACGGAAGCGGCACCGGTAAAAGAAGCGCGAAAACCAAAAAAGGACTATTCTGCACTGGACAAGGAAGCACTCATCGACGAACTCAAAAGACTGCTCAAGTCTGGTAACGTTCAGGACTTCAAGGAAGATGTTTATGAAATACGGGATGTTTTCAATTCCAAATTTGACGAGGAACAGAAACAGGCCCAGGAAAAATTTATTGAGGAAGGCGGGAACATTATTGATTTTAGGTACTATTCCCCGTTAAAAAAAGAGTTTAATTCCCTGTATTTTGATTACCGTGAAAAGCGCAATAAGTACTACCAAAACCTCAAGAAGGATTTAAACGCCAATCTGGAAACCCGTAACCAGATCATCGAGGATCTTAAAAACCTCAAGGATGAATTTAGCGTTGAGAACAACACCGGCGCCATTTACGAGAAGTTCAAGGACATTAAGGAACGCTGGAGGAATGCGGGGAACATTCCGCGGGACCGCTACAACCTGGTCTGGAATACCTATTATCACCACGTGGACAATTTTTATGATTTTCTGCATTTGAACCGGGAGTTCCGCGATCTGGATTATCAGCACAACCTGGAACAGAAACTCAAACTCATCGAGCAGGCCGAAGAACTTACCAAAGAACAGAACGTAATGCGTGCCTTTAGGGAACTGCAGATGCTGCACCATATGTGGAAGGAGGAAATAGGCCCCGTTGCCCGGGAGTACAGTGATGCTATCTGGGACCGATTTAGCGCGGCCACCAAAAGCATACACGAAAACCGGCAGGTGTATTTTGAAAACCAGGACGCCATACACCAGGAAAACCTTGAGAAAAAACGCGTGGTCATTGCGAAGATCGCGGCGATAGGTGCGGATGTGCCCAGCAAGCACTCTGGATGGCAAAATAAATTGAAAGAAGTCAATGCGCTTCGGGATGAATTCTTTGCCCTTGGCAAAGTGCCCAAAAAGAACAACGAGGAAACCTGGAAAGCTTTTAAGAACGCGACACGGGACTTCAACCGGGCAAAAAATGCCTATTACAAAAGTATAAAGCAGGAGCAGTATGACAATCTGGAAAAGAAAAAGGAGCTTATAAAAATCGCTGAGGACAATAAAGACAGTGACGATGTTGAGACCACGACCGAGCTGATGAAGAAGATACAGGCCGAATGGAAAAAGATAGGCCACGTACCCCGCAAGGACAGCGACAAGGTGTGGAAAAAATTTAAGGCCGCCTGCAACCATTTCTTTGACCGCCTGCATGCTGCCAAGGACGAGGTGCTTAAAGAGGAAAAGGAAAACCTGGGCGACAAACAGGAACTGCTCGATAAGGTCAAGGCCTTAAAAATGAGCGGTGACCGCAAGGAGGACCTTGATGCCATAAAGGCCATTATCAAGGAGTGGAAGGATACCGGGCGGGTACCACACTCCCAGAAAAATATTGAGCAGGATTTTAATAAGGTGCTTGATGGCCTGTTCAAACAGCTGGATATGGGCCGTAAGGAGAGCGAACTCATCAAGTATGACAACCGCGTGGCTGCCATTGCCGATCAGGAGGATGATTATCAATTGAACCGGGAACGTTCTTTTATATCAAAGAAGATAGATGAGGTGACGGCAGAGATTGTACAGCTTGAAAACAATCTTGGTTTCTTTCAGCACGTACCGGATGACAACCCGATGGTGGCCGAGGTACACAAAAACATCGCTAAGTTGAAAAAGAACAAAGAAATCTGGGAGGCCAAGCGTAGGAAGCTAAAATCTTTGAGCTGATTGTTCTTTAAGTGTTATATTACGGGAACCGCCTTTGGGCGGTTTTCTAGTTTATAGCCGGTAACAAACGTTTATTGTCGTTTGTAAACGTTTGTAAACGTTTACTGTCGTTTGTAAATGTTTGTTGTCGGCTATTCTGATTTTTTTGTTTTTATTTTATACGGAATTTCATTTCTAAATTCTCCTTGGTGCAAAAATCAATCACCCTTTATCATCTCATGATCAGCGACCAGCGTATGATAGGCCTGCAGTTTTATCCGGACAAAATCCTGCAGGCGCTGGTAAAAGAACTGGGTGGGATACGCTGGAGCGATCAGCACCAGATGGCCTATCTGCCCAATACCAAAAGCAACCTTACGGCGGTCTGCAAACAGTTTAAAGGAGTGGCGTGGGTCAATTTTAACCGGTTCCTGCCCAACCGGCCGTTAAAAGCGGGAAGCGAAAAGCCCGATCTGGCGTATTTCCGGGAGCGAAAACTGCCAGAGGGGCAGCGCCGTTGCCCTGAGGCCTACCTGCTCAAACTGGAGTTAAAGCGTTACGCCCCGAGCACCGTGCGCACCTATGTTCTCTATTTTGAACAGTTTATAAACCAATATAGCGCAAAGGAGCTGAGCACCATCAACGAGGTTGACATACGCCTATACCTGCAATCCCTGGTACAGCAAGGAAAATCTGACTCTTATATCAACCTGGCGATCAATGCGATAAAATTTTATTATGAGACGGTGCTCGAAATGCCCAACCGGTATTATGCCATTGAGCGTCCCAGAAAACAACAGCGGCTGCCGGTGGTCATCTGCAAAGAGGAGGTACTCGCGATGATTGCCTGTATCGACAATATTAAACACCGGGCCATTGCCGAATTGCTGTATGGTTCCGGGCTGCGCCGCAGCGAGCTTATCAATCTTAAGATCACCGATGTTGACAGCAAGCGAATGGTGCTCAAGATCAAGAACAGTAAGGGCAATAAGGACAGGTACACTTTACTTTCGCACCGCGCGCTTGGAACCCTGCGCGATTATTACCGGTGTTACCGGCCCAAAGATCATCTCTTTGAAGGACGGCAGGGCGGTCTTTACAGCGCACAAGCGATAGTAGCGATCATCAAGAGGGCAGCAGCAAAAGCTGGAATTAAGGAGAAGGTCACGCCGCACACCTTGCGCCACAGTTTTGCGACCCATCTGCTTGAAGCCGGCGTTGACATTAGGCAGATCCAGGTTTTGCTGGGGCATCAATCTACCAAAACCACGGAAATTTATACTCATGTGGCGACTAAAAGTTTGGAAATGATAAAAAATCCATTAGATTCGTAGTTCTCCTATAATGGATATAAAGCAACTTTTGTTGCTTTATACAATTGTTAGCAAAAATCGCCCATTTTAAAACAGACAGCGCAAGAGGGGCGCTTAAGTAAAAATAGGGCAGGTGCGGTGACCGGCACCCCTTTTTCAGCTTGCCAATAAAAAAAAGGATTTCACTCGGTCGT
>JBATUQ010000032.1:0-62414 GCA_049671285.1 Leeuwenhoekiella sp. | reverse complement strand
GAGCTAGAAGCAGCTTCAATCTATTACGCTGATAGAAAGCTTGTAGATTTCGTCCTTTAATCATTTTGCCCTTCAACCCACTCCCTCGCATTCACAAATGCCTCCAACCATGGACTCACTTCATCTTTTCTGCCAGCAGGATAATTGGCCCAGTTCCATTGAAAAATAGACCGCTCGATGTGTGGCATCGTGACCAAGTGACGACCACTTTGATCGCAAAGCATCGCCGTATTGAAGTTTGAATTGTTTGGGTTGGCAGGATAGCTGTCGTACCCGTATTTGCCCACAATATTGTAATGGTTTTCGTCAAGCGGAAGCGAAAATTTTCCTTCCCCGTGTGAAATCCAAACTCCTAAAGTCGTCCCAGCCAGACTCTTTAACATCACTGAATTATTTTGCGGAATGGTTACCGATGTAAATCCGCTTTCGTGTTTGTTGCTGTCGTTGTGAAGCATTTTTGACTTATCGGCATGTTCTGGATTGATCAGGCCGAGTTCAATAAACAGTTGGCAACCATTGCAAATCCCCACCGACAATGTATCCGGACGGTCAAAGAAATTAAACAAGGCTTTATTGGCTTTTTCATTGTACTTAAAGGCTCCCGCCCAACCTTTGGCAGATCCCAAAACATCGGAATTGGAGAATCCACCCACAGCACCCAAAAACTGAATGTCTGTCAAATCCTCACGCCCGCTGATCAGGTCAGTCATATGAATGTCCTTGACATCAAAACCGGCGAGGTACATGGCATTGGCCATTTCCCGTTCAGAATTACTTCCTTTCTCGCGTAGGATTGCAGCTTTGGGTCGCGGTTTGCTTTTATCGATTTGAGGCTTTTTTCCATCAAAATGCTGAGGAAATGTGTACGTGAGCGGCTGCTTGTCAAAGTTGTCATAGCGCTTTTGGGCAAGACCGTTTGCGGTTTGTTTTTGATCTAAAAGGTAAGAAGTTTTAAACCACTTCTTCCGTACTGACGGAATGTTCAAACCGATTTCAACACCGTTATTTTTTATCGAAAGCATATCACCTTCGATAGCGTTTCCTATTTTATGGAAGGTGATTCCGGCATTTGCCAGTTCGTTTTCAACCACCGAATCTTCTTCCGCTTGAAAAACAATTCCTGCATTTTCTGCGAAAAGCAGCTTGATCATATCGCTTTCGCCCAAAACCGAAAGGTCATAGTTGGCGGCCAGATTGTTTTCGGCAAAACAAAGTTCGAGTAAAGTGGTGATCAGTCCGCCGGAAGACACATCGTGACCGGCAACAATTTGCCCTTCTTTAATCAGCTTCTGGATGACATTAAACCCTTTCGCGAAAGCAGCATCGTCAATCACAGAAGGCGCCGTAGCTCCCAAAGTTTCGCGGGTCTGGGCAAACGAACTTCCGCCCAGCTTAAACGCATCACCCGAAAAATTGAGGTAATAAATAGAACCTTTCCCAACCTTCAAAACGGGCTCAACCACCTGATTGATATCATTGCAATGCCCCGCCGCCGAAATGATCACCGTTCCCGGCGCAATCACATCACCATCGGGATATTTCTGTTTCATCGAGAGGGAATCCTTACCGGTTGGAACGTTGATTCCCAGTGCGATCGAAAATTCAGAAACTGCTTCTACGGCTTGATATAATCGCGCATCCTCACCGGGATTGTTGCAGGGCCACATCCAGTTGGCAGACAAGGAAACCGATGCCAATCCTTTTTCTAAAGGTGCCCAAATAATGTTGGTTAAGGCTTCGGCAATGGCATTTTTACTTCCTGCCACAGGATCAATCAACCCACTTATGGGCGCGTGCCCCACGGACGTTGCGAGTCCGTTTTTGCTGTTATAGTCCAAAGCGCTTACGCCGCAATTATTGAGTGGCAATTGAAGGCTGCCCACGCACTGTTGTTTGGCGACGCGACCGCCCACACAACGGTCCACTTTGTTGGTCAACCAGTCTTTGCAGGCCACGGCTTCGAGCTGTAGGACCTGGTCGAGATAATCGTGAAAAAACTCCAGGCTGTACGACAGCGGCAGATACTTTCGGGTGATCGTTTCATCGACCATCACGGTTTTTGGCGAGCTGCCAAAAATATCTTCCATCGCGAGGTCCATCGGGGTCTCGCCTGTGGTTTTTGATTTAAAAGTAAAGCGGTCGTTGCCGGTCACTTTTCCAACCTCGTAAATGGGAGCGCGTTCGCGTTCTGCGATTTTGGTCAGCGTGGCCAGACTTTCTTTGCCGATGACCAGCCCCATTCGTTCCTGGGATTCATTGCCAATGATTTCTTTTGCCGAAAGTGTTGGGTCTCCCACAGGAAGTTTATCGAGATCAATGTTGCCACCGGTTTCTTCCACAAGTTCCGAAAGGCAGTTGAGGTGACCTCCGGCCCCGTGATCGTGAATGGACACAATAGGATTTTCAGTGCTTTCTACCATCCCGCGGATGGCGTTGGCCGCCCGTTTTTGCATCTCGGGGTTAGAACGTTGCACGGCATTCAACTCAATACCCGAACTAAAAGCCCCGGTATCTGCCGAAGAAACGGCGGCGCCACCCATCCCTATGCGATAATTATCACCGCCCAGGATCACAATGCTGTCGTCAACATTGGGTTTGTCTTTGAGGGCTTGGTTTTTCTTTCCATAGCCAATTCCGCCGGCCTGCATAATGACTTTGTCGTAGCCCAACATTCGGTTTTTGCTGCCCTGCAGTGAAGGTTCAGTTGCTTTTTCCTCATTGAGTTCAAAAGTCAATACGGAACCAGAAATTAGCGGTTGCCCAAATTTGTTTCCAAAATCTGAAGCTCCATTGGAAGCCTTGATCAAAATATCAATAGGGGATTGGTAAAGCCAGTTTCGGGCGGTGGTATGATTTTCCCAAGTGCGCGGATTATCGTTTTCAGTTTCTTCCAGACGGGAATAAGCGGTTATATACACGGCTGTCCCGGCAAGTGGGAGCGAACCTTTTCCGCCAGCCAGGCGATCGCGGATTTCCCCGCCAGCACCAGTGGCTGCCCCGTTAAAAGGTTCTACGGTTGTTGGAAAGTTGTGTGTTTCGGCTTTTATTGAAAGTACGCTTTCGAAGTCGCTTTCGTGATAAAAGTCGGCCTTATCTGCTGTTTTGGGAGCGAATTGGGTCACATTTGGACCTTTGATAAAAGCGACGTTATCTTTATATGCAGAAACTATTTCGTTAGGATTCTCTGCGGAAGTTTTTTTGATCAGTTTAAAGAGCGATGAGGGTTTGGCCTCGCCGTCGATCACAAAAGTTCCATTAAAAATCTTGTGCCGGCAATGCTCTGAATTCACCTGGCTGAATCCAAAAACTTCAGAATCTGTAAGTTTTCGGCCTATTTTTTTGGAAACGCTTTTAAGGTAGTTGACTTCCTCGTCGCTGAGCGAAAGTCCTTCCTCTTTGTTGTAAGCGCCGATATCGTCAATGTGCTTTATCGATTCGGGCGTGACATCAGTTGTAAATACTTCCTGATCGAGTAAGTTGTATTTCTGCGAAAGCATGGGGTCGTAGTCCGTAAAATTTTCGCCGCAAGGCAAAAATTCCTCAATACGATTAATTCCCGTAATGCCCATATTTTGGGTGATCTCTACAGCGTTGGTGCTCCAGGGCGTGATCATCGCTGCCCGTGGGCCAATAAAAAAAGCGTCTACCTGAGACGCTTGTATTTTGGGCTGGTTGCCAAAAAGCCATACCAGTTTATCGATGATTTCCTGAGAGGGCTGCGCGGCTGTGGAGACCGCATAGATTTTGGTTGTGGCTGCGCCGAAAAAATGGATCATATACGTTTTGCTTTCAAAACGTAAAAATACAGATTAATCCAAAAATCAACGCACAACAAACTTCACGACTTCACTTTTTTGTCCACTATAAATGTTAAGAAAATAGAGTCCTTGCTTGTATCCGCTGAGATCGATTTCCTTCGTATTGTATAAGGTATCTACTTTCTTGCCCAAAACATCAAATATTACAATCTCATCAACTTCTGCGGCAGTTACAATCGTTGTTTTATATTTTGCCGGATTGGGATAAACGCTAAACGTTACCGTATTTGGACTGGTGGTCGAAAGAATGCCCCACCGGTCTTGGGCGGGATCGCCTCCCCAAATTGCTGTGTCCAGTGCCGGATTGTCAATAAACGGATTGCGATTGCCTTGTGCGTATTGCGCATCGCTGTCGTGGTAGGCATTGCGTTGATCTTCAACAGCAGAAACCGGATCTTCAACGTTCCACTTTAGTAGCACGTCAACCATATTAGGATCGATGCTGTTTGTCGTTCCTACGGCGACATTGGTTGGTAAGGTGCGATTGCCGTAACGCAGATACATATATAGCATCATACGGGCCACATCGCCTTTCCATTCGTCTCCGGGATACCAGTTGGAGCTTAAATTTCCTGCATTTCCGCTTCCGTCGGCGAATTTACGGTTCCCGCGGTTCCCGTTCATTTGCACGTCTGAGGGTCTTAAATGGTGGGCGTCGCTTCCGGGCGTGTCATCGTTATCAAAACGGGGCGTTCCCAGTGATTTGGCATACGTATGTTCACGGTTCCAGTCGCCATTGCCGCCACCATTTCTATTTTTGTCCCGAAAATGATCATTCGTGGAATTCTGGTCTGAGGTATCCTCATAGCCGTAAATCAACAACACATTTTCTGGATTATCAGGATCGAGGTCGGTCACTTTGGAGGCTTCCCAAACGCCTGGAGTGTAAGACAGGATATTTGTATGCGTTTGAGAAACCAATTCCGCCAGATCATCTCGCAGTTCGAGACCGGTTTCGGTAAAATTGATGCCGTTGTAATAGGGTTGTTGTGCTTTCGCCAAAAGGCATAACACACCGAAAAAGAATAGTAGTACAGTTTGTTTCATAGACTACGTTTTATCAGGTGAACCCTTCTTATCCAACAACGCCATATAAAATCCATCGTAACCTGACTCGCTCGAAAGGATGACCTTTTGATGAGACAAGGCAAAATCAGTGCCAGCTTCTGAAGATAAAAACGCTTTTACCTGCTCCTGATTTTCGGATGGCAGGATGGAGCAGGTGGCATAGACCATCTTGCCGCCGGGTTTTACCATTTTAGAATAATCCTGAAGTAAATCCTGTTGCACGCCCTTAATTCGGTCTAGAAAATCAGGTTGTAGTTTCCATTTGGCATCCGGATTTCGGCTCAGGACACCGAGACCGCTACAAGGTGCATCGATCAATACCCGATCTGCCGACTTGTGCAGCTTTTTGATCACCTTGGTTGAATCGATCACCCGGGGCTCAATGTTGAAAGCACCGGCTCGACGGGCGCGGCGTTTTAATTCTTTAAGTTTGTTTCCGTAAATATCAAGTGCTATGAGCTGGCCTTTATTTTCCATTTGGGCGGCCAGGTGCAAGCTTTTTCCACCAGCACCGGCGCAGGCGTCAACTACCCGCATCCCGGGAGCTACTTGAAGTAAGGGCGCCACCAGTTGTGACGAACCGTCCTGAACCTCAAACCAGCCATTTTTTAATGCTTCAGTTTGAAAAACATTGCCGCGCTCTTCCAGTTGTAACGCATCGGGATAACCCTTTGGGACGATAGTTTCAAAGCCAGCCTCGGTAAGTGCAGTTCGCAAATCATTCCTAGTGGTTTTAAGGGTATTCACGCGAAGTACCACCGGTGCCTGCTCATTAAGTGCGGCAATTTCGGCATCCCACTTTTTGCCCAGTTCTTTTTCGCCCATCTCATCCATCCAGTCTGGAATGGACTCGCGGAATTTACGTATTTGACTCAATTCATCAAACTTCCCTTTAATACGGCGGGTTGGCGTTTCTTCAATTTGGGGCCAGTCTGGCAAAGTAATTCCACGAAGGGTGGCCCAGACGGCGAAAATGCGCCAGATGTCCTTTCGTTTAAAAGGTTCGCGCACTTCGGCAATTTCAGCATAAAGTCTTTTCCAGCGCACAATGTCGTAGGTGGTCTCAGCGATAAAACTGCGGTCGCGGCTGCCCCATCTTTTGTCGCGTTTCAGTTGTTTTTCGATGGTTTTATCGGCATAATTCCCTTCGTTGAAAATCTCCAGAAGACCATCAACAACAGCAAAAACCAGGTTACGGTGTAGGCGCATTACGTATTTTTAAATTTGGCGCAAAGGTAGCGGTTTGAAAGTGATAAGTTTTATATTGAACGAAATTTTAAGGAATGCGAAACGTGCTTATTTTATTGGTTTTGACGGTTTTTGGCAGCTGCCAAAAAAATACAGAAAAATCCAAAAAACCCATATCTTCAATTGAGGTCACAACTGTTTTCGAAGATTCAATAAGTATCAGGACACTGGAAGTTTTAAATGACGGTACCGTAGCTTTTGCCGGATCGGGCGGAAAATTCGGGTCATACGATCCCAATGGTGGTAAAGTTCAGGTTGCCGTTCAGAAATACGACAGCCTTACACCTTCCTTCCGTGCGACCGCGCATACGGATTCCGATTTTTTTATGTTGAGTATCGAAAGCCCATCTTTGTTGTATAAAACAGGTGATGACGGAAGAATGCAACTGGTATATAAAGAAAGTGATTCGCTTGCTTTTTACGATGCAATGCAGTTTTGGGACAATCAGGAGGGCATTGCCTTTGGTGATCCCACCAGTGATTGTATGTCTTTGATCATCACGCGAAACGGTGGCAAATCCTGGCAGAAAGTCCCCTGCGACCTGCTACCAAAAGTTCATCAAGGGGAAGCGGCCTTTGCAGCCAGTAATGGCAACATTGTGACCAAAGGAGATAAAGCCTGGCTTCTAAGCGGCGGAATGATCTCAAGGGTTTACTACACCACAGACCGCGGAAAAAGCTGGGAAGTTTTTGAAACATCACTGATCGCGGGGAAAAACACCACCGGCGGTTATGCGATGGATTTTTATGATGAAAATTTAGGTATCATCGTCGGTGGAGATTATTCTGATCCTGACGGGAATGTTGACAATAAGGCCATTACAAGAGATGGCGGCAAAACCTGGGAACTCATAGCCAGCGGTCAGCAGCCCGATTACAAAAGCAGTGTGCAATTTGTACCAGAAGGTAACGGTCAGGAGATCATTGCACTTGGTTTTACGGGAATTGATTATTCTCAGGATGGTGGTGCCTCCTGGTCAAGCTTGAGCGACGAACCGTTTTACACGTTCAGGATGGTAAATGACTCACTGGCCTATGCTGCAGGGAACAACCGCTTGGCACGATTAAAGTTTAGCCGATGATCAACCTTTGCCCGGGCGTTTCCTTTTCCATTCCTCAAAAAGGTGTTCCCGGAAACGGCGTTCCATTTTGGGGAGTTGTATCACTTTCTGGGGAGCGAGTACTTTACTGAGCTTGGTTATCAATTCAATTTCTGCCTCGTATTTTTCTTTTAATAGTATTTGGTAATCGGCAATAGCCGCTTGTGCTTCGGCCTTGGTCATCGAGTTGTTTTGCATCCTTTCTTTGACGGTAATAAGTCGTTCCTGTTTGCGAATTTTTTCCAAGGTTTTGTCAAAAGCATTATAAACCGGCCAAAATTTTTGTGCTTCCTCTGGGGACAGTTCCAGCTGTTCGGTAAAAAAGGAAACCTTTAAGGCTTTGATGCGTTCCCAACGCCCGTTCTCTTGGGCGAGGCTGGGTAGGGTTAAGGCAATGAACAATAGGGTTATTAACTTTTTCATCGGGTTTAATTTTCAATCAGTTCTTCGTTCAACGGAAATTCTTGTAGATAATCAAAAACATCTTCTGCCACGAGGGAACTCGTTTCTAATATGGAGGTATCTTCTAAAAAAGAATCATCTTGCTCCAACAAGTAATCGGTGACATCTTCTTGGCTTAGATATGCATCCAGATTATTATAGGAAAGCGACTCAAAAGTAGGTTCAGAAATCTTATTGGGGCGAAAAACCAAAAAGGCAATTAGCAGCACTGCCGCAACTGCGGTAATGGTTGCCATAACTTTTTGGCGCATCGGGATTACCTTAGATTTTATTCTGCTGCCAGTGATTCGGTCGTGATTACTTTCAAAATAACCGGTGGGCACTTTGAAGCCCTCTTTTTTTGGCATCAGTTCCCTGAGCATGATCTCATCGCCTAACCTTCCGCCAAATTTGGCAAAATAATCCTTGGGAAGACCAAAGTCCTCTTTGTCTGTGTGAGGTTTAATTTTCTTCATTTTCATTCTATCATATATGAGACCGGCCTGTTACAAATTGGTTTAATCTTCCGTCAGGAAAGCAGTTATTTTTTTAACGGCGTGATGGTAGCTCGCTTTTAATGCACCCACCGAAGTGTCCAAAATTTCAGACATCTCGTTGTACTGCATCTCGTCATAATATTTTAAGAGAAAAACCTGTTTCTGTTTCGCCGGTAGGCTATTGATTGCCCGTTGCAATTTTAACTGGGCTTCCTCGCCATCAAAGTAACTGTCTGCCTTCAGGTTGTCAACCATTACCGATTGTAGGGCCTCACTGGACAACCGCAATCGTTTTGCCCTTTTGTTGATAAAAGTAATGCTCTCATTGGTCGCGATACGGTACAGCCAGGTGTATATCTTGCTTTCTCCCTTAAAATTATTCAGGTTTTTATAGACCTTGATAAACGTATTCTGCAAAACATCATCTGCATCGTCATGGGATAGCACCATCCGCCGGATGTGCCAATACAGGCGCTCCTGATACTCCTTTACAAGCTGCTCAAAGGTTATGGGAATGGTTTTGTTTTTGGTGTCCACCAAACGAAAAAGATTTCAGGTTTGACTGGAGTTTAAGGTAAAGGTTTAAAATGTCTTAATTCAAAAGTTCAAAGATTCAATGTTCAAAAATTCACTAACCGGTTTGCAGCTTGCAGTTTTTTCTAATTTGAAACTTATTTAGATTGAACGAGAAACGAGCAAAAGAGAGCAAATAACAGTTGGCAGTTGCAGTTTTCAGTCGAATGGGTATTGCCAACATCAACTTCACCTACCTTAAACGCTAAACCGAAAACAAAAAAACCGTTCCAAAAAAGAAGAACGGCTGAATATTTTGAATGAAGAATTGACTTAGTTGCTCAGCATCACCGGCATAACGAGCATGGTAATGTGCTCGCCTTCTGCAACGCCGTCGTTGGGAGTCAAAATTCCTGCGCGGTTGGGGAGGGACATTTCTAGGGAAACATCGGTGGCGTTCAGGTTGTTCAACATTTCGACTAAAAAACGCGAATTAAACCCAATCTGCATATCGTCGCCTTGATAATCACAAGTAAGACGCTCCTCCGCTTTGTTGCTGTAATCCACATCTTCGGCCGAAACATTAAGTTCAGCACCGGCAATCTTCAGGCGAATCTGATGCGTGGTCTTATTGGAGAAAATCGAAACCCGTCGCACCGATTGTAAAAACTGCGTCCGGTCTATGACCAACTTGTTTGGATTTTCTTTAGGGATCACCGCTTCATAATTGGGGTATTTTCCGTCGATCAAACGGCAGATCAACTGGATGTTGTCAAAAGTAAATTTGGCATTTGACTCGTTGTATTCCACAAGAATATCTTCATCACTTGCTGCGAGAATACCTTTCAATTGGTTGAGTGGTTTTTTTGGCATGATAAATTCTGCGGTTTCCGTTGCTTGAACATCGCTTCGGGAATATTTCACCAATTTGTGCGCATCAGTGGCGACAAAGGTCAGTCCATCTGTACCAAACTGAAAGAAAACTCCGCTCATCACGGGTCTCAGGTCGTCATTCCCGGTTGCAAAGATGGTGTTGCTGATGGCAGTCGCCAAAATATCTGCAGAAATGGTCACCGTTTTAGGATCGCTCAATTCTACGGCATTGGGGAATTCCTCACCAGAAGCGTATGCCAGTGCATACTTACCTTGGCTGGAGCTGATCTCGATGGTATTGTTGTCCTCGACCACAAAAGTAAGCGGCTGCTCCGGGAATGTCTTTAAGGTATCCAGCAGCAGGCGGGCGGGAACGGCTATGTTTCCGGTATCCTCTGACTCTACGTCGAGTTTTGCGATCATCGTCGTTTCCAGGTCTGAAGCGGATACTTTTAGGCTGCTTCCGTCCAGTTCAAAAAGAAAATTATCAAGAATGGGCAGGGTGTTGCTGTTGTTTATGATTCCGCCAAGTACTTGCAGTTGTTTGAGCAGGTAAGAGCTTGATACAATAAATTTCATGGGTTGTATTTTGGTGAAACGTTTTCGCCGATTGGGCAAAAATGCAACTCAATTTAAGTCAGATCGCTGTCTTTAGTATTGATAGATCAGACAACAAAAATAGGGTAATGCCCGTTTTTGGCACAACAAACTTATCAACATCAACTAGGTGTAGCGTCGATTTCGGAGGAGGATAAACGCCATTCCAAATATACCCAACAGCAACAGCGGAAGCCCGATCATCAGGGCTTGCCACGTTCTTCTGTCTGAGGTGGCCTTTTGGGCATCAAGCGTGGGCAGGTTGATCGTCTTGTTCCTGATGTTAATAAGCCCGTTGTCGTCGAGCAGGAAATTCACGGCATTTAGTAAAAATTCCTTGTTGCCGTACTGGGTAAACGTAAACCGGTCAAATCCCAGTTCGAGCGGTCTGCCGTTCTGGTCAAGTTCGTTTTTAATAAGGTCTCCATCGGCGATCACGATCATTGCGGTGGTATCTGTAGCGCTTTCGCGAAAGCGAATACCGTTAGCCTCATCGGGCAGTATCCTGTTTTTAAAGGCCGAAGTGAAGTTCCCTTCCAGCAAAACGGCAAGCGGTTGCCCCGCGGAAGCAAATTGACGGGGATCAGGCTCGGTCGTCACCGCATTGAGCGAAATTGGTGTTGGCACCCCTTCAAGACGGGTAAGCTGTGAACTGTGAAGCAGCACGGTTTTATTTACCTCGTTATTGAGCAGGTCGATGGGATTGGCATAGGCAAACCGCACCGGGTTGTCCATATTGGTATTGATGGGGTGGTTTTCTTCGGGGGTCACCAGCGGGTAATAAAACCAAGGCAACTGCCGGTACTTCGACTGCGCACCCTCGCCCGAAGCCAGCACGATAGGTGCCGAGTACAGATCTGAAACCAACTGTGGATTGATACGTATGCCATACTTGAAGAACATATCGTCCAGGTTTAAATCTCTCGCCACGGCAAGCGCCGTACCATCATTCTGGTAGAGACTGTCCGTTTCCATCTGTACCTTATCAAGAAGCCAGAGCGACTTGCCACCGGTCATCACAAACTGGTCCAGGGCAAATTTCTGGGCGTCGCTGAAAGCCCTCGTTGGCTTAGCAGCGATGATCAGGTCAAAATTTTGAAGTGCCCTGATGGTTTCTGTGGGTTTGTCTGCAATACTATCCAGCGGAAAAGGAGCGATAAAGTAATTGTCCCTAAGCGTGCCCAAAAAGTCAGCAATGTTGCGATCGGGGAGTTCGCCGTTTCCTTTGAGGATGGCGATGCGTTTGTTGCGGCCATTGATGAGCCTAAAGAAGGCTTCGGTAAAGGCATATTCCAGATTCTGGGTGGAGCGGCTAATAAGCTCGCTGGTGGTCGCACCCAGTTTTTTCTTCAATAATGGGATGGTAACGGTCCTATCGCCATAAGTTGCCAGCGCGTAAGGGAAAATAAGCTGTTGGCTGGTCTTGCCATTGGCGCGTACCTCGACTTGCCCTGGGGACATTCCCTGTTCAGCAAAATTTTGGACTACGGTTTCGGGCTGGCTTCCGTCAGGTATGGGATTGAAAAAGGCATACTTGATGTTTGGGTTTTTGTCCTCATATTCTTCAAGGATCTGTTTGGTTTCGGCACGTAATTTTTTAAAGTCGGCCGGAAGGTCACCGTCGAGAAAAATATCTATGAAAACCGGGTTTTCGGCAGCAGCCACAATATTATCTGAAATGGGCGAAAGGGTATACCGTTGATCCTGAGTCAGGTCAAAACGGGTGTGGAAATTGCTAAAGATTGTATTGACCAAAACAATCACTACGATGGCAACCAAGCTGGATATGATGGTTTTCTTTACCACGGTCTAAGCTCTTTTTAACTGCAGCCGAAGCTTGGTGAGAAAAATAAAAAAGGCGGCAAAACTGAAAAAATAGACCAAATCTGCCGTATCGATCACACCGCGTGATATACTTGTAAAATGATTGTTGAGACTTAGATAATAGAGGCCGTCACTTATAAAAGAATTGGGCAGCAATTCGGCAAGTGCTTCGAGGCCAAAATAGAATAGGAAGCATCCGGCAACAGCAATGAGAAAACTCACAATCTGGTTGGGCGACAGTATGGATGCAAAAACACCAATCCCGGTATAGGCCAAAGCCAAAAAAAGCAGCCCGAGGTAGGAGCCTATGACAACACCCATATCGACACTACCGCTGGCATCGGCCAGACTGTTGAGTGCCCATATATAAAGTTTTGTGGGCAAAAGTGCAATGGCTATTAAGGTAAATGCTGCGAAGACCTTTCCCAGTACCAGTTTAAGATCTGAAACAGGCCTGGTAAGCAGTAGCTCCAAAGTCCCCTGACGGATTTCTTCACTAAAACTGCGCATCGTAATCGCCGGGATAAGAAAGATGAAAATATACGGCACCAGCTGAAAGAAAGGCGTAAGGTCTGCATAGCCATAATCGAGCAGATTGTATTCCCCATTAAAAACCCAGAGGAACAAACCATTGATGACCAGAAATAACCCGATTACCAAATAGCCCACAGCCGAGGCAAAAAAAGACCTGATTTCCTTCCAATAAATGGCGCTCATGTTTCTGTTTTCGGTTTACCGTTTACTGTTTTTCTCTTTCTTATTCCGCTTTCCGCATTCAGCACTTGACATTCTGAACTCCTAACTTTGAACCCCGAACCCCGAACTCCAAACTCTCAACTCCACACTTTGAACTCAAAATTAATCCGGCGCAAGTTAATGAGTTTATGCCAATGGGCGTCAAACCGATTTTAATAAACCTCTCATCAATTAAATAGTATCGACACTGTATCCCTGTAATCCAGCCCAAATAGGGTAGAAGCGCTGCCCACGGTTGATGGATTGCTTTTATAGATCGCCAGTTCTATATACCCGGCACTGTTGAAAATTGCCAGTTTTTTTCCGTCTTCCTCGCGTTTGGCCTTTTCGATGTCAAAATTTATCGCATCGCTGTATCTTGTAAAAATCTTGGTAAAGTGAGCCGTGCGCGCAGTCATTTTAAAATCCCGTCCTTTGCCAACCGCTTCAAAAAGTTTTTTGGTTATGTTAGTGACCACATTACCATAATTGTCCACATAAATTACATTTCCGATAATCTGATTGTTTTCTTTTACCACGGGCATAATCCCGGTAATTTCCCGGACCTCTGTAATTTGCCTGCCGATAACGCCCAATTTTCCGCCGCGCCAAATATGGCAGGCTACCTGCACAAAAACATCAAGTACTGTAAAATTGGTACGAATGCGGTCGTGGATGTTGATTTCCACCATTTCTTCCGGAAGGATATTGCGCGTAATCAGTGAGATAATGCCGTTGTTGGCACATATAAAATAGTGCCCGTCGAGCAGCACTGCGATATGCTCATTTTCGGGATGCTGTTCTGCATCGATACCGATGATATGAATAGTGCCTTCCGGGAAATTTTGGTAGGCATTCTGGATGATATATGCGGCTTCGGTAATGTGAAAGGGTGAGATGTTGTGCGAGATATCAACAATGTGCGCGCCTTCCAGCTGGCTGTAAATAGCTCCTTTAACAGCACCGGCAAAGTGGTCTTTCAGGCCAAAGTCAGTCGTTAAAGTGATGATGGGCATAGAAGGTATTGTTGATATTTTAACGGGGGTTCTCCCCAAAAATTATTTACATTTACTAAGGCACAAAGCTAATTATAATGAAGAAGTTTCTTCGATAAAAACACCCGCTTTTGAACGAACTCATTCTTGAACTTTCCGAGATTGCTCCCCGCGAATTTTTTGGGCAGCGCAATACAAACATTGAACTTTTAAAAAAGTATTTTCCGAAACTAAAAATCGTTGCCCGGGGCAATTCCATAAAGGCTTACGGTGATGAGGATATGCTGGAAGAATTTGACAAACGGCTCACGATGTTGCTTGAGCATTTTGCCAAATACAACAAGCTGGATGAAAATACCATCGAGCGTGTGTTGACAAGCGAAAGCAAGGAAGATTACGAGACCAGCCCGCAGAGTGGTGAAATTTTAGTACACGGCGTAAGCGGTAAGCTGATTAAGGCACAGACCGCCAACCAGCGTAAAATGGTCGATCTCGCTCGGAAAAATGATATGGTTTTTGCTATTGGTCCGGCCGGTACGGGGAAAACATATACCGGTGTAGCCCTTGCGGTAAAAGCACTGAAGGACAAGCAGGTAAAACGAATCATTTTGACACGGCCCGCCGTAGAAGCCGGTGAAAATCTAGGTTTTTTGCCCGGAGATCTGAAAGAAAAACTCGATCCTTACATGCAGCCGCTTTATGACGCACTGCGGGATATGATTCCCAACGAAAAACTGGAAAGCTATATAGAAAAGGGCGTAATTCAAATTGCCCCAATGGCGTTTATGCGTGGTCGCACGCTCGACAATGCCTTTGTTATTCTTGATGAAGCGCAAAATACCACGCACGCCCAGATGAAAATGTTCCTGACCCGTATGGGCCGTCACGCTAAATTCCTGATTACCGGAGATCCCGGACAGATCGATCTGCCGCGCCGGGTAATTAGTGGTTTGAAAGAGGCATTACTGATATTAAAAGATGTAAAAGGCGTAGGTATGATCTACCTGGATGACAAGGATGTCATTCGGCATAAATTGGTCAAAGAAGTAATCGCTGCTTACAAGGATATTGAGAATAGGAATTAAGCCTAAATATCGATACACTGTTTATCTTTGTACGGTCAGACAGATGTTATGAATACTTTAATCCAACAAAAAATCTCCAATTACTTCAAAGATAAGCCTGTTATTAGGGCATTTGTCTTTGGCTCTTATGCCAGGGCGGAAGAAGGTCAAGATAGTGATATTGATATTTTGGTAGAGCTCGACCAAAGTCAGTCTGTAGGATTGGAATTTATAAGAATGGGTCGCGAACTACAAGATCTTTTGGGGAAAAACGTAGATTTGGTCTCTGCAAATGGACTTTCAAAATATATCCAACCCATTATCGAAGGTGAAAAAAAGTTGATATATGCCAGATAGACTGGGAGATGATGTTCGGCTGAAATATATTTTAGATGCAATTTCCTCAATTGAAGAATATACATCATCCGTTTCTTTTGAAGAGTTTCAAATAGAAAGGATGCGAAAGGATGCCACTTTAAGGCAACTTGAAATTATTGGAGAGGCGACAAGTAGACTTTCTACCCAACTAAAGGCTGATCATCCATCGGTGGATTGGTCTTCTATAATTGGCTTGAGAAATTTGGTGATTCATGAATATTTTGGAGTTGATCTTAATACTGTTTGGAATATAATTAAACAGGATATCCCACCATTTCGAAGCACAATCGAAATTCTTCACCAAGATCACAAAAATTGAATTTAGAATAATGGCCCTAATCAATACCAACTTCCATTTCCCCAATCAAACCCACGTTTACAAAGGCAAAGTGCGCGAAGTCTATTCCTTGGCTGATGACCGGCTGGTGATGATCGCCACAGATCGCCTAAGCGCTTTTGATGTGGTGATGCCCAAAGGGATTCCGTACAAAGGACAAATACTTAATCAGATTGCGACAAAAATGATGCGCGCCACTGAAGATCTGGTGCCCAACTGGTTAGAAGCGACCCCAGATCCCAATGTGGCCATCGGTAAAAAGTGTAAACCTTTTAAGGTCGAAATGGTCATACGCGGCTACCTTTCCGGGCACGCAGCTCGTGAGTACAAGGCTGGCAGACGTATGCTTTGCGGTGTAGCAATGCCGGAAGGAATGGTCGAAAACGACAAATTCCCAGAACCTATCATCACCCCGGCCACCAAGGCCGAAATGGGCGACCACGATGAGGACATCTCACGTGAGGATATTCTTGTGAAAGGGATTGTTTCAGAATCAGATTATGCGGTTCTTGAGGATTATACCCGTAAACTTTTCTTACGCGGTAGCGAAATTGCCAAAGACCGCGGACTCATTTTGGTAGATACCAAATATGAATTCGGAAAAACCGCTGATGGACAAATCCTTCTTATCGATGAAATCCATACCCCAGATTCCAGCCGGTACTTTTACGCTGACGGCTATGCGGAAAGACAGAAAAATGAGGAACCACAACACCAACTTTCCAAAGAATTTGTACGGCAATGGCTAATTAGCAATAATTTTCAAGGGCTGGAAGGTCAAACCCTGCCCGTAATGAGCGATGAATACATTGAGTCTGTCTCTGAACGGTATATTGAACTTTATGAAAACATCACCGGCGAAAAATTTGTCAAAGCCGAAGTGGCCAACATAGAGCAGCGCATTGAAAAAAACGTACTTGCTTATTTGGAGCAATAATTTTCGTCTAAAAATAGAATAATTAAAAAGCAGCCCATCCGGCTGCTTTTTTGTTGTTTAGAATAATGCGAACCTAATTTATTTAACATCAACCTCAATACGTTTTTCCCGATTGGCGAGTTCCCAGGCAGTCAGGAAAACCAGTTGCGCCCGTTTGGCAAGCATTGGGTAATTGATTTTGTCCGGAGTGTCTGTTACTTTATGATAATCAGCATGAACGCCATTAAAATAAAAGATGACAGGCACGTTGTTCTTGGCAAAATTATAATGGTCTGACCGATAGTAAAAACGGTTGGGATCATTCTCATCGTTGTACGTGTAGTCTAAATCTATTTTTGTGTATTTCTCATTGACTGCAGTTGATATGGAATCAAGCTCGGTACTCAATTTGTCCGCACCAATGAGATAGACATAGTTTTCATTGTCTGCATGCGCATCATCAACGCGGCCTATCATATCGATGTTGAGGTCAGCAATTGTATTATTTAGTGGGAAGACTGGATTTTCGGTATAATACCGCGAACCGAATAAACCTTTTTCTTCACCGGTTACATGCAGAAAAAGGATGCTTCTTTTGGGAGGATAGCCCATTTCGGCTGCTTTTTTAAAGGCCTCCGCGATTTCCAAAATGGCAACCGTACCAGAACCATCGTCATCAGCACCATTATAAATTTCACCATCATTCCGAATGCCTACATGATCCAAATGCGCTGAAATCACCAAAACTTCATCAGGCTTTTCGCTGCCTTCCATATACGCGAGTACATTTTCAGAATCGTTGGCGATGTTTCCGCGGGTAAAATAGCTTTTGGGCACTACCTGAAAATAACTGCTGTCCATCGCTGGATTGATGTCCATATTTTCATACTGTTCCTGCAGGTAGGCTACTGCTTTCTTCTGGCCGGGATCGCCGGTATTGCGGCCTTCAAATTCATCAGAGGCATAGGTGTAGAGCATTTCAGAAAGTTCTTCGGCCGTTATCGTCTCGGCAACTTCCATCGGGTTAAACTTACTGTAATCCTTACTGTTTGTTTCCTTGGTCACTCCGTTAGAGCCACACTGGCCGTAAAGCAGGGACAGCAGCACGCTGGCCGTAATCAATATCTTATTTGTGCACATCTTAATTTTGAGGGATTAATTAATTATTGGCTGCAAAGAAAACAAAAAATTAAAGTTTAAGACATTTTGAATTTTGCTTTTGGCTAAAAATTAATAGCGTTTTTACTCAAAAGGCAGTACTGCCTAATTTTTGAATTGGGACTTTTCCCCTTAATCGTCCTGATTTCTAGGAAGTCACTTGAGATTGATGTAGATTTAAAGATCAGAAATTCAGTTGTTTGTAAAATAAGCATTATGGGCAAATTTATCGTTTACGGAAAAGTTATAGAAGGGTACAATCAAGCTGCAGTCTCCGGTTTGGAAGATTTTGAGGTGGTCAAAAAGATTACTATGGAAACCACAAGGGCGCACACGCAGCGAGAGGAGATTGTTTATGACGAAAACGATATCGTTCAACTCGACTTTACCGATGGCACCCAATGGCTCGGCAATGCAACAGACATTCCAGAAATCTACCGGAAAAGAGAAGCGGCAAGCCGGGGGGGCGACGTCTTCGTGCTGGATGCTCAGCTCAATCCGGAAGGAGGCAGCCGGGGATTGGGTACCGTAATTGCCAAGGCAATGCAGCTTATCAAACCTAAAGTAGTCGTCGATGCCGCCGAAAAATCAGCGCATCTTCTCGCAGTGCATTACGACAACAAGGTCATGCCAGCTCCCGGTCTGTTTAAGCTGGGGAAGAATATGCAATACGAGGCCATTAAGGAAGTTTCCGGGATGGAGGCACCCCAACTGTTGATGATACACGGGACGCTCAGCAATACATTCGCTGCATTTGGCGATCTGGTGGAAGGTGAGAACAGCGTCTGGCAGCAGCTAGAAGATTTTTACAATTCGCCTATTTTAGCTCTTGAACACAAAACCCTTTCGGTAAGCCCGTTGCAAAATGCGCTGGATTTTATTTCCTACTGCAAACGCGGGGTCAAGCTGGACATTCTCACCCATTCCCGCGGTGGGTTGATTGCCGATATCCTCGCCAAGTGTGATCATCGCAACAAGACCATTGGCTTTTCAGAGGACGAACTGCAGCTTGTTGAGAAAACGGATGAATTTTCGCATAAGTTGATGAAAGCGATTAACGAGACAGCCGTACCGCTAAAACTTCAGGTTAATAAAGTGATACGTGTCGCCGCTCCCGCAAGTGGAACAACCCTACTTTCTGAACGGCTGGATCATTTTCTCAATGTCGTTCTGAATGCTTTGGGTCTTGCCTTTGGCTCCAAGGCCAATGTGCTTTATGGTCTGGCAAAATCCTTTCTTCTCGAAGTACTCAAGCAAAAAGCTTCACCAGAACAAATGGCCGGCCTCAACAGTATGATGCCAGAGTCCGCATTTCAGCAAATGCTTAATTATTCGCAGAACGCCGTGGTCAATGAGCTGTACGTAATTTCAGGCGATGCCGAAGTGGGCGGCGTCAACCTTGCCAGTCTTAAGGTAATCCTTGCCAATTTGTTCTATTGGAAATCAAACGACCTTGTTGTAGATACCCACCGTATGGAACATGGTGTGCTCCGGTCTGCCGGTATTTTTAAGTATCTGTCGCGCAGCAAAGATGCCAACCATTTCAGCTATTTTAAAAATGCGGATTCCTGTGATGCGTTGTTGCAGGCTGTGACCACAAAAGCTTCTGAGGTGCCCGCGCATTTTACCTACCTGCCCAAAATGGATTCGCAGCGCGGCATCGTTCTCGATCTGTTTTCGATGAAAGGGGTCTTTTATGATGAGGTGTCCGGCAACAGGCCCATTGCGGTGGTTATTCCGGGGATTATGGGATCATCGTTGGACAGTCACGGTGAACCGCAATGGATTGACCTCAAGGAAATGCACCGCGGTTGCATCGCAGAAAATCTGGGTATCGATGCTCCCAACGTGACGGCTTCTGGGGTGATTAGAAAATATTATGATGATTTTATTCAGCATTTGATGAAAACCCACGACGTGGTGACTTTTCCGTTTGACTGGCGAAAATCGGTTTCAGGAACGGTTGAGAATCTTTCGGAAAAAATCAGTGGTTTCTTAGAGCTCGGGCAACCTGTTCACATCGTGGCCCACAGTATGGGCGGTCTGGTGGCACGGCAGGTGATGATCGACAAACCGGATGTTTGGCAAGAATTTTCGGCAAAAAAGGAAAACAAGTTCGTGATGCTCGGTACGCCCTGGCTGGGTTCCTATTTAATTATGGAAGTCCTTACCGGTCACAGCGCCCGGGTCAAACAACTGGCAATGATCGATTTTAAAAACAACTTGAAGAAGCTGCTGAATGTCTTCCATAAATATCCAGGGGTTTATGAGTTGCTTCCGGTGGAGCAGAATGGTGATCGAAAATTTTGGACGAAAAAGTTTTGGGATACTATCGAAAAGGAACTGAACGATGAGCTGCTCATTCCCCCAAAAGAGGAGCGGGATCACTTTGGCCAGTTCCAGAAAAAGGTAAGCGATTTTGTGACCGCATTGAATTCGGAAGATTTTGAAAATATCTATTACATCGCCGGAAAGGCCAAGGAAACCGTTTTTGACTACGAGTTCAAATCGCGCTTTCTTTCGAAGAAGAAAAAGCTCGTATATCTCGCTACCCCCGAAGGTGACGGCAGCGTGACCTGGAAAACGGGAATCCCGGAGAAACTTCCCAAGGATCACTTATACTATACGGAGATTTCTCACGGCGCACTGGCCAATGCACCCGAAATTTTTGACGGAATCACCGATATTCTCCAGAACGGCAAGACCCTCAAGCTCTCACAAAATCCTCCGACTACCCGTGAGGTGGCAAAAATCACTGAGATACACAGCGCTCCAGAACCCGTTTATGATGTTGATCGGGTAGGTGAATTGCTGTTTGGTATTGAGCCAAAATTGGGCGATGAAGCCATAAGCACACCACCCATCAACGTTTCTGTGGTCAATGCAGATTTGCGTGTGGGTTCTTATCCGGTGATGGTTGGCCATTTTTATAATGACAGCGTTTACAGTGCAGAAAAAGCACTGGATGGCTATCTCGACGGCAGGTTGACCCAACGTTATGAGATGGGTTATTATCCCGGGAAAGTAGGGGAGAGCGAGGTGTTTTTTAATCTAAAGACCAATCCGCGGGGCGCCATTGTATGTGGTCTGGGCGAATCGCAGGGTTTGACTTCCTACCTTTTGGCAAAGAGCGTGGAAATGGCAGTCCTGAAGTATGCGATGTTTATGCGCGACAATTACACGCTTCCAAAAGCAAAAAAATATGCGGAGGGTGTCTCTTGTATTCTTATCGGTACGGGTTACGGAAATTTGCAGATTGAGGATTCGGTAAAGGGTATTTTGCTGGGCGTGTCACAGGCGAACCGGTATATCCAAGAGCAAGGCAACGGCTTACAGCTTATAATCAATCTGGAATTTGTGAACTATTACCAGTCGCTGGCAAGTCAGGCCTATTGGGCACTGACCGAACTAAAAGGTGCGGATAACCGTGTAAATTTTAATCTGATTAAGGGATTGAAGAAGAAGGAAGGAGCCAAGAAACGTCGCTCGTTCGTGGATGATAATGAAGACTGGTGGCATGTGCTTGAGGTAGAGCGCATCCCCGATGCCGATGATGCCGATGCTACTGTAGGCTTCCGGTATAATTCCAGTGGTGGGCTGGCGCGCATTGAGGAGGAAAAGGTTTACAACGGTTTGGGTCAGCTTGCCATTCTACTTGAAAGGTTGGCCGGTGATACTGTTTGGGATAAAAAACTTTCCAAAACCTTATTTGAACTGTTGATCCCTAATCAGTTTAAGGACATCATTAGAAATCAAAACAACATTGCTTTAAAATTGGATGAAGCTGCCGCTCAGTTTCCGTGGGAGCTTTTTCACGATTACGAAACGGATGTCACGCCGGCATCGGTCAATTCCGGGCTTTTGCGTCAGCTCAATACATCAGATTATATTCCGCTTGGATTGCGTTCGCCCAGCAAGGAGGTTTTGGTAATTGGTGATCCATTGTACGATCGGGAAGGGCTTCCGCCGTTGCCTGCTGCCAAAAAAGAAGCAGAAATGGTCGGGTCTAAACTTGATACTTCAAAATATAAGGTCACCCAGTTGATCAGAAGCAAATCGACCGAAATTATGATGGCGCTGTACACGGCCAATTTTAAAATCCTGCATTTTTCCGGTCATGGACTTTATGATCCCGAACACAATGCGGTGGGTATTGCCATTGGTGACCGTATCTGCATCACCCCGGCAATGTTCAAACAGTTGAGTTATGTGCCCGAGTTTGTCTTTATCAATTGCTGCTATTCTGGTGTGGTCGATGTGGCAGATCAAAAGTTTTCACAGTACCGATACAAATTGGCCGCCAACATTGGTACACAACTCATCAATATGGGCGTCAGGGCAATTATCATTACCGGTTGGGCGGTGAATGACGCTGCCGCGAAAGTTTTCAGCGAAGTGTTTTACAGTAAGATGCTCGCGGGTTATGAGTTTGGTACTGCTGTGCAGGAAGCCCGAAAACAGTGTTACCAAAAATACCGCGATACCAATACCTGGGGCGCTTACCAGTGTTACGGCAACCAGTATTACCGTTTTCAGGATCAGGTGCGGGCCAAAAAAGAAAGGTACGATTATGTGCTCGTCGATCAGGTATATGTGGATATGGACAATCTGTACTCCAGCATCCGTCACCGGGATACCACAGAAGAAGACATTTTACAACAACTGGCAAACATTCTTAAAAAAGCAAAAGAGAACGGCCTGATCGATGGAGCGGTGCGCGAAAAGGAAGCTTTGATCTACGACGAACTCGGCAAATTTACCGAAGCGCTTCAGACGTTTGAGGATGTATTAAGTTTGGAGAATGCCAATTTCAGTATGCAGGTTTTGGAACGGTTCTGTTTGTTGCGATCGTTGCACCTTCCGCAGGAAAAGGAAAAACGGGAAGCAGATTTTCACCAGATCACAAAACTGGATCTTATAGGAAAGACCACCACGAGGCTAGGTATTGTGGGTAACGCTTATAAATTCAATTCCCTTTTTGGCGATACGGATAAATGGGATAATCTGCAGAAAGCTTTTCAAAAATACAAAGAAGCGCATAACCTGAGCCTGGATCGCTACGATGGGCCATCATTGGATGCTTTTTCCAATATGGTCATTCTTGCCCTCATCTTAGAACCCAAAGGGTTGTTTGACGTCGCTGAGCTGCTGACCGAAAAAAAGGCCGAGGAGAATGATAATCGAGCAGAACTCTTGGCCGATTATGTCGCCTCGTTCAGAAAACTGGTAGAACAGGTGGATAAGGATGAAAAGGATATCTCGGTTTTGATAGGGATGGCCGAGATAGGTATCTGTCAAATACTTTTAGCAGACAGCGCCAAAAAAGAGCAGCAGGCGCTGGAGGAAATTAATTCCTACTTTGAGAAAGCCTATAAATTGCTCAACAGCAAACGCCACATTTTGATGGAAGAAAAACAGATGGATTTCCTGATTGCACAGGATTTTAGTGTCGAAAAGAAAAAACTATTGGAGGCAGTAAAGACTGGTTTGAGAAGGTATTTGTAAGGTAAGTAACAGGAAATCGTTTCAGTTGATTATTTCTATTGAATTACCTGTCTTTAAAAACAGTATGGCTCCCGAAGAAACAACTGCGGGCAGAAATAGTATCATTAAGGCAGCATCAAAAGACTTATTGAACTCAAAAACGGATGTCCATAATATTGGTACAAAGACCAGAAAAAACAATGCAAAAATCAACGAAATAACGGCTAACATTTTTGAGAAGTTTTTAACGTTGAAACCAGGTGATCCAAATTTGCGAGCAAACCAGCCCGTTGCTGACATAGTCAAAAACATGAGGAATGTAATGATTATGACCAGTTCAAAATCTTCGGTGACAATTATCACTAAACTTACCAAGGTCATTATTGCATAAAATATCGCTGCAAACCACGAGCATATTCTAATCAATAAATGTTTCATTGAAGTTTTTCTTAGGTCAATACAAATTCCCCAAATAAATTGAGTTACTAATCCTACTGCAAAACAACACGCTGGTACGCCCCGGGATCAATCGCACCAGAACGGTTTTCGCCCAACAGGTCTAGCGGAAACAAGTTGGCACCTTCCACATTACCTATTCCAAGGACAGCTGAATCGTCGGTAATACGCAAATCATTATTGGTAGCATCTGCAAAAGAAAAGTCATTCGTCAAGAGGACGTTGTCAAAGTTACTTTCGTTCATAAAATCATAAAGGGGATCGTCTTCAAACCTCCCGAAAGCATCCTCAAAGCGAATGGCCGTATTTCTAAAAAGATAGTTGGCCGTGGCTTCCTCGGCAAACTCAAAACCTATTTCGGTGAGGTTGTTGCCGGCGACGATGCTGTTTTCCATAGTAAAATCAAGGTCGGCTACGAAGCGGGTGTCTCCAGAATCTAAAAAATTGCTCAAAAACACCGCCGGCACGCTGCGTACCCCGCTGGCAAAATTGGTAATGGTCGAGTGGGTAAATTCATACCTGCCACCCAGTTGAACGGCAAGCGTCGCAACACCGGCTTTATTGGCCACTACATTGCCAGCCTTGATATAAGTATCCACCCCATAAATCCCAATGTTTGAAGCATTGTAAATTTGTGAATTGGTAAGTGTCAAATGCGGATTCCCATTGTTCTCCTCATTTTCGGAATCCACCAAAATACCAACGGTTGCGTTTCTTATGGTCGCGTAATTTATTACGTTGTCGATGCTCCCCGGTGTAAGCCAAATGGTTCCCCATTGTCCCGGTACTTCGCTAAATTCCGGCTCGAGGCGGTCGCCTTCCAGAATGATTTCATTTTCGAGAAGTTCCTTGTTGGTACTAAGGCTTCCGTTGATTTTCAGGCTTCCGCCGCTGCCCACAATGATACCGCTGTTCTGGTGAAAGTGTAGCCGCGCACCGGCTTCTAGGTTCATCGTTTTGTTTTCGGCGACTGCCGCATACCCGTAAATGACGTAAGGCTTTTCACTGGTAAAGGTGAGCTCATCGTCTTCCAGAATAAATCCTTCAATCAGGACGGGATCGCCATTTTCATCTATACCGAGATTTATACTTTCCTTGACCCCTTGCGCATCCCGCGATGGAAAAAGGAACACGGCATCCTGAACCAATGTAACCAGCTCGACGCGTTGCTCATTGACATTCTCGTCAAAAACAATGGCATCGGTGTACAAAAATTCGTTTCCGCTGGTGGCGCTTTGTATGTCAAATGTGGTTTCGATAAAAATAAAGATGCTGTCCTGTGCCAGGATTTCGACATCTTCAAAACGCTTTCCCGGCAGCCCGTTTACATTGAGGCGGTAATTGGAATTTTCGCCCTGCGAAAGGGAAACATTTGGGATAGTTATGGCATTGTCGCTCTTATTGTAAACTTTTACGCTGTAGGTGCTGCTGCCGATGTTGGTAAAAACCGTATCCAGAAAAACCGTGTCCCTGGAAAATTCAAGTTGGCCGGTATTTGGCGAAGTTTCAAAATCGTCACGGCAGGAACCCAGACTGATCAAAAACATCAAGATCAACGCGACAGCACCTAAGCTTTTTATGAAAGAAACCGTTTTACGAACTGCCATATTATTTTATGATTTTGATCTCAAAGAGGGTGTTCCAATGTTTTCCGGTAACGAAAAGGCGGTCGCTTTCCCGGTGGTAGGCGATGCCGTTAAGCACCTCGTTGGCCTCATCCAGCCCGGACTGTACTTCATTTTTTAAGGGCCGCAGGTCAACCAGCGCCTCTATCGCACCGGTCTCGGGATTGATGATGCTGATGCCGTCGTTTTGGTAGGTGTTACCGTAAATTTTTCCGTTGACCCACTCGAGTTCGTTGTACTTAGAACGTAGTTTTTTATTGTCAACTATCTGTATGTAATCCTCTTCCGCAAATGTTTCAGGATTGAGGATCCAGATTTTCTCGGTGCCGTCAGATTTGTAAATTTTCTCGCCATCGTTGCAAAGGCCCCAACCTTGCTTGCTCTGGTTGTATTTGAAAGAACTTTCTTTTTCCAATGTTTTGGCATCGTAAACAAAACCCACGTTTTCCCGCCAGGTCAGCAGTACCACCTTATTATTGATAACGGTCAGGCCTTCGGCGAAATACTCATCGGCCAGTTTGACTTCCTGATCGATTTTTCCGGTTTTGTAATCCACGGTCAACAAGCGCGACTCGCCATATTGCCCGGCACTTTCATAAAGCGTGTCTCCGCGAAATTCCAGCCCTTGGGTGTACGAGGCCACGTCGTGCGGATATTTGGCGACCAATTCATATTTATAAAGTTTCGGAAGGTTTTTGGCCAGTACAGTGACCGTTTCTTCAAGTATAGCAGTTTTGCCTTGGACAAAAATTTTTGCGGTCAGCAGCTTTTTGCCCAGTTTTTTCTGGTCTAGCGTTACGTTAATATTCTGTACAGAATCGACTGTGACCAATTTCTCCTCACCCAGATAATACTGCACCGAGTCAACGGCCACATCGCCTTTTGGGGTGAGCGTAATTTGCATTTTATCACCAAATTTCCCAGTGTTTTTTTCAAGGTTGGTGGTCAGTCTAAATTTTGATTTGAGCTCTTTTCCGTTGCCGCAGGAAAGCAGGCAGAGCGATAAGGCAAAGAGCGCGAATGGGTTATAGAAACGCATATGGAGTGTCTTATTTGGGCCAAGGTAATTCATTAAATTCAGTTTAAAAAACGTTGGCGATGCTGGTTTAGTGCCTTATATTTGCACCGGCAAGTCCTACACAACCAGCTCCTGTCAAATCCCCCAGGGTGGGAACGCAGCAAGGGTAGATGGTCGTAGCGGTGTGATGTAGGTAGCTTGCCATTTTTTATGCCTTGTTGTGAACTGCTAAATACGGGTTTTACTATCTAATAATCAGGTGTATGTCTAAAATTATTTTGATCACCGGAGCCTCCTCGGGCATCGGTAAGGCCATTGCAGAATTTTTGGTGACCAAGGGATTTACCGTTTATGGCAGCAGCCGAAATCCCAAACAATCCGTTGTGAATGGTGTTCATTTTATTAAACTTGATGTGACTAAAAAGGATAGTGTTGCCCAGGCGGTCGCCGAAGTAATACAAAAGGCAGGACGCGTCGATGTGCTGATCAACAATGCAGGTAAGGGAATTACCGGGCCGCTTGAAGAAATTCCCGAAGAAGAACTTAAAGCCGTTTTTGAAACCAATTATTTTGGCCCGCTGCGAATGATCAATTCCATACTCCCCGCGATGCGAAAACAGAACGGCGGATTGATCATCAATGTGACCTCGATAGCCGGATATATGGGATTGCCCTTCCGCGGAGCGTACAGTGCTACAAAAGGTGCGCTGGGCCTCACCACCGAAGCCTATCGTATGGAGCTAAAAAACTTCAATATCAAGATGACCAATATGGCACCGGGCGATTTTGCGACCAACATTGCCGCCGGTAGGTATCATGCGCCGGTCAAACCGGGATCGCCTTACGAAGCGGTTTATCAAAAATCCCTGAACCTTATGGATGGTCACGTGGATGCAGGGATGGATCCACAGGTTATGGCCGAGGCCGTCCTTGCCGTGATCAATACCAAAAATCCAAAGGTGCATTATAAAGTGGGTGCTTTTATGCAGCGGATTTCAGTGGTGCTCAAAAGTATCTTACCTGACCGTGCCTATGAAAAAGTGTTGCTTTCGCACTATAAACTTTAAGCGCAAGGGTTTTCGTAATTCATTTGGCTCAATTTTACGATTATTAAACTTGAATTCAACTGCATTTAGCGGCAGAATGGTTATTTTTATGCCGATTTATAACAACAAAAAAACCACGACATGAAATTTTTTATCGATACAGCAAATCTTGATGAAATCAGGGAAGCACAAGAGCTCGGAGTTCTTGATGGAGTTACTACAAACCCGTCCTTGATGGCAAAAGAAGGCATCAGTGGTCGCGATAATATTCTAAAGCATTATGTAAAGATCTGCGAGATCGTGGACGGCGATGTAAGTGCCGAAGTTATTTCCACAGACCTTGACGGAATGATCAAAGAAGGTGAGGAACTTGCCAAACTTCACGATCAGATTGTGGTAAAAATACCAATGATCAAGGACGGTGTGAAAGCGCTGAAATATTTTAGCGATAAAGGTATCCGCACCAACTGTACGCTTATCTTTTCGGCAGGACAGGCATTGGTTGCCGCCAAAGCGGGCGCAAGCTTTGTTTCTCCATTTCTGGGAAGGTTGGACGATATCTCCACAGACGGTCTTAACCTGATCGCAGAAATCCGTTTAATTTTTGATAACTACGCTTTTGAGACTGAAATCCTGGCAGCTTCCATACGTCACACCATGCACGTTATTGATTGTGCAAAACTGGGCGCTGATGTGATGACCGGTGGACTTTCTTCTATCACCGGACTTATCAAACACCCATTGACGGATATTGGTCTTGAGAAATTCTTGGCAGATCATAAGAAAACAAATAGCTGATTCAAAGCTGAGATCATAAGAATGCAAAAGGGGAACGATTTTGATCGTTCCCCTTTTTTATTTTGACCTTATGTCTGTACTGTCCACCTTAATTTTACCGGTTGAGCAACGCCAGCAGTTCTTCTTCAAAATCTGAACTGAAAGCATTGGCGTGGCCGTTTACGATAATCCCATTTTTATCAACGATAAAAGTTTTAAGAATGGAATTGAGCGATAGCCTTTCCCGTACATCTCCCAATCGCTCGTCTATGTGATAGGCTGTTTTTGCAAAATCAGGGTGCTTTTTCAGGTAATGCTTCCAGTTCTTGGGCTCGCGATCCAGACAAATGCCTATATAATCAAATTCCGGAAAATGTTTTTTTATCTTCTCGATCCTTTGATGGATGCTGTGGGTGTGCTGTTGTCGTGCAGTTTTCCAGAAGAACAGCACAGAGGGTCTGTTTATCAACTCCGGCAGTAGGGTGTCCTTACTCAAATAGCCTTCCACTTTGATTTTGGGCAGGCGTTTCCCCGCTTCGATATTGGCGTTGTTATGGTAAAGCCTTTCAATTTGGTTCTTGTAAAAGGTTGAGTTGGCATGCTCATTATAGAATTCATAAAGCATTTCTCCACCTTTTTTATCGTTGCTGTTCATCAGGTAATCGCGTACCACACGTTGCAACATAAAATTTTTCACAGAATCATTTTTGATGTTGCTGTTGATTTCTCGCATCTTCATCAAATTGTGGCTAAAACTGGAAGCATCGTATTCCCGTCCATCCTTGGAAGCGGCGGTAAATGCTTTGTGGTTGAAGTAGTTGTTGAGAAACCTTTGATAGGAATAAAGACTTATGGCCTGTTCTATATTAAAATTTACTTCTTCACGGTAAGCATAAAAATCCTCCGGAAGTTGTTCTAACACCTGAGCAGGCACACCGCGCAGTCCGGTAAGCGGGTACACTTCCAGCCGGGCGTAATTCTCGTAGTCGAGTATGATCTGAACAATTTCTGCAAAGGCATCAGAGACTTTATTTTTTTCGCGGAAGCGTTTCCATTTGCTTTGGTTGCTCACTTTTGATGAAATCAGCATATCCCTAAATTCCCTTGGCGCTGAAGAATAGGCCCGTTGCTGTACCAAATGCTCATTGACTTCCTCAGTAAGCAGAAAAAGCTGCATTAGAAAATCGTTGCGTTTGGCACCTTTGCCCGAGAAGGAAATGGATTCATCAAACTTGTTTGTGTTAACGCGCAGCAAAAGGCTGTCCCCTGGTTCCAAGTAAAGCGACTGCTCCTCGCCGCTGCGAAAGTGGTACAGTCCAGCAGGAATTTCGCCCAGTGCGAAGTGGAAACGGTTTGCGGTATCAAGCGGTGTTTTTGCAATCTGGCGGTCGCCGGCCAGAAACGAAGCATTTTTAAAAGTAGGATTGATTATCTGGCCGCCCAAGTACATTTCATTAGACGAACTATCACCATTTATACAGCTTACCAATAGCAAAGCAGGTACTAGGTAAAGAAGCCTGATACCGTAAGTATGCGTTAGTTTTATCAAGGTTGGCGGTCTATGGGGTATGGTTGTAAACAAATTTATGCGCAGGATGAGACGTTACTTGTTAACAGTGGGTTAAATGCATAAGTGTAAACGTTAATCTTTCGGTATTATGGGTTTAAAGTGTAATTTTGCAAATTCTAAAAGTGTCACTATGCTCGCAGTTAATAATCTTTCCGTTCAATTTGGTAAAAGGGTGCTTTTTGATGAGGTAAACGTTTCTTTTACAGAAGGAAACTGTTATGGAATCATTGGTGCCAACGGTGCCGGGAAATCCACGCTACTTAAGATAATTTCGGGCAAAGAAGATCCAACTTCCGGTCACGTGCACCTGGAGCCTGGCAAACGGATGTCCGTTTTGGAACAGGACCACTACGCGTATGACGACAAGACGGTTCTGGAAACGGTACTGATGGGAAACAAACCCCTTTTTGAACTTAAAACCGAAATGGATGCGCTTTATGCCGATTATACCGAAGAGAATGCAGAACGCATCGGGGAACTACAAGCGAAGTTTGAGGAGATGAACGGTTGGAATGCAGATAGCGATGCTGCCGCTTTACTGTCCAATTTGGGCATAGCGGAAGACTTGCATTACTCACATGTAGGTGATCTTGATAGCAAGCAAAAAGTACGCGTGCTGCTTGCACAGGCGATCTTTGGGAATCCGGATGTTCTGATCATGGATGAGCCTACCAACGACTTGGACTACGAAACCATCAATTGGCTG
Source organism: Leeuwenhoekiella sp. (assembly GCA_049671285.1). GTDB lineage: Bacteria > Bacteroidota > Bacteroidia > Flavobacteriales > Flavobacteriaceae > Leeuwenhoekiella. Next base: position 32,170 of record JBATUQ010000032.1, on the reverse strand, counting down.
GAAAATTTCTTGGCCAATTACGACAACTGTGTGATTGTGGTGTCTCACGACCGTCACTTCCTGGATGCCGTTTGTACGCATATCTCTGATATTGACTTCGGAAAGATTTCACATTTTAGCGGTAATTATACGTTTTGGTATGAAGCGTCTCAATTGGCTTCCCGTCAGCGCGCCCAGCAGAACAAAAAGGCTGAGGAAAAGAAGAAAGAACTGGAAGAGTTCATCCGCAGGTTTAGTGCCAATGTAGCTAAAAGCAAACAGGCCACTTCCCGAAAGAAAATGATTGACAAATTAAATATATCGGACATACGACCATCGAGCAGGAGATATCCTGCAATTATTTTTGAACGCGAGCGTGAGGCTGGTGATCAGATACTCAATGTGGAGAAGCTCGCTTCGTCCATTGATGGTGAGGTTCTATTTGAAAATGTAAATATCAATTTGGCGAAAGGGGATAAGGTGGTTTTGTTTTCCCGTGATAGCCGGGCGACAACCGCTTTTTATCAAATCATCAACGGTGAGCAAAAAGCCCTCAACGGAAAGTATGAGTGGGGTGTTACCACCAACCAGTCTTACCTGCCGGTCGATAATCAGGAATATTTTGAAAACGACCTGACCTTGGTGGATTGGCTGCGTCAATATGCCAAAACCGAGGAGGAACGTGAAGAAGTCTTCATTCGTGGTTTCTTGGGGAAAATGATCTTCTCAGGGGAAGAAGCGTTAAAGACATCGAATGTGCTTTCGGGAGGAGAGAAAGTACGTTGTATGCTCAGCCGCATGATGATGCAACGCGCCAACGTGTTGATGCTGGATGAACCTACCAACCACCTCGATCTGGAGTCGATCACGGCATTCAACAACAGTTTGAAAAACTTTAAAGGCACCGTGATACTGACCACCAGCGACCACGAGTTTGCCAGAACGGTAGGTAACCGGGTGATTGAACTGACACCAAAAGGCACCATAGACCGCTACCTTAATTTTGACGACTATATGAGTGATCCAAAAATCAGGGAGCAACGGGAGCAGATGTATGCGGTGGAAGCGTAGCTTTATTCAGTTTTCAGTTAGACCTCAAATTCAAAATTAGATAACATTTAAAAGAGCGCAAAGAATTTAATTCTTTGCGCTCTTTTTAAGTGCAGTTGATATCAACTGAAAACTGAAAACTGAAAACTGAAAACTATTTTTTCTTCGGTTTGAAAACAGGAAGTAATTTGGTGGAAACTTCTCCGAAGCCTATTCGTGTGGTGCCTTTCTTTTCGCAGAAACCACGTATGATCACGGTGTCGTTATTTTCTATGTATTTTCGGTCGCCGCCGTCGTTCAGCTTAACAGGTTTTGAACCTTTCCAGCTGAGCTCGAGCATGGAGCCGTAGGACTCCGGTTTTGGGCCAGAGATTGTACCGCTTCCCATCATATCACCAGATTCTACCGGGCAACCGTTAATGGTGTGGTGCGCCAGTTGCTGACTCATATTCCAGTAAAGATGTTTAAAGTTGGAGCGGGTAACCACGGTTTCCCCTTTACCATCCGGTTTTATGGAAACCTCAAGGTTGATGTCAAACGTTTTGTCCCCGGTTACATCCAGATAGGGCAAAATCTTTTTTTCAGGTGCCGGGCTTTTGGTCCTAAAGGGTTCGAGCGCATCGAGTGTTACGATCCAAGGAGAAACGGTAGATGCAAAGTTTTTACCTAAAAACGGTCCCAGAGGTTGGTATTCCCATTTTTGAATATCGCGTGCGCTCCAGTCATTAAATAGAACCATTCCAAAAATATAATCCTCGGCCTCATCAACGGGGATGGGCTGACCAAACTCATTGGCCGCGGTGGTGATGAACGCCATTTCCAGTTCAAAATCAACAGAACGGCTTGGTCCTAAAATGGGTTCGGAGGCACCGTTGGGCAGTTTTTGGCCCTGTGGCCTGTGAATGGGTATTCCCGATGGAATGATGCTGCTGCTTCGGCCGTGGTAGGCGATGGGCATATGCATCCAGTTGGGCGGCAGTGCATTTTCCGCTCCGCGAAAAATCTTCCCTACGTTGGTCGCATGTTCCTTGCTGCTGTAAAAATCGGTATAGTCGCCCACCTGAACTGGCAATTGCATTTCGACCTCATTTAAGGCGAAGATCACCCGGTCGCGATGTTCTTCATTATCGCGCAGAACGTTGTTGTTTGCTTCAAAAATAGATGAAATCCTTTCGCGCACGGCGCGCCAGGTCTTCCGGCCATCGGCTATAAAATCGTTTAGGGTGTCCTGAAGAAAAATGTCATCAGTAAGCGGGATGCCCTCAAAATAGCCCAACTGGTGCAATGCGCCCAGATCGATCGCAAAATCCCCAATGCGTGTACCGATGGTAATGATGTCGTCGCGCGTAAGGAAAACGCCAAACGGAATATTCTGTATGGGAAAGTCGGTTATTTTTGGAATATCCAACCAGGTTTTTATATTGGGATCATTCGCTTTAGAGGGCATGGTTTTTTGATAAAATGTTAGTAAATCTTCAAATCAAATATAGAATTAATATAGTACTAACCGTATTCAATGGTTATTTTTACTCCTTATTTAACAAATTTTAATAGTATGAAACGGGATAAGGCAATCTTTGATTTGATCAACGAAGAAAAGGAAAGGCAACTCAATGGTTTAGAGTTAATTGCATCAGAAAATTTTGTAAGTGAACAGGTGATGCAGGCCACAGGTTCTGTTTTGACCAATAAATATGCCGAGGGCTATCCCGGTAAACGCTATTACGGCGGATGCGAAGTGGTAGATAAGGTGGAGCAAATTGCCATGGATCGTGCCAAGGAATTATTTGGTGCCGAATATGCAAACGTTCAACCTCATTCGGGTTCTCAGGCCAACACGGCGGTTTTTCATGCGGTGATGAAACCTGGGGAAACCTTTTTGGGCTTTGACCTGGCGCATGGTGGACACCTGACCCACGGCTCGCCCGTAAACTTTTCCGGCCGTCTCTACAATCCCGTTTTTTATGGAGTGGAAGAAGAAACCGGCTTATTGAACTATGATAAAATCGAAGCGCTAGCGGTAGAACACAAGCCTATAATGATAATTGCTGGGGCATCTGCGTACAGCAGGGAGATTGATTATAAGCGCTTTCGCGAAATCGCAGATAAAGTAGGTGCCATCTTGCTGTGCGATATGGCGCATCCGGCCGGTCTTATTGCCAAGGGAATCATTGGGGATCCTGTTCCGCATTGTCATATTTGTACAACCACGACCCACAAAACCCTTCGAGGCCCACGCGGTGGAATGATCTTGATGGGCAGGGATTTTGAGAATCCATTCGGTATCAAATTTAAAAATGGAAATCTAAGGATGATGTCTTCCCTGCTGGACAGCGGTATTTTCCCTGGAAATCAAGGCGGTCCTTTGGAACATGTGATCGCAGCAAAAGCTATCGCCTTTGGAGAAGCTTTGACCGATGACTTTCTGCATTATATGGTTCAGGTCAAAAAAAACGCTGCTGTGATGGCTGATGCTTTCGTTAAGAAAGGTTACAAAATTATTTCTGGCGGCACGGATAATCATATGATGCTCATTGATCTTAGAAACAAGGACATTTCCGGAAAAGATGCCGAAGCCGCGCTGGGGAAAGCATCAATAACCGTTAATAAAAACATGGTGCCGTTTGATACGCGATCTCCCTTTGTAACTTCGGGAATGCGAATTGGGGTGGCTGCGGTGACCACCAGAGGTTTGGTAGAAAGTGATATGCAAAAAGTGGTGGACCTTATTGATGGGGCTCTTTCAAATTATGAAGATGATGCTAAATTGGAAGCCATTGGTGAAGAGGTGCACGAGATGATGGGACACCGGCCATTGTTTGCGGCAGAAATGGCTGCGGAGGCTTAAATACTTACTAGTAGTATGCAAAAGCGAAATCCTCGGTAATTTTCTGAGGATTCGTTTTTTATATTTATTTTCTGTCATCTAAAGCCTATTTAGGCGGGAATGTCAATAGTATCGAAAAACTAACCTACGACATTCTTATTGAAGCAGAAATTATCCTCATAAAAAACTAATTAGGGAAGCGAACTAGGTAATTCAAACACCTACTGCGTAGTTTGACGAGCTCAGCATAATCATTCGGATTAAATTCCCAACCCTTAACTCAGCACTCTGAACTAGTAGGCTATTGAAAGACACGTCTGTCACCACAGCGGTCTAATACGCCTTTTCCTCTCCTCGAAAGACATTTACCACCGTTCCATAAATAATCTTTGTATCAAGACGGATAGACCATTTCTCCAAATAGAAAATATCCAGTCGGGTGCGGTTGATAATGTCTGAGGCTTGCTCGATCTCGCCGCGATAACCACGTATTTGAGCCAAACCGGTAATCCCCGGCTTCACGAAATGGCGTACCAGATATTTATCGACTGAAATTTCATACTGAGCAGTTTGGGCTTCCATATGTGGCCTGGGGCCAACAACGCTCATTTCGCCTTTCAATACATTTATGAACTGTGGGAGTTCGTCTATACTTGTTCGGCGGAGAATTGATCCCAAGCGCGTCACCCGCTTGTCATTTTTGGTCATCATTTTAGTATCTGCATCGGGATTGTCTTCCATGGAGCGGAACTTGTAGCACCAAAATGTTTTCATATTGTAGCCGTGCCTTTTTTGGCGGAAAAATAACGGTCCCGGAGATTCCAGCTGCATGATAATGTAAACCACGGGCACCAACCAAGACAGCAAAAATATCAGGACAAGTGAGGCGAAGATGATGTCAAAAATACGTTTCTTGAGTTTGCCCGATCCCCGATCCAATGGAAGTTCCCTCATGTTCAAAACGGGGATGGTATCGTAAAGTTCGATGGACATCGCCCTGGTAAAAATCTCTTTGTTGTCCGGGATAATTTTCAGCTTCTTAAAATTATTGTCTGCAAAATGAATTAATTGCCGCAGTTCGGTTTTCTTGAGCCGTGAAGCCATACAATAAATGTGGTCCACGTCGTGGTTCAACATAAATTCATAGGCGTCCGCAATTTTGCCAAGGTAAGTTGGGCTTTTGGAGCTTTTATTGTCAAAATAGCCTTGGTAGCGGTAACCCAAATCCGGTTCATCAAAGGTGCGACGTATTTTTTTTAGGTTTTTATCCCTTCCTATAACAATTACACTTACAAAATTTCCACCCTCCAAACGGTATTTTTCGCGGGCGAAATAAAAGAGCACCCGAAAGATGAGCAGGCAACTGCAAATAATACCAAAAATATAAAATTGGTCTTCCAAAGGTTTAGGGTCCAGGCTCCTGAAACCAAATAGAGCAAAGTAAGCAAGACCAAAAACTGCATAAAGCTGAATCACCTTTACCAGATTTGTGGTAAATCGTTCCTTTCTGGCCGTAGGATAATAATCCAATGCGTATGCGGCAATCAGCCAGGCAGCATTGTAATAGATGGCGTTGACAAAGTTGAGATAGGTTTCGGGCGTTAGAAGAAAAAGCACCGAATTTATAATACAGAGATGTACTATAATGGATAAAGGAATGATTAACTTGGAACCTCTCATAGCATTAACGCAGCCTTTACTTTCAAAACCATACCAGTTTGGAAAAGCATTGCAATAATACTATTTTATGTTTTTAAATTGTCAAAAACCGATTTGATTTTAGCAATTTATGACAGTGTGGAAATAGGTTTTTAGTTAATGGCAATTTTATGCGCAAAACTTAAGGGATTTAGAGTTTAGGTCGTTTTACCCTGGGGATTATGTAATGTGGAATTTTTCGGAGTATTTTAAAACCAAGTGTGAAGTTTCCGGGGAGGTCATATTCTTTAATGATCTGAAGGTCTTCGGCAGATTTTAATTTTTGAAATTTCGGTGTGGTACTTTTACCGCCTATGCGCATTTTGACCAACCATTTATCGAGGTAGTGTTTTTTGATAGTATCATTGGTGAACCAGCGAAGCGAAATTTCATAGTCCCCGGCAATTTTAAAGTCTTCTCGGTACAGGCCGTACTTGTCAAAAATTTCCCTTTTTACAAAAATGGTTGTGTGCAGCGGAATCCAGCCGTATTTAATTAAGGAGGATTTATAAGGATTTGACGGATATGTGCGAATAACTTTGTTTATATCCCCTTTATCCACAAAAATTCCTTTGGCGTAAACTAGATCAGCCTCCTTCTCCTTAAAAGCGTTAACAATTTTTGTAACGCTTCTTTCATTAAAAAAATTATCATCAGAATGAAGTATTCCTACTACATCACCTGTAGCCTGACGAATTCCTTTATTCAAAGCATTGTAGAGGCCTTCATCCCTTTCTGATATAAAGTACGCAAGATTATCTTTGTATTTCTTTATGACTTTAAGAGTATCATCAGTCGATCCACCATCTATTATAATATGTTCTATTTCCTCGTATTCTTGTTCGAGAACCGATTCTATACAACTGGCGATATGGTTATCGTTGTTGTAAACTATTGTTATAATCGAGACCTTCAAGTCAATTTTTGTTAGGATTAAATGATGGACTCGAAATAGGAGATTGTTTTTTCCAGACCATCGCGCAATTTCACCTTGGACTCCCAGCCATTCAATTTTTCGTATGCCAATGAGGTATCTGGTTTACGCTGTTTGGGGTCATCCTGAGGCAGCGGCAAAAATACAAGTTTTGAAGAAGAGTTGGTGATGTTCAAGACAGTTTCTGCCAATTCAAGCATGGTAAATTCGCCCTGATTTCCTAGATTGACCGGTCCTAAAAATCCTTTTTCAGAATTCATCATACGTATAAACCCCTCTATAAGGTCATCACAGTACTGAAAAGAGCGTGTTTGCTGCCCGTCACCAAAAATCGTAATGTCCTCTCCCTTTAATGCTTGTACAATAAAATTGGATACCACCCGCCCGTCTTCCGGGTTCATTTTGGGACCGTAGGTGTTAAAAATCCTGACGATCTTTATGTCCACACCATTCTGGTTGTGATAATCCATAAAAAGGGTTTCTGCGCAGCGTTTTCCTTCGTCATAGCAGGAGCGAAGACCAATGGGATTTACATTTCCCCAATAGGATTCCGGTTGCGGGTGAACATCTGGATCACCATAAACTTCGCTTGTGCTCGCCTGAAGGATTCTGGCCTTAACACGCTTGGCGAGGCCCAGCATATTTATAGCTCCCATTACAGAGGTCTTTATGGTTTTGATAGGGTTGTACTGATAGTGTACCGGACTTGCTGGGCAAGCAAGATTATAAATCTCGTCCACCTCGGCGTAATACGGTTCGGTCACATCGTGGCGTACCATTTCAAAATACGGGTTGTCGAGAAATTCAACAATGTTCTTTTTGGCACCGGTAAAGTAATTGTCTAGGCAAATGATTTCGTTTCCTTCGTTGAGCAGTCGTTCACATAGGTGGGAACCGAGAAAGCCGGCGCCGCCGGTGATTAGGATTCTTTTCATTGTTTCGTGTCGTTTTGAGAGGTTAGTTCCTCAATTTTAGTTTGAATCTGAAAAAAATATCCAGATTTGTATTTGTTAAAATAGTAGCCTTTTCTGCCATCGAGGAAACCGCCGCGCAAGATAAAGTTTCCAACAAAATAAACGGATGGCATAATGCCCCATTGTAGCAATTTATATTTAATTTTTTGGCGGGAGGTCAAATTGGTCAACCCATCTCTTTTTAACTTCAAAAACCGGTTGGCCTCCCACGAGGAGTAGGAATTGTGACGGGCTATATAATGCTCCAAACCTTTATAATCCTTGTGCAGGATAGGGGCGTTTATATAACCTACCTTTCCGTCGATGATGGGATGCTCGTGAACCTCCATATCGAGATGGCTCCAGGTATCCTCATCGATTTTCTCATATTCGCCTGTACCAAATTTAAACAAGGGTAATTTCTTAAAAGGATCGCCGTGTTTCATCTGTTTTCCCATAAAGTAATTACGGAACTTGATCCAGTAACCAGAATAGGTAGAATTCTGAATTACCTGTTGCAGTTCTTTTAAAAATTCTGGTGTGACATATTCATCAGCATCCAGAAAGAGCACCCATTCGTTTCGAATTTCCAAATTGCGTAGTGCCCAGTTCCTTTTCTTCGGAAACTTACCGTTCCAATGAAATTGATGGATTTCTGCGCCATGTTCTTCGGCAATCGCCAAAGAATCATCCGTACTTTGAGAATCAAGAATCAGCAGCTGGTCAAAATCCTGTAACAACGGCAGGCACTTTTTTAGATTGAGTGCTTCGTTTTTGATGGGAACAAGTACGGTTACTGGTATTTTGCTCATTGAATGATACGTTCTTTAATAAATTTTGCCGGGTTGCCACCATATACGGTATTTGCCGGAACATCCTTAAATACTGCAGCTCGCGCACCAATGACAGCACGGTCGCCAATATTGACCCCAGGGCCCACAAAGGAGTCAGCGGCAATCCAGGCAGAATCACCTATCGCAATAGGTCTGCAGATCAATGGAAAATTCCGTTGTGTAAAATCGTGGGTAGATGCGCATAGGTATGCTTTCTGGGAAACTATAGTGTTGTTTCCAATACTTATTTTCCCTTGATTGTAGCAATCCACCTGTGGCCCTAAGGTGCTGTGGGAACCCATCGTCAAATTCCAGGGAGCCCAGATCTTAGCACTGGCATAAATGTGCGAAGAATATTCAATTTTTGATCCAAAACATTTAAGGATAAAAACCCGGTATCTTTTGAAAAATTGCGTTCCAAACGGGCGGAATAAGATTAAATACACAATATTCCAGAGCAGCCGGGCCAATTTGTTTTTTAATCCAAAGTCCGAATTGTACTGGGATAAGTCTGCGCTTTGTTCCTGCATGCTCGAATCAGGCTTTATTTTCAAGCACCAAATTTAATTGTTCCAGCATTTTTTGAGCTGCCATTTCGATAGAAAAATGATGTTTGTAGGTGAGATAGGCTTTTTCGGACATTTGTTCTTTTTCATTTTCAGACAACTCTTGAAACGCTTTGAGCAAGCTTAGAGTACCTTCTTTTGTATCTGCCTGCACTAGACCACCGCCTCCTTCCTTGATCTCCCTCCAGATATTTACCTGATTAGAGATCAAAACGGGCTTTTTACAGGCCATCGCTTCGGCTACGGCAATACCAAAGTTTTCCTGATGACTAGGGAGCACAAAGGCCTCGCAGCCGTAAAAGGCCCCCCACTTCTTATGACCGGATAACATTCCCGGAAAATGTATTTTGGGATGACTGGCCAAAGCTGTCATGGCTTTGCCATATTCCGTCTCTAAACCAGGTCCGGCCACAACCAGATTTGGGATGTTTTCGTCCTCGGTAAGAAGTTTTTTATAGCCCCGTAGGAGCAGGTCTACCCCTTTTTTGGGATGGATGCGGCTTAGGAAAAGCCAGTATTTTTTATTGGCAAGTTTAGGGTAGGCACTTATAAAACTTGTGATAAATGATGGATCTGCAGGTGGCGGTGGGGTAGTGCCCAGACCCACATTCAATTCTCTTTTCGGGTGGTAGGGTTTAAAGGGTTGCCGGGCCAGTAATTTTTCCTCTTCGCAGGTAAATAGCAATCCATCGCAACCGTTAACTGTTTTGTGCTCAAACAATTTCCAAAAAACAGTGTTACGCAGGGCTTTTAGTTTTCGGCCTTCTGCTTTTTGAAAATAGGGATCAAGCATGCCATGTGGCATAACAAAGAGCTTTGGACTTTTCTCTTGTGAAGAATATGCTTTTTTGTTCCAAACGTTAAAAGTCCCGTAAGCATTGTAGAGCCACAATCCGTGAATGATGAGAACGTCATAACGACTCATATTTGCGGTAAGCCAGGTTTGTAGGCCTGATACGAAGGCGTATGGGCCTTTTGCAGGACCAATGGCGTGAACGTTGAACGTATCTTCGCTTAAAAATGAAGCGGAGGGATCATCAAAAGAAAGGACTTCACAGACCACACCCATTTTCTGTAATGCGGGCACATTGTCTCGAATCACCTGACTGACGCCGCCCAAAGCTGGGTCTATTGAACTTACGATGTGTAAAATTGTCACTTATATGCTTTGAGATTGTTACAACAGTTTATTGCTAAATTTAATTATTCGGAATACTGTTTCAATATGTCTTGATAACATTTTTCAATTTGGCGAAGCGCTTTTTGGGAGTCAAATCTAGAGGAATTGCTAAGACCTTTGTTGATTACTTCCTCCCGATCCTCCGGAGTAAGGTTCAAGATTTTCTCAATAGTTTTCGCGCCTTCTGTTTCCCAATTCTTTAAATTATTTGAACTCATTTTTGAAATATAAAATGCAGCATTCCCACCCACTTCGGTCATTGGGGCGTGGCGTGTGGTAATAACTGGGCAACCGCTGGCCTGAGCTTCTGCAATTGGCCAGCCAAACCCTTCTTCAAGTGAGGGAAATAATAAAAGTGATGCCGCTTGATAGGCTTGCTGTACTGCCGTGCCAGAAACCTCTTGCAAAAAATGAATTTGATCTGAAAAAGGTGAGTTTGCAAGGATTTCCAATAAATCATCGTTTGGCTTGGGGCCAATCATTACAAGGGGGATACCATCAGGATTTCGCTGTCGATATTTTAAATATATGTAAAGGACCCCACGTCTATTTTTATAAAACATATCACCGCCAATATGGAGTATAAAACCATTATCAACATTTAGATTTGAAATTTCACTGAATTCTTGTCGTGCAGTAAGCGGTTGACCTGGATTAAAATCTTGATTGAGTCCATTGTAAACGACTTTACTGAACTGAGGTTCTGACCCTAAAAATTTATGTAAGTCCTCTTGTGTTTTTTTTGAAATACTAATGAAATTTCGTCCCGTTTGATACCCTTTTTTTATGTAAGATTGATACGCCTTACCAGAACTTTTTAGGCTATTTTCTTCAAAATCTCCCATAGCTGATCTTTGTGCCAGAAAATCATGACAATGTACAACGTGAGGTCGATTTGCAGCTAACGGTACCCAAGGGCCCAAAGCATGATCTGTAAATACAACTATACTATTTGTGGGTAACCGTCTCAGTTTACTACGAAATTCATTAGGAAAAACAAGAAATTGATCAATATAACCTTGCCATTTTTTTAAAGCACGTCCCAATGAAATTTTTGAAACAACTGGCCTAGCTGTCCATATTTCTGTATCGTGACCCAATTGTGCCAAACCTTTGTGAAGCCAGTTCGCATAAAGCGGCATGCTAACAGAATCTAAAAATGGCGGATGGGTGATTAGAATTATATTCATGAATTAGCTTATAAATTCTCTATAAACTTCTTCTGCTTTTTCTTTTAAATCTTGAAATGGAGCATTGTCATAATTTTGACTCAGTTCTTTTTTAATAGCATCTCTGTTCTCATTTGGGCCTAAATGGCCTTGGTCTTTGGATTCTTCCAAAATAACTGCGGATAATTCCTGGTCATTAATTTGTTCAGATAATTGAAAGGGGCTTCCGTGCATCTTATTTAAACGATTTAATATGGCACTGAAATTATTAATAGTTTCATCAAAATCCGCAATGACAATTTGATCTTTAATTGAGAGTAGCGATTCATAAAAAGAGATATACCAGTTCAGGTCGTAGGGTAAGGGATATATTAGAGGTTTGTCGAGATCTCCTTGATATTGTAGACTTAGAGCTTGAAGTGATGTGATACACTTTTTGGGGTGTCTTATGGTTACTATGGTTGGGATCTTTGCATCGACTGCAGCAATGATTTGTGCTGAACTATGCAAGTGAGTGGCTATGTTGTTTTCTAGACCCGTATATTTAATAAATGCGTGCCAAGCAAAGCTGCTGGCACATCGAGGAAACCCCTCAATACAGACCACCGATTTATTATTGAGAACACGGCCAGACTGATCCCTACGTAAGGCTGCATAGTTTCTAGCAACAGCCATATACAAACCAGGATACTTTTCTAAAGTTCTTTTTAGTCTGAATTTTAAAAACTCTGTTTGATAGTTTCTCATTTTTAGTATTTACTTAAATATTTTGTTCTGATCACCATATTACCCTTTTTTAATAGCAACAAGTATAAAACCACTGGTAAGTATAGCGAACCCCAATGTAGTGGGCTGAGCCCATTGACCCTGTATTACTACTACAAAGCCAAAACTGGATAGTATCCAAGGTAATATATTTTCATTTCTTATTTGAGTCCAAGAGGACTTCAATAAATTTATCCCTAGAACAACGCGAATAAGAATTAGAAACAGGCCAAACAGAATACCCTGCTCGCCGATGATACGTCCCCATTCTCCTTCTGAAATTAAAAATCCAGAACTTCCGGCTAATTTAGCGCCCGCCTGCGATCCCAGACCCAGTCCATGACCGAAAAAGCTATCTGATCCGCGTTCTACGGCATTCAACATACCACCTAGAAAACGATCGATAAGCACACCTTCTACAGCACCTCCTTCACTAGCATTGGCTGTTTCGAATCGGGTGGTAAACGCCGAGGTGGCTGTCTGAAAAAAATAAAAGTTATTCATAATCAGCAACATAACTATGGTTACAATAATACCACCGAAAATGCGGAAAATTAATTTTCTATTTTTTACTGAAGCGAGTATGATAAAAAATAAGGTAAGGCAAATTTGGAAAAAGACTGTACGACTTATTGTTAGAGGTACCGCCGCTATAAGTGCGATAACCGTCGCATACAATAGAACTTTATGAATAGCCGTTTTTTTGTTGATGAGATAGTAAAAAATAAAACAAGTTGCTAAGTTATAAAAGTAGGACAGACCATTAGTAAAAGAAAAGGTGCCAGGCACTCTATAAAACCCTTCCGCCCCACTAAAGCCAGAGCCGCTCATATCACCACCTATACCCCGGTTTACCCAAGCGGTCTGAGGACTGTAAAATTGTAGGGCTACCAGTATCGTCATCCCAATAGTAATCCAAAGGAGGATTTTACCCAATTTTAATAAATCACCGGGCTCAAAAAATTGCCCTATAATAAAAATAATGGGAAAATGAAAAAAGGTGATTCGTAAGCCATAAAGTGCTACTGAAAGGTAACCATGACCAAATAAAAGCGCCGTGCAAACACCAATCAAAGTGATGATCCACATCACGGAAACATATAGATTGGGTTTCCAAAGCCTATGATATAAAGCCAAAAACAGCATTGCAATAGCAACAGGGTCCCTAATAATCAAGAGGGGAGCAGCCAGGCCAGGTAAAACCCATTTACGCAAAGCACCTTCAAAAATTAAAAGTAAAAAGTAGACCCATATCAATCGCTTGATATTTTTAATCGAACTTTTTTGCTCTTGGTTCAAAACCATATTAAATTAGTAGTCCCTAGATGAGTTGAATTAATAATTTGGCCATCTTACTGCCATATTCTGAGGAAGGATTCGCTCTGGCGGTACGAAATGCAGCTTTCCCTACTTTTGCTATTACTTCAGGATTTTGGGTCAAATTATATAGTTGTTGCTTTAGGGCCGCCGTATTACCCGCTTCAATAAGCCATCCATTCTTACCGTGATCTATGTAATCAGCACCACAGGTGCGGTCTGTGGTAATTACTGGAGTTCCCTGGGCCATCGCTTCAGCTATGACCAATCCATAGCCTTCAAAAAGAGAGGGGAAAACAAAAATATCTGCCTTACGCATTTCTTTTAAGATACTTTTATGCGGTAAAGAAGGAACCCAATTTATTTGCTCCAAGGAGGCATTTAGAATTTGACAATCCTGAACAGCCTTATTTCCTATAATTTTAAGTGTCACTGTTTCTTGAAGCGAAGAACAAGCTTCAAAAAGTTGGGCAATTCCTTTACGTTGGGATAGTCCTCCTACAAAAAGTAACTTCAGGGGACTTCCTTGTATTTTACGATAGGTTTTGCAGCTTGTTGTCTGGGGAAACCCATAGGGGATTATATGTACAGGAGGCAAAATTTTTGGAAATTGTTCCAAAGTTTTTTTTGTAAATCTGCTGGCCACAAATATATGGTCTGCCAGTTCAATCTCTTGATCTTTTCGGGCAACCTTGTCTTGAGAATCCTGAAATCCTGTCATCGTGGCTTTCCATTCCGGTCTTGCTTTTATTTCAGGTTCTAGTAAACTTCTCATTGCCCGCCAGTAGCCGATAGGTAAATCATAAAAGCACCTTATTTTATTTTTTTTCGCCTGAACAAAAGATATAAGAGCGCCATCTTCATAAGCATAAACGGCTTTAATAGTTGAAGTTTTTTTAAAAGCCTTACTGACCTGTAAGTCTAGATGGCGGTAGTTTTGATCCACTGAAAAAAAACCATGCTCATGTTGAATAAGTGGAGATAGCCCGACTTTTGAAGATAGTAACCTGCCTAACTCCCTTATAGGATGAGATTTTGTATATGTTCTGAGATTGTCGTCAAATTCTCTTCTTTTAAAATCAGAGAGGCCCGGTAAATAAGCCACTAGACTCCAAAAATTGCCTGGAAATACCGCGACACCCGTATAAAATGCATAAAGTAAATGATGATTGACCAGTCCTTCCAAAAGACTTCTAACATTAGCATTGCCTGTGGGATGACTTACCAAGATTTTTTTTAGAACTTTCATGGGTATGTAATAAGTGAAGCTTTAACCAAAAAAACTCAGGACTACGAAGTGAGACAACGACCAAAAGTGACACTTTTTTTTGGTCAGTGATACGTATCGCGATTTTTCAAAAAAAACCTGAAGAAAAGAAAATATATCCCGTTGCAGCATTGCAATAATTCTGTGTTGAAAAGAATATATTTTGTTATACCCAAATGGAACATATCAAATATTAAATTGCCTACAATAGTTAAAATTTTTTAAAAAAATAATTTAATTTTAATCAGTCAGCACATTTTTCCATTTCTCAGCAAGAGCTGTAGCGGAAAAGTTACTTTGATATAATTGCATTTGTTTTTTATTAATATTCTCAGTTGATTGTATATTTTCTACAAATTGTAGAAGTGCAATTTTAATATCAGGATATGAGATATCATGATCTACAACCCTAGTTGCAATCGGGTCACACGCAATATCGGGAATTCCTCCTTTATTTGTGGCTAGCCAAGGGAGACCTGCACTCATACATTCAAGCAGGCTGATTGGGAGGCCTTCAGAATGCGTGGTTAGTAAAATAAATGCATCTAAATATTGAAGAACCTCTTGGAGTTCCTCCCGCGTAGAAAATTTCCCTTGATATTTGAGGTTTTTAAATTGATTAAAAAAATTAGGCTCATATTTTTCGCCTTCTCCCCAAATATTGAAATGGATATCTTTCATTTCGGAATCTTCAGATAGTCTACATAATATATCGATACCTTTCTCAGGTATAAGTCTACCAAAATAGCCAAATTGCATTGGCTTTGTGAAATCTTTTTTTGCCGGAATAAGGAATTGTCTCGAAAAGCAAGGCAAATAGTCGATAGTCCTATTTAAAGCTTTAGACACGTTCTGAGCGTTTTTAGTGCTGCAAGCTATAACGTTATCAGCTGATATTAATGATCTTATATAATGTTTGCTCCAACGAGATTGATCAATTATATCTCCTGATGTATGATGGTGGTGCACCCATTTTTTATAATTAAATAGATTTGAAATAAATTTAACACTGTTCCCAAGGCCATTGGTATAAAGAGCATCATAGCGCATTAGGGAAAGTTTAATAGCTACTTTTACCAACCAAAGAAGTCTCTTTTTGGGATTGCGTTCACGCAGTATAAAAACATGATTACAAAATTGATCGAATTCTTTTGCTGTAGAACTAGACATCTCGGAATTGGGAATGATCAGATCAATCATAGCATTTTTTTGCACTTTTAAATTTTTACAGAACTCAAGAATGTGACTCTCTATGCCACCTGTTTCCATGAATTGTGTGCAATAGACTAATATTTTCAAAATAACTAGCTCTCTTTAATGTGTAAGTATGCGTTTGGAAAGCTTTGTAGGGATTTTTCAAATACACCTTTGAGCTTTAATCCTCCCTTAAATTGTACGGCTATAAATGGTTTCCCAAGTAGTGCCGCAAGTATACAGCCGTGTAGTCTGGTTGAAATGACTATGCTTGCCCTTTGTTCGGAGGCTATAAATTCCTCAAATGTATAGTTTCTAGGAAGACTTATATCAGCTGCTTGGATGTTGTTGTAAGCTATATGCGGGATGTAATCTGCAACTAGTTTGGTTGACTCCTTTACGAATGGTGTACTTTCCTGAATTTTATTAAGAAAAATATGTTTTAAGGCGCTTTTCATTCCAGCTGGTAATACCTTTCTAAACCAGTCTGTTTTTGAGTAGATGGCCGGAGCGACCGTCGCTGCCTCTGCATCAAAACGCTCGATGACCAATAGATTTTCCGATGTTGTTGATTCAGTTTTTTTATTTTCAAGCCAGCTACTACCTAAAAGACCAAAGGCCATATCGTGATCACAATAAATTTTTACTTGAGGACTGCTAAGTTTTTTTAAATTCTCAAAAGAATAATTATCACGCGCAATCAATATCGTTTCTGCAGATCTTTTTTTGAGAGGTGTCGAGAGTTTCTGGGCATTGGCAACCGTGCAAGAACTTGGGAGAAGTATAACAGGGGTTTGATGATATTTGGTGATCAGACGTGACTGTCTGGTTTCTGCTATGGGCTGATCGTCGTGCACATAGCTTAGGTCACCGCTGCCATTAATTACTATGATTTCGGCTTCTGTAGGTGTTTTTACAAGTTGAATTCCGTTTTTTTCAAGAACAGTTTTTGCCCCCATTTCGATTAAAGTGTCACCATTGTTGCCACCTAAAGGTTCGAAAAACACTTTTTTATTCTTTATTTTTGAAAGTTGTTTATTTACGACTGAGTGCATTTGTTATCATTGTTTTTAAATCATTTATGTAAATTTGCGCAATATCGTCAATTTTGGGATCGATACTTTTTCTTATTAACCTGCCAAAGTCCTCAGCCCTTAAGTTGGGTTCAAAATATACATTTGGAATTGATAGAAAATCAATTTCCGTATTTTTCTGTATAATTCCAACTCTAGTGGTGATTATAGATAATCCGTGGTCCAACATTGCCGCGGCGGCTCCGCTTTTTTCCACTATGGCTAATGGAGTGGGATTTATGCCAAAATCTGCGTGAAGCAAGATTTGAGAAACTGCCTTTTCTTGGAGTATTCCAAGTCTAATAAAGGTTATCAAAGGATATTTCTGACGAAGTCTATTTATTTTATTTGTACTATCATAGTTATGTTTTCCTAAAATGAATAGTAACCCCGTTTTATTTTCGTTAGTCAAATAAGTGCTCCATTTATTCAAAATCTCTGATAAGTCCCAAAATTCAGGAAACGAGCCGAAAATAACGGCGATATTGTTTTGCAATATATTTTGTGATTGCCAATTTGAAAGAGGTGATTCTTTAATAATATTATAAAATAAGTTTCGGTTTCGTTGGGTTTTCTTGATGTTTCCGTAAAGTGGAAGATGGTATGTTGTTATTTTTTCTTTATTAAGAAGGTATTTATAATATAATGCGTGTGTATGGCAAACGGGGTTCAGTACCGCCTGTAGCTTATAAATTATTCGCTTCTGTAGACTTCCTATCCAATATGACTTGCCAAATATTGATCTGCTTGCGTGGCCGATCCAAATTTCGTGGAACATAACGTGCCATTGAGCAACAGTATTGATTGATTTCAGTAAAGAGACCAGATAGAGGGGAATGCCTTTATCATTGTAAGCAAATGGGACAAATTGTAGGCTAATAACATCAGGATTAAAAAGATCTATTAATTTTTGCAACTCACCTCTGTGAACAGAATTGTATTGGTTTTTTGGAATTCTTAGAGTCGCGATTTTTTTGTTAGGGCCTAGCTGATATAAATCGTGGTTTAATTCTGATACATAAGGGTCGGAAAGAGCTATCACACTACACTCATATTCAAAATGAGTGAGTTTTTCACTTAGTTTTATAGTGTAGTCACCAACCCCATCTTTACCCGGTTCTAGGGATCCGCAAATAAATAGAATTTTCACTTAGGTAATTAATTTGTGAGGAAAGAAGAGAGTTCTACTTTTTATTTCGAATAAAATCGTGAAAGTAGAGAATATAATTTTATTGAATTTTGCTTTCTTTTTATTTCCTTGACATTATAACAAGAAATAACTCCTCTAGCCTGTTCCCAGAATCGCTTATAGTTATTATTTACCTTTTTTCCAGAAACCCAATTTTTCCTGAAGTTTACTTGCCAAGGTTTTGGTGAGCCTGTAGCGTGAGCCATCAACCACCCACCACCTATAAAGCCCATTCCATCGGGACCAAATTCACTCAATGGACATTCTGTACACATGGCTGCAAGGTTGAATAAATCTTGATCTCCAACTTTTAGTAGAGCGTAATCGTGTTCGCTTTGTGCAAACTTTGTCTTATCAAAATTGCCCTTACTTTCACAATAATCAATCAATTTAATCCAAAGGTCTAAAAATGATAGATTTTTCAAAGAGAGTCCGAAAAAACCAGCATTTATGTACGAATTTAATGGGTTTAGGACTTTGAGATGATCAGGTTTAGCATTTTGCAGCCATTGTTTTCTTTTCGGATGATTGTGCGGCATATCATTCCATACCACTTCATGAACCATTGCAACACCGTAAGTAATCCATTCTTCATAAAATCTCCACTCACAAAGATTTACAATGTCAGGGTCAAAATAAAATATTCCATAAATTTCATTTTTAATAATTGAGCTATCTATAAGCTCCTTAACAAAATAAGGCTTATAATTGGTAAAATGACTTTCAGTTTCGACAGGTAAAAAATGTACTAATAGATCATCTGCAGCCTTGAAGGATTGAGCATTCTCCCAATTAAGGTTGGTGTTTGGTATTGTGTCTTTAGCCCAAGGAGGAAGCTCTCCACGATACCCGATATAAAAGTCGCCTCGAAAGCCTTTACTATAAAGTGAATTCACTAGAACGGCTACTCCATAGTGGTAATTCCCCTCATAAAGTGTACAAATTGTTGATTGCATTTTAATAGTTTCTAAGAGTATGATATAAATGTTATGTTCAACTCCATTTAGCCCTTATTTTCCCAATTTCATTGGCATAAAAATGTTGAGCATATCTGGAATTTAACATTCTGTCAATATACACCTCAGGCATTTTCATTTGTTTAATTTCATTGTACATCTTTGAATATACTTTACTAGAACTGATGTTTGTATTGATAAGATTAAAATCTTTTAAATTCAGAAATTCTCTTATTAATTTTTCTTTTAAAGTATCGTCAAGATCGTATTTCATTATTAGAAGTTCTATTTTTTTATCGAAATTTTGAAAATGGTCATACCCTTGCTCCGGAGGAAACGCTCGTTTGTATACATTAATGCCAAAATTGTTTTGAATTTGGTAATCAAACCAGTTTAATGGATAATCGTTATTGGCTAAATTGATGAATAAATCATAAATCTCTTTAATAGTATATGGTGATTTTTCATACTTTATACCCACATTATTTTCAAAGTTTTGGAAAAATGATGAAAGATTTCTACCTATAGGTTCACGAACTAACGTAATGATTTTCAATGGTATATTTTGTGAAGTATAAGTTTTATAAAGTGTCCGAACTTTTAAATCGGGATTATTTATTCGGAATGAATGCCCATGTATTACGTTTCCAGAATATTGATTGCATAAAGATGAGTAGATGGATGAGGAAGCTACCTTGCCCATCTGAAGTACAAAGACTGGAATATGGTTGAGCTTGTTCTTAAATTTGGAAAGCTCAATATCATTACTTTTTTTTTTAAAGTATTGCCTTACGATAGGTAAATTTCGTACAGTCTTTATCATAACGAAGCCTTTAATATTTTTTAAACTACTTATTTAAAATCGTTTTAAGCTGGTACTTAGCTTTTTGTCTGAAATTTAACAAAATGTCTCCTAAGGATACTGTTCTATTTCTGTATTTATCCAAGAGATCATAGTCTTGAAGAAAATGCTTAAACTCCACCTGCAGAAGCTTTGCTTGTTCTTCCTTGACCAATGGAAGATGTATAGGGTTCCAAGTTAATCCATCACAGTTATGAATGGCTAAGTATTCGTCAATGAAAGCTGTACTGGCATTGTGTTTACAAATTGCAAGAATTAAAAACTTCCAGTCTGAGGAATACTTCAATGATTCGTCATACAATCCAATTTGATCGTGAAGGTCTTTTCTTATAAAGCAAGCTTGATGGCTTAGCGAATTTTTTCTAAAAAGATCGAAAGTAATTTGTTTTGAAAATCTCTTTTCTCCAAATATTTCACCTTTTGATTCTAAAAGTGCATTTCCGTAAATTATATCAGCTGTTTGTACTTTTTTGTTGAAGGTAAAATCCAAAGTCTGGTGATTATAAAAAAGATCCCCGGCATTCATCATACAAATATATTCACCCCTCGATTTAAGAATTCCCTTATTCATAGCGTGAAAAATCCCATTATCCCGTTCACTTACCCAATAGGCAAATTTTTCTTGGTTCTCTTTAATGATTTTCACACTTTCATCCGTAGAACCACCGTCTATGATTATATGTTCAAACTTAGTATACGATTGACTAAACACATTTTCTATTGTTTTCTTTAATTCCGAAGAATTATTATAATTAATGGTAACAACAGATACTTTCATATAAATTTCGTTTAAAAGCAATTCAAGATGTTGAAAAATCAGATATTTCTTAAAAAATGAAGCCCAAAGAGTATGTTCATCTGTATTTTTAATTTCAAGTGGCCTTCGGAAACAGCATTTTTATATAACCCGTATGATCTCCAAGCTAACTTATTTTCTCCACTCTTTTTATAAATCAGTGTGATTTGATTCAGGTATAACAAGGTTATGTGCTTGATGAGTTTGGACGAACCGTCAATAGTTATAAGATGTCTCAATACTTTTAAATAATAACGTTGAATATTGGGGAGGCGCTCAAGGGAACTGATTTTTGAAGTTATTCGGTCGTTGTTATCCTCATCGCTAAAAATAGATAAACTTTCCTGCACTAATGCAACACTTTTGTATTTGCTCAAGTAGCGGAAAGTTAAATCCCAGTCTTGATAACATTTTAAGCAGGGATCGTACCCTTTAATGGCAATTAGATACTCCTTACGATACATCCATGATTGAGTACTTCCCATAAGGTTCCAATAAAGTAACGAACCCAATACTCCTTTTTGAGAATCAATTTTAGGTAAAAATTTTTTTTTGGAAATTGAATTGGTGAAGCCACAAGCACAACTGTCAGCAGTGCTTTTATGAATGGCTTGTACCTGTTTGGCTATTCGGCCTGACAGCATTAGATCATCAGAATCAAAAAATACGATTAATTCTCCAGATGCAGCATAGAGACCATTATTTCTTGCTGCCGGGGCGCCTTGGTTTTCTTGATTTATGTATTTATAGTTGGAATTGCGATCAATACTATCAACATAAAGTTGTACAATATCACATGTGTTGTCTGTACTTCCATCATCTACAAGAATCACCTCAATGTTTGGATAAGTCTGATTAAAAATACTTTCGAGGCAAGGGATAAGTTTCTTAGCGCGATTGTATGTTGGAATGATAATAGAAACTTTCGAATTCATTGTTTAAAATGGAATTTCTATAATGTGTTGACATTAAACTATATAGACCAAACCTGTTCCCACATCGATTTAGATTTCTTTTCCATTGCTAAGATTGCCGTAGGTGATGTGTGATGTTTACTGTTATTATTTTTTAAGGCAGTGATAATTTTCTCATGAGCAATTTCAGGCTGCAACACATCAAGTAAGTTTTTGGCTACACCAAAATCCCCTAGTAACTCGGGATACTTGTGGCTCCATCCAGTTGCAAAGGTGCATACCCCTTGAGATAGACCACTTACTACTCCGTGAAATCTTGATGACACTAAAATTTCCATCTTAGCTATAACAGCCTTAACTTCTATTGCATTAAGACCGGATAAAACCAAAGCCTTCTTGGTCAGGTTTTGTTGTATTTTATCAATGATTTCTTTGTCACCATCTCCTTCGTGATTAAGAAGAATAAGCGATTTGTTTGCATTTATAAATAACTCACAGACTGTTGTCATAAAATCAATATACGCGTTGGAGACCTTTTCATCTGTTGCGCTCATCATTTTACTATTCGGAATTACACAGACGTGAGCCTTATCATTTATGAATTGGGTAAGGGGAACCTGAGGTTTCATTAAATTGGTAAAATCAGGCTTTAAAACAATTTTGTCGTCTTTTCCCAGCAGATCGACTAAGTACTGATAGGATATTTTATCGCGAGCAAAAAGCAAATGGGCTTGTTCTGCTACAAATTTCATGCGTTCTGCAGCCATCACATTTTTAAATGGCCCAAATGCTTGAGGGAGGAAAATTAATTTTGCTCCACTTTTTCGGAGATTTTTATAATAGTTAGATGCTTTACGATTAGATGTTGTATTAAACATCGTAGCCCACTGGTCTCCAAACTGAAACCCTCCAGCATCCAAGAGGTAGTCAATCTCATTTGGCTTGACAAAGAAAAATTTACGATTAATTTTTTCTGGAAGTATGCTAAAAGCTACGTGATCCTGATAGATTAGAAAATCTTCACCTATAGGTTTACTTGTCTTGCCTCCTACGGTGTGCGGATTGATAACAAGTTTAGCGTTTTTGAATTTATTTTTAATTTCCTGTTCACAGGACCTTAGCATAAGCTCTGCTCCTTTGTTTATAAATCCGGCGTTGTCAACTAAGATATTCATGATTAATGTCGATTAAATTAAACCTCTTGAAGGAGGGTCATTCTTTTAAATTTTGAGGATGTGCTTAGTAGGTCTCGATAGGTGCCTTTTGCTTTGATGGATCCATTTTCCATAAGTACGATTATATCTGCATTCTTTATTGTTGAAAGCCTATGCGCAATCATAAGAATAGTAAGTCGGCCGTGCAGACTTTCTATATTTTTTTGAATACTTCTTTCTGTTTCCGAATCAAGTGCTGATGTAGCTTCATCTAATATGAGTAAGTCAATATCTTTGTAAAGTTCACGGGCTATTGAAATGCGCTGCTTTTGGCCGCCGCTAAGATTAACACCATTGTTTTCCAGTTCTGAATCCCCCTTTTTTGGCAGAGAATTTACATAATCCAACAAGGTTGCTTGGGCTAAAGCATCTTCGAATTTTCTAAAGTTTTTATCAGTTTTTTCGTCCCAAAAAGTAATATTATTGAAAATGGTATCATTGAAAATGACCGCGTCTTGAGTAATATATCCTATTCTTTTTTGATAAGAAGTTTTTTTCAGGTTGGATATAGATATTCCATTGACAAACATTTCTCCTGAATCCAGTGGAATTAATCCTGCTAAAATATTTACCAAAGTTGTTTTACCGCTTCCGCTTTCACCTACAAAGGCAATGGTTTTGTTTTGTTGTATGTCTAAACTTACATTTTGGATAACTGGAGTCTCCTTATTGTATCCAAAATCCACATTTTCCAGAATTATACCATTTTTTATGTCTTTTACATCTAAGTTTCCTTCTTCGTCCACGCTCTTTTCCAGTTCTTTTTCAAATTGTGCTACGTTATCCATAGAGCCAGAAAGACCAAGAAAATTGTTATAAGCAACTTGCATTTGCATAAAGGAATTCAGGGCACGATAAAAAAACAACAAACTAATTAGGATTGTGCCAAGCGAGCCGCCTAATACATTTACTTGCAAAAGGATAACTGCGCTTACGACTATTATCAATAGAGGCTCTCGAGTTCCAGTTACAATAGCGCTCAAATTCCCGATTTGTTTATTTGTTTTTTCGATATAATTGATAATTTTATAAAGTTTTGAAGTATACGTCTTTAGTAAGCCGGTTGCTTTCAAATATTTAAAGCTCCCGACAAATTGTATAATTAAACCTTGGTAAAAGTTCGATCCAACCGTGAGTTCTTGGGAAGCCGACTTGGTTTTAGAATAAATGGCGCTATATGTAAAACCGGTTAAGGCACCACCAATAGTAATTATTGAAGCAAACTGAGGGTCGATGTAAAAGGCGAATAACATATACACCAAAACCATGACCAATTGCTTGACTGTACCAAAATAAAACTGGAACGCTGTAGACAATCTTGTCACCTCAACGGTAAGCGCATTTTGAATTCGGCCCGAGTCAGAAACGACGAATGACTTGTATGACATTTCGCTCATTAAGAGCATAAGTCTGGTTCTTATATTTTTAATAAAAAATTGTTTGATCGTAACTTCATATCTAGCTGCAGTGTATGAGGCCATTCCTTTTAAAATAAAGAACAGCGATAAGATAAGTAGTATGTTTCTTAGATTCAGAGTTAAGCCGATGGCGTTCATTCCATCAATTAAAAAGCTGAGATTTCCAATGCTCTCCCCGCTGGCACCATTTGAGTTAACCATCTCCAATAGCGGCAAAAACATAGCCAGACCGAAGCCATCCATAAACCCGACCAAGAGACTAAGAGCAATGCTCAGAATAATACGATAACCCAGTCGTTTGTAAAAATAGCTGAAGTTTTCTAAATATTTATTGAGAAGAGCTTTTATGCCCTTTATTAAGAAGTTGCTCATGGGCTTTAAGTAATTTATATTTAAGAGGAGGCATTATAGAAATTATAGGATCTTATTTTGTCCAAAGGTCGCTTTTCAGAGAATGCCACTAAGCCGTCCGGATCTGGATACCCTATACCAAGACACATCAATGGTCTTTGATAATCCGGGAGATTTAAAAATTGTTCCATCAATTGTTCGCGATGCTCTACATCTGGCCAGTTGATACTTACACTACTTAAACCCATCGTCTCTAAGGCCAACATCAAGGTCATAGATGCTAATGAAGCATCTATGTAAATTACGTGTCGGTCTCGTTCATCAAAATAAGCATCTAGATTGCCAACTATGACACAAAAAACAGGAATGGATTGGCCATAACCCGCAGTGCCCATTGGGAAATCCTTAACGGTGCTGACCAGACTAGGGTCGTCAAAGATTTTAAATTCGAACGGCTGACGATTGCAAGCACTGGGTGATTGATTTGCAGCTAATATGGCCTTATCGATCAATTCGCGTTCCACTGGCTTTTTTTGAAACCATCTTACGGATCTTCGCTGTCGTGTAAGTTTAAAAAATTCTTCATAACTGATAGTGCTCTTATCTGCATCTAATCTATGGTAAGGGATGAGCTTTTTTGGAGATGATGCCAATACTGTCTTTTGATTGGTGACGGATTGAAATTTGTTGTAAATCAGTCTGACTTGTTCATCCTTTATCGCTGTTTTAAAATATTCAACAAGGACATCGTGAAACCATTGTAATTGAACATTCTTTTTCAGATCAGCATTGGGCCATAGGGAGACAAAGTTATCAACGGTTTCGCCTATATAATCCTTGGCAAATACATCCCGTTTCGGTCTCATCAACAAACCTTTTTCTATGCGGTGGATATTTCTTACTAATAGGTAATAATTAGCCTTAGAAATTCGTGCTTCTATTACGTGACGACGTGTTCCTGCCAACACGGCGTGATGTTCTCTGTCAAAAGATCTGTCAAAAAACAGGTAGTATGCTGATGACAGTCTTGAGCTTTTTAAGCAAATGTTAACAACGATATTTCTATAATTGGATCGAATTATGAATCTAATTCGTTTAAAAATTTTTTTTATCATTTGTTTATGAACGATTTATTTGCTGCATTTAATTAAAGTCAGTGGCATTAGTTAGTCTCAAGAAAACTTAGTTCATTATAAACCCTTGAGTTAGCAGTTTATTCAAAATTGCAAGTAAGGCCGTTGTCACTTAGGGTCTTTTTCAACCTACCAAAAACCAATTATTTAACAACTGCTCCCGGTTATAAACCATCTCTTCTTTAGTTTCCCAGTCCGTGACTGTTTTACCGGCATATTTGCAAATCGCACTACCAGCGGCAGTATCCCATTCCATAGTGGGGGCAAAGCGGGGGTAGCAGTCGGCTTGACCCTCGGCAACCATACACAGTTTTAAGGAACTCCCTTTGGAGATCATTGCCACTTCCCCGTGTTCTTCCTCTAAGGTCTTAATGTAGTCTACAGTTTCTGGAGACAAGTGCGACTTGCTGGCAACTGCGGTATAGTGCTCTTTGTTGATGTCAAGTGGAAGTTTTTCACCTTTCTCTCTAGCCTTATCAACGGTACTGCTCACAACGACGTCTTTAGCTTTAAAAGAACCTATGGCCTCAGAAGCGTAAAACAATTCTTGAAGAACTGGCACGTAAATTACGCCCAATACAGGAACACCCGTTTTGATCAAGGCGATATTTACGGTAAATTCGCCGTTCTTTTTGATAAATTCTTTGGTGCCATCTATAGGGTCGACTATCCACAAATATTCCCAATCTTTCCGGATCTCATAGGGAATTTCTTTTCCTTCCTCAGAAAGAACGGGAATGCCCGTCTCTTCCAAATAGGACATGATAATATTATGACTCGAAGTGTCAGCTTTGGTCAAAGGAGAGTCATCGCTTTTAAAATCAACCTCAAAATCTTCATTTTCATAAATGTCGAGGATTTTCTTACCCGCTTTTAGGCTAGCGGTGATGGCGGTATTTAGTAAATTATCTAAGTTCATTTGTTTCGTTGAAGTGGCTGGTTAATAGTGGTTGGTGGTCGGGTGATGGTGGTTGGTGATTATATGAATTGTTCAGTTAGATCATAACTTAATCGTTTAACTTGGAGCCTAAGTATTTGATGTATCCATTTATTAATCGCAAGCAGGTGGCTGTTTGGTTTCTTATTTCCTGAAGGTGTTCTGACGAGATATAATCACATTGGTGTGCCTCAATAGCGTGGTCCAAAATTTCGGCAATAGAGCCCCGAGCTATTATCATAAATCAAATACTGTCTTTTCTATGGTAGCGACCCCATCCTTCCGCAATATTAGCTGTAGCAGAGCGAGAGGCTCTCAAAAGCTGATCATAAAGTTCAAACCTTTCTGTTTTCGGAAGTCTAATTAAAATATCTTTCCGTATATACGCTTTTAACCGGAAACATTCCTGCCAGCATTTTAATTCTTCAAAGTTCCCGTGCAAAGCTATTTTTATAGATGGACATAATTCGTTTGAAAATTAGAAAACTTTAAATAGTTCAAAATAAACACCATATTACACCAACCACCAACCACTAACCACCTATCACTAACCACCAATCCCCATCTAAATAACCATCCCAGCAGCAACCGTTTCATGCGTACTTTCATCAACTAAAATGATACTTCCTGTAAAACGGTTTTGATTGTACTCATCCACGAGTAGCGGTTTGGTAGTCCTTAATTTGACTCGGATGATATCATTTTTTGACACTGTATCAACAGTTTCCTCGCGGTGCAGGGTATTGATATTTACCTTATAAAGTACTTGTTTTACCACGGCACGGGCGTCTACCGAAGTATGTTTGATGGCATACTTCGCACGCGGTGCCATAGCATCGTCATTGAGCCAGCACAGCATAACTTCCAAATCTTGTTTAGAGTCAGGTTGGTTATTTTCACGTACCAGCATATCCCCACGGCTGATATCAATGTCATCTTCCAAAGTCATCGTCACCGATTGGGGCGGAAACGCCTCTTGCAGTTCTTTTTCACCAAGATGGATGGATTTAATCTTAGACTTAAGACCTGATGGAAGTGCCACAACTTCATCACCAACCTTGTAGATTCCGCTGACCACCTTTCCGGCATAACCACGAAAATCATGAAACTCATCACTAAATGGCCGTATCACGTTCTGCACCGGGAAGCGGCAATCTACCATATTGTAGTCGCTGCTTATATGTATGGTTTCCAGCGTGCCCAACAGGGAGTCGCCCTTATACCAGTCCATATTCGTTGACCTGTTCACGACATTATCACCATTTAGGGCGGATATCGGAATAAAGCGAACGTCCTGAATTTGTAGTTTTGAAGCAAACTCCTTGTAGTCTTCTACTATTTTATCGAACACTTCCTCCGAATAGTCTTCCAGATCCATTTTATTGACACATACAACCACGTGCTTAATTTGCAACAGGGATGCGATAAAAGAATGTCGCTTGGTTTGTTCAATAATGCCTTTTCGGGCATCTACCAATATCAGGGCCAGATTGGCGGTAGAGGCACCGGTAACCATATTGCGGGTGTATTGCACGTGACCCGGGGTATCGGCTATTATAAATTTACGCTTGGGCGTTGCAAAATAGCGGTAGGCCACATCAATGGTAATTCCTTGTTCCCGTTCATCTTTAAGACCATCGGTAAGGTGAGCCAGTTCAATATGGGAAATTCCTTTTTTGGCGGAAATTTTTTCAAGATTTTCGATCTGATCCATGTAAATGGATTTAGAGTCAAAAAGCAATCTTCCTATAAGCGTGCTCTTGCCATCATCAACACTTCCTGCTGTGGTAAATCGTAGTATCTCTTTTTCTTCGTTTAATATTTTACTCATCTCGGTGGTTCGTTACGTTAAACGTTAATTTGGATTGGTTTCTAGTATTTGGTGCGATTTGAGGTTTGTGGTGAGGCTTTAAAAATATAACTTCAGAATAACCTCCCCAGCTTCAATTTTGTTGAAACGTTCCCTCCTTGAATAGGAGGGGAGCCATTTGCTTATTCCCGTTGAGAATAAAGGGCTAAAAATAGCCTTCTCTTTTACGGTCTTCCATTGAAGTTTCAGAACGCTTGTCGTCCGAGCGGTTGCCACGCTCTGTCTGGCGGGCGACGGCCACCTCTTCGAGGATTAGTTCTAAGGTATCTGCTTCAGATTCATCGCCCCCGGTGATCGTGATATCCCCCAAAGTACGGAAACGAATTTTCTTGGTCACTACTTCTTCTTTGGGACGTAGGGATATAAATTCCGAATAAGGTATCCAGGTATTTTGTCTGCGAATTACCTCTCTTTCGTGGGCGAAGTAGAGCGATGGGATTTCGATTTTATTTGCAGTAAGGTATTGCCAAACATCCAGTTCAGTCCAGTTACTAATGGGGAAGACCCTAAAGTTTTCGCCCATATTAAGATTGCCGTTTAGGATGTTCCAAAGTTCGGGACGCTGGTTCTTGGGATTCCACTGCCCAAATTCGTCACGGTGCGAAAAGAAACGTTCCTTTGCCCGGGCTTTTTCTTCATCCCGGCGACCACCACCTATACAGGCATCAAATTGATTGTCCTCAATAGCCTCAAGTAGGGTAGTGGTCTGTAGTTTGTTTCTGTTGGCATCAATACCTGTTTCTTCTTTTACGCTACCATTTTTGATGGAATCCTCAACGAGCCCCACTTTTAGGTTCACGCCCAGCTTACCCATCAACTGATCCCGAAATGCAATGGTTTCCGGAAAGTTATGCCCGGTATCCACGTGCAGAAACGTAAAGGGGATTTTGGCGGGGTAAAATGCTTTGCGAGCCAGTTCGGTGACCAGAATAGAATCTTTACCACCTGAGAACAGGATGGCCGGATTTTCAAATTGAGCTGCGGTCTCACGGAGTATATAAATCGCTTCCGCTTCCAGTTCTTCGAGGTGGGACAATGCGTATTTTCTCATGATTGAATGGTGATTTTAGATTGTATGGTATTCCAGATCTTTGTGACGCATTCGTCTATTGATTCTTTGTGGGTCAATATTTCAACATCTGGATTTTCAGGTTTTTCAAAAGGTGCGCTTATTCCAGTAAAATTAGGAATTTCGCCTTTGCGCGCTTTGGCATAAAGACCTTTTACATCGCGTTTTTCGCAAACCTCAAGCGGGCAGTTTACAAAGATTTCAACATAGTGGTTGCCTAGTATTTCTTTGGCGCGATTACGATCTTTGGCGAGCGGTGTAATGAAGGCGGTCAGTGCAATCACCCCGGCTTCTATAAAAAGCTTGCCGATTTCTGCAATTCTTCTTATGTTTTCTGACCGTGCTTTGGCTGAAAAATCAAGGTCCTTGTTGATGCCCATTCTGATGTTGTCGCCATCAAGGGTGGTCGTTCGAAAGCCCTTTTGATACAGAAAAGTTTCCAAGGCATCAGAAACCGTTGATTTTCCGCTTCCCGACAAGCCCACGAACCACAAAACCAGAGGTTTGTGTCCAGCCAGTTCCATGCGTTTCTGCTGACTGATCTTATAGGCTTGCTTGGTTAAATTGGTAGACAAAATTGTATAGGTTTTAATTAGTATAGATAAATGAGATACCACCAGACAACTACAAGATAGATAATGGTAAGGGGCAGACCTATTTTAATATAATCTTTAAAAACATAATTCCCCGGAGCCATAACCAGCAAGTTGGTCTGATAGCCAATGGGTGTGCTAAAAGCCGCAGAGGCTGCAAAAGCGATGGCTAAATACAATGCTTTCTCTGAGAAATCGACCGATTGTGCCAAGGAATACGCTAATGGAAAGGTGATTGAGACCGCAGCGACGTTCGTAATCATCGAGGTGAGCAAGACCGTAAAGATCATTAGTCCCAGCAGTAATCCAGGCGCGCCAAAGCCTTTGGTCGCCTCATACAAATAGGATGAAAGTACTTCAGAAAGTCCAGAGTCTATAAAAACCTTCCCGATGATCAATGAAGAGACCAAAATAACATAAAGACTAAGTTTGAAATCCCTTTTTATTTGATACGTACTAATGTACCCGATCCCAATAAGTAGGATCAAAAATAAGGTCAAAAACAGAAAAAGATCCAATTGTCCCAATGCTGCCAAGGTTAGTAGAACAGTTGTTCCGACCCCCAAAGTTAATTGGTGCTTACTGTTTTTCTTATCTGATTTGATGTTCGACAGGATATGAAAATCACTTTTTAATGCCTGATTGACGCGCTCGTGGGGGATGACGATGAGGAGATCACCACTTTTGAGCCGGCTTTCACCAATCCTGCCGCTCAGGTCCTCATTGTTTCTGTGTATAGCGAGTATGGTGGCACCATAGCGTTGTCTGAAATTGGTTTCCTTGATTTTCTTACCATCCAAATAGGAATTGGATGGAATGGATAGCTCTACATACTCCAAATTTTCGGCGTCGGGAACCCGTCGTTCTGAGATCAATTCTATGTTGGTTGTCGCAGTGTTGAGTTGTTTTACATCTTTTAAACTGCCAGAAAATATAAGCCGGTCACGTTCCTTGAGGATTAGATTTCGGGAATTGAGTACTTTGAATACCTGATCCCCACGAATAATTTCCAATAACGAAATGCCCCTAAAATCTTTTATACCGCTGGCTTCAATGGTTTTGTCCGCAAAATCTGAATGCACCGCTATTTTGGCCTCAATAAAAAATTTACGCGCGTTCTTTGAATTGTCTTCTGTAAATGAAGCACGTTCGGGAAGGAGTTTTTTGCCAAAGAGTACAATGAAGGTAATGCCAAAAAAACAGACCAACAACCCAGGGATTAAAAAATCAAAAAACGAAAAAGGAACCAATTTTTTTTCTTCCAAAAGGCCGTTGAGCAGCAAGGTGGTTGAAGTACCGATCAGGGTCAGCATTCCACCCAAAATGGCGAAATAGGAAAGCGGTATAAGAAACCTGGACGGAGAAACCTGAAACTGCCTTGACTTCTCTTTAACGTAGGGGATAAGTAAAATAACAACTGGAGTGTTGTTGAAAATAGAACTTACGAATGCCACACAAAGCCCTAGTGTGCCCAAAAATACTTTTTCGGATTTTATTTTCCCCAAAAGCCTGTCAATGTTTCCGGGGATATCAATATGGCTATTTATGGCAGTAGTAATGGCGATAATCAAAAAGATGATTAGAATACCCCGGTTGGTTAGGGTGTTTAAAATGGCATCTACAGAAATAAACCTCAATAACACAAATACCAAGACGGTACATCCCAGAACAAGTTCGGGTCTGGTTTTGGATCGCACAAGCTCAACAATCATCGCCAAGAGGAGTATCGCGGTAATTGTTATTTTGTGATTCTCTAGGAAAAGGAGCAATTTGGGTTCATTAAGCTGTTTACCAAGGTGTTGTATTGTATTTTTAACACTCTGGGTTAAAAATTATAAGAGTGTTTTTCATGGCTCCGCCAATGAAAGTCCCAATTCAGGATTTCCAGAATCGTGGATGCGCCACTTTCTAAAGTAACCCATCTCTCAAATCGAGCACAAATATAAGCGTCACCCAAACGGCTGCAAAAGACTTTAAAGTTTATTTTAAATCCGATGAACTGTAAAATTTTAACTCAAACGTTGTACGCCTGAGATTTCGCGAATCAATGCTAAGTGTTTGAT
>JBATUQ010000031.1:0-45841 GCA_049671285.1 Leeuwenhoekiella sp. | reverse complement strand
TTTCTATCCCAGTTGGGGGTGTTCACTTATTTAATGGAACACTAAGCAATAGCCTCTTTATTCAATCTACCTTCTGCCAAACGGTCAAGCTTTTCATCAGCTGCGTACTCTTCGTCCAAGGTTTTCTGAAGTTTCTTGGCGATCTCCTTATGACCCAATTCCTTGGCATAGCGCACTGCCGTACCATAACCGGAAATTTCATAATGTTCCACGCGCTGAGCTTCTGCGATCATTCCTGCATTTTTTACCTCCGCGTCCTTAACTTCCTTTAAGAAACCTTCGGCTTCTTTAATCAGTCCTTCCATCGCATTGCAATGCTCACCTGAAGGTTTAATTTTGAGTTCTTTGCAAATTTCTTCCAATCTTTTTTTATGTCCTTTGGTTTCCTCAAAATGACTTTCAAAAGCATCCTTTAACTGTTTATCCTCGGCATTCTTGATCATCTTGGGCAACGCCTTGGTCAATTGGTCTTCGGCGCTATAAAGATCTTTTAGTTGGTGTTCGAACAATTCTTCTAAATTTTTCATAATAATATAGATTGGTTTATTGTAATTTTTGATTATATCTAAATTAAGGAATATCGAGCAAAGCCTATTTTGGCTTAGGAGAGTATTAACCTAAATTATGCTTAAAGTTTTGTCGGCAGTACCCAATCATAAGTATCCAAAGAATTTGAGCGTTCCCACATAGATATAAAAAAACCTGACTCCATGGTCAGGTTATAATTACTTGTTTAGAATTCTTTACGATTCTAAGGTGGCATCTAAAGTGATTTCTGTCTTCAGCAGTTTTGACAGGGGGCAGACCTCTTTGGCCTTATTGGCAATTTCCAAAAATTTTTCTTCAGAAATACCGGGCACTTTTCCAGTGAGGGTCAAAGCTGATTTTATGATTTCACCGTCCTTAAAGGTAACTGCTGCTTTAGTTTCCAATTTTTCGGTAGCGATATCTTCCTCATCAAATAGAAAACTCAGTTGCATGGAAAAGCAGGCAGCGTGTGCCGCCCCTATCAGTTCTTCGGGGTTGGTTCCTTTCTGGCCATCTTCAAACCGGGTGCCGAAGGCATAGAAAGCATCGTCAAGCGTTCCGGTTTCTGTACTGATATACCCTTTGCCTTCTTTTCCTGCTCCTTGCCATTTCACGGAAGCATTTCTTGTAAATTTCATAATGATGTTTTTAGTTGTGCTGCTATATTAGCCAATTCTTGGGCCACTGGCAGTTAACGAAGTGATAAAGCGTGGCTTGACAGTAAGGGATTGGTTGGCGAGTGAGGTTGTGGATAATAGTTAATGGTTAAAAGTTAATCGGAAAGACCAATTATAAGAAGGTTTGTTGATTCTTCTTCTGGTGTGCTCGGTACATCTACTTTCCTGCGAAAATATAAATTACTGAAACACCTTAAATTATGTTAGGTAACTGGTACACGGGTCAGTGATCCAAAGTTCATCGGAGTACATTTTTTGTGAACCCAAGTCCAAGTTCTAGAGTAATCGTAAACAAAGCGCACCAATGTACGAAGAAGGCTAAAAGCAGAAACTAGCATCTCGTCAAATTAAGCATTAAACCAAATTGCTACCAATCTTTAATCTATAATTTTGAACCTTGAACCTTGAACCTTGAACGCTGAACGCTGAACTTTGAATCTTCAAATCAAAAACCCTTAGGAACACTAAACAGAGAACAGAGAACAGAAATCACCCCTTCTTATAATACTTCCTATACTTCGGAAGCGCGATCAGGCCAAAGACAATCACACCAACAAAAATATACGTGGCGCGTTCCAAATTCAGGACATTTTCACCGCTGGCATAACTGTGCAATCCGCTGAGCCAAAAATTGACACCAAAATAAGTCATCAAAATACTGCCAAAAGCCAGCACCGCCATCAGGTTAAATAACCAAGGGCTGCGCAGGCCAGGTACCAATCGCATATGGATGACAAAGGCATACACCATAATACTGATCAACGCCCAGGTTTCCTTAGGATCCCAGCCCCAGTATCGGCCCCAGCTTTCATTGGCCCATTGACCACCTAAAAAGTTTCCGATGGTCAACATCACCAGACCTACGGTAAGTGCCATTTCGGTGATGATAGTGAGTTCGCGCACGTTGAGCTTCATCTTTACCTGATTGTTTTTCGTAGTCAACAGCATGAGCAAAAGTGAAACCAGACCCAAGATCATCCCTAGCGTAAACGGCCCGTAACTCGCGACGATAACCGCCACGTGTATCATCAGCCAGTAACTGTCCAAAACTGGCTGTAGGTTGGCAATCT
The DNA here is from genome assembly GCA_049671285.1 of Leeuwenhoekiella sp. GTDB lineage: Bacteria > Bacteroidota > Bacteroidia > Flavobacteriales > Flavobacteriaceae > Leeuwenhoekiella. Next base: position 43,566 of record JBATUQ010000031.1, on the reverse strand, counting down.
CAGGGTTCATCCAGTTCATACTGGCGCCCCATAGGATAAATCCGGCCACAAAAGCGGTACTTGCAATGGTTAAAGAACTCTTCCTGCCAAATGCCAAACCAAAAAACATCGTTGCCCAACCCACATATAAAACCGACTCATACGCATCACTCCAAGGAGCATGACCCGAGATGTACCAGCGCCAGATGAGACCAGCGGTATGCACTAAAAATAAGACCAGCACCACAACGCCACCAATGCCGACCATGGTCTTGATAAAACGGTTGTCCTTAAAAATGCGGACGATCACAAAAATGAACATAAACACCGAAGCGATCATATACATCCAGTACAGTTTGGTAAAGATGTCGTGCTCGTTATAAAAGACTTCAGCATCGATTTTCTCCTCGCTGGGTTTTACCTCGCTGCCGTATTTGTCCTGAAAACTTTTGATGGAATTGAGAAACGTGTCCGCTTTAGAATAATCCCCAGTTTGCCGAGCCTCTCGCACCGCCTGAAAATAGAGCGGCAGGATCTGTCGCGTATAGAGCGTATCCATCCCTTTGTAATTGGCTTCGTTGAGCTCAAGTGGGGAAATCCATTTATTGTTGGGATCGTCCGGTAGCGGAAAAATCCTTAAAATCGCTCCAGACAATGCCTGGTCCAGAAGCCCCAACCGTTCGGAAAGATCGATGATGTCCTTCTCATAACTGCTCTTGACCTCGCTTTGATATGCCGGTTGTAAATAAGGCGCCAATTTGTAACTGAAACGCTCATCAAAGAAGTCAAGTGCCTTTACATATTTCTGTCCTTTCGGTATGCCGGAAATGGCTCGTATGCTGTCATTTGCTTTTTTCAGATAAATAAAATCAACATTGTACCAAAACTGTGGCGACTCGATCATCGAGAAGAAAACCTGATCGGCATTGAGACCGTTGTATTCATCAGACCGGCTCAGCTTCCGCAGTACACGGCTTGCGAATGTATTGATGGGCATCATCCGGCCACGGTCTTCCTGAATAACCAGTTTACCAAATTTTGCAGCGTGTTCCTTACTTATTGCATTGATCGCCAGAACGGAGTCAATCTGCTCTTTAGAGGCAATGTTATGTGCGTTGCTATGGTCCTGCGGCAATTGACCGGGTACGATTTCATCCGGTTGTACCTGCTCCACGATCTTGGTATTGCCGTTCTCAACAACTACTTCCTGATCCTGGGCTGAAATGTTTTCGCTTAAGGCGAAAAAGAGCAACATAACAGTTAGTCCTGCCTTTTTTACTTTGACATTTTCCAACTTTCTCTTAAGATCACCAAAGCGACTACCCTTATCAAACAAGATCAGCATCAAACCGAGGTACAACAAAAAGTAACCGATGTACGTGATCCACGTCCCCCAGAAATCGTGATTGACAGACAGGCGTGTTCCCAGTTCGTCAGGGTCAAAGCTCGCTTGAAAAAACCGGTAACCCTCGTAATCCAAAACGTGGTTCATATAAATTTCATAATCAAAGTCTTCGGCATCTTCATCAATCACCGTAATCTCACTCTCATAAGCCGAATACACATTTTCGGTACCCGGATAACGCTCTGCTATAAAATCGTTGAGCTTGATCGCAAACGGAAGCGGGATTTCCTTGCTTCCATAGGCCATATTGAATTTTAGATCATCAACTGCGACCGTTTCCATAGGATTGCTAAAACCCTTACCGCCCAGCATACCTACGGTTTCTGTTTTGCCATTATAGGTGACATCCACAAACAGCGCATTTGCCTGATCTTTCACACGGGGCTCAGACTTAATGATGCCGCTTTCTCCCTGTAACACTGGCTCGGGAAAAACAAAAAGCATCTCCCCTATCTGATATAGTGACCTTAGTCGCAATTCCTGAATACTGTCCTTAAAAACAGGATAGTCTTCTTGTGTTGCCATCACCTTGGTGCTTCCCGCAAAAGGAGATTCTATAAAATATTCCTCGCCGTCATAAGTGATGTTGATAGCGCCCTCCTGCGGCTGGTTTAGGCTGAAGAGCATATTGTGGATGTTGGCTACCTGCCCTTCTTCAATCATATGTTCGTGCCGACCGTCGCCACTTGTTTCCACAATTTTTAGATAGCTTTTTCCGTCAGCGTTTTCAATGAGGCCTTCTTCTGCACCATAAATGAATTTGTTGAATGCTATAGTTACCGGTTTGCCGTCGTAATCGGTGTTCCAAATGAAGTCATTGTTGAGGCGGTACGACAGGTTCATCTCCCGTTCTACCCGGCGCCGTTGCGGTTCGCCGTTTCTTTCACCGTCGATAAATACGGTAAGATACGGGCGTTCGCTTAGAAAAGTGCTGGCCGTTTCTCCTTCACGGATAGGCATAATACCCTCAAAACTCAAATAGCGGGTTACTGCCGCCCCAAATATGATGAGAATAAAGGCGAGGTGAAAAAGAAGTGTTGTCCATTTTTGCTTTTTTAGTAATTGATAGCGGGAAATGTTCCCGACGAAATTGAGTATGAACATCAGGTGAATCAATTCAAACCACCAAGCATTATAGATAAGCTCTCGCGTGTAAGGCGTTGGCGAAGTGTCCTGGCCGGCATCCAGAAATGTACCGGTCGCCATTGCCACGGCGTAAACGATAAACAAAAGGGCCATCAAACGCGTGGAAAACAGGAAGTCTGCGATACGTTTTTGCATAATTATAAGGGCAATTTTTTGTTGCGCGAAGATACGACAGGAAGGCGGTTTTAACGAAGGGATAGTGTCAAAGTTCGAAGTAGGTTTAAGTTCTCTGTTTTCTGTTTTCCTCCTAAGATTTCAGGATGTTCAAAGAAGCTGTTATCCGCCAAAATTGTATTTGAGGCTTTCACTTTTCTTCATTCTAGTTTACAAATTCCTAACTTTACGACGTGATCACCGTAAGCATAATAGGAACTGGAAATGTAGCCTGGCACCTGGCAAAATGCCTTTCGGCGAAAGCCGGGATCCACTTAAAACAAATAATTGGCAGGAATGGGGATACACTGGCCCAGTTTTCTGAATTTGCACCTTGTACCGCAGATATTTCCAGTCAGCAAATTGTGGATGTGCTGATCATCGCAGTGAGCGATACTGCAATTGCACAAATCCCCAAACAGATCAAAGATGGCCATCAACTCGTGGTTCACACCTCGGGAAGCATGCCGATGAACGCGCTAGAGCCTTTGGTCAACCGTGGTGTATTTTATCCTTTGCAAACATTCAGCAAAGGGTTTGCTGTAGATTGGTCAAATATTCCACTTTGCCTGGAAGTTTTTCAAGAGGAGCATCAGGTGCTTTTGCTCAAGTTGGCAAGCGCCATTGGCAACGAGGTGCATTTCATCAATTCTAAAGAGCGGGAGAAGTTGCATCTAGCAGCTGTATTTGTCAATAATTTTGGCAATCATCTTTTGGCATACGCCGAAAAAATATGCGAAGAAGGGAATCTTGATTTCAGTCTTCTACAACCGTTGGCCGAAGAAACCGTTAAAAAGGCATTTGTGCTGGGATCGGAAAATGCACAGACCGGACCTGCCAAAAGAGGCGATACGATCAGTCTGAAAAAACATCTCACACTACTTAAAGATAAAGATCAGATAAATACTTATAAAGAACTGACCAATTATATTTTAAAAAAATATGGAAGAAAAGAGCTATAAAGAATATTTGAAGGACATCACCACTTTTGTATTTGATGTAGATGGTGTGCTGACAAACGGAAGCATTCAAATCACCTCAAGCGGAGAGTTGCTGCGTACCATGGACACCAAAGATGGGTTTGCACTCAAAACAGCACTTCAGCAGGGATTTAATATCTGTATTATTTCTGGCGGAAAAAACGAAGGCGTTCGTGATCGTTTGCGGGGCTTGGGTGTCACCGATATTTATCTCGGCGCCCATTTAAAGACCGAACAGCTCGATGAATACTTTGACATTTATAACATTAAACCGCAAAATGTGCTTTATATGGGCGACGACCTTCCTGATTATCCCGTGATGCAATTGGTGGGGCTTCCCACCTGCCCTCAGGATGCGGTTAAGGAAATCAAGGAAATTTCAAAATATGTCTCGCATAAAAAAGGTGGCGAAGGCTGCGTACGTGATGTCATCGAACAGGTACTGAAAGTACAGGGAAAATGGATGAAGGATTTTGGGACTCAGTTTGATCCAGATTTTAAATCGGCATAGAACAAAAATGCGGACAGCCGCGACTATCATTCTTTTACTTGTCGCAATTAGGATGACAAATCTTATGAATCAGTTTACCAGAAAATAAAATGCCTGACCAAAAATTTAAGGTCAGGCAATAAATACATAATGGTTTTGATGAGGATTAATCTGTATATATTTCCTCAGCTTCGGTTACCTCGCTAGGCAGATCATTCATAGTAGCTACATACGCGTCGCGTTTGTTGAATACACGCTCAGGCCTTTGACCTACTATAAAATATTTCACATTAAGGCTTTTCGGTGCATTGATGTCCACTTGATCCTGTACACGAACAGTTTTTCCGTCCAGATCAGTTTCTTCATCTACTAAGGTTGCAATGACATACAACATATTGTTGCTAGCCATAACCTTTTTAATATCGATGGTCTTTTCGGTACCGGTCACTTCGGCTTCAACCATCAGTGTACGTTCCTCACTATCCTCGCCATCCATACTGATGTCGATATAAGGCACTTCCACTTCTTCTTCTTCCATGACCACCACAACCTTGGGCACTTCAACCATTTTGGTTCGGGTACTGACATCAACGTCGGCCCAGTTTACTTCATATTCAGGTAGTTCACCTGCTTCCGTTTCTACATCTACATCAACTTCTGGCATTTCCCCAGACTCTTCTTTTTTCACGTTACAGCTTAAGGTCAATAAGGCAAAAAGCAGTGTTGGAATAGTTGTTCTCATAATGAAATATGTTTTAGGTTAGTATCTTTCAATCCGTGAGCTGTTGTGATTTTCTCACAGGTCTTGGGTAAAATACCCATTGACACGGCGTCAACGGGTTAATACATACCTAATTAAGCTTTTTTTAACGGAAATTGCAGAGAAGTCGATCACGCTTTATCTTTTAGATTGTATTGTCAGAAATGGAGGAGACTGTACCCCGGTATCCAATTGGTGTTCGCTGAGTGGAGTTAATATTTATGAGACTACTTAGATTGCCGTAAATAGTTACAAACACCTGATAGTTCTCACTGCTGTCCGAACCATCAATTGTGAATCTTATCTCCAATTTGCCGTTTTTCTCAACTATTTCGAAATCTTCCGGCACGCCTTCAAACTCAATGCCACTGTCCTGTGCATAACCTCCGCCCATCCTGCGCTCACCAAAATAAGGCAAATATGCCCTAACGGAATCCTGCTTTATTTCTAAAAAGTTTGAATTGCCCGTCAAATTTACCTGATTGGCAGTACTGCCAACACCAAGAAAGTTAGAATTGATAACCGCCATCAATGCATTGGTCACAAAAGGCAGGGCGACATCAGACTCGATATGAATTTCCCGCTGGTCAATAATTTGTTTAAGGTCATTTTGATAGTTCGAAGCATTTTTATTGGCCTCGCAACCGAAAAGAAATATTGCGGGCAGTAGTATGAGCAGTAACTTTTTCATATTTGTAAAATTTTAAGATGAGTATCCTTTCGAAATAAAAAAACGGGATGACTCACGACCGTCATAGGTTTTCTATGTCAAAAACTGCGCCATAAAGAGGCATCCTTTTCAATGGATTTATACCACTCCGTTCCTCACAATATAGCTTTGTTTCGAAAAAATACTATATTGAGTATTAAAATTGCATTTGACTGACCGGTGTGACCTAAGGCCAGCTAAAAGTAAAAATTGCTAAGCTTCTTTTTGCGCGTATGTTGTTAAGTTGACTTGTTATAAACGAAAAAAGCTTCCGGATATCCCGAAAGCTTTTCTTTATAAGTCTCAAATTACAGTTACAGTTTTTTGACCCGAACTGCATTCATTCCTTTCTGACCGCGTTCTAGCTCGTAAACTACGGAATTGCCTTCAGCAATCTCATGTAATAGGTTACTCACGTGAACAAAATATTTCTCGTTATTCTCGTTGTCGATTATAAAACCAAAACCTTTGGAGTGATCAAAAAAGGAAACTTTTCCTTTTCGTATGGGATCAGGCTTGACTTTATCGATCTCAGAATCCTTAGGGGTACGAATCTGGATACTTTCTTCGTCCACCTCGACCTTTTGGTCCGGATCTGGGGGGGTATCTACCAGCTGGCCTAAATGGTTTACATAAATAAACTCGTCACCCGGTCCTTTCTCTTTTGCTTCTTCCTTGCGGGCGGCGCGTTTTTTTGCTTTCTCTTCACGCTTTTTAATGCGTTTTTTCTCTTTTTCTGTTTTACTAAATGTTTGTTGCGATTTTGCCATTAAATGGGATTACTGAATTACTGAACTATGTCTTGGAAGTAATTGAAAGTACTGTAGAGCACTCGTTTCGCGCAATGTTCCAGATGCGCATAATTGTTGTAAAGATAACATTTGGAACGCGCAATTGTTACAAATTGATCCTAAAATAATTGAGGTCAGCTTTAAAAAGGTCATTTAACAAGGTGTGTCCTTATTTAGTTTTGAGCAGCAGGTACTTCTCCTGCGCAGTTTTCACAGTAGCTTTTCCTGAGGTATTCATCATCTAGCAGTTGAAAGGTAATGCCTCCTTCTGCTACTGCGGCAAACATATGGCAGTACCGCTCCTTATTACGGTTATAAGCGTTTAACAGCACTGTACGATAGTCTTCGGTACTGGTGAGCTTTTGGTTGATGATGGTAAGATTCAGGTAATAATATAGCAAGTCCTCGGAAACGGCGATGTCCTCCACACGCTTGGCAAGTAAGTTGCGCGCAACGTCCAACTTGGAGTAATATCCCAAAAATTGGGCAATGCTCAAAAAATCGTTATCTGAAAGGGAGGTTTCCACCAGCTTGCCAACTATGGCGTCTACCGCCCTGTCCTTATTGGGAAAGTCGCGGTCGCGCATAAAATTTTCAGCAAGTATTACATAGTAGTTAATCAGCATCCGGTCTATCAGCGATTTATCTATTTTTAACTGCTCCAGTGCGTGTATGTCGCTCAACAGTTTTCCTTCATCGACTTCATCAGCGCGGTACTTCCAGAGCAGGATATTGATCGCGGCCAGATTGTATTTTACCTCTTTATTATTTGGGCTTAATATTTCAAGTTTCTTCAAATCGTTCCGGCTGATCAAGAGATAGCGCTGATCGGCAAGGGTTTTGGCTGCTGCTTGATTGTTCAGCAAACCGGTGTATTTTGCTTGCACGGGAATTTCCAATCTTTCCAAGGTTTCGGGCGGTGTGGTACCTTCAATTAGCCGCTGGTACAAGGCCAATTGTATTTCTTCCGCATCACTCAAATTTTCCTTGGCAATAGCCTGATTGAACCGATCGATCAATGATGCATCTGTCTGATCTGCAAGGATATCTATTTTTTCCAACGAAAGGGTTACAAATGCCTTACGGTGTTTGGCGAGGACGGGCTCCAGCGCTGTGGACAATTGCCCGGTCAACCGTTCCTTCACTTCCTTCTTGGGCAGCGCTGCGAGTGCCGCAAAATCGGTGTTTTTCACATCTCTTAAAAACTCCACCCAATTTTCTGAAGCATTGACAGTGGTGGCGATCGTGGGCTTTTGAAAACTTTGAAGTGCTTTAACGATACTTGCTGCCCGTTCTTCCTGTAGCTGTATATTTCGCGCCAGCGGTCCCTCAACACTGCTATATGCCTCAATACCTATGGTCTTGATATTAAAATCCGTTATATGTAGCGAATCATAAATGGGCTTGATGTCTTCGGGACTGTAGTTGCTCTTATCTTTCTCAAAAGGGACGGTAAACGTAAGTTGCTTATTCTTGAGCGAGAAACCGGAAGTACCCTCCCCTGTTGAAGACTTGTAGGTAATGCTGTCCAGATACATTCCCATATCGAGCAGGCTGTAAGTATACGCCTCTAAATTGTAGATCGTTTGGTACCGGCATAAATACTTGTTACTTAGGAAGAGAATGTTGTATTCCAAGTCGGTTTCTGGAATGTTTCCGTCGAGCCGTCCCACGCGTACTTTAAAACGTCCTTTGGCATACTCACGAAGGTCACGCTTAAGGTCGGCCGCATACACCGGGCGAAGCAAAGTACCACGAATTTGACTGTCTGCAAGCGTTTCTACATCGCAGGCATATCTCGCTTTATTGACTACATCAATGGCTAGCCCATCATCCGGATCTCTAAAAAGCCTCAGAAACCAGGATTTATTGTTTGTTACAAAATAGAGGATATTATTCTTGTCACGCTCTACCGAAAACTGTATCTCTGGAGGAGTTCTTGAAAAAATATATTGAAAACGACCACATTCCTGTTTTGAGGGAGATTCACCAATGCCTTGAATGTCAAAGTTTTCCTGAGCAAAGACCGGCAGGCAAAGGATGAACATCAACCCGAGCGAAAATGCTTTATATCGTCCTTTCATCGTCAAAAATGTTGTGATCAACGAAGATACCACAATAATTAGTGATTCTTATATAATTTCCGCAAAGGTTTTCGCAGAAGGTTCCCAACTACTCTGATCGAAACTAAGTCAATCTACTGCACAAAAAAGGCGAGACTTGTGGTCTCACCTTCGTGTACTTATATTAATAAGGTACTACTGATTTCCAGTTTTTACTGCCAACATAATCTTTTGAAAACGCTGTTGCAAATCTTGGTCGTTCTGAAGTGCGGTTGCAACGGCCTGATACCGTTGCATTGTTAAACTGCTTTCCTCGATGATACCTTTCATCTGTTTTTCTATTTGCGGCTGCATTTTGTTCAATTCGGTTGTGGCTGCTTCATGGCTCTTAAGTTCTTCTTCGGTGGCATTGACGTCTTTATCCTCGCTCATTTTTGCCTGTTGAATTTCATTAAAACGCTGAACTTCCAGGCCACTTTCCTTTATAATTCCCATCATTTGCTGTTGCGCACTCTGATTTTGTTTCTGAATGTTTTGGTAAACCATTACAAATTCTTTCAGTTCTTTTTCTGAAACATCCTCAGCAGCTTCGATTTGTGGTGCGTTTGTTTCTTGGGCCTGAATTGTTGCGGTAGTACCTGCAAATAACAGCCCGACAATCATTGTTGTAATAATATTTTTTCTAAACCTCATCGATTTGTATTTTATAATTCAACGGAAAATACCATACGAAATTCTAATTGCCAAATATTTGAGACACAAGAACCCGTATTTGAGAAGATATTAACAGCACCATATCAACCTGTTAAAATTCTTGGGAACGGTATATTATATGATACAAATGCTAGAATGGCAAACGCGAAAGATCAACGTTTCCTCCGGAAAGGACAACCCCCACATTTTTACCCGCAAAACAATTGGGATACTTCAGGACCGCTGCCAAGCAGACCGCACTTGAGGGTTCCACTACGATTTTCATACGTTCCCATAATAACTGCATAGCGAGTATGATATCTGCTTCTTCCACCCGGAAAATTTCATCAACTTGTTTCAAAATGATCGGAAAATTTTTATCACCCAACTGGGTTTTGAGGCCATCTGCAATAGTTTCGGTCGAAGCATTGGTTTCAATCTTACCACTGTGCAGCGAACGGTAGGCGTCGTCAACCGCAAAGGGTTCTGCACCCACAACTTTGACATTAGGGTTTAGTTCTTTCGCCGCCAGGCAAGATCCTGCAATCAGGCCGCCACCTCCTAAAGGATTGATGACAATATCTATATTAGGATATTCCTGAAGCAGTTCAAAACAAGCTGTTCCCTGACCCAAAATAACCTGTATATTGTTTGAGGGATGGATGAACGTTGCCCCAGTATCATTCACAATGGCATTTGCCGTCTCCTCCCGCGCAGCAAGTGTGGGCTCACACATAATTATTTTAGCACCATATTGTCTGACCGCATCTATTTTCACTTTTGGTGCCGAGTCCGGCATTACGATCGTTGCTGAAATATCGAGAGACTTTGCAGCCAGCGCCAGCGCCTGCGCAAAGTTTCCCGAGGAATGTGTGACCACTCCACTATTCTTCTGGGCATTACTCAAGTTGAGTATCGCGTGTGTGGCTCCCCGTATTTTATATGCGCCGGCCCGCTGAAAATTTTCGCACTTAAAGAACAACTGGGCGTTTGACATCTCATCGAGCAATCGGGAAGTCATCACAGGTGTGCGGTGCACGTAGGGTTTAATGAGGGAGTATGCTTTTGCGATCATCGGGAAACGTATTATTCTAACGATATTCTGACGTCAGTTACCCAGCGACCACGCCACCTTCCAAGGTTTCAATAATTCCTTTGGCAGCTGCTTCTCCACTTGTAATGGCAGCATTAAGCGAACCGTTGAGCAATTGGTCTCCTGCCAAGAATATGGTTGAAGTAAGGCGGGTTTCAGTGGGGCTTATATGGTATTGCAGGTTTGTGATTTCAGGCAGCGCCTTTGGGATGCGGTAGCGTTTTAAAAATGTTGTATTGGTTATACCACAATGCTTCGCCAGTTCCTCCTGTACTTTTGACACCAGTTCCAGTTCCACTAAATTGTGATCCTTGACCACGGTCACCGAAAGCAATGGTTTGTCGCCTATCGTACCCTGCTCCATATTGCCGGGATGTACAATGTTATTGATAAGCGTTGTAGGATCAGTAAGCAAGCCAATAATAGGTTTCTCGGTAAACTTTTCTTCTACCGTAAAATACAGGCAATCGCAAGGAATCCAAGGAATCCGCTGATGGTTCAAATTAGAAATTAAGGCGCTGGCTTCAGCCGCGATTATAGTCATATGGCTTTTCAGCTCCTCACCGTTGCTTAGCGTAATTTTTCCGTCCTGAACTTGTTTTACCTCACTGTTAAACCGAAAACCGGTGTGTTCCAACCGCTGCTTCAACTGCTTGGGGATGGCCTCGATCCCAGCTTTGGGCAAGGTGGCATAGCCTTCACCAAACATTTTAAATACAAACTGAAACATCCGGCTGGAGGTTTCCAATTTGGGCTCTAAAAATATGCCTGCGAAAAAAGGCTTGAAAAAATTGTTGATTATCCTGTCAGAAAATCCGTGATCCTTGAGATAGGCCAAAGACGTAGTTTCCGGTTCCTTAAAAATAGCTTCTAAGGATTTAGACCGTATGGAAGCGCTCAGCTTCAGCACTTTCATTTTGTCCTTAAAACCAATGAGACCGTTGGTCATTGTTTTTAAAGCCAGAGAAAAATCCCGGGTAAAATCCCCCAAAGTGCTGGGTTTACCGTCATTAAATAAAATGGCACCCGGACTGAATCGTTGCAGCTGCAGCTCGTCATAATTTAAGTATTCCTGAGCCTTGGGATAGGCATCAAGCAATACCTGAAACCCGTGATCCAGCTGATATCCAGAAAACACATCGGTTTTTACCCGGCCTCCCACCCTATTTGAGGCTTCTAGAATTATGGGGTGATATCCATTTTTTTCCAATACTTGTGCAGCAATAAGTCCACTTATCCCTGCACCAACAATATGTATCTTATAATCTTTTTTATCCATGTTTAAGTTATGGTGTTACTTCAAAAATAGCGATTGATTGAGTTGTGACTTGTGATTTGGCATTATAATAACAGAGCGTCTGTTTAATAGATATTAAATTTACTTAAACAAAAACTAATTATGGAATTACTTGCTACCCTTGCCCAAATCATAATCGCAGTTTCCATAGTGATTGTTTGGGTTTTTCGTTTTGATAATATCATAAAAGAATTTGAGCAGTACGGTCTTCCACCCTTGGTGCGTAATATGGTCGGTGCTTCCAAAATTGCAATTTCTACCCTGTTGGTTGCCGGTATTTGGTATGATGATCTTGTTGCCGTTCCCGCAATCCTGATGGCCCTGTTGATGGTAGCTGCCCAGATCGCGCACGTAAGTGTTCGCAATCCTTGGCACAAATATTTGCCTTCGTTGGCGCTCTTGGTATTGTCACTTTTTGTGGCTGCTGTTCATTTGGGATACTTGTAAACGTGACAGTGATACTATACACACTTATGGTACTCAATGCCATCGCGTTTGGTTATTACGGGTATCAATGTCTTCAGGCTGAAGTGATGCGGCTGGAATTTGAACGGTTTCAATTGGCAGCCCAGCGCAAAATGGTAGGATACCTTCAAATTATTGGAAGTTTGGGATTATTGGTTGGTATCTTTATTCCATTTATCGGGTTCTTCGCCGCAGCCGGACTTTCCATCTTGATGGCCTTTGGTGTTGCGGTTCGTATTAAGATAGGAGATAAGATTATTGCCATCCTGCCCGCCTTTATCCTTTCGCTGATCAATGGCTTTATCTCCTTTACGCTGTATCATTTGGTTTTTCAATAATTCAGTTTATCTATTTCAAAGACTTGGTAAATAGCCATATGCGACCAAATCTGCCGAATCATTTATGCATAACGTTGTACCGTTTTGTAATAGAATTCTTTTGGTCGCCAATTCTAGGACATTTTGATAATCGTGATCTGTGATCACTATCGACTTCTTCTTTGATGTAGCCCGTAATTCTCTAATGATTTCCTCCCGAAGCAGCGGCGATAGCCCATTAAAAGGTTCGTCCAAAAGTAAAATACTTCCAGATTGGTGTATCGTCCAAAGAATTTCAATATACCGCAGCTCCCCGCCCGAAACCTTATATCTTTTTTTGTCCAAATTTTTTCGTATCAAAGAATGGTGTCGTATTTCCTGAAAAGCTTCCGTTGACAAACTTATTTGCAAAAGTTTTTCCAGTTTTACGTGACTTGGAAGAAAGTTGTGCTGCGGAAGGTAGTTGATGTGTTTTCGCAGAAAACGTTTCCCGGGATTGATTTTATTGAAGAGTTTCAAATATTGATGATCTGCTTTTTCGGTGCCAAATAAAATCTTCAGCAAGGTGGATTTTCCAGAACCGTTACGACCCAACAGGCCAATTATCTCTCCTTTTGTTGCTGCCAATGCCGCACCTTTCAAGATTTCTCTTTCACCAAACTTTTTATTTACTGAATCTATCGCAAGTCCACTCATTGCAGCCAAAGTATAGAGGTGATCAATACAGTAAAACCGACTGTAGACAACCAAAGCTGCCACTTCAAAAATCCCAAATTGTAATAAAACAGGTATTCCTTTGATTTCCTAAAATCATAAACAAACAAATGTATCAATGGAGCCAGTTTGAAATAAGCGCTGCCGATCTCGTACAGAATACTCCCACCGGTGGACATCCCGACAGCACCGCCTATCGCCAACGAAAGCATAAATGTTGTGGGCAACAGCCTTTTCTGAAAAAGCATTACTACCTTAAATTTCCTTCTCACCTCATTTGTTTACCTTGTAAATATAGGTTTGACTCAAAGACCACAATAAATTTTATGGAACATTCATTAAACCTTAATGCCTTTTTTATGTCCTAACTTCAGACTTTGATATTATGAAACAAGCAATTCTTTGGTCCCTTCGCCTGGGTTTTTCAGCTGCCCAAACTAAAAGTATCGATGCCCTGGGCATTAAAAATTTTTTGGAAAAGTCCTTTGCCGCTCCATTTTCAAGACGTATTCCCGAATGTCTTATCGATGAACCTCAAACACTCGAAGAATACCGGGAACTACGTAAAAGCCTTCGACTTGCCGACGATAAGACCCAAAAACAATATGCAAAAGAATCACGTCGCAATGCTGCACAATTACGTGTTTGGTGGTTGAAGAATATGGAAACGGCAGAATTTCCGCTACGCGAAAACTTAACTTGCTTTTGGCACAACCACTTCGTTAGTACCTTACAAAAGGTCAAGATCAACCGCTGGGTGTATGAGCACAACCAGACATTGCGTGAGCACGCGTTAGGTAACTTGAGAGACCTGACCAAAGCTGTCATAAAGACCAATGCGATGGTGCGTTATTTGGACAATGCGCAGAACCGCAGGGGTAACCTCAATGAAAACCTGAGCCGCGAATTGTTGGAACTGTTTACCTTGGGAATCGGCAATTATACAGAAACTGATATCCGGGAGGGAGCGAAAGCTTTGGCCGGCCTTACCGTAGGCAATGAGCACGCAGACTACCGCCCTGTTTTAAGGGTCAATGAGAGCATCACTTATTTGGGAAAAACCGGAAATTTTGACTCCGATGATCTTGTGGACATCATTTTTGATCAGCCTGAAAGTCCGTACTTGATTACCCGGAAATTGCTGCAATGGTTTCTATATGACAACCCTGAAGATTCCCTGGTGCGCTATTACGGTGATTACCTACGGAAGGTAGATTTTGAAATAAAGCCTTTTTTGATCAAACTGTTTACCGAAGAATTCGAGAAAAACAATACGGGATCGAAAATTAAGGATCCGTTGCGGTTTGCCCTACAATCCCGCTACGAACTCGGGCTCTCAAGCGCAGACCTGATTCCCATTGTCTTCTTCTTGAAACAACAGGGGATGGATCTTTTTAACCAGCCCAACGTTAAAGGATGGGATGGTGGTCGTTCATGGCTCACCTCACAACTTTATCTAAACCGTGGTCAGGCCATTGACTTGATGTGCCGTGCTGGCGGTAAGGGTAACCGACGCCAAAAGATGATGATGGAGTTTGATCAGGAAGCGGACTCCAGTACCGCAAAAATCGAGTACTCTAGAGATGATAGCCGCGATGAGATCCTTGAGGACCTAAAATCCCGTTGGCTGTTTGCGGTAGAAGCAGAACTGGATGACTCCCTCAAAACCGTTTTACCGTACGACTTTGACCCCACTGCCGAATATGCCGATCAGGCTATTTTAAGGCTTTTTAGCTATGTCGCCAAAACGCCAGAATTTCAACTTATATAATTTGCTATCATGATGCAGCGTAGAAAATTTTTCGCCCTCACAGGAACCTTTACCGGCGGTGCCTTGCTCCTGCCCGACTTTCTTTATTCTTATGGAAGCCAGCGTACGCTGATTACCGGTAAGGAATCTGTCGTTTTTATACAGCTTAATGGCGGCAACGATGGGCTGAATACCTTTGTGCCTATTCAGGATCCTTTATATTCTGAATTGCGACCAGCGATTGCACTGAATAAGAATGACGTTCTTGGCTTACATAAGGGAATGGCTTTTCACCCGGCATTACGCGGAATGGCAAAAATGCAACAGGACGGAAACTTGACCGTAATACAGAATGTGGGCTACCCAGAACCGAACCGGTCTCACTTTCGCAGCCGCGAAATTTGGCAGACTGCTTCGGCATCTACAGATTACTTGAGTGATGGCTGGCTGGGTCGGTATCTTGATTTGCAGTGCAGTGACCATCAGCCTACCGCCGGAATCAACATAGATACCACAGACAACTTGGCATTGCAGGGCGTTGAGGCCAATGCCATTACCGTTAAGGATCCCAACCGGTTCAAATTTAGGCGTGATGTCGAGGAGACGGTTACCCTTTCGGAAAACCCCCAACTGGATTTTGCCCGGAAAATAGCCAACAGCATTCCCGAAGGATCAAAAGAAATACAGCAGGCACTTTCTAAAGCGAATGAGGAAGTAAATTATCCCAAATCACAAACGGGCCGCAATTTATCCTGGATTGCCCGCTTGATCAAAGGAGAAATGAACACAAAAGTGTATTACACCTCCTTGGGCGGTTTTGATACCCACAACGAGCAGGTCAATACCCACAAACGCCGCCTCACAGAACTTGATGAGGCGCTGTCCAGTTTTTATACAGACCTAAAAACCTCAGGATTACTGGATCAGACAACGATTGTTGTTTTCTCAGAATTTGGCCGTCGTGTCAAGGATAATGGCCGCGGCACAGACCACGGTAAGGCTGCCCCGATGTTTATAATTGGTGGGGGAAATAAGGGTCAAATTTTGGGTCCCAACCCAAATTTAGCTGATCTTGACGAGGGCGATCTCAAATACACCACTGATTTTAGAAGTGTTTACGCCTCAATTTTAGAAGACCGGCTGGGATTTGATGCCCGCCAGATCGGGATAACCCAGCAAAAAGCAAAAGGGATATTCAGTTGAGAATATCCCTTTTAAAAATCTATTTTCAAAAAGCTTAGACAGGATTCAAGATCAGCTCAATTCGCTCTGCCAAATCATCGTAGTGGTAGCGGCTTATTCTGTTGCCGCCGGCGTTTCGCAATTGGCGCTGTAGGGTTTTGAGCTCCGCACGTACCACAGCCCGAACGTCAGACTGGCTTGCGTTTATGTCGCTGGTTGAAAATCTTTCCTGATCATTGGTCATCAAATATTGCATACGGTCCACATAGGCGCGTTGCAGGTTGCGGCGGTAGGTATCTGTACTTCTTCCAGTACGCAGTTCATTAAAAAGACCTTGACGCAGATCAGTCATCATTTCGGTGAGTGCGTAGGCGTCGTTTCCGTTGAGGGTTTCATTCTCTATCAAACGTGCCATTCGGCCAAAGTCCAAAAGATTGTTTAGCGCCCTGACCTGAGTCTGGCGAATACGTTCTACCGTCCCGTCTGATTCTATTCTTGAAAGGATTTCCTTATCGATCATCCATTCCGGTGTGTCAAAAAGTTCTTCTTGAAGAAAATCCATGCTTTCTTCCTGACGTTTTTTCGCTACCGGCGTATAGACCGAACCTTCCTGATCGTAGGTTTTATATATTTCATATACACCACCAATGTTACTGGCAACGTGACCCATATACCGATTATACTGACCTAAAACTTGCGTATAGAGGTCGTCTAGATCATCGTAATTTTTTCCGTCCTCGCTGGTCCATTCAATTAATTTTGGTACGATACGCTTGAGGTTGGCAATTCCATAAAGGCTTGCTTTGACCGCGTCGTCGCCCAAATCCTCGGTTTGTGAACTGGGATCGACCACACCGCGTTGCTGGCGACCAAATCTATAAATTGGATCACCGGCGTGTTCCAGGATCCATTCGTCCAAAGTTTTCTTTTCTTCCTTGGCCGATTTGTCTAAAATAGGACGGTAGCCCCATTCTATTGCGTACTTGTCATAAGGACCAATATTAGGCATCAAGGCCACGCCTTTATCTTCGGGCTGCGCGACGTAGTTAAAACGGGCATAATCCATAATGGATGGAGCGGTACCGTATTTTTTGGTAAAATCTGCAGAACGTAAAGAATCTACGGGATAGGCGACACTACTGCCCATATTGTGGGGAAGCCCCAGTGTATGCCCTACTTCATGCGAGGACACAAATCGAATTAACCTGCCCATCACTTCATCCTTAAAAGCAACGCCCTGAGCCTCTTTGTTTATTGCAGCGGTCTGTACAAAATACCAGTTGCGCAACAAGGTCATCACGTTGTGGTACCAGTTGATGTCTGATTCTAAAATCTCCCCACTGCGTGGATCGCTTACGTGCGGCCCGTTTGCGTTGGGAATGGGAGAGGCCAGATAACGTACCACAGAATAGCGAACATCCTCCGGTGACCAGTCTGGATCTTCTTCTTTGGTAGGAGGATCCTTGGCGATGATCGCGTTCTTAAACCCTGCAGCTTCAAAAGCGACCTGCCAATCTTCAATACCTTGTTTGATAAAGGGGATCCATTTTTTGGGAGTCGCGCGGTCCACGTAATACACGATGGGCTCTTTGGGCTCGACCAGTTCACCATTTTCAAATTTCTCTATATCTTCCTCCTTTATTTCTAATCTCCAGCGATCGAGATAGCGTACGGTTTCACTTTTTTGGGCATCCAGGCCATAATCTACCTGACCCCGCGCAAACCAGCCCACACGTTGATCAAAATACCGGCGTTTCATGGGTTCTTTTGGTAACAGGATCATCGAGTTGCTCATCTCTACACTGATCGAACCCAAACTTTGATTACTGGGTGCATTTTTTGCCTTATACGTTTTTACGTGGCGGGCCTCTATATTTCTGGGATAAGATGACAGGCGTTCTATATAACTTCTGTCCTTGTCCACGCTAGATACTTTGTAACTGTCGCGATAATATTCCGGAAGGCCTAAAGGCGTCAAGTCATCTTCAAAAAGACCATTTGCCTTGATGACAACTCCGGTGGAGTCCTTTCCCAAAGCTTCAATATCAAAGGCGTAAAGGATGGGTTCAAAATTGCTATTGACCACCGCCTCGTGTATGGGCAGGGAATCAGCAGCATATATTTGGTGAGAAACCACACGCAAGAGTACTTTTTTAGGCTTCTTTTCCCACCGCAAAACCTGTGTGTTTGACTTTCCACCACCAAAACCAATTTCTGAAGCGGTCTTCGCAATACGCGTAACCATCAGCATTTCGCGGTTAAAAAGACTGTCTGGAATTTCGAAGAAATAGTCATCATTCACCTTGTGAAGCGTAAATAGACCGGAGTCTGAAACGGCTTCCTTGGTTATGACCTTGGCATAAGGCTTTGGTCCATTTTTTTCAGATTTTGAAGAGGATGGCTTATCCCCATTTTGAGCCACGGCCGATTTTTTTGAACCGGCACAGGACACCACTATCAAAAGGGTTAAGACCGTACCGAAAAGATAGGATATAGTTTTTCGCATAAATGTACGTTTGAATTTTCCGCAAAATAAACCACCACCAACCAGAAAGGCGTTAAGAAACTCTTAACTGTAAGTAGAGAACTAAAATATTCATAAATGCCACGTGCATTCCGAAGGAAATCTTGAAATTCAACCATTCAAAATAACCACTATGAAAAATATACTTAGGGCACTACTCGCTGGCTGGGGTGCCAAAAAAATGGGCGGTGGAAAATGCGGCTGCATTGGCACCATCATCCTTTTTATTATACTTTATGTACTTCTTGGCCCTGTATTCAATATGTTCTAAAAGCAGATTGAAAACATTATATTTTTGAAAGATTTAAGTTTTGCCGTTAAGCCCAGTTAAAAGTGCCATTAGCTTGTCGTTCCTTGGATATATTTAAAATGCAATTTAAAAATCAAATTATGAGCAACGATAAAAAATCCGAAGAAGCGAAAACCTATAATAGCGATATCCGAAAGGACGAAATGGACGTGCTTAAGCAAAAAAACCTGCACAAAGATGATGGCGTTGATGAGCAATTGCGGGATAGGGAACATCCTGTTGATTTCACCGGAAAGGATCTCGACGTTCCCGGAGCAGAAAATGCCAGAAAAAACCAGGGTTCCATTGGCTTGAGAGATGAAGAAAATAAATTACACAGCCAAGGGTGGCGATCGTCGCGAGAATCTTAAAGAGCAAGATGGTAAGCTTTAAGGTCAGCCCTAGTTTTTAACGAAAGCAAATTTTGCGGAATAGCCGTTTGACAAATTCCACTGGTCTCTGAAAATTTCGTTACCATTGCCATCTATAACGATAAATTCTGCGGTATTTGGACTGATTGTCCCTTGGGTAAGAGCGGTGATGGCTATTTTGTTTATACCGTCTTCAAGAACCAGTGGAACTGCAGAATAATTATATCCAAGTCCCAGTCTCGGGATTTGGATATTGTCATTTAATGAGACACTGACAATGTCACCATCTACCCTACCAAAGTCCCTGCAGAGCACACGTATTTCTCTTGAATTGGTTGTAAAAGTACCGTAATTCTTATCCTGCTTAGAACCAGTTCCCGGTATTTCTATCCGTTCTTTAATCTGCTCATTCAATCGATCATTGAGTAATTGGGTGTATTTGATGGTGGGATCTTGAAAGTCTTTTAACGGATCATCCATCATATTAAAAGATTTGGCGACCGGGTTGCGGGGAGTTTCAGGGGTTGATGTCCTATCAGGAAGCGTCAGATCAGGTGCTTTTAACGTCGGTTCTGGTTTGATTTCAGGAATTATGGGAATTGACGTGTCTTCCTTAGCTGGAATTTTAAAACCGCCAGCGTTGGTCTTATCAACCTGAGCACTAACCACTGATGCCATCAGTATCAGTACCAAAAAGAATAAATTTTTGATTTTGAAAGATTTCACCTCTAAAATATTTACACACTGTAAATTTACAGAATTTGCATTTTATTACATTTTTTACTGAGCAATAGTCATTCCAAGTTTTTTGATATGGCTGTTATCCTTAAATTAGTTGTTTTCTCTGCTAAATATTTTGACATCCTTGCAGTGCTTTAGCTTTTTGAAATGTCAATGAATAATAGCATCTTGTGTGAAATGCACTGATTCAAAAAATTCCAAAAATTCAATAGCTGACAAGACTCTAGAGTAGAATATAATAATTTAATAGCAACAATTAGTATTCTCAACACAATTAAAAAAAGCTATGCGACTAAAAAATGAAATTCAACGGAAATCAAAAATTTCAAGAAATGGTTTGCAATATCAAGAATCTTTCTTCTTAATTAGATCACTTAAATACCTCAAAAATGGGCAAAAAACGAACTTAAAACCAGCTCAAAAATAATAAAGGATGAATGAACTCTATTGACTTGGAAATTTATGTGTAAAAGTGAACTGCCTGCAAAGAAATGTACAAAAACTGCTAGTCAAGCCATAACAATTGACTTTGTCCATTTGCCAGCTTCAAATTTTCTTTCTTCAAATACTAAGTCATAAATACACAAAATTTAATGGGCAAAAATGTATGCACCTTGCAAGAAAAATTAAATGACTTTAAAATTGATTTACATCTTATTCCTATTGACCCTCATCTTCTCTTGTTCTGAGAACAGAGGTTTGGATAAGAAAACGGCTGATCCCAATTTTCTAAAGACCTCAAAAACAGACACATTGAAATTTAAATCTGGAATACGCGCAATATTTCAGGACAGTAAAGACGGCTATTGGTTGGGAAGTTATAACGAGGGCCTGTGCCATTATAACGGTAAAACATTCGAATATTTTACAACTAGAGACGGTCTTTTGGACAATCAAATTCGTTCTATTCAGGAAGATGATAATGGTACAATCTGGATTGAAACGTCAAGAGGCGTGAATAGCTACAATAAAGGAAAATTGATGAGTTATTCAACCGAATATGATACTCCTAAAACAAAATGGAATACTACAAGAGGAGATTTATGGTTTTATGCGGGAGAAGAAGGCGGAATCTACCGTTATGATGGAATGCATATGAACTATCTCATTCTCCCAAAACCTCCCCAAAATACCCTGAATAAGTCTTTTGGTGTTTCCGGTATCTCAAAAGGAAATGACGGTACAGTCTGGATTGCAACGTATTCCGCATTGTTCAACTACGATGGAAACGTGACCAATTTGTTTGACCATAATAATCTGAAACTTAAAGATAATGAGGTTCTACACATAAGAAGTGTATTGGCAGATTCAAAAGATAGAATTTGGATTGGTAATAATGGCATTGGTGTACTCTTGAAAAACGGAGAATCAACAACTAGTTTCTCCAAAGAACAAGGAAAGTTAATTCCAATAAATGAGTTCAATGCGAACACCAAAACCCAACAATTTACTAACAATACAGGATTACAATCCGTTTTTGCCATTGAAGAAGATGGAGAGGGAAATATTTGGTTTGGGGATAGAGATTCAGGGGCTTGGAAATATGATGGTAAATCATTGGTTAATTATACTGTTGATGACAAGCTTTCGACTCCAATGATTTGGACTATTTATAATGACAATCACAACAATGTACTTTTTGGAATGGCAGCTGGTGGGGTTTACAAATTCAACGGAAAGTCATTTGATAAAAGGTTTTGAAGAACAGCAATACCCAGAAATAGAACGTGTTCCTGTTTTCAATTTAAACTAAACCCCGAAGGAAATTTTATATTTTTAGGTCTGGAAAGCATCTTTACGAGCTTGTAAACTAGAAATTTATGGACGACTTAACAAAGATTCTCACCAGCTCCTCTATCATCAACATGATTTCATTTCTTTAGGATGGATCAAATTTTTCAACCCAAAGAAAAGGTTTTGTAGAATCGATCGGGCTTTTGGCTTACGTTTCAAAAGAACAATTTTGGAGCAGTACGTGCCAAAACTAGGTCATCTATATGGCTAAACGATTTATACATTTATTAATTTGGAGCAGGCCGAAAAATTTCAAAGATGATTGCGCTCAGCAAATCAAAGATTAAACTTATGATCGGAACAACTTTAATTGTAGGCGCAAGCGGTGCCACCGGAAGACTTCTGGTAGAACAACTGTTGGCTAAGGGGCAAAGGATAAAGGCGGTCGTACGTTCTGTGCAAAGAATACCCAAGACGTGGATATCAGACGAAAACATAAATATCATCGAAGCAGAAATTTCAAAAATTACAACAGATCAAATGGCGGAATATCTCAAGGACTGCCAATCGGTGGCTTCTTGTTTGGGACATACATTGAGCATTAAGGGTATGTATGGCAAACCCCGTTTATTGGTAACAGATGCAGTGCGGCATATTTGTGAAGCCCATAAGAAAAGCAGTCCACAGCACCCCATTAAGCTGGTACTGATGAATACCGCCGGCAACCGCAATAGGGATTTGGACGAAACTATTTCCACAGGTGAAAAACTGGTTATTGGATTGTTGCGGGTGCTCGTTCCGCCACATCTTGATAACGAAAAAGCCGCTGACTATTTACGCACCGCTATAGGCCAAGACGATACTGAAGTGGAATGGGTAACTTTGCGGCCGGACACCTTGCAGAACAAAGAAACCGTCACCGATTATAAAGTTTGCCCCTCTCCTACCCGAAGTGCCATTTTTAATGCAGGAACTACCAGCAGAATCAACGTTGCGCATTTTATGGCCAGCTTAATTACCGACAATACCCTTTGGAACCAATGGAAAGGGCAAATGCCAGTGATTTACAATAAGGAGACAGGAAAATAATAGATTTGAAAAGGATTGAAGAAATTGTACAAATTTTAGATACAACCAATAAAATAAACTTTACACTTTCAAACTCTATAATTCTAGAAAAGGATGTTGCACTTATAGGTTGAACTCAGCAAATATTAATTGATATGAAATCCATATTTAAAATAAAACTGTTGCTTTTCCCAAATACGCCAGATCGAGAGCGTGCAACTGCAACAACCATTGCAAATCCTGAGCGTAACTGTGGGTCATCAGCACAACAGCAGTTTCCCGATCGATAATTAAAATCAAAGAATTCTGGGCTACTGGCCAAGACAACATTCGCACCGGGAAAATCTTCAATATTCTTTGATTTTTTTATCGAACTCACCACCTTTGCTTTCAAGCCTTATAGTACTGTGCCACTGCACAACTTTATTGTACTAGCTCAAATGATTAGCAGCTTCTGATAGAGGCGGAATAAGGTACACTTAAATTTTTCCAAACAACTTCGTTTAAAGGAGTTTCTGTAAAGGTTTTTTACCTTTCTCTAAATGAAAAATTTATTTTGGTAGCTAATAAAAAGACCAACACTATTACATTTTCAACATGAATGAATAGTACGGGCTTTTTACTTACACTGGTGAAAGCTATGAAATAAAACAACCTGTTTGTCTCGTATTTTAACAGAAATAACACCGACAATCTGCCGGTGCTATTCTGGTTAAAATTTTAAATTATTCTAGAATTACACTATAATTACCAACGGGCCCACCTGAAGTGTCATCTCCATCATACCAATTTCCTTCTAGTATGACACTTGAAGTTGTTATGATCAATTCTCCATCTAAGGTAAAATCTAAAGAGAAACCATCGTAGACATAATAGGCTGTGATAGTACCATCATCTTGAAGCGACCAAGTACCCGAAGCAGTAGTACCATCTGCATTCACTATGATAGTACCATCTGCCAAAAAATTCAGTAAATAAGGATTATAGCTATTGTAAGTACCAACAAATATCCCTTCAAATTCATTAATAATAGTCATATTAATTGAAGTCTGTCCTTCACTATTACTGACCACGACAACAACATCGTGAGTCCCAGGTTCAAGTAATTTTGACCAGGAAACTACACCTGTAGTGGTATTGATGTCTATTCCTTCAATTTTATCTTGCAGGGATAATGTTCCTTGATCGCCATTCCAGTCTATTGTAGGAGCAGCAGAATTTCCAGCGGTGTAAAAATCGGATTGAAGGGTTGTCTCAGAATACGTTACCGAAGGTGGCTGTTTACGTTGTGTTAAGGCATCAATATCTTCTTCACTACAGGATGTTAAAAGCATAGCCGAAAAAATGATGAGCCAAGTGTTTTTTAGAATTTTCATTTTATTAAATATTTAGTTTATACCCTGTTAATGAATGAAAATTCGAATGGTTAACAACAGTTTTGTTTTTTCTACGCTTATCAATGCATCTCCTTAGCGAAAAAGCGATACACAATCTAACACGAATACTAATTCTGTTATAAGGCTCTAGGCAGAAAAAGTTAGCAACACCAGATCGTGTACTATAGCATATATCATGCGCACTTAAAATTTGACTAATTCTAAAAAATTCAATTAAGTAATAAAAGGTTGAGAGACCTTAGGAATTATAGATTTAGGATCCTAAATGAGAATTAGCAGACATTTGAAGAAGTTGTATATAGTCGTCATAAGTATCTATATCCACTAGCTTAGCTTTTGCAGAAATAACCTTTTTTGGCACTTTAGAGTCATTCAGTAAAGCGCGGGCGCCAGCATCGCCACTTAAATTCTGTAAATGCTCAAAATAAATCTTCGGAAATATAGCTGGTACACCATTTCTTCCGGCATAGCCAGATGCCACGACCTGGTCCGGTTTATTGCGAAAAGATTCAAACAACTTTTTTAGGAAGTGACGATCCACCAAAGGCTGATCAGCAAGGGTAATCATTATGCCATCAAGTGCTACGGTTTTCAGGATTGTTTGAACACCTTCTTTGATACTGCTGCCCATTCCCGTTCTCCACTCAGTATTGGTCAACACGTGAATTTTGTCAAAAGGTTTATAATCTTTTTCAAGTCTTGACTGGATAATTTCCGAGTTTGCACCGAGAACACAAAAAACAGCATCGGTGACCGCCAAAGCCTCATCAAGCGCATGGGTCAACAGGGATTTGTTACGAAAGGGCAACAATTGCTTAATTTTTCCCATTCGGGAACCAGCGCCGGCTGCCAAGACCAGCACTGCTAATTTTAGGAGCTTATTCTGAGATTTTTCCACGGAGGTTTTTTAACGAAAAGGGCTTCCTGCTTCGTGTTACGGAAAGAATTTCGGCCAAAATGGAAACCGCAATCTCTTCTGGAGTTACCGCGCCCAGGTTTAATCCCGCAGGACTGAATAGGTTTTCTAAAAATTCTGGTTGTAAAGTTGGCGCGCGTTCAAAGAGTTCATCTTCCAACTGCTCCTTGCGGCGCGTGGAGCCCAACATTCCCAAATACGCCAGATCGAGAGCGTGCAACTGCAACAACCATTGCAAATCCTGAGCGTAATTGTGCGTCATCAGCAACACGGCCGTTTCCCGATCAATAGTTGAAAAGTCAAAAGTTTCTGGGCTGTTGGCCAAAACCGCTTTAGAACCAGGAAAATCTTCGGTTATCTTGGGGTCTTTGATCGAACCCACCACCCTGACTTCCCAGCCCAAAAGCGCAGCGCTTTTGCACAACTTTACTGCATCGTGTTCCGCACCAATGATCAACAGTTGAAACAGAGGCGGAAGTTGCTGCGTAAAAGTTTCCAGTGTAATTGTGTTTTCCAAGTCAAATTCAGGGTTAACCGTAAATGTTTTTGAAAACTCATTAGAATCCTTTTCGCGAAAGCGAACTACCGAACCAAAATTGCCTGTCTCTCCTACCGCTGGTCTGAAATAGGAAATAATCTCCACTGAAGATCGTAATTTCAAGTGCTTCTGAAAGCTTTCGTAAAATTCATCGGAAACCGAAAAAGGTTCGACCAACATGTACAAGACTCCCTCACAGCCCAAACGGTACCTTCCGTCGTAATCAATTATTTTCGGCTTGTCGTTTTCAAAAACAGACTGTGCCTGAGCTACCACTTCTTTCTCCACGCAACCGCCACTTACGGCACCGGTACGCACCCCATTTTGGGAAATCAACATACGCACGCCAGGTTTTCGGTAAGAAGAACCGTCTAGCGCGACAACCGTGACAAGTACACATTTCTGTTGCTGCCGCTGGTATTCCCGGGCTTGATCAATGATTTTTTGAAGTTCGTGGAGCATGTCTTTTTCCGAATCAGCAGGTTAAATTAAGGGAATAACCGCTCAAAAGGCTGAAAGAAAACTTAAAAGTAAAGGTAAACTGGTTATGGATTCTCATTTTCGGTTAAGATACTCGCCGTGACCAACAGTTGACCAAGATGCCGCTGACTGTGTTCGGCAGCGTGAAAAAGCAGTCCGATGACTGTGGAAGGCAATTCTTTTCGGCCAACTGATCGATAGTCAGTCATTGTTTTTTCATTGATAGATTTGAAATAATTGGTTGCTTCGGTAACTTTAATTTTAAAGTTGTTGATCAATAGTTCGCACTTCAACTCCCTAGTTGATTGGCCTTCGGCCTCCAAATATGCAAACTGCTCTTCAGTAAGTTTTTCGCCTTTGGCGTACGTCAACATTCGGTCGAGAACGCCGGTGATGTGCTGCAAGTGAAAACCTACGCTTGCCCGGCCAGCAGGTTTCACCCATAGCTTTTCATCAGGAAAACCATCCAGCCATTTGTAAAGTTCTTCCAGTGTCTGTAACAAGGCGTGTGCAGCAGGCTGTAGCAAAGCGGGAATTTCAGGGAGCGGACCCCGCAGCCAGACTTCGGGACGAACTTTTGAATTTGTCATTTATTTATCTTTGGTAATCATCGGGGAAATTCGCAAAAATTATTGACCACACCAACGATATTTCTACCAGCTTAAATTCATTTTTGGAGGCACCTTTTGATTACTTTTGTACGTTCTGTTTCCGGCAATCTTGAATTTTACTGCAATGAAAAAACTCTCTATCCTACTCCTTTTTATCTTGACTGGCCTTTCGGCGAAAGCACAGCAACAGGAGCACACCATTCTTGAAACTTCGGTTTATAAGGATTCTATCGAAAAGAAAAAGGTGCTGCTGCTCGACGTAAGGACACCTGAAGAATTTAAAGCAGGCCACATTGATCGGGCTATAAACTACAATTACCTGGATACTGAAAATTTTAAGAAGCAAGTCGACTCTTTAAGTAAGAACCGCCCTGTCTATATCTATTGCCGCTCCGGAAACAGAAGTGGCCGCGCTGCTGATTTGATGAAGGAAATGGGATTCACGAAAATCTTTGACCTAAAAGGCGGTTATCTGGGTTGGGAAGCCTTCACCGAGGAAGATTAGCTTCTACTTAATTTAAATCCGCACATCGCGTGGGCGCATCAATCTGTTAGCACAAGGTTAAACCTTAGATTTCCAGTTAAAGGGGAACGGGATTCGCTTAATTTTGAGAAAAGCAATACGCTTCGTCAATTACAAAATTATGCGCTCAATCTGGAATGGTTCAATAAGTTTTGGTTTGGTTTCCATACCTATAAAAATGTATTCCGGTTCTGAAGACCGCAAGCTGGATCTCGATATGCTCGATCGGCACGACAATGCCCGCATACGCTATAAGCGCGTCAATGAGGAAACCGGTAAAGAGGTCGAATGGAAGGATATCGTAAAAGGTTTTAAACAGGATGACGGCTATGTCGTTTTGGAAAAGGACGATTTTGAACAGGCCAACCTTAAAAAGAGCAAGACTATAGACATTGAGGAGTTTATCGATGAGGCTGAAGTTGCTGACGTACTTTTTAAAAAACCCTATTTCCTTGAGCCACAAAAAGAAGGCGGAAAGTCGTACAACCTGCTGCGCGATGCGCTGAAGAAAACCAAAAAATTGGGTGTAGCCACTTTTGTGATGCGGCAAAAGGAGCACCTCAGTCTGATAGGTGTTTACGACAATGCGTTGGTGCTGCACGTAATTCGTTTTGAGGATGAAATTCGTGATCCCAGCGAACTCAAACTTTCGGAAATCAAGGTGAAGAAGAAGGAAGTAGATATGGCCGTTTCGCTTATTGAGCAATACACCGAAGCTTTCGATTTTGCCAAGTACAAGGACATTTACAACGATCAGTTGATGAAGATCATCAAGTCAAAATCCACCGGAAAAGTAAAGGAACCGGAGAAATTTGAAAGCAAACCCACGCCCGCCAAAGATCTGATGGCGCAACTCAAAGCCAGTCTCGAGAAAAAGAAAAAGAATAAAGCTTCCTGATTATGGGGCTGGAGGAATACAAACGCAAAAGGGACTTCAGCAAAACCCCGGAACCCGCGGCAGACATCAGCGCTAAATCTGCAGGGCGTTTTGTCATACAGCGGCATCTGGCTTCCCGCCTGCATTATGACCTTCGGTTGGAAATGGAAGGCGTACTTAAAAGTTGGGCGATACCCAAGGGTCCGTCGCTTAACCCTAAAGACAAACGCCTGGCGGTTCAGACTGAAGATCATCCCATAAAATACCTGACCTTTCACGGAACCATTCCCAAAGGGAATTATGGCGCTGGCGAAATGACGATCTGGGACGAAGGCACCTACAAAATCGCTGACGGCTATCCCGAAGAAGCGCTTGTAGAACAGTTTAAAAAAGGCGACCTGAAGATTCAGTTTTTCGGTACCAAAATAAGAGGAAATTTTGCGCTTGTTCATACCAAACGGCGCCAGGCAGACAACCACTGGCTGCTCATCAAGAAAAAGGATACCTACGCCACAGACCTGCACTATGACGCCGAAGTTTTCGCAGCGCGGGGACAAAAACCATCCACCTCCCCAAAACCCACAAAAAAACTCAAACCCACTGAATTCGTCAGACCGATGCTGGCGACCGCCACCAAAAAAATCTTTAACGATCCAGATTGGGTTTACGAATTAAAATGGGACGGTTACCGTGTTTTGGCGCACATCACTGATGGAAAGGTCAACCTGCATTCACGAAATGGAATCAAATACAACGAGAAATTTGCCCGGCTTAGGCAGGATATGGAAGGAATCGAGCACAACACAATTTTGGATGGCGAAGTGGTGATCGTTGATGAAAATGGGCTACCGCAGTTTCAGGCACTACAGAATTATTCCTCTGAAATGCCGGGTACGTTGCGCTATTATGTTTTTGATATGTTGCATCTCAACGGTCACGATATGCTAGATCTAAAACTGCTGGATCGTAAAAGCCTGATTCCCGATGTCATCGATGGTTGTGAATCGACGTTGTTTTGCGACCATATTGAAGGAATGGGTGCCGCGCTTTACAAAAAAGCCGTCGATGCCGGGATGGAGGGTGTCATCGCCAAACACAAAGAATCTACCTACTCGCCCGGCTACCGTTCTGAAAAATGGCTAAAAATTAAAGCCGTCCTTACCGAAGAAACCCTTATCTGCGGCTACACCGATTCTGATAAGGGCGGAACGCTATTTGGCAGTTTAATTTTGGGGATGTACGAAGGTGATGAAATCAAATATGTGGGCAATTGCGGCTCAGGTTTTAGCAATGAAGAGCAACGCTGGTTGCTTGATCAGATGGAAAAACTTTCAGTAGAAAATAATCCCTTTGGCAAAAAGATCAACCTTAAAGGAAGAAAACCCAATTGGATAAGTCCGCAGTTAATCTGCGAGGTCAGATTTTCTGAATGGACAAAAAACAGAGTGATGCGCCATCCGGTGTATAAAGGATTAAGACAGGATAAAATTCCGCATCAAATAAAAACAAATCCTATTGAAAAATCGGATAAAGTTTCTGTTCCCAATACTGAAACGAGTTTGGAAGTTGGCGGACATATGGTCAGCTTTTCCAATTTAGTAAAAGTATATTGGCCAGATTCCGGCTTTACCAAATATGACCTGATTGATTATTACCTGCAAGTGGCAGACGTGATGTTGCCCTATCTCAAAGATCGACCGCAAAGCCTGCACCGCCATCCCAACGGCATTAACAGTGACAGTTTTTATCAAAAAGACAATGAGAACCTTCCGGCTTGGATAGATTCGGTAGAAATTTTTTCAAAATCCTCAGATCGCAACATCAACTACCTACTTTGCCAGAACGAGGCGACCCTGCTCTATATGGCGAATTTGGGTTGCATAGAAATCAATCCGTGGAATTCGCGCGTTGGTCAACTTGAGCATCCAGACTTTGCCATCATCGACCTCGATCCTTCCGATAAAAACAGCTTTGAAGAAGTAATCACCGTCGCCCAAACAGTTAAGGAAGTCCTCGATCAAGCGGAAATTAGGGGTTTTTGTAAAACTTCCGGTTCCAGCGGATTACACATTTACCTACCGCTGGCGGCACAGTACACTTATGAAGAAGCTCGCAATTTCACTAAATTGTTGTGTTTGTTCGTCCAGGAAAAAGTACCTGAAATCACCAGTATGACCCGCGCCGTCAAGGCCCGTAAAGGCAAAATCTACCTCGACTACCTGCAAAACAGAAAAGGCCTAACACTGGCTGCTCCTTACTGTGTGAGGCCCAAGGATGGTGCAACGGTTTCTGCTCCGCTTCAATGGGATGAAGTAAAAAAGGGCTTAAGAATTCAGGATTTTACAATCAAAACCATGCCTAATCGGCTACAAAAAAAGAATGATCTTTTCAAAGGGGTACTCAACCACGGAATCGATATGGCAGAAGCAATACGAAAGCTGGAAAATTAGACCTTCAATTTTCGTTGAAAATCCTTTTGGCATTCTTAATTAAATGTTATTTGGGATTTCTTGAACGCATTCCCGTTTGGCATACTACTAATTTCAGCCTAAGTGAAGATTTAAGATTATTATCTTCATAATTGACTTTCTAATCCCTTCCTGACATATGAACCAAACCACTGTCCAATTTACCTTAAACGGGGAATCGGTCGAAGTTTCCATAGACCCGTGGACTACACTGCTCGACTACCTACGCTATCACAAAAAACTTGTTGGTACCAAAAAAGGCTGCGATCACGGTCAGTGTGGTGCCTGTACCGTACTAATTGATGGCAACAGCGTAAACTCCTGCCTTTGCCTACTGGTTAGCTTCAACGGAAAAGAAATCACCACCATTGAAGGTCTCGGGACTGCTGATAATTTGAGTTCGGCACAAAAGATATTTATTGAGGAAGATGCCTACCAGTGCGGCTACTGTACGCCGGGACAGATATGTTCTACCATTGCGATGCGCAACCGGGGCGAAATTCATTCTGAGGAAGACCTCAAGGACTGGATGAGCGGAAACCTGTGCCGCTGTGCCGCTTACAAAAACATCACTAAAGCTGCCCAACGCATTTATGAAGAATCCCAGTCATTATGAAACCATTTGAATATACCCGACTCTCGACCGAAGACTTAGCCGCAACCGGTACCAAAACCGATTTTACCTTTCTTGCCGGCGGAACTAACCTGGTCGATTTAATGAAATACGGCGTAGAAAAACCAGATAAAGTTGCCGATTTAGGACAGTTGGCCTTTGATCAAATCGAGGAGATGGACAACGGTCTGCGCCTTGGTGCACTAGTTACCAATGCGGACACCGCTTACCATTCAGCTGTTAAACAACAGTATCCCGTACTGAACAAAGCCATCCTTTCTGCCGCTTCCTCACAATTGAGAAACCGTGCCACTAATGGAGGCAACCTATTGCAACGCACCCGTTGCTATTATTTTTATGATACAGCCATGCCTTGTAACAAGCGCGAACCGGGAAGTGGGTGTTCGGCAATTAATGGGTTCAATAGAATTCACGCTATTCTCGGCACTTCAGAATCTTGTATTGCAACGCATCCTTCAGATATGTGTGTGGCTTTGGCTGCTCTCGAAGCTAAAGTGTATGTTTTGCGGAAAGGTGAAACGGTAATCATCCCCTTCGATAAGCTGCATCGCTTGCCCGGAGATTCCCCGGAAAAAGACCACAATCTGGAACCCGGTGATCTCATCACCCACATCGAACTGCCAAAGGAAGGATTTGCTAAGAATTTTGAATATCTAAAAATCCGGGATCGGGAGTCGTATGCTTTTGCATTGGTTTCGGTGGCGGCCTGTTTGGATGTTTCCGGTGGAAGAATCGCTGACATACGGGTTGCTTTAGGTGGTGTCGCACATAAGCCCTGGAAATCCAAAGAGATCGAAAAAGAGTTCATGGGCAAAGAACCCACCACGGAAAATTTTCAATCCCTGGCCGAAAAACTAACCCAAGGTGCTAAAGGTTTTGGTACGAATGATTTTAAAATACCCTTGGTTAAACGTGCGATCGTACGTGCATTGAATAACGCTTTAAATCCATCATAATGCTTTATATAGGAAACAAACAACCCCGGGTCGATGGGCCGCAAAAAGTGAGCGGAAGCGCGACCTATAGCGCAGATATCACTTCAACATTTTATCACGCCTACGTGCTGCAAAGCACCATCGCCAACGGTACAATTACAGAAATCGACACTGCATCTGCTGAAGCATTTGCTGGGGTCAAGCATATTTTCACCCATAAAAACCTACCTGACCGGTTAAAAAACATGGCC
The DNA here is from genome assembly GCA_049671285.1 of Leeuwenhoekiella sp. GTDB lineage: Bacteria > Bacteroidota > Bacteroidia > Flavobacteriales > Flavobacteriaceae > Leeuwenhoekiella. The sequence continues at coordinate 11,222 of JBATUQ010000031.1, read as the reverse complement.
GATTATACAGATCCGCTATCTCCACCGGGAACGCCCTTTCGTCCCTTTCACAATGAGAAAATCATTTATAACGGCCAACCGATTGCACTCGTGGTGGCCGAAACTTTTGAGCAGGCGCGTTATGCTTCATCATTGATCGTGGTGACTTATGACGAGAAAAAATTTAAGGGAAGTCTGCGTGAAAACCTGAAGAATGCCAGCGCAGATCGCGCACCAGAGCCCGCTTCAAATAGGGGTGATTTCAAAAGAGCATTTAAAAAATCAGATTTTAGGATCACCCAAGAATATCGACAGTCCCGGAATTACCATAACCCAATGGAACCTCACGCCACCAGTGTAGAGTATCATCAGGACGGAAGCATACTTGTTTACGATAAGGTTCAGGGCGTTGCGAGTTCATTAAAATATCTTAACGGTGTTTTTGGCCTGACCGCAGACAAGGTTCAGGTAAAAAGTGATTTTATTGGCGGGGCTTTTGGTTCCGGGCTTCGGCCGCAGTACCAGCTGTTTATGGCGACACTTGCCGCTTTAGAATTAAAACATAACGTACAAATGGTGATGACGCGTGCGCAGATGTTCAGTTTTGGCTATCGTCCTGAGGTAATTCATACGATGAAATTGGGCTGTTCCAAGGATGGAACGCTGCAAGCACTTTCGCATAAAACCATTGGGGAAACTTCCACATTTGAAGATTTTAACGAGACCATCGTTGATTGGTCAGGACTGTTGTACAAATGTGAGAACGTACAACTAGAATACCAACTGGCTCCTGTACAAAGCTATACGCCTTTGGATATGCGAGCACCAGGAGGAGTTTCCGGAGTGTATGCTTTGGAATGTGCAATGGACGAACTTGCTCAAGAAGCCGGTATCGATCCACTGGAATTCCGAAGGAAAAACTATGTGGATTTTGACCAGAATGAGGATAAGCCGTTTACGAGCAAGGAATTAATGGCGTGCTATGACCGCTGCGAGGAATTGTTTGGTTGGAAAAATCGAAAAGAAAAGGCCAAGACAGACCCAAATGTCCTTACCGGTTATGGCGTAGCGACCGGTTCTTGGGAAGCGCTTCAGCAAAAAGCATCGGTTTCTTTGACTTTTGATAACGATGGAATATTTACTTTAAAGACAGCAACTGCAGATATTGGTACCGGGACTTACACCGTGATGTCTCAAATCGCGGCAGATAAACTGGGTGTTCCAATAGAGCAGATATCGTTCAAACTGGGCGATACCTCTTACCCTGACGCTCCCATTGAAGGCGGATCTTGGACGGTTTCTTCAGTGGGTTCTGCGGTAGCAGGAGTTTGTAAAAAATTTCAATACCGAATTGCCGATGTTTGGAAACGAAACCATCCCGAACGTGCGACCGTAAATTTTGACGATATCACTTTTGAAGATGGCCAATTAAAATTTGATGGTAAAGCGTATAATTTTACTGAAATCTTGGAAAATGCCTCCAAAGAAGAACTCAGTATTTCACACGATGAGGCGAAAAGTGAGGGACAGAGTACACATTCTGGTTATGCACATTGTTGTGTGATGGTAGAAGTTTCGGTTGATAAAGATCTGGGGATTATCAAAGTTCCGCGTATTATCAATGTTTCCGCCGCAGGCAAAATCATCAATCCCAAAACCGCAGAAAACCAATTGCTGGGCGCGATGGTGTGGGGATTGGGAATGGCGCTGCGTGAGGAAGGCATGGTCGACACCAAATATGGTAGGGTGATGAATGCCAATTTCGCCGAATACCACATCGCGGTTAATGCCGATGTACATCACATCCACGCCGAATTTGTGGAAGAACACGATGACAAAGTAAATCCGTTGGGCGCCAAAGGCGTTGGTGAACTGGGTATCGTGGGACTGGCATCTGCAATAAGTAATGCCATTTTTGATGCTACGGGAAAACGACTACGGAAGCTTCCCATGTTGCTGGATGATGTTTTGGGTGATTGATTAAATTCTGCTAAAAATATTTGGAAATTTTTAAAATTGAGATGGTATTTTTGAGAATCAACAACCCCTTTCTCCTTTATTTATAGCGTTAAATTGGCTATATTTCCAGTCATCGCTAGATGTTGGCAAAAGTGCTGACGAAAATTATCAAACAGCGACAATTCTGATTTTTATTTGAATTCAATTTCATATAATTCAATCCCTAACGACACACCAATGAATGAAACGAATCCTGAAAAGGAACGTCTGGCTATTTCAGAAAACTATAGAAAATGGAAGAAATGGGGGCCTTATCTTGCCGAAAGGCAATGGGGTACCGTACGCGAAGATTATAGCGAATATGGCCACGCCTGGAGTTTTATAAACCACGACAAATCGAGAAGCAATGCTTACCGCTGGGGAGAAGAAGGTATCGCTGGCTTCACGGATGCCCGGGAAATCCTATGCTTGGCACCTGCTTTTTGGAACGGTAAGGATGATATTATTAAAGAACGTTTGTATGGCCTCACCAACAATCAGGGAAATCACGGGGAGGATGTCAAAGAACTGTATTTTCACCAAATATCTTCCCCCACCCACTCCTATTGCAAGTACCTCTATAAATATCCACAAAAGAAATTTCCGTATGGCGACCTTGTAAAGGGGAACCAACGAAGCCGCGAGGAACCGGAATATGAACTGCTCGACACTGGGATTTTTAAAAACAATGCTTATTTTGACTGTTACATAGAGTACGCCAAAGCAGGCGTTGATGATATCCTGATGAAGGTGACTGTAGTCAATCGTGGCAAAGCATCAGCACCTATACACGTCCTTCCTCACCTGTGGTTCCGGAATTTCTGGAAACACAACAAAAAGTTTTTGCGCCCATCTATTAAGAAACATAATGAAGGTGCAGTGCGATCCTCCTGTATGCGTAATGGCAATTATTATCTGTATCACGAAGGCGGCGAACAGTTGTACTGCGAAAACGAAACCAATAACAAACGTATCTACAATGTTCCCAACAAAGCAAATTTTGTAAAGGATGGGATCAATGACCACGTAGTCAACGGAAAAAATTCGGTCAACCCGGACATGGAAGGTACCAAGGTGGCCATCTGGCAGCAATTTAAAGTCAAAGCCGGAGGATCAAAAAGTATCCGCATACGTTTAAGCAAAAAAGAAATTAAGGATCCATGGGATACATTTAAAGCTATATTCAATGAACGTAAGGCTGAATGTGAAACTTATTATGATACAATTATTGACAGCAAATTGTCTGTTGAACATAAAGAAATTGCCAAAAAGGCCTTTGCCGGCTTGATGTGGACCAAACAATTTTATTACTATGACGTGCACAAATGGCTTTATGGGGGTCCTGGAGAAGCCCGCCCCCATAGGTTTTCTCCCCGTAACAGCAACTGGCAGCACTTGACCAACCGGCATATTATCTCTATGCCTGACAAGTGGGAATACCCTTGGTATGCAGCCTGGGACCTTGCCTTTCATATGGCCTCCTTCGTGGAAGTCGATCCGGAATTTGCCAAAGAACAACTGCTCCTCGTGCTGCAGGAAAACTACATGCACCCCAATGGTCAAATCCCGGCCTATGAGTGGAACTTTAGTGATGTGAACCCACCTGTACACTCCTTTGCGGTATGGAATGTATATGAGAAGGACAAGAAAAAAACGGGTAAAGGAGATACCAACTTTTTGGAAAAATCCTTTCAGAAACTGCTTATCAATTTTACGTGGTGGGTCAACCAAAAGGATAAGAGCGGTACAGACCTCTTTGAAGGTGGGTTTCTTGGTCTTGACAACATTGGAGTGTTTGACCGTAGCCATATGCCCGAAGGTATCAAGAAGATGGAACAGGCCGATGCGACCAGCTGGATGGCCATGTTCACCATCAACATGTTACGAATGTCACTGGAACTTGCCAGGGCCAACAATGCTTATGAAGAAAGTGCGGCTAAATTTTTCAGGCATTTTTTGAATATTGCACACGCTATGCACAATATCAGTAGCAGGGATATTTCACTTTGGGATGACGAGGATAATTTTTATTATGACGTAGTTGAACTTTCCAATGGGGTTACAGACCGTTTAAAAGTACGATCGTTAGTAGGTATCATCCCGATGTTTGCAGTGGAAACCATTCATGAAAACCTTTTTGAGGAATTGAAGGAATTCCGTTCACGGGCTGCAAATATTGTACGTACCCGTCCAGATCTGGCAAATCTTATCTCAAGGATAGAAGAAACAAATAAGGACGGCAATCACCTCTTTTCAATTATGCGGGGTTTCCGTTTAGAAAATGTGCTTAAGCGACTTTTGGACGAAGATGAGTTCCTTTCAGAATTTGGTATTCGGTCCCTATCCAAATACCACGAAAAACACCCCTTTGTTTTTGAGCATCACGGCCATCACCGTATTTCATATGAACCGGGTGAAAGCCAGTCCAATATGTTTGGTGGAAACAGCAATTGGCGGGGGCCTATCTGGATGCCATTGAATTATATGGTCATTCAATCCCTGCGCAAGTATTATAGTTTTTATGGTTCAGAATATCAATATGAATTTCCTACAGGAAGCGGCAATAAACTTAATCTGGACCAGATCGCTGACGAACTTTCAAAACGGTTGATCAAACTTTTTGAGCGTGATTCCAACGGAAAATTCCAGTATCACTCAGACGATAAAGACCACAAATTTACGAATGACGAGCATTTTAAAAATGAGCATTTATTCTATGAATTCTTCAACGGTGACACTGGCAAAGGACTGGGTGCCGCCCATCAAACCGGTTGGACCGCGCTTATAGCAAATCTTATTATGGATTTAAATTCTAAGTAGTGCTCATTGACTCAATGGACACAGAATTATTGATTCCGTCTTAATATTAAATCTAACTGTTCTGGTTGTTGTGTTTCTGTTGTTGTGATCTAAATTTTAAAAAATTTTGAGCATCATTTTTTTATAGGAGAGCAGGTCATTTGATATGAAGTCTGTAATTTTCAATACGATGCGGAGATCAGTACTGCAAAATTGTTCTTTTAATTAGAATGGCCAATTAAATCATTCTAGCGCTGGAGGCGTAAGACTTCTGACCTCGGTGTAACAGTTCTTGCTTGGGCCTTTTCACTATAAAATTTATTACTTCGGAATTAACGGATTTGAAGTTGTACAAAAATTTTCATCGATTTTCTTAAGGGTATTACTTCTGTTCTCCAAATAATCAAGCAACTCGCCTGAAAGTATTCCGTTAATGTACTGGTAATCAATGTATCATATGCTGCACTGACCCAAATCAGAAACTTAATAAATCAAAATTGAACATTCCTCTGATGGATCCAAAATGGTATTTCGTGGTAATGACCAAAGGGAGCCCTTTTTTGATCTTGAAAACATAGATCAAAATTGACAGAAATTGCTCGTTATTTAAATTTGCCAGTAAACTACAGGGTGCAGATTCCTATATTATGACCAACACAGATAAAAATGAAATATGACAAGAAATAAAATTAAAGTGATGAACTACAATTGTAGTATGTTAGCGAAGCTAATTGTACTTTTTAATTGTATTCAACAAATTAATTTCAGCAAGTCTAAGTTTTGAGAAGATGAAATTTAAAGATCAATTACGCATCACCTACAGTGTTCTTAGAGCCTTCTTCTAGTTCGTATAAGTTCTTCATTGTTTTTAACACTCGCTTAAAAAAATCGTAGGTGTTCTTGTATTTCTGTACAATTTGGTCGCTGGGTTCAAATATTTCCCCTGGCGTAACCATCAATTCTGTAGCAGATTGAATACTCTCATAGACGCCACAGGCCTTAAAGCCAATAATACTTATTCCGACCAATGCAGATTCTGGCGTACTCATTCTTTGAACTTTGACATTAAGCGTATTCGCTATAATGTTCAACCACAAATCTGACTTTGCCCCCGACCCTCCTACCCGAAGTAGTTTAGGTTGAAATCCATTTTCCGTGACGGCTTCACGAATTAGATTGAGGGAGAATGTAATCCCTTCCAAAATGGATCGCACCATATGTTTTCTTTCGTGGTATTCCTTGAGGCCGAAAAAAACAGCTGATGCCTCATTGCCAATTCTTGGATCCCGTTCCCCGGTCAAATAGGGAAGACAGATTAATCCATCTGCGCCAGGATTGGTTGCATCGACCTCTTCCAAAAATTCCTCAAATGAGATTGATGAGTTCAAGAGATCTTTAAACCAACTTAAACTGACCCCGGCATTGTTAACAGCGCCACCGGTAACCCAATAATTGGGCAACAAAGGATAGGTCTGAAGTCGCATTTTAGCAGGATCATCAAGTAAGGGACTGGAAGAACAACCCCTAAACATAGCTGTGGTACCAAGGTTGCAGACGGCTATTTCTTCCCCAAATCCGCCCATTCCCAATATCATCGCTGCCCCGTCATACAGCCCGGGCAGTACTGGAGTACTTTCATTTAAGCCAAGTTTTGCTGCGGCCTGTGCCGTTAGTTCACCTGAAAAATTATCACCTGCCACGATTTTAGGCAACTTTGAGCGGTCTATTCCCGCCCATTTGAGCAAGTCTTCATCCCAATCTGAAGTTTGAACATTTAAAAGTTGGGTAGCTCCGGCAATACTGGGCTCGGTAACAAATTTACCGGTCCATTTTTCAATTAAAAAACTTTTTAAATCAGCATAGCGGGCTGCTTTTGCAAATATATCGGGCTTGTAATTTTTTAACCAATGCAATCTGGCGAAAGCATACGTGGATAAAGGTGGGCATCCGGTCTTGGTATAGATATCCTCATAGGAATATAGCGACTTAAGATCCTCCATAACTACTTTTGACCTATTGTCTAAAAGTGTCATCATACCTCCAAGTGGATTCCCCTGTTCATCTAATGGCAAAAAACCAAATTGGTACCCTGATAATCCAATAAAAGCAATTTCCTCCTTATGTGGAGCGGCAACCTCAGTACTCAATTTTCCAATGGCTTCCAATAAAGTTTCAGGATCATTCTCATAAGCACCACGCTCGGGACGGAAGGGTACATTCTCTGCTGATTTTTGAGATAATACAATGCCCTTGCTATTTACCAGACCTACTTTAATATTGGTAGTACCTATATCTACGATGAGTGCTAATTTCATTATGCTAGTTTTGCTCGCGTTCCGGTCAGTAATACATCAGGATTGGCAATTTCTTCGGGTATTTTACCACTGCTTACATTTTCAATATCCTCAACATTTTTTTGATCCATATGATGCAGTGACCTATCGGTATAACCTCCCAAGTGAGGGAGTACTATAACATTGTCGAGATCTAAGAATGGGTGATCATCAAATATGGGTTCCCGCTGAAGGACATCAACGCCAAGGCGTGCAATTTTTCCATTTTTGACTGCTTCTGCCAACGCTTTCTCGTCGGTGAGCTGTCCCCTCGCAGTATTAACAATGATTACACCATCTTTCATCAGACCGATTTCCTTTTTGCCGATCATCTCAAAATTGTGATGGTTGTGCGACGCATTTAGGGATATAACGTCAGAACGACGCAATAATTCGTGTAGTTCAACAGGTTCGACGCCTGCCTTTGCCAAAACCGCGTTTGCAATATTGGGATCATAGGCAAGGACTTCGGTTTTGAAACCGTCCTTGATGATCTCGCCCACACGACTACCAATGTTACCATAACCGATCACCCCTACTGTAAGATGGGAGAGTTCCCATCCCACAAAACCACTTCTGCGTTCCCACGCCAGGGCTTTGCTTGCATTCGCCCCCTTAACGATATCTCGCAAACAAGCCATGAGTAATGCAAGGCTCAGTTCTGCCACAGCATCGCGTTCCGGTTCTGCTGGTACCCGGGTAACCAGGACACCGGCTTGGGTGGCTGCTTCAAGATCGACATTGTCCACACCAATACCGTGTCTCGCAATACATAGCAGTTTTTTGTTTTGTTCGAAGAGAAGTTTTGGAAAGCGCGGGGTCACACTGGCAACAATATAGGTCACATCCTTTAAAGCTTCCGTAAGCTTTTCTGGGGAGACCTCTGGTGAGAACTGATGGCTCTCTATGCTACCAATTTCTTTTAAACGTGCCAATAATTTGGGGTAGTGTTTTCCGAAGGTGGAAGAGTTGACGATTGCAATCTTAGGTGCGTTGTCCATATTTTAAATTTGTGGTTTTAGTTGAAGTGAATCCATCTCTGAATAATTTGAGATGCAAAATAATTAAACAATCCCAATTGCTAAAGAAACAAATAAAAAAGGGACCGATTATGAAGGTCCCTTATCTTGTGATCGCTGCAGGATTCGAACCTGCGACCGTCTGCTTAGAAGGCAGATGCTCTATCCAGCTGAGCTAAGCGACCTTATTTTGTTGTTTAGCGAAGAAGCTGTCTGCCTACCATAAAACGCTGAAAGTGGCAGTCACACGACTTTTTAATTTTGGGCTGTAAATATAGGCCTTTAGGCCTATAGTCTATTTCTTAATCCAAACCTATTTCACTAATGGCATTGGGAATATTCACAACACTAAATTCTTCAAAAACAAAACCCCAAGTCTCCCCGGGGCTTTAAGGGTGGAAGATCGGTCTCGAACCGACGACCTCCTGAACCACAATCAGGCGCTCTAACCAACTGAGCTACAACCACCATTTTCGCACAATACATCTTCTGAATTATGCGGGTGCAAATGTAAGATAATTCACAAAGTTCAGCAACATCTATTTTAGACTTTTTTTTGCTCAATACAGCTACAACAAATCAAAAACAGATGAAACCGCTACCGGCCGCTCAACGGTAAAACCTTCGGCATAATCAGTATGGATCAAGCGGCCTAGATCGCGAGCACGGTAGTTGATGCTTTCCTGAAAGGTCTTGCTGCTTATTGGCGTTTCGGCCTCACTGGAATCTGAATTATAAAACTGCGAACCGTATGCCATCACTGCCTCTATTTTCTTTTCGATAAACCCAGAAACATCGACAAGAAAGTCTGGTTGCAGGTTTTTCCATTGTATGTAGTGATATACATGTTTGGGCCGCCAGGGTTCTTGTGATTTTCCGTCGTCAAAAGTTTGAATTTTCACCAACCCGCTCAGAAAACAGGAGTCACTGGCCAAAGTACTTCCTCGACCATGATCGATATGCCGGTCAGTCACCGCATTACAAAAAACGATCTCAGGACGGTACTTTCGGATTATCTGAATAATTTTTAACTGGCTTTCCTTATCATTCCTGAAAAAGCCGTCGGCAAGGCCCAGGTTATCGCGTACCTCAAGGCCCAAAATTTGAGAGGCCGCTTTTGCTTCTTTGTCACGCAGCTCCGCTGAACCTCTTGTTCCCAGTTCGCCGCGGGTCAAATCCAGCGCGCCAGCTTTCTTACCTGCTGCAATCTCCTTGGCGAGGGTCGCCCCGCAAGAAAGTTCGATATCATCGGGATGCGCCCCAATGGCCAGTATGTCTAGTTTTATCATAATGATATTTACTTCATTGATCCAAAATGTTGTAAAAATAACGGTAAGTATCTTGATCGGCAGGCAGGTTGTCCTAAATTTCTGGGAAAGGTGCTCAGCTAGCCTGTTCCCGACCTAAATAAATTTCATTTAGCGATGAGTCAACCTCGCGAGATAATCATAATGCGGACCTTCAGTGACCAGTTCACATTTAAAACCGGCTGCATCGGCATAGGTTTTTAATTTTTCAAAATCCATATAAAGCCACTGAAAAACCTTAGAAGTTTCCCCGCCATAACTCAACTGAAAATCCACTTCACCATAATAAACTTCAAGATCATCAAAAATAAAATTGCCCTCATCATCCTCAAACATATATTTAATGTCTGACGAATCAATCAAAACCTGACCATTTTTAGACAAAATCTTTTTCAGATGGCTCAGGTACAGAGATACGGTTTCCAGCGATTCAAAAATCCCCGTACCGTTCATCAACAGGTAGATTGTATCAAATTCGCTTTCGCGAAAGCGTAACAGATCCAACTCATAAGCGTTTAAAACTCCACGTTGCTTACAAATTGCAATCGCTCCTGCCGAAGTATCTATCGCTGTGACCGAAAATCCTTTTTCGTGCAAATAAACACTATGCGCACCGGCTCCGCAGCCTACATCCAGGATGCTGCCTTTGGCCAGGTCAAGGGCTTTTTGTTCAATCTGCGGCATATCATCATAAGACCGAAACAAATACGGAAGCGCTATCTCATCATCTTCAGCGATCGAAGAATGCACGATAAGCACACCCTGTGGCTGCTTGTTGTAATAGTCGGTTATGGCGTTGCCAAAAATATCAGGATCGTGGGACAAAGTTTTACTTTTGCAAAATGGAGGAATTCGTCAAACAGTTGCCGGAGCTGGCCAAAGATAAACATAAAGCCAACGCTGCCTATTTTAAAAAATTAAAGCGCAAACCGCCCAAGGATCTGGATTACCGTATTCAGGAACTGCACGATGAAGCCTTTGATGAAATTGACTGCCTGAAGTGCGCCAATTGCTGCAAGACCACCGGCCCGCTGTTTACGGATCGGGACATCAGCCGCTTGGCCAAGCACTTTAAAATGAAAGATTCTCAATTTATCGACACCTATCTATACAGGGATGAGGATGGAGATTACGTATTGCAACAACTCCCCTGCCCATTTTTGGGAGCTGATAATTATTGTATGGTTTACGACGTGCGTCCCAAAGCCTGCGCAGAATTTCCACACACTGACCGCAAGAAATTCCAACAGATTGCGCATTTAACGCTCAAAAATGTGGCCATCTGTCCCGCTGCTTTTAAAGTGGTCGAAAAGATGAAAGAACGTATACCGGTGCGATAGGATTTTAAGCCCTTCAATTTCTAGTTACTTGGCAATAAATTTTAGGACTGAGAAAATAAAGGACCGAACAATTCTGAACCTTAAAACAACGACCCCTGCCCGTCCCCATTGTTTTCCGTATCATCGTACTCATCCACATCATCAACGTCCGTATCGGGTTCTTCAGGTTCTTCTTCTTCTACAGGTATCGGTTCGAGCTGATTGATCTGCTTTAGCTTTTCGGTGTAGAGTTGATTGCCCAAGGCTTTGATTCCTTTGACGGCGATAAACTCCTCCAGTAAAACTTCCTCATTCTCCTTTTGGTCCTTGCCACGCTCCTTGTAGAAAACCATCTCGATAACCGGTTTTGCGTCGGTGGAAACGACGTGAAGCTGACTATCTGGATGCTCGGTGATAAACAGTTCGTCTATTTCAGGATTTTCGATTAAAAAGCGTTTTATATAATAC